>CALKJU010000046.1 GCA_937995535.1 uncultured Alphaproteobacteria bacterium
ACGACCAGGTTGCCGTGCCCGGTGATCCCGGCGGCCTGGAGGCTCATCGCCCGCTATCCGATGTGGCGCGGGACGCATTCTAGCAGAGGTTGCGCATCCTGTCCGTTCGCAAACGCGGGCGTGCGGGGACGCTCACCCCGCCGGCTGCTGGCCGCGGAACGCCCAGCCGGTGATGCGCCGCTCGAGGACGGCGAAGGCGGCGTACATCACGATGCCCATGGCGGCGACGACGATCAGGCCGGCGAAGACCAGCGGAACGTTGAAGCTCGAGCTGGCCTGCAGCATGAGGTAGCCGATGCCGCGGTTGCCGGCGATCGTCTCGGAGATCACCGAGCCGACGAAGGCCAGGGTCACCGCCACCTTGAGGCTGGCGAAGAAGTAGGGCATCGCCCGCGGCAGGCCGACCTTCAGCAGGATGTCGATCGGCCGCGCACCCAGCGAGCGCAGCACGTCCTTGAGCTCGGGCTCCAGTGTGGCGATGCCGGTGGCGACGTTGACCGCGATCGGGAAGAACGAGATCAGGAAAGCGGTCAGCACCGCCGGGACGGTGCCGATGCCGAACCAGATCACCAGGATCGGCACGATCGCCACCTTGGGGATCGAGTTGAAGCCGATCAGCAGCGGATTGAGCGCGGCGTAGGCGAGCGGCGAGGCGCCGATCAGCACGCCGAGCACCAGCCCGACCCCGACCGCGATGGCGAAGCCGAGCAGCGTCACCCAGAAGGTGAACACGGCGTTGAACGCGATCGGGCCGAGATAGGCCCACAAGGCACCCACGCTGGCCGAGGGCGTGGGCAGGATGAAGGCCGGCACGGCGAACAGCCGGCAGCCCGCCTCCCATACCAGCAGGAGCGCCAGGCCCGCGACCCAGGGGGCGAGCGCGTTGCGGGTGCCCGCGGTCATGGCGCCTGCACGGCGCCGGAGCCGGCCCGCGGCGAGTGGTGACGCTTGGCGTAACCGGGCGGGTGCGGTAGGAATGCAAGGTGATCCAGACGCTCCGCGACCGCCGGACGGCGATGATGTTCGAGGGGCGCCTGGTCAAGGGCGTCCCGGCCGAGCTGGTCGCCGCGGCGCGCAAGAAGCTGCGGCGCGTCGACGGTGCGGCGAGCCTGGAGCAGCTTCGGCGGCCACCGGGCAACCGGCTGGAGAAGCTCCATGCCGATCGCGCCGGTCATTGGTCGCTCCGGATCAACGACCAGTGGCGCGTGTGCTTTCGCTGGGAGGACGGGCATGCCTACGGGGTCGAGGTGGTCGACTCTCACTGAGAGTAGCTCATGATGATTCGCCGCGAGGATGTCGATGCGGGCCGGATCGACTTCTCCGATCTCGTCGATCCGGCGGCGCCGCCGCTCGATCCCGTGCATCCGGGCGCCATCCTCCGGCACGACTTCCTCGAGCCACTGGGCCTGTCGGCCAAGGCGCTGGCCCGGGCGCTGCAGGTGCCGACCAACCGGATCACCGCCATCCTGCGCGGCGAGCGCGCGGTGACCGCCGACACGGCGATGCGCCTGGCCCGCTATTTCGGCACCAGCGTCGATCTCTGGCTTGGCCTGCAGATGGCCTACGAGCGCGACGTGGCGCAGGGCGAGCTGGCGCAGCGGATCGAGCGCGAGGTCCAGCCGCGCGCCGCCTGAGGGTCCCGTCACGCCGCCCGGACCTCGCCGATCGCGTCGCGCAGCTCGTGGTAGAGCTCGACGAAGGCCGGCTCGAAGGTGGTGGCGAGCGTGCGCGGGCGGGGCAGGTCGACGCGCCGTGAGAGCACGATCCGCCCCGGCCGCTTGCTGACCACGTGCACCACGTCGGCGAGGAACACCGCCTCGCGCAGGTCGTGGGTGACCAGGATCACGGTGAAGCGCTGGCGCAGCCAGAGATCCTGCAGCACGCTCCACAGCTCCTCGCGGGTGAACGCGTCGAGGGCGGCGAACGGCTCGTCGAGCATCAGGAGCGCTGGCTCGTGGATCAGCGCCCGGCACAGGTTCGCGCGCTGCTGCATGCCCCCCGACAGCTCGTAGGGGGCCCGAGCCTCGAACTCGGCGAGCCCCACCGTGCGCAGCAGCGCGCGCGCCGCCTCGACATGCTGCGCCCGCCTGGCGCGGAAGGTGCGCCGGTGCGCGTCGCTGACCTCGAGCGGCAGCAGCACGTTCCCGAGCGTCGTCCGCCAGGGCAGGAGCGTGGCGTTCTGGAACGCCATGCCGATGCCGTGCTGCGGCCCGTCGATCGGCCGCCCGTCGAGGCGGGCCCGGCCCGCCGACGGGCGGTGCAGGCCGGAGAGCAGCTTGAGCAGGGTCGACTTGCCGCAGCCGGACGGCCCGACCACGGCCGCGAACTCGCCCCTCTCGACGGTGAGCGAGCAGCTCTCGAGCGCGAGGACGCCGCCGTCGCCCCCGTAGCGCAGGGCGACGTCCTCGATCTCAATGAACGCCATCGACGCCGTCGACGGCTCAGAGCCGGCGGTCCTCCGGCGGCGGCAGGAAGGCGTCGGTCCAGATGTCGGCCGCAGCCGGTGTGGTCGGGAGCTTGAGCGCCGTGGCGAGCTGGCGGATCGAGCTGTCGAGCCGGGCCGGGTCGACCGCACCCAGCCCGTGCTCCTTGACCCACGGGGTCAGGATGTTGACGTCCAGCGCGAGCTGCAGCCGCTGGAGCTCGAGCGCCTTGTCGATCAAGGGATCGACCTTGGCGACGATGTCGACCGCGGCCGCGGGGTTCTGCACCACCCATTGCCAGGCGCGGGCCACGGCCCGGTTGAAGCCGGCCACCGCCGCGGGGTCGGACTCGATGAACCCGGCGCTGGCGATCACCGCGTTGCCGTAGAAGTCCATGCCGAAGTCCTTGTAGAGCATGGTCACGATGTCGTCGCGCGCGACGCCCTTGGCCTGGAGGTCGAGGATCGAGCTGAAATGGTGCCCGGAGATCACGTCGACCTCGCCGCGGACCAGCATCGCCTCGCGCAGCGGCGGGTCCATGTTGACCCGCGGCACCGCGGCCTCGTCGATGCCGACCTCGGCGGCGAAGGCCGGGAACAGCTTGTAGCTGGCGTCGAACACCGGCGCACCCAGACGCTTGCCGACGAGATCCTGCGGGCTGGCGATGCCGTTGGCCTTGAGCGTGTACAGCCCGAACGGCGGCGCGTCGTAGACCATCATCACCGCCTTAACCGCCTGGCCGGGGTTGGCGACGTTGAACTCGACCAGCGCGTTGATGTCGGCGAAGCCCATCTGGTAGGCACCGCTCGCGACCCGGGTCACGGCGCCGGCCGAGCCGTTGCCGCTGTCGATCGAGACCGACAGCCCCTCGTCCGTGAAATAGCCCTGCTCCTGGGCGACGAAGAACGCCGCCGTCGGCCCCTGGAACTTCCAGTCGAGGGTGAACTTGATCGAGGTTTCGGCCAGCGCCGGGGCGACGAGGCCGGCGGCGAGCAGCGCCGCGGTGAGGCTGGTGCGGATCGGCATGGGAAGAAACTCCGCCTTGGGGCTTGTCACGATCGTATCGCCGTGGCCCGGCTTCGCAAGCCACGTGCCACGGGCCCGGCAGCGTCGATGGTCGATCTCGACCGCCTCGAACGCGCGCTGATCGCCGCCGCCCGCGCCCGGCGGCCGGTGACCTACGGGCAGCTCCTCGCGCTCTTCGACCGCAAGGTGACGCGGATCACGGTGGCGGCGCTGTGCCGCGACCTCGGCCGGGTCTGCGCGCGGGTCGAGGCCGCGGGCGGCCCGGATCTCGCCTGCCTCGTGGTGCGCAAGGCCGACGGCCTGCCCGGCGAGGGCTATTTCGCGGCGCTCCGCGCGGAGGGTGGCTATGCCGGGCCGAGCCGCGGCCCGCAGGCGGCGGCGCTGGTCGCCGCGCGGCAGGCGGCGGCCTACGCGTTCGCCAGCCTGTCGGGTCCGGTTGCGCGGACCGCCATGGACCCATAGGGTCCAGGTTGGTGGAGGCCGGGCATGCATCTTCTCGCGGTGGCGGCGGCGCTCGCGGTCGCGGTCGGGGCCGTCGCCGCGGCGGCGGCGCCGGTGGTGCTCGACGGCATCACCTTCGACGACGAGCTGGGCGGCCTCGTGCTGCGCGGCGGCAGCGGCCGCGGTACCCTGGACGACCCGTTCGTGCTCCACGAGGACATCACCGACGACGGGCCGGCGGTGCTGACCATCCGCGGCCTGCGCAGCGAGTTCGGCAACCGCGTCGCGACGCAACACACGGTCGGCTTCGCGCTGACCAAGGTGGTCCGCAACCTCACCACGCGGCAGTGGGACAGCTTCGAGCTCGAGCTGCGCGAGATCCTGACCCGCACCAGCCCCTACGAGGATGGCCTGTCCTTTGCCCAGGACGCGAGCCGCGACGTGGTCGTCGGCTCGGACCGCTTCACGCACGCCTACAGGACCGACGAGCCGCTCGACGAGCTGGTCTTCTCCGGAGCCAGCATCCTGCCCGGCGAGACCGTCACCGTGCGTTTCGTCGTCACCGACTACTCGCCCACCTACCAGTTCTACTTGGTGCAGCGGCGCAACGCGCCGGTGGCGCTGGACGGGCGGGCCACGGCGCCGCGTTGACCATGCCTGACGCCGCGGCGCTCGCGCAGCATGTCCCGCTGCTCCGAGACCTCGAGCCGGATGCGCTGCAGCGGCTCGCCGAGGCCGCCCAGCTCGTGCGCCTGTCCCCGGGCGCCGTGGTGTTTCGGCCGGGCGACGCCTGCCGCACCTTCCTCATCGTCGTCTCCGGCACGGTGCGCGTGCAGCTGGTAACCGAGGGCGGGCACGAGATCGTCCTCTACCGCCTTACCGCCGGCGACGGCTGCGTGCTCACCACCGCCTGCCTCCTGGCCGGAGTCGACTACGCCGCGGAGGCGGTGGTCGAGAGCCCGACCGAGGCGCTGGCCCTGCCGCGCCCGGCCTTCGAGGCGCTGCTCGCCGACTCGGCGCGCTTCCGCCACCTCGTCTTCGCCGCCTTCGGCGACCGCCTGCGCGAGATGCTCCTGCTCGTGGCCGAGGTCGCCTTCCGCCGGCTCGACGCGCGGCTCGCCGCGTGGCTCCTGCAGGCCGCGCGCGACGGCCAGGTCCGCGCGACGCACCACGCGATCGCCGTCGAGCTCGGCACCGCTCGCGAGGTGGTGAGCCGGGTGCTGAAGGAGCTCGAGCGGCGCGGGCTGGTTCGGCTCGGGCGCGGCGCGCTCACGATCCTGCGGGCCGACGAGCTGCGACGTCTCGCCGCGCGCGCCGCCTGAGCGGCGGTGACTTGGTCACCGAGCCGCGCCGCCGCTTCGGGCTAGATGCCATGGTCGGCCAAGGAGAAGGAGGATCGCATGCAGAACGTGGGAACCATCGATCGGGTCGTCCGGGTCGTGATCGGCGTGGTGCTGATCGCGCTGGTGTTTGTCGGCCCGCAGACGCCGTGGGGCTGGATCGGCGTGATCCCCCTGGCGACCGCGCTGATCGGCTTCTGCCCGGCTTACAAGCTGTTCGGGCTGTCGACCTGCCCGCTCACCCCGAAGAAGACCGCCTGAGTGGCGGCGGCGCGTCGGGCGGATCCTCGTCGTCGTCGTCGAACAGGATCCGCTCGGCGGCGCCGTCGAGATCGTCGAACTGGCCGCTCCTGAGCGCCCAGAGGAAGGCGGCGAGGCCCAGGCCGCCCAGGAACAGGGCGATCGGTATCAGATAGAGCAAGCCTTCCACGGGCAGTGTCCCGGCCTGGGGGGGTCGCTGCCAGCCTAGTCCACCGGTCGGCGAAGGCGACCGGAGACTTGGACGACGGCCAAGCACGTCATCCTCGCGGAGTGGATCGTGAGCGAGATTCAGGGCTGTCAAGCAGCGACCGCCGCGGCCCGACGCCGCGGCAACCTCCGCACGAAGACGCTCAAGGCGTTCACCGAGGACCCGGATCGCAGCATCCTCGGCGCGCTCTGAGCCGGCACGCTTCCCTGGCCCACCGCGATCGGGCACAATCGATTCGGATCAGCGTGGGAGGGGGGTCGTGCGCGCACTCAAGGGACGGGTGGCTCTGGTCACCGGGTCGACCAGCGGCATCGGGCTCGGCATCGCCAAGTCCCTGGCTGCGGCCGGGGCTGACATCGCGTTGAATGGGCTCGGCGATCTCGACGCCATCGAGGCGACCCGGGCGGCGATCGCCGCCGAGCACGATGTGCGCTGCATGTTCGCCGCCGCCGACATGAGCAGGCCCGTCGAGATCCGGCGGATGGTCGAGGAGGCGCGTGGCGAGCTCGGCCATGTCGACATCCTCGTCAACAACGCCGGCATCCAGCACACCGCCCCGGTGCACGAGTTCCCCGACGAGCGCTGGGACGCGGTCATCGCCATCGACCTCTCCTCGGCGTTCCATGCCATCAAGGCGGCTCTGCCCGGCATGTTGGAGCGCGACTGGGGGCGGATCATCAACGTCGCCTCGGCCCACGGCCTCGTCGCCTCGGTGCACAAGTCGGCCTATGTCGCGGCGAAGCACGGGCTGGTCGGGCTGACCAAGGTGGTCGCCCTGGAGACGGCCACGACCGGCGTGACCTGCAACGCGATCTGCCCCGGCTGGGTCCTGACCCCGCTGGTCGAGAAGCAGATCGACGACCGGGCTGCGCGCGAGGGAATCTCCGTCGAGCAGGCGCGCCGCGAGCTGCTCCAGGAGAAGCAGCCCTCCGGCGCCTTCGTGACCGTCGAGCAGCTCGGCGGCCTCGCCGTGTTCCTGTGCTCCCCCGCCGCCGACCAGATCCGCGGCCAGGCGGTCGCCATGGACGGCGGCTGGACGGCGCAGTAGCCGCCTCAGCCCAGCACCCGGACGCCGACCGGGGCGGCGACGCCGGCGACGGCGCGGCGGGGGCGCAGCTCCTTGGCCCGCGGCGGGACGTAGCCCTGCTCGACCGCGCGGGCGTAGGTCGCGTCGTCGGTCAGCGCCGCGACCGCCTCGGCCTTGGTGTGCGCCTCGAGCTTGGCGGCGAGGTTCACCGGATCGCCGATCACCGTGTACTCGAGCCGCTCGACGCTGCCGACCGCGCCGAAGGTGACCGTGCCGCCGGCCACGCCGAACCCCAGCCGCAGCGGCTCCAGGCCGCGCGCCCGCCGATCGGTCGCCCAGTCGGCAGCGACGGCGAGCAGATTGTCGACGGCACGCAGCGCATCGGCCGCGGCGGTGGGGCTCGGCTCGACCGCACCGAAGCTCGCGAGCACGCCGTCGCCCAGGAACTTGTCGATGCTGCCACCGTGCCGGCGGATCACCGGGACCAGGCGGCTCTGATATTCGCCGAGCACCGCCATGACCTCGTTGGGTGCCAGGCGCGCGGCCAGCGTGGTGAAGCCGCGCAGGTCGACGACCAGGATCGCCGCCTCGCGCAGGACCCCCTCGCCGGGTGCGATCGCCATCTCGGACTGCTTGATGGTGCGGGCCACCTCCGGGGCGAAGAACCGCGACAGCTCGGCCCCGGCGATGGTCTCGGCGGTGGCGGTGACGAGCAGGCGGCGCGCGCGCAGGACGACGACGGCGAGGATCACCGAAACCATGGCGAGCGAAACGATCTTGTCGAACTCCGCGCCGATCAGGATGTCGTAGGACATCACATAGGTCTTGAAGTCGCGGGTGATGCCGTGGGCGCCCGGGGTGGCGACCGCGTAGCCGAGCAGGACGAGCCAGCCGATGCAGGCCGCCGCGCCGGCGAGCAGGACCCAGCGCGCCTCGAAGCGCAGCGCGCGCAGAGCGATCAGGATGAACGCGTACATCAGCGTGGGCGCCTTGAGATAGAGGCTCGGCGGCGCGTCGTACTGCAGGTGGAAGCTCCAGATGGTGACGTAGAGCAGGGTGAAGTCGACGACGATCGAAACGGCCAGGAACGGTCCGGCGAGCCGCCGCGCATAGGCCAGCCAGAGGCGCAGCGCGGTGAACAGGCTGTAGGCGGCCAGCGCCCAGGGCACCGGGGCGAACGGCACGTCCGGCGGAAACGCCTTGGGCGTGAGCGCGTAGAGCGTCCCGAAGGTGACGATCGCGCAGACCTGGACCCAGCCGACCAGGATCTCGGTCTCGGCGTCCGAGACCTCGATCGCGCGGCGGACCCGCCCGGGCAGGTCGCGCACCGCCGGACCGCCGAGGACGAACCCCGCGAGGCGTGCGACCGGCCCCTCCCGGCGCACTGCCGGGAGGCTGGCCGTCTCAGAGGTACTTGGCGCGTACATCGACGGTCGATTCGACACCGAGCTGGGCGCGGTGGCGCGCGAGCCAGTCGTCCGTGCGCGCCCGACCCAGCTCGAACAGGCGCTGGAGGAATTCCCAAGCGGGATTGAGCTTGGAGGCGACCCCGAGGCCGCGCATCACGTCCTCGCCCTCGATCGAGTGGATCAGCATCCGCTTGAGGTTCGTGCCCTGCAGGTGGCCGCCGTCGATCAGCTTGGTGACGAAGGCGATGGCGCGCATCTCCCGCATCAGCGAGCTGTTGAAGCTGATCTCGTTGATGCGGTTGATGATCTCGGCGGCGGTGAACGGCACCTCGGGACGTTCGATCGGGTTGATGTGGACGATCACCACGTCGCGGCTGTCGCATTCGTAGATCAGCGGGAAGATCGCCGGGTTGCCCATGTAGCCGCCGTCCCAATAGGCCTCGCCGTCGATCTCGACGGCCTGGAAGAGGAACGGCAGGCAGGTCGAGGCGAGCACCGCGTCGACCGACACCTCCGAGGAGTCGAAGATCTTGACCTTGCCGGTGCGGACGTTGGTGGCTCCGAGGAAGAGCCGGACCGGGCAGCCGGCGCGCAGCGCGGCGAAGTCGACGTGGCCCTCGAGGATCGCGCGCAAAGGATGATGATTGATCGGGTTGAGCTGATAGGGCGAGAGCAGCCGCGTCAGCATGTCGAAGCCGAGATAGGCCGGATTGTAGCGCAGCGACTCGTCGCCGAGCGCGCGCTCCCACGGGGTCGGGCGGAGCGGCCACAGCTCGCCCGCGGTGCTGATCTGGCGCCAGAACGATTCGAGCGCCGCGCGCGCGCCGGCGCGTCCGCCCTTGGCCAGACCGTCCGCGAGGACCACGGCGTTGACCGAACCGGCGCTGGTGGCGCTCACCCCCTCGATCTCGATCCCCTCGTCCTCGAGCAGCCGGTCGAGCACGCCCCAGGCGAAGGCGCCGTGTGCCCCGCCGCCCTGGAGCGCGAGGTTGATGCGCTTGCGATCGGCTGAGCCCCGCTCCGCGTCCTTGGCCACGTCGTCCATCCTTCGATCCGCAGGCCCGCTGCCGACGGCGCAGTTTCGCGCCGCCAGAGCGCGCGTGCAACGCACGCCCGTTCACGTTCGCTGGCAGCGCCCCGTGTGGTGCTCGGCGCTATCGGCAGCCGCCGGGCTGCGCTAACCCGATGGCTGCTAAGGGCTCTTGAAGGGCGGGGATGACGGCGGCCACGATAGCTGACGATCGAGGGGCGCGGGCGCTTGCCTGCCACGATTGCGGCCAGATCCATCGTGTGGTCGAGCTGCGGCCCGGTAGCGGGGCACGATGCACGCGCTGCGGCGCGCTCCTCTACACCCGCCACCGGCTCGGCATCGACGGCGTGATCGCCCTCTACCTGACCGCGGCGATCCTCTTCCTGATCGCCATGTCGACGAAGTTCATCACGCTGAACATCGAGGGCCTCGGCGAGACCAGCGCGCTCTGGTCCGGGGTCACGGCGCTGTGGCGCGCGGGCATGCCGGAGCTCGCGGTGGTTGTCCTGTTCTTCGTCGTCCTCGCCCCGGCGGTGCGGATCGCGTGCGCCCTGTGGGTCATCCTGCCGCTTCGGCAGGGCTACCGCCCGTGGCTCGCGGTGCCGCTGATGAGTGCCCTCGACCGCTTGCGGCCGTGGGCGATGCTCGAGGTCTATCTGCTCGCCGCGCTGGTGTCCTACGTGAAGCTGCGCGATCTCGCCCAGGTCGAGATGGGCCCGGGCCTGTGGGCGCTGGGCGCGGCCATCTTCACCGTCGCCGCCGCCGAGGCGGCGCTCGACGACCACGAGATCTGGGATCGCCTCCAGCCCCAGGCGACGCTCGCCACGGCCCGAGGACGCTCGGGCGACGTCACGCTCGACTGCCACACCTGCGGCCAGCTCGTCGCCGTGCCTTCTGGCGCCGCGCATCCGCATTGTCCGCGCTGCCACGGCGCGCTGCATCGGCGGAAGCCGGACAGCCTCCCGCGCGCCTGGGCGCTGCTGCTGGCGGCGGTGATCTTCTATCTGCCAGCCAACATGTACCCGGTGATGACCTTCGTCTATCTCGGCGGCGGCGAGCCGCAGACGATCCTCCAGGGTGTCAGCTTCCTCCTGCACGAAGGCATGTGGCCGCTGGCCGCGCTGATCTTCTTCGCCAGCGTGCTGATCCCGGTGCTGAAGATCGTGGTGCTGACGCTCCTGCTTCTCGGCGTCCAGCGCGGCTGGGTGGGCGGCGAGCGGCAGCGCACGCAGCTCTACCGGCTCGTCGAGGGCGTCGGGCGCTGGTCGATGGTCGACGTGTTCGTCATCGCCATTCTGGTGGCCCTGGTGCAGGTCGGCAGCCTCGCCACGATCACCCCCGGCGTCGGCGCGATCGCGTTCTGCCTCGTGGTCATCTTGACCATGCTGGCGGCATCCGCGTTCGATCCGCGCCTGATCTGGGACGTCCGTGATGCGCCCTGACCACGGCCCCGCGCCCGATCCTGCCGAGGACGCGCCCCCGGTGGCAGTGCGCCGGCGTCGCCTGCCGTCGGCGATCTGGGCCATCCCGATCGTCGCCGCGCTGATCGGTGCCTACCTCGTCTGGGTCGACTACAGCACGCGCGGGCCGACGATCACGATCACGTTCGACGACGCGACCGGCCTCGTCGCGGGCAAGACCATCGTCAAGTACAAGGACGTCGAGATCGGCAAGGTGGCGACGGTCGCGCTCAGCGACGGTCTGTCCAAGATCAACGTCACCGCCGCGATGCGTCCGGAGTTCGCGCCGTTCCTGACCGACGGCGCCCGCTTCTGGCTCGTCAGCGCCGAGGTCTCGGCCTCGGGCATCTCGGGGCTCGAGACGCTGCTCTCCGGCTCCTATGTCGGCGCCGATCCCGGCCCGACCGACGGTCGGCGGCAGCGAGTGTTCAGCGCATTGCCGGAGCCGCCGCTGATCCGCGCCGACGTGCCGGGCACGGAGTTCATCCTGCACGCCGATCAACTCGGCGGCATCGGCCGCGGCAGCATCATCACCTTCCAGGGCTTCACGGCCGGGCGGATCCTCGGCGCGGAACTCAGCGACGATCGGCGGTCGACGGTGTTCCGCGCGTTCGTCCAGTCACCCTACGACGAGCTCGTCACCCCGACGAGCCGGTTCTGGAACGCGAGCGGTTTTTCGGTCGACGTGAGCGCCACCGGCGTCACGGTCAACATCGACTCCTTGCCCACGGTGCTCGCCGGTGGGATCGGTTTCGATGCCGGCGCGGGCGGGTCGCGCGCCGAAGCGGGCGCCCGGTTCCGGCTCTTCCCCAATCGCCAGGCGGCGGAGGACGCGGCCTTCACCGCTCGGGTCGAGATGATCGCGGTGTTCGCGGATTCGGTGCGCGGCCTGCGGCCCGGAGCGGAGGTCAGCTTGCGTGGCCTGCGCATCGGCCGGGTCAAGGACGTGGGTCTGGTCTTCGATCCCGCGCAGCGTTCCTTCACCGTCCCGGTGCGGCTGGAGGTGGAGCCGGAGAGGTTCCGGATGGCCGACGACGCGGCGCAGCGTACGCCGGAACAGGGCATGGACCGGCTGCGCGCGCTGGTCGCCAGCGGACTCCGCGCCCAGCTCCAGACGGCCAGCCTGATCACCGGGGAGCTGCTGGTGGCGTTCGATTTCTTTCCCGACGCGCCGGTGGCCGCGCTGGGTGACCAGGACGGCGTTCCGGTGGTCCCGACAGTGCCGACGCAGCTCGAGACGCTGTCGGCATCGCTCACCGCCATCCTGAACAAGGTCGCCGGTCTGCCGTTGGAGGGCCTCGTGTCCGATCTGCGGACCACTGTCCAGCATGTCGATGCGCTGGTCGCCTCGCCCGAGATCAAGACCTCGCTCGCCGCCGTCGAGGGCTCGGCGCAGGCGATACGCAGGCTGTCCGACGACCTCGCCGCGGCGACGCCGGCGGTGGTCGCCGGCTTGAGCCAGAACCTCGGCCAGCTCGAGGCGACGCTGCGCTCGGCCCGGGCGGTGCTGGGGACGGCGGACGGCACGTTGGCGCCGGATTCGCCGCTGCGCACCGACCTCACACGGCTGCTCCGCGAGCTGCAGAGCGCCGCGCGCTCGATCCGTGTCTTCGCCGAGTATCTGGAGCGCCATCCCGAGGCGCTCCTGCGCGGCAAGGGAGTGCCCACGCGATGAGGAGGTGGACCGTCGCGGCACTGCTGCTCGCCGCGTTCGCCGCCGGCTGCGCCGGAATCAGCCCACCGACCCGCTTCTACAGCCTTGCACCGACGGTTGCGGCCGAGCCGGTGGCGGAGCGGCCGCTCGGCCTCGCGGTCGGCCCGGTGCTGGTCGCGGAGTACCTCCGCCGGCCGCAGATCGTCACCCGGCTCGACGAGACCCGCCTCGCGCTCGCCGACTTCGATCAGTGGGTCGAGGCCTTCGACATCATGCTCCCGCGGGTGCTGGCGGAGAACCTCGCCGCGGCGCTCGGCACCGACCGGATCAGCCTGACGCCGGTGCCGCGCGACATGCGCATCGACCACCAAGTCGAGGTCGATGTGGTGCGTTTCGACGCCACGCAGGGCGGCGACGTGGTCCTCGACGCGCTGTGGCGGGTCTACGGTCGCGATGGCGAACGTCTCCTGCAGCAGAGCCGCAGCTTGATCACCCGGCCGCTGCCGCCGATCGGCGAGGACGGCCTCGCCTACGACGCGATCGTGGTGGCGATGAGCGAGGCCACGGCCGAGCTGGCGCGGACCATCGCCGCGGCCGTGCGCGGCGCGCGGCGCTGATGGCGACCCTCTTGGTCCTGGGCTCGAAGCCGGCACCGCTGCTGCCACCACTGGCCTCGGTGGATGCGGTCGCCTGCGCCAACGCGTCCGGTTTCTCGGCGCGGCAGGCCGGTCTGCCGACGCCCGAGCTGACCGTGATGACCGCGGTCCTGACCTCCGGCAAGGCGGCCGACGATCACTCCCTCGCCGCGCTGCGCGGCCTCGCCACCCGGCGGCTCTACATCTACCCGCGGCCACGCCACGCGGCCGGACGCGCCGGCTCGATCGTCCGGCTCAAGGGCTGGCGGATGAGCCCCTGGTGGATGCGGCGCCGGCTGCGGGCCCTCGGCTATCGCTGGGAGGAGGCGATCGTGCACCCGGCCGCCTGGTACCACGAGCTCGCGCTCGATCTCGCCGGCCACGCGCCGGCCGCCGTCGCCGCCATGGCCGGCAAGCAGCCCTCGACCGGGATGATCGCCGTGGCGTTGGCCTTGGCCGACCGGCGCTTCGACCGCGTCGTCATGGCCGGGTTCGACTTCACCTTGACCCACGCCTATGGCGAGAACCCGCGGATCGCCGAGCGCGGCGCGGCGATCAGCAAGCACGCCGACACCGATCGGGCGCTGCTCGCTGCCTGGGTCGCGCGCGGCCTGCCGCTGTCCACCAGCGAGCCCGCCGTGCACGAGCGGGCCGGCGTCCCGTTCCTGCCGCCCGCTGCGGCGTGAGGCCGCCGACCACGCGCCGCGGGGGCCCGCCCTTGACAGGCCGCCGCGCCGCGCCCTTATGAGCGGCGCCCGAGATATGAGCATCGGGTCCCCTCGCCCTCGGGTCGACGTGCGCATGACAGACCGGTGCCGCCTGTGATCAGGCGCCTCGCCAACTTGGCCCGTTTCGGCTTCGGCGATCGCGGCCGGCAGCGCAAGCAGGCGTTCCGCGAGGCGCAGCGGCAGCAGGCGTTCGAGTCCGAGCGCTGGGACCGTTCCGGCGAACTGGCGCGCCGGACTTATCGCTCCTACGACGAGTACCTCGCCCACCAGTCGGCCAAGCTGGCCCAGGTCAGCGAGCGCTTGGCGGAGACCGAGGCCGAGGATCTCGCCGAGTTCGAGCGCCGCTTCGCGCTCTGCGAGGAGCTCGCCGGCTGCCGCAACGCGCTGTGCCTCGGCGCACGGCTCGGGACCGAGGTCGAGGCGCTGCTCCGCCGCGGCCTGTTCGCGGTCGGCATCGACCTCAACCCGGGATCCGACAACCGCTACGTCCTGCCCGGCGACTTCCACGCCCTGGTGTTCGCCGACGGGACCATCGACGCGGTCTACACCAACGCCCTCGACCACGCCTTCGACCTCGCCAAGCTGATGGGCGAAGTGCGCCGGGTGCTGCGCCCGGGCGGGATCCTGGTCGCCGACGTGCTGGACGGCTTCGCCGAGGGCTTCACGCCGGGCGAGTACGAGGCCCTGCACTGGCGCGACGTCGAGACCCTGTGCGCGCGGATCGCCGCGGCCGGTGCGCTCGAGCTGGTCGCGCAGCGGCCGCTCGGCCATACGCGGCGTAACCGCTGGACCCAGGTCGTCTTCCGCAAGCCGACCTGACCGCGCGCGGAGGACCGCCTCCTGGGAGACAAGCCCTGCTCGACTTCGCCAACCTGACCCTGCGCTACGAGCCGTTCCCGATCGGGCTCGCCCGCCCGGTCCTCGATCCGACACTCTACGATGCCCTGACCGCCGCCTATCCGCCGCGTGAGCTGTTCCACTACCTGCCCAAGGTCGGCCACAAATACTCGCTGTCGGAGAAGAACAATCCGCGGCACTACGCGGCATGGATCGCGGACCACCGTGTCTGGCGCGAGTTCCACCGTTGGATCAAGGGGCGCGGCTTCGTCGAGACGGTCCTCGCGGCACTCAAGGAGCGCGGTGTGGACACAGGATATCGGGCGCGCGTGCCGGCCGCGCGGCGTCTCGCCAAGCTCGCCCGCAACCTCGCCCGCGGCAACATCGACGCCGGCCAGCCCGGCCTCTCGGCGCGCTTCGAGTTCTCGATGCTGCCCGCCGACGGCGGCTCGGTCATCCCGCACACCGACTCGCCCGGCAAGGTGATCACGCTGGTGGTGTCGATGATCCGCGACGGCGAATGGGATCCCGCCTTCGGTGGCGGCACCGACGTCAACCGGCCGAAGGATCCGCGGCTCTACTACAACGAGCTCAACCGCCAGGCCGAGTTCGACGAGATGGAGGTGCTCGAGACCTTTCCGTTCGATCCCAACCAGGCGGTCGTGTTCGTCAAGACCTTCAATTCCTGGCACTCGGTGCGCCCGATGACCGGCCGGGGCTCGCCGGCGATGCGCAAGACGTTGACCATCAACATCGAGGCGGACGGGTAGCGCCGTCGGCCATCTCCACGTGCACCGACCAGGTCGATCGGCTATGTCGGCGCCAGCCGACGCGGCTTGCGAGGTGCTTTCGATGCAGTACGGCGTGTTCATCCACACCAATCACAAGCAGTATCTGGGCGCGGTGGTCTCCGCCTACTCGATGCGGCGGCATTCGCGTCATGCCGACGAGCTGCGCATCGAGCTGATCCACACCAAGGACCATCCCTTCCTGCAGCGTCGCGAGGGGCAGCAGTTCCTGCGCGGCGGACGCATGGCGACCTGGCGGATGGAGGATCTCCAGTCCTTCACCCCCTTGCGCTTCATGCCGCCGGAGCTGATGGGCTACCGGGGCCGCGCGGTCGTCGTCGATCCCGACATCTTCGCGGTCGGCGACATCTACGAGCTGCTCACGCGCGACATGGGCGGGAAGGCGATCCTGTGCCGCAAGCGCCCCGGCAAGGAGAGCGAGCCCGGCCACTACGCGACGAGCTGCATGCTGCTCGACAACGCCAAGCTCACCCACTGGCGGGTCGCGGCGACGTTCGACGCGCTGTTCGAGGGCCGCAAGGACTACATCGACTGGATCGAGCTCAAGGACGAGGACCCGGCGACCATCGGCATCTTCGAGCCGGAATGGAACGACTTCGACCATCTCGACGGGCGCACGCGGCTCGTCCACAACACCAAACGCCATACCCAGCCGTGGAAGACCGGGCTGCCGATCGACTTCGTCGAGGCCGACAAGTTCCGGCTGTTCCCGCCCAAGGGCTGGGTGCGCCGGGCGCGGATGACCCTGCTCGGCGACTACGCGCTGGCCGGCACCTACAAGCCGCATCCCGATCCGAACCAGGAGCGGCTGTTCTTCGGACTGCTCAAGGAGTGCCTGGCGCAGGGGATCGTCACCGAGGCGCAGCTCAGGGACGAGATGCAGCGCAACCATGTCCGGCACGACGCGCTCGAGGTGCTGGCACGCACGCCGGACCTGCCGCCGCCCGGCGAGGGGTTCCTCAAGGCGGCGTGACGCGTCGCCGGCGGCGAGGAGCGCGGCGCTGACCGCCGCCGCGGGGATCTCGTGCAGGACGGCGGACGCGCGTCTCAGCCGCGCTTGCGCGCCAGCACAAGGCAGGCGCCGAGAAACACCTCCTGCGGGAAGTCGGCGGTGACCAGCTCCGGGACGAGGCCGAAGCCGGGCAGATCCGCGATCCGCCCGCGAAAGTAGTCGCGACGGTAGATGTTGAGCCGCCGCCAGAAGGTCGCGTTCACGTCGGCGAACGGCTCGATCATCAGCGCGTGGCCGTGCGTCACCCGGGCCAGCTCGGCCAGTGCCTTGGCCCGCAGCGACTCCATCTGCTCCAGCGCCAGCATCGTAAAGACGAGATCGAAACTGCCATCGGGGAATGGCAGCGCCCCGGCGTCGCCCTGGCGGAAATCGATCCGGGTGAAGGCCGTGTCGTCGGCGATGCCGTCGGGCGCGTAGCCGGCCATGCCCTCGGGGAGACGCCCGGCGCGTTGCAGCTCCGTCGCCGCCCGGACGCCTGCGGCGGTGAGCTCGACGCCGGTCAGCTCCAGTTCGGGGAACCGGCTCGCCAGGAGGATCAGGTTGATCCCGTTGCCGCTGCCGACCTCGAGCACCCGACGCGGTCGTAGCCGGGCGACGACGCGCTGCAGCAGCAGCTGGCGGATCCGGGTGGCCCCGGCGTCGGCCGCGAACCAGCGTCGCTCGCGATGGATCCAGGGGCTGACGAAGGCGAGCGGTCGGCCGAGCGCGTACATGCCGTAGTCGATCTTCGCCCAGGCTTCGCCGTACTCGGCCTCGACGGTCTCGCGGCCGCGGCTGCCGCCGCCAGGATCGCGCCCGCCGAGCAGCCGGCGCAGCGCCTGCCGGACGAGCTTGCGCCGGCGGCGCGAGAGCTCGGCCGTCCAATCCGGCTCGTCCGGTGCGAAGGAGCGCGCGACGAAGGGCGCGAACAACGCCTCGATCCGAGCGTCGGTGACGTCGAGGCCGGTCGCGGCGAGCGGGGTCGGCTGCATGGCGCGGCGGAGCTAGCAGGACGCCGGCGACGCGGCCAGTCCCGGGCCCGAGACGATGCGTTTTCGCACAGACTCCCGCGTTCATCAGTCGTAGGTTTGCATCAACCGAGGGGAAACGCGGCCGATGCCCGGCTGGAAGGAGTGGCTCCCGTGGTCCGCTGCGGGTGGTCTGCTCGCGGCGGTGATGGCATTGAGCGAGGTCGGGTTCGCCCTGGAGGAGGGTTACGGCCTCGAGACGCTGTTCCGCCTGCGCGGCGCGTTCGCGCCGCCGTCCGAGATCGTCGTCCTGCGTCTCGACAATGACAGCCTCAGCGTGCTGCGTGCGCTGCCCGACGACGTCGACGCGTGGCCGGCGCCGCTCCGCGGCTGCGCCGAGCGCCATCCCGGCTTGGTCGGCGAGGTCCTTCAGGTCGCCGGGATCGACCGTCTGCCGCGCCGCCTGCAAGCGTGCGTGGTCGAGCTGGCGCACGCCGCTGGGGCCAGGACCATCGTCTACGATATAGCCTTCCCGGCAAGCCCGGACCGCGAGGCGGGGACGCCCGAGTTCGCCGCCGCGATCGCCGCGCATGGCCGGGTCGTGCTGCGCGAGGCCACGCGCCGCGAGCACCTTCCCGGGCGCACCCAGCTCGACATCGTGACCAGCCTGCACCCGCGCCTCGCCGCGGTCGCGGCGGGGATCGCCACCGCACGCCTCCCCGACGCCACGGGCCGGATCGACCAGTTCTGGGTCCGCGATCGCGCCTCGCCTTCACCGGTCCAGCTCGCCGGCCGGGCGCTCGAGGTCTCGCTGCTCAACACGCTCGACGCGCTGGCCCGCCGACTCGGGCGGAGCGCACCCGACCTCGGCCCGGACGCGCGCCGTGAGTGGCTCGTGGCGACGGCCCTGGCGGTCGACGCCGCAAGCGAGCGGCTCACCGCCGCCGAGCAGGCCGCGCTCGCCGCGCTGCGCCGCGTGCACGAGGGCGAAGCGCATCTCTACTTCAACTTCTACGGTCCGCCTGGGACCGTGCCGAGCCTGCCCCTGTGGCAGCTCCTCGACGGCTCGTCCATGGTCAGGCTCGCCGGGGCGACGCTCTTCGTCGGCAAGGCCAATCTGACCACCTCGCGCGAGCCGGACACGTTCGAGACCGTCATGACGACCGCCGACGGGGTGCGGATGAGCGGCGTCGAGCTGTGGGCGACCGCGTTCGCCAACCTGCGCGACGGCACCGCCCTGCGCGCGCTTCCGGAATGGCGGCGCATCGGCGTGCTGGCGACACTGGGCGCGTTGCTGATGCTGCTGGCGATGAGCGGCGGTGTGACCCGCAGCATCGTGCTGACCGTGGCGGCTGCCACCGCATGGCTGGCCGTGGCCATCGCGGCCTTCATGCTCTGGACCCTGTGGTTGCCGTTCGTCGGCCTTGTCGTCCTGTTGCCGGCGACGCTGCTGAGCGCTGAGCTGCGTCGCTTCGCCCGCGCCCGTCGCTCGGCCGCGCGCTTCATGCCCGCCGCGGTGGCGCATCGGGTCTTCGACGAGATCGACATCCCGACCACCTGGCTCGACGCCACGGTGCTGCTGACCGACGTCGTCGACTTCGCCGCGCGGGCGCGGCGGCTGGAGGCCCAGGGCAGGGGTGCCCTGCGCGCCTTCCAGGACCGCCACATCGCGATGCTCGCCGCCGCGGTTCGCGCCGAGGGCGGCGAGGTGCTCGAGCAGACCGGCGATGGTGTCCTCGCCCTGTGGACCGGTCACGACCATGCCGCCGCCGCGTGCCGCGCGGCGCTCGCCATCGCCGCCCGGATCGAGCGCCAGAACGCGGTGCCGCAGGACGACGAGCCGCCGCTGCGGATCCGCATCGGCATCAACAGCGGGCCGGTGACCGTCGGGCTGATCGGCGGGCCCGAGCGCGGCTTCCTCACCTGCTCGGGCGACACGGTCAACATGACCCAGCGGCTCGAGGCACTGGGCAAGAAGCTCTGCCCGGACGAGCCGGCGGTGGCGATCCTGCTCGGGCAGCACACCGCCGCGGCGCTCGGGCCGGCCTTCGCCGTCGAACTCGTCGCCCGGGAGGTCCTGCCCGGCCACCTCCAGCCCGATCCGGTCTACCGCCTGCATCCGACGCAGGTGGCCCGAGCGCGGCGCCCGGCGGCCGCGGCCGCCGTCCTGCTGGCCCTTCTGCTGTCCGCGGCCGGCGCCGAGGCGGCGCCCGACTGTTCCGAGCCGATCGCGCGGCTGGTCGCACGCGCCGGCAGTGTCAGCATCGACGGCGTGACGGTCGATCCAGGCAGCGGCGGAATCCCCCTCTGCGGCGACAGCGTCGTCGTGGTCGGCGCCGACTCCCGCGCGACGCTGCTGCACCTCGCCGGCGACACGATGCTCCAGCTCGATGCCAACAGCCGCGTGCGCCTCGGCGGTCCGCCCGAGCCGGAAAGCGGCCTTGTCGAGCTGACCCGCGGCGCCCTGTTCTTCATCAGCCAGGTCCGCCGCATCCTGACCGTGCGCACGCCGTCGGCGGACGCCGGCATCGAGGGCACCGAGGTCCTGGTGGCGGTGGGCGAGGGCGACGCCCCGGCCTTGGACCTGCGCGTCTACGACGGCCGCGTGGCGCTGCGCCCTGGGGCCGCGCCGCCGGTCGAGCCGCTCCCCGCCGAGCCGCTGCTCGCGGGCGATCGCCTCCTCGTTACGGCCGACGGCGGCGTCGCGGTCGCCCGCGGCGACGGCGCCTCGCTGCGCCTCGCCGCCGCCCGCGAGCTGGCCTGGACCCTCTACTACCCACCGCTGTTCCCCGACCTCGCGGCCGCGCCGCCGCAACTGGCCGAGGCGTCGCGGCTCCTCGCCGCCGGGCGGATCGAGGAGGCGCAGGCCGTGCTGGCCACGGTCGCCGACGACTCGCCGGCGGCGCCCGACCGCGACTCGCTCCTGGCGGTGATCGCGGTGAGCCAGGGCGATCCCGCGGCCGCTCTGCCGATCGCCGACGCGGCCGTGGCACGGCGGCGCAGCGCCGCCACGCTGCTCGCCCGTTCCTACGCCCTGCAGGCGCTGCGCCGCCTCGAGGAGGCACGCGGCAGCGCGCGCGAGGCGACCGAAGTCGAGCCGGGCAACGCGCTGGCCTGGGCGCGACTCGCCGAGCTGGAGCTGGCCTTCGGCGACAGCCGTGCGGCGCGCCGGGCGGCCGACCGCTCGGTGGCCACCGGCGCCGTGCCGCTGGTCCACGTCGTGCAGGGCTTCGCGCGCCTCGCCGCGTTCGATGCCCGCGGCGCGGAGGCGAGCTTCGCCACGGCGCTGGACGCCGACAGCAACCAGCCTCTGGCCCATCTCGGCCGCGGCCTCGCGCTGATCCGCCGCAACGACCTCGTGGAGGGGCGCCTCGGGCTCGAGGCCGCGGCGGCGCTCGACCCGGTCCGCTCGCTGCTGCGCAGCTATCTCGGCAAGGCCTATTTCGAGGAGCACCGCGACGGGGCCGCCGCCGCCCAGCTGCGCATCGCCAAGGAACTCGACCCCGACGACCCGACCCCCTGGCTCTACAGCGCGATCCAGAAGCAGCTCGCCAACCGCCCGGTCGAGGCGCTCCGCGACCTCGAGCGCAGCATCGAGCTCAACGACAACCGGGCGACGTTCCGGAGCGGGCTGTTGCTGGACGAGGACCGGGTGGTGCGGCAGCTGGCCGTCGGTCGGATCTACAACGACCTCAAGCTCGATCGCCCCGGTCGCCTGGTCGCCAGCGAGGCGCTGGCGGTCGATCCAGGCGGCGCCGGTGCGCATCGGTTGTTGAGCGATCTCTACCAAGGCGACCCGCAGCTCGAGGTCGCGCGTGTCAGCGAGGTTCTGCAGGCCCAGCTCTTGCAGGATCCTGGCCTCAACCCGGTGCGGCCGAGCCTCGCATTCGCCGACCTCGACCTGCCACACCTCGGCAGCTTCTCCACGCCAGGGCTGAACGAGTACTCGGCGCTGTTCGAGCGCGAGCGGCTGCTCGTGACCGGCAGCGGCGCCGTCGGCAACCAGGGCACCTGGGGCAACGAGGTCACCTTGACCGGGCTCGTCGGCCGGGCCGCGGCGAGCCTCGGGCAGTACCACTTCGAGACCGACGGCTTTCGCGACAACGCCGATCTCAACCACGACATTGTGAGCGCGTTCGCCCAGGCGGCCGTGACCGAGTCCCTGACGCTGCAGGCGGAGTTGCGACACCGCGACAGCAAGCTCGGTGATCGGCGCCTGGACTTCGACCCGGACGCCTTCTCGAGGAACGAGCGCCGCCATATCGAGGAGGGCTTGGCCCGAGTGGGTGGACGCCTGCGGACCTCGGTCGCGTCGGACCTGATCTTCTCCTTCTCGGTCGTCAGTCGCGACGAGCGGGTCGAGGACGCCGAGATCCTTCCGGGGCCGCCGCCGAACTTCCAGGACACGTTGGTCCGTGCGCAACTGGCCGACGACAGTGACGCCGGCGCGGCCGAGATCGGCTGGCTCTGGCGCGGCGAGACGCTGTCCGGGATCTTCGGCGGCGGTGTCTACCACGTCGACAACACCGAGGTTGTCAGAAGCTCGTTCGCGCCGTGCGACGCGGAGCCGTGTGTCAGCAGCCAACGCCGGAAGAGCGACGGCGACGGCGGCAACATCTTCGCCCAGACCACGGTTCGTGCCGGGCAGGCGGTCGACCTCTCGGTCGGAATGGGCGCTGCGTGGTTCAGCGGCGACGAGCTCAGCCGCCACACGCTGACGCCGCGCCTCGGGGTGAGCTGGCGGCCCGGCGGCTGGCTGACGATCCGTGCCGGTGCCGCTCGCGCGCTTCGCCGCCCTGTGGCGGTCAACCAGACGATCGAGCCCACGCAACTCGTCGGCTTTCCCCAGCTCTTCGACGACGTCAACGCGACGGTGTCCGACCTTTACTCGCTGGCTGCCGACGCTCGCGTCGGCCGGCACGCCTTGCTCGGGCTTGAGGCCGCCTATCGCGACTCGTCGCCGCCTGCGCTCGGCAACATCGCCGACGACACCGACGCCTGGATCCGTGGCTACGCCAACTGGTTCGTCAACGAGCGGCTCATCCTGTCCGTCGAGCCGGAGGTCCACAGCTATAAGCGGGCCAAGCGGGACGCGACGCTGACGCCGAGGAGCATCAACACGGTCACGGTGCCGCTGACAGCACAGTTCTACCATCCCAGCGGCTGGTTTCTCCAAGCCGGCATGGCTCTGATCAGCCAGGATGTCGCTCGGCTGGGCGACTTCGGTAGCCTCGAAGGGACGGGGGAAGCGGTCGTCGTCGACCTCGCTGCCGGCTACCGGCTCGGCAGCCGTCTGGGCTCGATCCGGATCGATCTTCTCAATCTCTTCGATGAGCGTGTCGAGTATCAGGACGACGCCTTTCGAACGGCGGAACAGGTGCGCGCCGTTCGCTTCGCGCCCGACAGGACGATCCTGCTGCGGGCGTCGCTGGCATGGTAGCACCCGGAGACAGCGAGCATGGTCGACGACGGCGAGCGCAAAGAGCCACGTGCCCGGATCCCCGATGAGCTCTGGGATGGCGTCGAGGCGGAAGTGGAGCGCCAGAACCCCGGGTTCGACATGAAGATGCTGATCGCCGTCGACGGCGACGGCAACTCGGTCGATATCGAGTCGCCGAAGAACCCCTTGGCGCCTGCCGCCACGGCGAGATCAAGCAAAGTGATCAAATGGACGTGTAAGAATGGATATTGGCACTATACGCAGATGGTAGGCGGGCAGATCCAGGAGTTGAAGACCACTCTCAGATGCTCGTGAGATCCGCACCGGCCTGCCACCGCCTCCAGTCGCAGCTTCCGGGCTGATCCGGGATCCTGGCGCGCGCGGAACGGCGATCGAGCTCACGAACGTCGAGCAGCCCCCTCACGGCCCTTTGTCTCGTCCGTGAACGGGGGTGGGCGCATCCTCCGATGCGTCGCCGATCCGGCGATCGCCCAGGAGAGGTTCGTCCCATGCTCACCCGCAAGATGGCTCTGCTCTCGGTCGCCGGCGCGCTCGCCGGGGCCCTCTCGATGGCCGCGGCCTCCGCTCCGGCCGAGGCCGCCACCGGTACGAAGTGCTACGGCATCGCCATGGCCGGCAAGAACGACTGCGCCAACGCCGCCGGCACGCATTCCTGCGCCGGCCAGGCCAAGGCCGACTTCGACGGCGGCGACTGGCGCGCCGTGGCCGACGAGGCCGCCTGCACCGCCGAGGGCGGCAAGCTCGAGCCGTTCGAGGGCAAGAACCCGGCCAAGGCCTGAGCCGGAAGAGGGAGCCCGATCATGGCTGCGCCCGCCGCCGTCTCGCCCCGTCCGCCTTGGGAGGTTCGGCTCGCGGCCGGGATCGGGCTCCGCCACCCGCACGTCGCCCAGCTCATCGAGGAACCGCCCGCCGATCTCGCCTGGGTCGAGGTGCACACCGAGAACTACCTGGTCGACGGCGGGCCGCGGCTGCGTCAGCTTGAGCTGATCGCCGAGCGCTACGCGCTGTCCTTCCACGGCGTCGGCCTGTCGCTCGGCTCGGCCGACGAGCCCGACCGCGCCCATCTCGCCCGCATCCGCCGCCTGTGCGACCGCTTCGGCCCCGGTCTCGTCTCCGAGCACATCGCCTGGAGCGTCGAGGGCGGGCACTATCTCAACGACCTGTTCCCGATCCCCTACACCGAGGAGGCCCTGGCGACGGTCGCGCGCAACATCCGCATCGCGCAGGACGCGCTGGGCCGCCGCATCATGGTCGAGAACCCCAGCTCCTATCTGCGCTTTCTGGACAGCACCATGGCCGAGTGCCGGTTCGTCGCCGAACTCGCGGCGCGCGCCGACTGCGATCTGCTGCTCGACGTCAACAACATCCATGTCAGCGCGCACAATCACGGCTTTGCCGTCGACGACTACCTCGCCGCGATCCCGTCCGAGCGGGTCGGCGAGCTGCATCTCGCCGGGCACGCCCGCGTCCTGGCCGATGGCGCCGTCCTGCTGATCGACGACCATGCCAGCGCCGTGATCCCCGCGGTCTGGGCGCTCTACGAGCGGACGCTGGCCAGGGTCGGCCCGCGGCCGACCCTGCTCGAGTGGGACAACGACATCCCGCCGCTCGAGGTGCTGCTCGCCGAGCGCAGCCAGGCGCAGGCTTGGCTCGACCGCGTCGCCGTCCATGCCCGCGCTGCGTGAGCTGCAGGCGCGTTTCGCCCGCGCCGTCCTCGGCGGGCCGCCGTCGGGCCTGCTCGACTCACTGGTCGCGGACCATCTGCCCCCGGCCCGCCGGCTCGCCGTCTACCGCGCCAACGTCCACATCGCGCTGCTGCGGGTGCTCGAGGGCGGTTTTCCGGCAACGCGCCGCGCTGCCGGAGAGGACCGGTTCCGCGCCGCGGCCATCGCGTTCCTGCGCGCCTCTCCGCCGGTCGAGCCGCGTCTGCACCTCTGGGGCGGCGCGTTCCCCGCCTGGCTCGCAGCGCACCCCGAAACCGCAGGTCAGCCCTGGCTCGGCGACCTCGCCGGGCTCGAATGGGCGCGCGAGGAGGTCTACTACGCCGCCGACGCCCCTGCGCTGGTGCCAACGGCGCTCGCCGCGCTGCCGCAGGAGCGCTATCCCGCCTTACGTCTGCGCCTGCATCCGACCGCGCGGCTGCTCGCCTCGCGCTGGCCGATCGACGCCCTGTGGCGGGGCGAGGTGGCGTCGCCGCCGCCCACGCCCGCGCACGTTCTCGTGAGCCGCCCGGGCATGGAGGTGCAGACCCTGGTGCTCACGGCGGGCGAGCATGCCCTCCTGGCGGCGCTGTCCGCGGACGCCACCCTGGCCGATGCCGCCGAGGCGGCGCTCGATGCCGAGCCCGGCCTCGACCTGACGGCGATCCTCGCCCGCCATCTCGCCGCGGGCACCTTCACCAGCTTCGGCTGACCGCGATCTCCAGGAGGGAGACCATGGGAGCGACGTCGCTCGAGGGCAGGGCCGCGATTGCGCCCGCCGGGATCCCCGCCCGGATCGATCGGCTGATCGGCTGGCTCGAAGGTTGGCCCGCCGGCGTCGTCCTGCTCGCCGCGCGGGTCTGGATGGCCTCGATCTTCTTCAGATCGGGGCTGCTGAAGATCCAGAACTTCGCCTCGGCGCAGTTCCTCTTCGCCGAGGTCCATCCGGTGCCGTTCCTGTCGCCCGCGCTCGCCGCCGCCCTCGCCACCGGCTTCGAGCTCGTCTGTCCGGTCCTGCTCGCCCTGGGCCTGCTGACCCGGCTCGCGGCTCTGCCGATGCTGGCGATGGCCCTGGTCATCCAGTTCGTCGTCGGCGCCGCCGACCCGGCCTTCTGGCAGACCGAGCACTACTACTGGATGCTGCTTCTGGGCATCCTCGTCACCAAGGGTGGCGGCCGCCTTTCGCTCGACGCGCTGCTCGAGCGCCGGACCGGCATTGCTCCGTAGCGCCCGGTGGCGCGCCGGCCCGTCCGCGCAACGCTCTGAGCCTACTCCGCCGCGACGCGGGCCGCTGCCCAGGCCGGCTCGGGTTCCAGCTCCGCCAGGACGAAGCTGCCGACGACACCGGCGGCGATGTAGAACTGGCGGCGCTCCGCCGGCAGGGCCGCGAAAGCGCCGACCAGCCCGCGGCAGTGCCGCGAGCCGCAGCAGCAGCGCATCGCCTCGTGGTCGCCGGCGAGATAGGTCGAGTAGTCGTAGGTGATCTCCTCGCCCGGCGCGATGTCGCGCAGGGCGATCAGCCGGTAGCCGCCCTGGTCGAGGCGGATGCCGGCGGTCGGCTCGCAGGAGTGGTTGGTGAGATCGTCGATGGCACCGCGCGGCAGCAGGTACGCGTCGCGGCCGACCTGGAAGGTGTACCAGTCGAGCTCGTGGCCGTGCGCCGCGAGCTCGGCGCGGGTCACGGTGCGCGAACTGTAGGTGGCCGCGTCCTCGTGCACGATGGTCTCGCCGGCGCGGAACGGGCGCGCGGCGAAGATGCCCGCCCCCTTGCCCCCGGCGTCGCTCACGTAGAGATCCCGGCACAGGGCGAGGTTGCGCATGATCTCGGCGCAGCGCTCGGGCGAGGGCAGGTCGGGCTCGGCGAACGTCGTCGCCGGCGGGCGGAACGGGGCCGCGGCCTCGGCGAGGCCGAGCAGCGGTGGGGCCGGCTCGATCGGGACCGGGGCCAGCGGCTCGGCGAGCGCCGCGTCCTGGAGGCGCTGCGACGCGGCCAGTGCCACCACCGAGACCTGGAGGAAGATGTTGACCACGCTGACGATGGTCAGCGGCAACTGCTCGATGCTCAGCGCGTAGAGGAGCTGGACGATGTCGACCGCGGCCCAGCCGCCCCACGCGACCAGCGAGGTGGCACGACGCGCCTCGCGGCTGTGCCACAGGAGCCAGAGCTGCGGCAGGTAGAACAGGTCGCCGGCCACGCCGAGGACGCCGTAAAGAAGGCCGAACACCTCAGGGGACAGGCCCATGCCGCAGAAGCCCCCGCTTCCGGCCGTGCAGGCGCCGTCGCGCATCGCACCGGCGCGTCGGCCCTTCCGACCCGTACCGTTCGTCGCGGGACCGCGCGCTGATTGTGCTGGTCCTCGATCTTCTTAGCGCACAGGTTGAGTGGGCGGAAGAACCTTTGCGGGTCGGCGGCCGTGCTGGCCCGATCCGCTCGACGGAAGGTCACGCGGCGGCGGCGGGTGGGATGGCGTAGCTGCCGACGCCGTGCGCGACCGGTCGAAGCGGATCCTCCGCGGGGACTACGACGACCTCGCCCACCGCCAGGGTCCGCCCGAGGCGCAGGATGCGACCCTTGGCGAGCAGATCGCCGGGCCGCGGCTTGCTCAGGAAATGAAAGCTCATGTCAGTGGTCACCGCCAGCTCGACCCGGCCGACCAGCGAGAGCACGACACCGTAGAGCGTGACGTCGGCGAGGCCCATCATCGCCGGTCCGCAGATCGTCCCGCCCGGCCGCACCAGCATGTCCTGCCAGGGCAGGCGCATCTCCACCTCCCCGGCGGTGAATCTCTCGACCTTGAGACCGAGCAGGCCGACATAGGGCACGCCCTGGCTCGCCAGCTCCTCGAACTCGGCGGCGGTCAGCTTGAGACGCGGCATCGCTGGCGGCCTCCGGTCCTTGCCTCGCGGGGATGGTGCTGGATATAGGTCGGGTCATGAGTGCTGGGCCAGCCACGGCGCGGGCGGCGCCGGTCAGCGAAGAGCCGCAGCTGCTGCGCGAGGCGCGCGGCGGCGTGGTGCGGCTGACGCTCAACCGCCCCGCCGCCTTCAACGCCCTGTCGCGCGAGCTCCTGACCGCGCTGCTGGACGAGATCGAGCGGATCGGCGCCGATCGCGCCGCGCGCGTGGTCGTGCTGGCCGGCCGCGGCCGCGCTTTCTGCGCCGGCCACGATCTCAAGGAGATGGGCTGCGATCTCGGCCAGGCGGCGCTCGAGGAGCTGTTCGGCCTGTGCGGCCGGTTCATGCTCGGCCTGACCCGGTTGCCGCAGCCGGTGATCGCCCGGGTCGACGGCATCGCCACCGCCGCCGGCTGCCAGCTCGTCGCCGCGTGCGACCTCGCGGTCTGCAGCGAGACCAGCCGCTTCGCCACCTCGGGCGTCAAGTACGGCCTGTTCTGCAGCACGCCGATGGTCCCGCTGTCGCGCAACGTGCCGCGCAAGGCGGCCATGGAGATGCTGCTGACCGGCGACTTCATCGACGCCGCCGAAGCGCACCGGCTGGGGCTGGTCAACCGTGTCGTCCCGGCGGCCGAGCTCGACGCCGCCGTGGACGCGCTGGCCGATCGCCTTCTCGACAAGCCGCGCGAGGTTCTGGCGCTCGGCAAGCGGGCCTTCTACGCGCAGCTCGAGCAGTCCTTGGAGGAGGCCTACGCGACCGGGACGCGGGCGATCGTCGCCAATGCGCTGGGCGCGGACTTCGCCGCCGGGCTCGATGCGTTCGTGCACAAGCGCAAGCCGGTGTGGCCCGGCGACTGAGCATTTCCCACCCTCCGCAACGCGAGACCTGCCGATGACGCGCCGCATCACCCGTCGCCACGCGCTCATGCTCGGCGCGGTCGCTGCGTTGGCGGCGGGGCGGCCGGACGGCGGCGGCCGGGCGCGCGCCGACGAGGGCCTGGAATTCGGGCCGCCCGAGCCGTTCAGCTTCGACCGGCTGATCGAGCGGGCGCGTGAGATGGCGCGGGGGCCGCATGTCGAGCCGCCGCGCCCCGATCCGGAGATCGTGCGGCGTATCGACTACGACGCCTACGGGCGGATCGGCACCAAATTCGAGAACGCGCTGTTCGCCACCGGCCCGGGCGTCTACCCGATCTCGCTCAAGCATGTCGGGGTGTTCTTCCCGAAGACGGTGCGCATGCACACCGTCGAGGACGGCATGGCCCGCGAGGTCGTCTATCGCGACGACTATTTCGCCATGCCGCCCGACCATGTGGCGCACGGCCTGCCGTCCGAGCCCTCCGCCTTCGCCGGCTTCTGGATCTACGAATCGCGCCTGCGCGGCGACTGGACCAAGCTCGAGCCCTGGGCGACCTTTCTCGGCGCGTCCTACTTCCGCGCCGTCGGCGAGCTGGGTCAGGTCGGCCAGTCGGCGCGCGGTCTGGCCCTCGGCTCGGGCGATCCGGGCCCGGAGGAGTTCCCCGACTTCATCGAGCACTGGTTCGAGCCGGCGCTGACCGAGGACGCGCCGGTGGTCGTGCACAGCCTGCTCAGCTCGCCCAGCATCACCGGCGCCTACCGCTTCGAGCTGCGGCGCACCTCGGGCGTCGTGATGGACATCGACTGCCGCCTCTTCCCGCGCCGCGAGATCGCGCGCCTGGGCGTCGCGCCGCTCACCTCGATGTTCTGGTTCGGCGAGCACAACAAGCGCTACGCCGAGGACTGGCGACCCGAGGTACATGACGCCGACGGCCTGGCGATGTGGACGAGCTGGGGCGAGCATCTCTGGCGACCGCTCAACAACCCCTGGCGGATCGTGACCTCGAGCTTTTTCGACGAGAACCCGCGCGGCTTCGGGCTCTCGCAGCGCGACCGCAACTACGACCACTATCTCGACGGCGTGCGCTATCACCTGCGCCCGTCGACCTGGGTCGAGCCGCTCGAGCCCTGGGGCAAGGGCTCGGTGCAGCTCGTCGAGATCCCGACCGACGACGAGATCTACGACAACATCGTGGCCTTCTGGGTACCCGAGCGGAAGCCGCAGGGCGGCGACGCGCTGGCCTGGCGCTACCGGCTGCACTGGCTGGCCGACGAGCCGTTCTTTCCCCGCGACCGCCTCGCCATGGTGTTCCAGACCGGGATCGGCAAGGGCGGCCAGCCGGGCCAGCCCCGGCCGAAGGGCATCTACAAGTTCATGGTCGATTTCGTCGGCGGACCGTTCGACACCTGGGACGCGGTGGACAAGCCCGAGGCCGTCGTCGGCAGCTCGGTGGGCACGATCGAGCGCATCTTCGTCGAGAACACGCCGTTCACGAAGCGTTGGCGGATGACCTTCGACCTCGACGCGAAGCCGGGCGAGGTCGCGGAGCTGCGGGCCTATTTCAAGGGGCCGGACGGGCCGATCAGCGAGACCTGGCTGTTCCAGTTCCACGTGCCGCAGGCGGCGTGACGCCCGCGCCGCGTTCAGACCCCGCCGAGATAGCGCTCGCGCAGGTGGGCGAGGAACGGCTCCGGCGAGAGCGGCGCGCCGGTCGCCTCGACGACCAGCTCCTGCCAGTCCGGGCGCGATCCGTGCCCATGCACCGCGCGGCGTAGCCAGCCGAGCAGCGGCGCCATGTCGCCGGCGGCGATGCTCGTGCGCAGCTCCGGGACGTCGCGCAGCGCCGCCTGGAAGAGCTGCGCCGCGAGCATCGCGCCCAGCGTGTAGTCGGGGAAGTAGCCGAATCCGCCGACCGGCCAGTGGATGTCCTGCAGGCAGCCGTGGCGGTCGTCGGGCGGGACGATGCCGAGCAGCTCGTGCATCGCCTCGTTCCACGCCGCCGGCAGGTCGGCGAGCGCGAGATCGCCCGCGAGCAGCGCCCGCTCCAGCCGCCAGCGCAGGACGATGTGCAGCGGGTAGGTCATCTCGTCGGCGTCGACCCGGATCAGCGAACGCTCGACCCGCCGGTAGAGCGCCGCGAGGTTCTCCGGGGCGAAGGCCGGGTCGGGGCCGAAGGTGCGGGCCAGCTCGCCGGCGAGGAAGCCGACGAACTCGGCCGACCGGCAGGCCTGCATCTCCATCAGCAGCGACTGGCTCTCGTGGATCACGATGCCGCGCGCGTCGCCGACCGGCTGGCCGCGCCAATCCCGCGGCAGGCCCGCCTCGTAGAGCGCGTGGCCGGTCTCGTGGAGGATCGCCATCAGCGCCGAGACCACCTCGTCCTCGCGGTAGCGGGTGGTGATGCGGATGTCGTCCGGCACCCCGCCACAGAAGGGGTGGGTGCTCTCGTCGAGCCGGCCGTGGTCGAAGTCGAAGCCGAGCCGCTCGATCAGCCGCCGGCCCAGCGCGCGCTGCCGCTCGACCGGGAACGGGCCCTTGGGCGGCACGGCCGGCCGCTGCCGCGCGAGCGCATCGTCGATCATCGCTGGCAGCGCCGCCTCGACCGGTGCCAGCAGCCGTTCGACCTCGGCCGAACGCAGCCCGGGCTGGAACTCGTCGAGCAGTGCGTCGTAGGGAGCGAGGCCGAGCCCGGCGCCGACCTGACCCGCGGCCTCCCGGGTCAGCCGCACCACTTCCTCGAGGTGTGGCCGGAGCATCGCGAAGTCGCTGGCGGCGCGCGCATCGCGCCAGACCAACTCGCAGCCGTTGGTGGCGCGCGTCAGCGCCTCGACGATCGCCGGGTCGAGTGCGGTCGCGCGCACATGGCGGCGGCGCATCTCGCGCAGATTGGCCCGCTGCCAGGGATCGAGCCCGTCCTGCGCCAGCGCCTCGTCGAGCAGTGCGGCGGTGTCCGGCGAGCTCAGCGTGTCGTGCGCCAGGCGGCGCAGCGTGGCGAGCTGGTCGCCGCGGACACGGCCACCGCCCTTCGGCATGCACACCGCCTGGTCCCAGGACAGGACCGAGATGGCACCCTCGATGTCGGCGAGGCGTCGGAACCGTGCCTCAAGCGCCGTGTAGGGCGAAGCCATCCGGGCTCCTCCTCGCGGCTGCCGGCCGGCCGGTCGACGCCGAGCGCCACAGCAGCCGGCAGATGACGACGAACAGCAGCACGCCGACCGCTTGGTGCAGCACCGCCATGGGCAGGGGCACCTGCCAGACGATGACCAGCGCGCCCAGCCCGACCTGCGCCACGACCAGGGCGAGCGCGAGGCTGGCGAGGCGGCGACGCGCCGGATCGAGGCCGCGGCAGGCGAACCACAGCGCCAGCACGGCGATGCCGGTCGCCGCCGCCAGCAGCCGGTGGGCGAAATGGATCGCGACCAGCGGATCGCCGAGATCCGGCAGCCACGCGCCGTCGCAGTCCGGCCAGGTGGCGCAGGCCAGCGCGGCACCGCTCTTGGTCGTCATCGCCGCGCTGGCCATGGCGCCGAGCGCCAAAAGGGCGGCGACGCCGGCGAGCAGCGACACGGCCGGTGCGGGTGGCAGCGGCTCCGGCAGCTCTGCGGCACGCGTCGCGACGAGGATCAGCAGCGCCAGGATGATCAGCGCGTTGCCGAGATGTACCGCTACCGACCACGGGCTGTTGCTGTCGAAGACGGTGAACGCTCCGAGACCACCCTGGACGAGGAGGAGGACGAGCAGGAGCGCGCCGAGCCCGGGCAGGCCGCGGTCGCGCGCGCGAAGGGCCACCGCCAGGACGGCGATGGCGAGGACGATCGGCCCGAGCAGCACGCCCGCGATCAGCCGGTGCACCCACTCCAGCATCACCTGGCCGTAGCTGTAGGTGATCCCGGGGACCGCTGCGATGTCGGCCGGGAGCGGCACCCAGTGTCCGTAGCAGGTCGGCCAGTCGGGGCATGACAGGCCGGAATCGGTCACGCGAACGAGACCGCCCAGGACGATGAGCAGGTAGGTCAGGCCAGCCGCGGCGATCGCGGCGATCTTGAGGCTGCGCAGGCCCGTCACACGCTGCTCCGCCGAAACCCGAACATGACATAGACCGCCAGCAGGGCGGCCGCCAGCCCGTACCAGGTCACGGCGTAGCCCAAGTGGTTGTTGGGCAGCCTCAGGGGCAGCGGCAGCGGTCGCGGCAGCTCGGCCCCCGTGTCGCTGGCCTCGAGCGTCAGCACGAGGGGCAGCACCTCCGCTCCGAGCGCGGCTTCGAGCGCCGGCAGGTCGTACCAGTACCAGCGCCGCCGCTCCGGTTCGTTGGCGGGCGTGAAGGGTCCGGCCCGGTCCGCGCCGTGAGCGCGGACCCGGCCGGTCAGGGTGAGCGGGCCGGCCGGCTCGAGGTCGGACGGCGTGGCCGGGGGCAGCAGCTCCGCCGGCAGCCAGCCCCGCTCGACCAGCAGCAGCGTGCCGTCGGCGAGCGCCAGCGGCGTCACCAGCCGCGCCCCGACCCGACCCGTCTGGGCGACGGTCCCCATGGCGAAAGCCAGATCGTGCCGGTAGGTCCCTTCGGCCGACGCGGCACGGAAGTCCGCCGTCGCCGGGTCTGCGAGCAGGTCGGGGAGCGGCACCGGCGCCGCGCTGGCCCGCGCCTCGGCGGTGGCGATCAGCTCGTTCTTCCACTGCAGGCGGCGTACCTGCCAGGTGCCGAGGGCGAGCAGCACGATCAGCGCCACGGCGGTGCAGACCGTGAGGAGCACGCCGGGCCGGAAGCGTGGCGTCGCCAGATCAGCGCCGGTCACGGGCCCCAGCGCCTCGGACGCGGTACTGGATGCCGACCAGCAGGCCTCGGGTCGGGCGCAGCAGCGCGAGGCACAAGCCGAGGGCCAGAGGCAGCCAGACCACGAGGTGGAGCCAGATCGGCCACGCATAGCGGATCTCGACGACCAGGGCGGCGCCGACGACGAGGATCCCCACCGCCAACACGATCAGCGCGAACGGGTCCTCGGCGCCCCCGGGTGGCGCAAGCTCCGTCCCGCACACGCTGCAGCGCGGTGCCAGTCGGATGAAGCCGTCGAACAGCCGGCCCTGGCCACAGGCCGGACAGCGCCCGGCGAGACCACGACCCGCCGCCGACCCGCCGCCTGCGCTCACCCGACCGGCGTGGTGGTGAAGCGCAGACTGCCACCCCACCAGTACACCCAGACGAACAGGAACAGCCACACCACGTCGACGAAGTGCCAGTACCAGGCGGCGGCCTCGAAGCCGACATGCTTGTCGGGGCGGAAGGTGCCGTACCAGGCGCGCATCATGCAGACGATCAGGAAGGTCGTGCCGACGATCACGTGAAAGCCGTGGAACCCGGTCGCCATGTAGAAGGTCGAGCCGAAGATCCCGGACTGCAGGGTGAAGCCCTCGTGGATCGCGTGGACGTACTCGTAGACCTGGAACAGCGTGAAGGTGACACCCAGCGCGACGGTCAGCGCCAGCGCCTTGAACGCGGTCTGCTGGTCGTTCTCACGGATCGCGTGATGCGCCCATGTGACCGTCGCCCCGGACAGCAGCAGGATCAGCGTGTTGAGAAACGGGATGTCGAACGCCGGGACGGGCTCGATCCCCTCGGGCGGCCAGGACACCGCGTAGGTCTCCGGCGGGACCAGGGCACCCCAGAAGAACGCCCAGAAGAAGGCGAAGAAGAAGAACACCTCGGAGGTGATGAAGAGGACCATGCCGATGCGCAGGCCGCGCGACACGACGGCCGAATGGTCGCCGCGGGACGATTCGCGCAGCACGTCCCGCCACCACCGGACCATCACGTAGGCGACGCCGAGGAAGCCCAGCAGCACGACCCACGGCCCGGCCGCCGCGCCGTGCATCCACATCACCCCGCCGCCGGTCAGCAGCAGCGCGGCGATCGAGCCGATCAGCGGCCACGGGCTCGGATCGACCAGATGGTAGTCATGCTTGGGCTTGTGGTGCGCGTGATCGCCGTGATGGGCGACATCGGCGGTGGCGGCCATTCTCGGCTCTCCCGATCCCCTGCGGCTCAGCTCATCGGCTCGGCGCGGCGCCGGCGCAGCTCGGCGGTCGCCTCGCGATCGACGAAGAAGGTATAGGACAGGACCATCTGCTTGACGTCGCGCGCGTCCGGGTCGTCGAGGATCGCCGGATCGACGAAGAACGACACGCCCATCTCGATGCGCTCGCCGGGCTCCAGCGTCTGCTGCTCGAAGCAGAAGCACTGCAGCTTGTTGAAGTAGGCCCCGACCTTGTGCGGCGTGACGTTGAACACGGCGGTGCCGACCACCGGCTCGCTGCCGCGGTTGACGGCCTCGTAGAATACCAGCCGATCCTCGCCGGGACGGACGCTGACGCTGCGCTGCAGCGGCTGGAAGGCCCAGGGCAGATCGGGTGCCACATCGGCGTTGAAGGCGACCGTGATCGGCGCGCCGCCGACCCGCTCCGGCGGCGCGCTCGCCGCGCGGGTCGTCCCGCCATAGCCGGTGACCTGGCAGAACAGGCGGTAGAGCGGCACCGAGGCGGCGGTCAGCCCGACCATGGCGAGGATGATGGTCGAGAGCAGCAGCGCGGTCCGCCGGTTGCGCCCCATGGCGCCGCTCACGGCCCGCCCATCCGCACCAGGCTGACGACGAAGAACAGCACCACCAGCGCGACCAGGGCCAGGGCCAGCGCGACGTTCTTGGTCCGCTGCCGGCGGAGCTGCTCGGGCGTCGGGCGCATCGCTCAGGGTGTCCATCCGCCGGCCACCGCGCGATCGATCGCCATGAACAGGAACAGCACGAACAGGTGCGCGAGGGAGAAGCGGAACGTCCGCAGCGCCGCGGCGTCGGTCCCGGTGCGCCACAGAGCCCAGGCATGGCCGACGAAGATCGCACCGAGCGCGAGTGCTGCCGCGCCATAGATCCAGCCCAGAGCACCCAGCAGCGTCGGCAGGAGCGCCACGGGCAGGAGCAGGACGGCGTAGGCGAGGATCTGGCGCCGGGTCGCCGCGGCCCCTGCGGTCACCGGCAGCATCGGCACGCCGACGCCCGCATAGTCGCCGCGCCGGTAGAGCGCGAGCGCCCAGAAGTGCGGCGGTGTCCAGAGGAAGATGATCGCCGCCATGACCAGGGGCAGGGCGTCGACGCTGCCGGTGGCGGCGGTCCAGGCGATCACCGGCGGCACGGCGCCCGCGGCGCCGCCGACGACGATGTTCTGCGCGTGCCGGCGCTTGAGCCACATCGTGTAGACGGCGACGTAGAAGAGGATCGTGCCGGCGAGCAGCGCGGCAGCCACCCAGCCCACGGCGAGGCCCATCGTCATCACCGCGAGGATGGCGAGCGCGACGCCGAGCGTCAGCGCGTCGGCCGGGTCGATGCGGCCGGCCGCGGTCGGGCGCTGGCGCGTCCGCGCCATGCCGCGGTCGATGTCGTGGTCGTACCAGTTGTTGATCGCCGCGGCGGCGCCGGCGCCGGTCGCGATGCACAGCATCGTCGTCACCGCGAGCACGGGGTGCAGCTCGCCCGGGGCCAGATAGAGCGCGACCCAGGCGGTCACGAGCACCAGCTGCATGACGCCCGGCTTCATCAGCAGCCAGAAGTCACGCAGCTCGGATCCCGCGCCACCCGCCGCCGGGGCGGCCAGTGTCCGCGGGCTCACCGGCTCGATGCCGACCGTCATCACGCGCCGCTCAGTGCGCCGGCGCTTCGCGGATCACGGGAAGCTCCTCGAAGGTGTGGAAAGGCGGCGGCGACGGCACCGTCCACTCCAGCGTCGTGGCGCCCTCGCCCCAGGGATTGTCGGCGCACGGCACCCGCACGGAGAAGGTCCGCCACATCATGTAGATGAAGAAGATCGCGCTCGCCCCGGCGATGAAGGCGCCGAGCGAGGAGATCATGTTCCACCCGGCATAGGCGTCGGGGTAGTCGGGGATCCGCCGCGGCATCCCGGCGAGACCCAGGAAGTGCTGCGGGAAGAAGGTCAGGTTGACGCCGACGAAGGTCAGCCAGAAGTGGATCTTGCCGAGCCCCTCGGGGATCTGGTGCCCGGTCATCTTGCCCATCCAGTAGGTGATGCCGGCGAAGATGCCGAACACCGCGCCCAGGCTCAGCACGTAGTGGAAGTGCGCGACGACATAGTAGGTGTCGTGTAGCACGCCGCTCATGCCCGAGTTGGCGAGCACCACGCCGGTGACCCCGCCGACCGTGAACAGGAAGATGAACCCGACCGCCCACAGCATCGGCACCGTGAAGCGGATCGAGCCGCCCCACATGGTCGCGATCCAGCTGAAGATCTTGATGCCGGTCGGCACCGCGATGACCATCGTCGCGGCGGTGAAGTAGGCCTTCACGTCGACACCCATGCCGACCGTGTACATGTGGTGCGCCCAGACGATGAAACCGATCACCCCGATCGCGACCATCGCGTAGGCCATGCCGAGATAGCCGAAGATCGGCTTCTTCGAGAAGGTGGAGACGATCTGGCTCACGATCCCGAAGGCCGGCAGGATCATGATGTAGACCTCGGGATGGCCGAAGAACCAGAAGAGGTGCTGGAACAGCACCGGGTCGCCGCCGCCCTCCGGAGCGAAAAAGTGCGTCCCGAAGTTGCGGTCGGTCAGCAGCATGGTGATCGCACCGGCGAGCACCGGGACCGCGAGCAGCAGCAGGAAGGCCGTGACCAGGATCGACCACGCGAACAGCGGCATGCGGTGCATCGTCATCCCCGGCGCCCGCATGTTGAAGATCGTGGTGATGAAGTTGATCGCCCCGAGAAGCGAGCTGGCGCCGGCCAGGTGCAGGGAGAAGATCGCCATGTCGACGGCCGGCCCGGCATGCTCGCCGATCGCCGAGGACAGAGGTGGGTAGATCGTCCAGCCACCGCCGGCGCCGCCGACGAAGGCCGAGCCCATCAGCAGCACGAAGGCCGGCACGAGCAGCCAGAAGCTGATGTTGTTCATCCGCGGGAAGGCCATGTCCGGGGCGCCGATCATCAGCGGCACCATCCAGTTGCCGAACCCGCCGATCAGCGCCGGCATGACGAAGAAGAACACCATGATCAGGCCGTGGGCCGTGATCAGGACGTTGTGGAAATGGTAGTCGCCGCCGTAGATCTGATCCCCCGGTACCATCAGCTCGGCGCGGAAGATCAAGGACATGATCATGCCGATCATGCCGGCGACGAAGGCGAACACCAGATAGAGCGTGCCGATATCCTTATGATTCGTCGAGTAGAGCCAGCGCTGCCAGCCTGATGGCGCGCCATGGTCGTCGTGCGCGGTGGCGTAGGCCATGATGCTCGGGTCCTTTCAGCTCGGCGCGTGGCTCAGTCGGCGAAGGCGGCCGTGGCGGCGACGGCGATCCCGCCGTCGACCCGCGCGAACCGCGTCTGCGCCTCGGCCACCCAGGCCTCGAAATCCTCCTTGGACAGCGCCTCGACCGCGATCGGCATGAAGCCGTGGTTGGCGCCGCATAGCTCGGAGCACTGCCCGTAATAGACCCCGGGCTCGCTAATGTGCAGCCACAGCTCGTTGAGGCGGCCGGGCACCGCGTCGACCTTCACGCCCATCGACGGCATCGCCCAGCTGTGCAGCACGTCCGCTGCGGTGACCAGGACCCGGATGTTGGTCCCGACCGGCAGCACGACGCGGTTGTCGGTCTCCAGCAGGCGGTACTGCCCCTCGGCGATCTCCTCGTCGGGGACCATGATGGCGTCGAAGGTGAAGTTGCCGTGATCGGGGTACTCGTAGGTCCAGTACCACTGATGCCCGATCGCTTTGACCGTCAGCTCGGTCTCCGGCAGGCGATCTTGATAATACAGCAGCTTGAACGACGGGATGGCGATGATCACCAGGATCAGCACCGGCACCGCCGTCCAGACGACCTCGAGCAGCGTGTTGTGAGTGCGCCGCGACGGCACCGGATTGCGGCTCTCGCGGAAGCGCACGCAGGTGTAGACCAGGAGCGCCAGCACGAACAGGGTGATCAGTGTGATCACCCACAGCAGCAGGTTGTGGAAGCTGTGGACGCGCTCGGCGATCGGGCTGGCCGCCGGCTGCAGGCCGAGCTGCCAGGGCTCAGGCGCCGCCGCGGCAGCGGCCCCGGCGACCAGGAGCGCGCCCAGCACGATGGTCAGCTTGAATGGCAGCAACCGCGTCGTCATGCGTGGCCCGACCGATTGGATGGTTGATGGCGCGCGACCCAGTCGCGCCTTCTGACCGGCGTCGCGGGAGCGAACGCACAGCGTCCGCTAGCGCAGGATATGGGCCGCCCCAAGGGCTTGCGCGTGACAGAGTGTCGCAACGCGGCGGTCGGCACGCGGGCGCGTTAACCGAGGCTTCACGGGCCGAGAGCTAAGGACTGGGGGGACGCCGTGGGACAGCGGCCGCACGGCGGCGGCGGCGTCGAGCGGGGAACGAAACGATGCGTGTGTCGAGGCGTGGTGTGTTGGCCGGGCTGATGCTGCTCGGCCTCGTGGCGGGACCGGCGATGGCGGGTGCCCTGCCCGTGCCGAAGGGCAAGGTGATCCTGCGCATCGAGGGCAACATCGCGCAGCGCAACGCACCGGACGCGGCCGAGTTCGACGCCGAGATGCTCGAGTCGCTGGGGCTCGTCGAGCTGGTCACGCGCACGCCCTGGACCGAGGGTGAGGTGCGGTTCTCGGGCGTCTCGCCGAAGGCCCTCCTGGCTGCGGTCGGCGCCGCCGGGAGTACGGTCGACGCGGTCGCGCTCAACGACTACCGGGTCGAGATCCCGATGCGCGACATCGATACGCTGGGGCCGCTCCTGGCGACCCGGATCGACGGCCGGCCGATGCGGGTCCGTGACAAGGGCCCGCTCTGGTTGGTCTATCCCTGGAGCCAGCGTCCCGAGCTCGACACCATCGAGTATCAGAGCCGGTCGATCTGGCAGATCAAGACCCTGGTCGTGCGCTGAGCACAGGCCGGCGCAGCGCCGAGCCCCGGCGGCTCCACCCGATGCGCGGCCATCGCGTCGCCGCCGGCACGCGCCTCGCGCTCGCCATCGCGGTGGTCATGTTCATGACCGCGATGCTGGTCAGCCTGGTCCGCCTCGAGGCCCAGCGCGAGGCCGATTCGCGGGTCGACCGGCTGGGCATCTGGTCGACCGCGCAGGCCCAGACGCAGCTCGCCCGGTTCCAGGTCGCCGTCGAGCGCTACGTGACCGGCGCCGCGGAGGTCGGCGCCGACGAGCTGGTCGATGCGTTCGAGCTGCTGTGGAGCCGCATCCCGCTGCTCGCGACCAAGAACCGGCCGGGCCTCGACGTCACGCCGGGGCTCGAGATCGCCTCGGTGATCGAGCGGCTCGACGCGGTCCTGGCGGAGGCCGAGCCGGACGTGCTGCGGCTCGCCCGCGGTGGCCGCGAGGAGGTCTACCACCGGGTCACCCAGGCGATGCAGGCGGTCGATCGGCTGCTCGCCGATCTCAACCAGAAGATCCATGACGAGCGGCTCGCCGCCGAGCTCGAGAAGCAGATCCGCGTGGCCGCGCTCTACCGCGGCCTGCTGGTCTCGCTGCTGGCCCTGCTGATCAGCGGCGGGACCCTGATCGCCCTGCTCGACCGGGAGACGCGCCGCGCGCGGCGGCTCGCGGTGGTCGCGGACGAGGCGCACGCCGCCGCCGCGGCCGTGAGCCGCGATCTGCAGGCGGTGATCGACGCGGTGCCGGCGGCGATCACCGCGACCGACCGGCAGGGCCGCTACCTGTTCATGAACCGCTTCCAGGCCGACCTCCTGGGTGTGGCGCCGGAGCAGGCCGTAGGCCGCCTGCCGAGCGAGCTGGGCCTCGACCCGGCCGTCGACGCGGAGCTGCGCGCGGTCGCCGAGAGCGGCCGGGCGATGCCGTTCGTCGAGCAGGTCGAGCAGGACAGCAGCGGGCGCCGGCGGACGCTGCTGACCAGCAAGGTCCCGGTGCGCGACGCCACCGGCGAGGTCGTGCGCGTGGTCCACGTCGCGCTCGACATCACCGAGCGCAAGCTCGCCGAGGAGCAGGCCCGCCATCTCGCCCACCACGACGCCCTGACCGGGCTGCCGAACCGGGCGTTCCTCACCGAGGCGCTGCATCGCGCGCTCGCCCGCGCCATCCGCAGCGGCCAGGGCATCGCCCTGCACCTCATCGATCTCGACCGCTTCAAGGAGATCAACGACACGCTCGGGCACCCGGCGGGCGACGCGATGCTCGTCGAGGTCGCGGCGCGGATGGCCTGCTGCATCCGCGAGGGCGACACGCTGGCGCGGATGGGTGGCGACGAGTTCGCGATCCTCCAGGAGGGCCTGCTCGACCCCGGCGAGGCGGCGTCGATGACGCAGCGCCTGCTGGCCGCGCTGGCCGCGCCGATCCGCCTCGCCGGGCAGGAGATCACGAGCGGCGCGAGCATCGGCGTGGCGCTCGGGCCGGCCGACGGGAACGAGGTCGCCGAGCTGATCCGCCACGCCGACCTCGCCCTCTATCGGGCGAAGAGCGACGGCCGCAACCTCGCCCGGTTCTACGAGCCGGCGATGAACCTGCAGCTGCGCGACCGGCTGGAGCTCGAGCAGGCGCTGCGCGCGGCGCTCGCCGCCGAGGCCTTCGAGCTGCACTACCAGCCCAAGTACCGTCTCGCCGACGACCGGCTCGTCGGGGTGGAGGCGCTGATCCGCTGGCGTCACCCGGAGCGCGGGCTGGTGCCGCCGGACCGGTTCATCGCGCTCGCCGAGGACACCGGGCTGATCGTGCCGCTCGGCAACTGGGTGCTGCGCGAGGCCTGCCGGCAGGCGCGCCGCCTGCGCGATCTCGGCCTGCATGCGGGGCGCATCGCCGTCAACCTGTCGCCCGAGCAGCTGCGCCGCCAGGACGTCGTGGCGGCGGTCGAGGACGCGCTCGCCGCGGCCGATGTCGACGCCAGCCTGATCGAGCTGGAGTTGACCGAGAGCCTGCTCGTCCGCGACGCCGAGCACGCGCTGCGGGTGATGCGCGATCTCAAGGCGCTCGGGGTGAGCCTCGCGCTCGACGATTTCGGCACCGGCTACTCGGCGCTCGCCTATCTGCAGCGCTTCCCGTTCGATACGCTCAAGATCGACCGCGGCTTCGTCTGCACGCTCGACGAGCCCGGTGGCTCGTCGCTGCGGATCATCGAGGCGGTGGTCCGGCTCGCGCACGGCCTCGGCCTCGCGGTCGTGGCCGAGGGCGTCGAGACGGCGCAGCAGCGCGACACCCTGCAGGCGATCGGCTGCGACCAGGTGCAGGGGTACCTCTACTCGCGGCCGGTCGAGGCGCCGCGGCTCGTGGAGCTGCTCCGCGGGCCGCCGGCGCCACCGCGCGGCCCGCTCCGCCGCACGGCGGCCCTGGCCGAGGCGGTCGCCTGAGGGCGCCCGGCCGCCGGGGAGCGCCCGCCGGCGGTCGCGGCCGGATCAGAACAGGCCCTCGATCTCGCCCCGCGCGTCGAGACGGATCGATTCCGCCGCTGGCACCCGCGGCAGGCCCGGCATGGTCATCACCTCGCCGCAGATCACGACCAGGAACTCGGCCCCGCCGGCGACGCGCAGCTCGCGGATCGGCACGACGTGCCCGGAGGGTGCGCCCTTGAGGTTGGGATCGGTCGAGAAGCTGTACTGGGTCTTGGCGACGCAGAGCGGCAACGGGCGATAGCCCTGCTCGTCGAGCTCGCGGAACCGGGCGCGCAGCGCCTTGTCGGCGATGATGTCGGCGGCGCCATAGATCTCGGTGGCGATCGTCCGCATCTTGTCCCAGAGCGGCATGTCGTCCGGGTAGAGGAGCCGGAAGCCGCGCCCGTTGCGGGCCGGCGGCCGCTCGCACAGGCCCGCGACGGCCTCGGCCAGCGCGGTGATCCCCGCCGAGCCCTCCGCCCAGTGGCGGCAGACGATCGCCTCGATGCCGAGCTCCTCGCGGCAGTAGGCGGCGACGAGCTGGTGCTCGCCGTCGCGGTCGCTGGCGAAGTGGTTGAGCGCCACGACCGCCGGCACACCGAACTTCCGCACGTTGCCGACATGCCTTGCGAGGTTGGCGAGGCCCTTGCGCAAGGCGCCGGGATCCTCGCGCCCGAGCTCCTCCTTGGTCAGCCCGCCATGCATCTTCAGCGCGCGGACCGTCGCCACGATCACCGCCGCGTCCGGCACCAGCCCCGCCTTGCGGCACTTGATGTCGAAGAACTTCTCCGCCCCCAGGTCGGCGCCGAAGCCGGCCTCGGTGACGACATAGTCGGCGAGGCGCAGCGCGGTGCGCGTGGCCATCACCGAGTTGCAGCCATGCGCGATGTTGGCGAACGGCCCGCCATGGACGAAGGCCGGGCTGCCCTCGAGCGTCTGCACCAGATTGGGCATCAGCGCGTCGCGCAGCAGCACCGCCATCGCGCCGGCGGCCTTGAGGTCGGCCGCCCTGACCGGCTGCTTGGCCCGGGTCCAGCCGACGATCATCCGCCCGAGGCGCTCCTCCAGCTCGGCCAGCCCGCCGCTCAGGCAGAACACCGCCATGACCTCGGAGGCGACGGTGATGTCGAAGCCGTCCTCGCGCGGGAAGCCGTTGGCCACGCCGCCGAGGCCGGAGACGATCTGGCGCAGCGCGCGGTCGTTCATGTCGACGACCCGCCGCCAGGCGATCCGCCGCAGGTCGAGGTCGCACGCGTTGCCCCAGTAGACATGGTTGTCGACCAGCGCGGCGAGGAGGTTGTGCGCGCTGCCGATGGCATGGAAGTCGCCGGTGAAGTGCAGGTTGATGCTGTCCATCGGCACGACCTGGGCGTGGCCGCCGCCGGCGGCTCCGCCCTTCATGCCGAAGCACGGGCCGAGCGACGGCTCGCGCAGGCAGATCGCCGCCCGGCGGCCGATCCGGTTGAGCCCGTCGCCGAGGCCGACCGTGGTGGTCGTCTTGCCCTCGCCGGCCGGGGTCGGGTTGATCGCCGTGACCAGCACCAGCTTGCCGGCCGGGCGGTCGCGCAGCCCGTCGACGAAGGCGAGATCGAGCTTGGCGATGTGCCGGCCGTAGCGGTGCAACGCCGTATCCGGTACGCCCAGCCGCTCCGCCACCGCCTCGATCGGGCGCAGCCGTGCCGCGCGCGCGATCTCGATGTCGGACGCCATCTCCGCCATGCTGCGCTCCCCTCATCGGCCGCGGCGACGTGATCGCGCCCGGCGGCCGGTTGCCTGTCCGAAAGCGCCACATGCCGTCGCGGCGGCGCACGGTCCGGAGCGCGGGGCCAGCCGCCCTGGCACGCCGCGCCACGCTGCGCCATAACCGGCGCCGGGGCCAGCAGGGACGGAACGATGACCGTCGTCGAGCAGCCGGTCGCGCGCGACGTCGCCGTCATCGGCCTCGTCGGGACGGCGCATTTCAGCAGCCACTTCTTCCACCTCGTGCTGCCGCCGCTGTTCCCGCTGCTGCGGGAATCGCTGGGCGTCTCCTACGCCGAGCTCGGCTTCGTGATGACGCTGTTCTTCGCCACCTCCGGGCTGGCGCAGACACCGGCCGGTTTCCTCGTCGACCGGCATGGCGCGACCCGGGTGCTGATCGGTGGCGTGACGCTGCTCGCCGCCGCGATCGGCCTCATGAGCCTGGTCCCCAGCTACCCCTGGCTGCTGCCGCTCGCGGTCGCCGCCGGGCTCGGCAACTCCGTGTTCCATCCGGCCGACTATGCGATCCTCGGGCAGCGCGTCTCGCCGACGCGGATGGGGCGCGCGTTCAGCGTGCACACCATCGGCGGCACGCTCGGCTGGGCACTCGCCCCGGCCTTCGTCATCGTCGTCGCCGAGGCGACGGGCTGGCGCAGCGCGCTGGCTGCCGCCGCCGCGCTCGGCCTCGCCGTGGCGCTCCTGCTGCTGCGCCGACGGGCCGACATCGTCCACCATCCGCGCGTGACGCCGACCGGTGCCGCCGGCCCGACGCGCGACCGACTGCGCCTCTTCCTCGCCGGCCCGATCCTCGCCTGCTTCCTGTTCTTCTGCCTCCTCGCCATGTCGTTCATGGCGATGCAGAGCTTCATGCCGCTTGCCCTGCACCAGCTGCACGATGTCCCGTTGGCGGTGGCCACGGCGACCTTGACCGCGTTCATGCTCGGCAGCGCGCTCGGCACCGCCGCCGGCGGTGTCCTCGCCGACCGACACGGCCAGCACCAGGCGATCATCGCCGCAGGCATGCTCGTGGGTGCGGGGATCCTGCTGAGTGTCGGCTATCTGCCGTTGCCGGCGCCCAGCCTGCTGGCGCTGGTCGCCGCCGCCGGCTTCGCGCTCGGCGCGATGACGCCCTCGCGCGACATGCTGGTCCGCGCCGCGGCCCCGCCGGGCGCCTCCGGCAAGGTGTTCGGGTTCGTCTATTCCGGCCTCGACCTCGGCGGGACGATCGCCCCGGCATTGGTCGGTCTGCTGCTGGACGCGGGCCGCCCGCGGGCGGTGTTCTGGGTCATCGCGCTGGCCTCGCTGCTCGCGGTCGCGGTCGCCCTCGGCGTGCGCACGCCACCCGCCCGCCCGGCGCCGGCCGCCGCCTGATCACGCCACCTCGGCACCGTAATAGAGCGTCACCGTGTGCCGCGCCTCGGCGAAGAACAGCCAGCGCTCGAGGAGCGCGCCGAGGATCGCCGCGGCGGCGGCGGCGGCGGCGAGCCCGGGGGTCGGGGCCCCGCGCAGCGCTGTGAGCGCGAGCAGCGCCAGGAGCAGCGGCGCGCCGCCGCCGAGCAGCACGGCCAGACGGCGCAGCGTCAGGCGGTGCTTGCGCGCCACGCGAAAGCCCATCTCGCGCGTGAGATAGTTGTCCATGCTGTGCGGCGGCTCGACGAGGCGTACCCGGCCGAGATGGCCCAGCCCGGTGGCCGTCCCGGCGTCGGCCACCGCCTGCGCGCCGTCCGCGGCCTGCCAGGCCAGCAGCTTCACCGTCCAGGCGAGGAGCGCCGCGAGCCCCGCGACGCCCGGCGCCGCGGTCCCGGGATCGCCGGCGAGCGCCGCGACGAGCCAAGCGAGCGGCGCGCCCGTGGCCACGGCCAGCGCAAGGAACGTCGCCGGCACCCAGGGGCTGTGCCAGCGCGCGATCGGCCGCAGCGCGGCGTAGATCATCGCCGTGCAGAGCACCGTCGCCAGCGCGCAGGCGGCGGTCGCGACACCGAGGACGCGGACCGGTCCGTCGCCGAGCGCCCAGGCGGCGAGCAGCCCGAGCGCCGGAAGGTAGGTGACGGCGGCGGCCACGGCTTCGCGTGACAGCCAGGAGCTGCGCCACTGGCTGAGCGCCCGCCAGGCGCGCTCGGGATGGCCGAGATGCGCCGTCGAGGCGAGCAGCCCGGCGGTGACGAGGAGCAGGGCGGCCGCCGCCCCGCCTGCATCCCAGGCCGTGAGCTCGGACGCGCGACCGGTCGCGGCGGCGAGCCCGAGCAGCGCGAGCCACCCGTAACCGGCGCCGGACAGCACCGTGAACAGGACCAGCGACGGAGCCGGGTGCATCCGCGCGCGTCAGCCGCCCAGCAGGCGATCGACCCAGCCCCACAGCCCACCCGGCCCGGCGACGTCGGGGAGCGCCCGCGGCGGGTCCTCGTCGCCCTGCCGGCGCGGGCGCGGTGGCAGGTACTTGTTGGTCGGCCGGTAGCCCAGCTCGGGCATGAGGTCGAAGCCGCCGCGGGCGGCGACCAGCCGTGCCGCCGGGCTCGCCGGGTCGGCGAGGTCGCCGAAATGGCGCGCGCGCGCCGGGCAGCTCGCCACGCAGGCCGGCTCGCGCTCCTCTTCCGGCAGCGTCTCGTTATAGATCCGGTCGATGCAGAGCGTGCATTTCTTCATCACGCCCTCGACCGGATCGAGCTCGCGCGCGCCATAGGGGCAGGCCCAGGCGCACAGGCCGCAGCCGATGCACTTCGCCTCGTCGACCAGGACGATGCCGTCAGCCGCACGCTTGTACGACGCGCCGGTCGGGCACACCGTGACGCAGGCGGCGTTCTCGCAGTGCAGGCAGGATTTCGGGAAGTACACCGTCTGGCCGCAGCCACCACCGGCCGGCGCGACCTCGTAGCCGTGGACGCGGTTGAGCCACGCCCCCGAAGGCTCGCGGCCATAGGGCTCGACGTCCGACAGGGGTGCCGGGTGGCCGCCTGTGTTCCACTGCTTGCAGCTCACGACGCAGGCCTGGCAGCCGACGCAGGTGTCGAGGTCGATCACGAGCCCCAGGCGGCGCGGCGGCGGGGTCGGCGGCAGTGAGGTCACGGGAACTCGCCGCCCCGTGCCGGAGCACCGTGACGCAGCACGCGCGGCGGCGGCGCCGCGCCCGGCGGTGCCGGCAGCGGCGCCCAGTCCGGCGACGGTCCGCGGGCCTCGGCCTTCTCCAGCCGGACCAGCAGGTCGAACCAAGCCGCCTGCCCGGTGATCGGGTCGGCGTTGGCGAACTCGGCACCGTCCGTGGCGGGCAGCCGATCGTCGATCAGATGGTTGAGCAAGAAGCCCTCCGTGGCCTCGGGCGCGTCCCCGGACAGACCCGCCGTTCCGCGTCGCCGGCCGATCGCGTTCCACGTCCACACCGTGTCGGGATGGACGCCCTCGACCAGGCGGATGCGGGCCCGAACCCGGCCGAGCCGGCCGACGATCCACACCCAGTCGTCGTCGGCCAGGCCGAGACGGGCGGCGGTCGCGCGGTGGACATGGAGGCGATTGGCGGCGTGGAGCTGGCGCAGCCAGGCATTGTGGCCACCCCAGCTGTGGTACATTGCCATCGGCCGCTGCGTGAGCGCGTGCAGCGGGTAGGCATCGCCGCTCAGCTCCTGATCGAACGGCCGGTACCAGAACGGGAGCGGGTCGAAGAACCGCTCGATGCGCGCACGGTGGCTCGCCGGCGGGCGGACGGCGCCGTGCCCGCGCGCCGCCAGACGGAAGCGCTGCAAGGGCTCGCTGTAGAGCTGCAGCACGATCGGCGCGGCGTCGTCGATCAGGCCGATCTGCGCCGCCAGCTTGAGATAGTCGCGGTTGACGTGCTTCATCCAGCGCTGCTCGGGAGCGAGCGGTGCCGAGAAGAAGCAGCCGTTGGCGCGGTATCGCTCGAGCTGCGCCGGGTTCGGCTCGCCCTTGCCGATCTTGTCGCCGGCCGCGCCGCGCCAGCCGGCGAGCGGACCGATCCCCGGCCTGCGCTCGTGGTGCTGGAGATAGTCGGGGTAGCCGCCGGGGAAGCGGGGGCCGCCGTCCGCCGCGGTGAAGGCCGGTAGCCCGAGGCGATGGCCGAGATCGATCAGCACGTCCTGGAAGGGGCGGACGTCGCGGTCGGGCGCCAGCACCGGCTGGCGGATCGCGTCCTGGATCGCGTCGGGCGAGCCGATCGGCCGGTCGAGCAGCGAGATGCAGTCCCAGCGCTCGAGATAGGTCGTGTCCGGCAGGACGAGATCGGCATAGGCGACCATCTCGGAGTGGAACGCATCGGAGTAGATGATCCGTGGAATCCGATAGGCGCCGGTCGTCGGGTCGGTCGCGGTCAGCAGGTCGATCGTCTCGGCGGTGCTCATCGCCGAGTTCCACGCCATGTTGGTCATGTAGAGGAAGAGCGTGTCGATCGGGTATGGATCGCCGCGGACGGCGTTGCGGATCACCGTGTGCAGCATGCCGTGCACGGCGAGCGGCGCGTCCCAGGAGAACGCCTTGTCGAGGCGCCGCGGCGTGCCGTCCGGGTCGACCAGGAGGTCCTCGGGCCCGGTCGGATAGCCGAGCGGCATCCCGGCGAGCGGCCGGCCGGGCGCCATCTGCACCGCCTTGCCGGCCGGTTTCGGAGCGGGCGGGATCGGCTTCGGATGCGGCAGCTTGAACCGCCAGGCGCCCGGGACGTCGACCGCGCCCAGCAGGAGCTGCAGCAGGTGCAGCGCGCGGCAGGTCTGGAAGCCGTTGGCGTGTGCCGCCACCCCGCGCATCGCGTGGATCGCCACCGGGCGCCCCTCGACGCGCGCGTGGCGCTGCCCGGTCCAGTCGGTCCAGGGCTGCTCCAGCACCGGCGGGTCGGTGAATGCGGCCGCGGCGATCTCCACGGCGAGGCGGCGGATCGTCGCCGCCGGCAGGCCGGTCCGCTCGGCCACGGCGTCCGGGCTGTAGGCGGCATCGAGGTAGCGTTCGGCGACCAGCTCGAGAACCGGTCGCGCGTGCCGCCCGTCCGGGAGCGTCGTGCGGCCGTGCAGCGCGGCGTCGCCGGAAGCGAAGGGGACGACGATCCCGCGCGCGCGGTCGCGCACCAGCGGCCGGCCCTCCGCATCGCGTGCGATCAGCCCGTCGCTGGCCTCGCCCGGCGCATCGACGACGAGCCAGCCGGCGTTGGTCCAGCGCTGCAGGTAGGACGCGTCGATCCGCCCGGCGCGGAGCAGCTCGTGGATCAGCGCCAGGATCAGCAGCCCGTCGGTCCCCGGCCGGATCGGCAGCCACTCGTCGGCGATCGCCGAGTAGCCGGTGCGCACCGGGTTGACCGAAACGATCTTCGCTCCACGCGCCTTGAGCTCGGCAAGGCCGCGCTTGATCGGGTTGCTGTCGTGGTCCTCGGCGACGCCGACGAGCAGCAGGTAGCGGGTCCGCTCCCAGTCCGGCTCGCCGAACTCCCAGAACGACCCGCCCAGCGTGTAGAGGCCGGCGGCGGCCATGTTGACCGAGCAGAAGCCGCCATGCGCGGCGTAGTTGGGCGTGCCGAACTGCGCCGCCCAGAATCCGGTCAAGGCCTGGCTCTGGTCCCGGCCGGTGAAGAAGGCGAGACGGCGCGGATCGGTGGCGCGGATCGACCGCAGCCAGTCGGTCGCGATCGCCAGCGCCTCGTCCCACGAGATCCGGCGGAACTCGCCGCTGCCGCGGGGGCCCGTGCGCAGCAGCGGCGCGCGCAGCCGCGACGGCGCAAGCTGCTGCATGATGCCGGCCGAGCCCTTGGCGCAGAGCACGCCGCGATTGACCGGGTGGCGCCGGTTGCCCTCGATGTAGCGCAGCCGGCCGTCGCTCAGGTGGACCCGGATCCCGCACCGACAGGCGCACATGTAGCAGGTCGTCGTCTTGACCTCGTCGGCCGTCGGCCGGGACAGGTCGAGCACGGGCTCGGCCACGCGGATCCTCGTCCTCCCTTGCGCCGCCGTCGGACCGCGCGGCCGCCGCACTCTAGGCGGCGTCCGTCCGGTTGGCGAGCCTGGGGCCGCCCCGGCCCGATCAGAAGGTGAGCGTGATCGCCACCGTGTCGCTGTAGGTTCCCGGGGCCACCGTTTGGCCCGCGGGGATGCGGCCGAAGATGCTGACGGTCTGGGCGCCGCTGGTCGGCGCGGTGAGCGTGAGGCCCGCCGTGCCGCTGCCGAACACGCTCGTCCGGGCGCTGTTCTTGTAGATCTCGTAAGTCAGGAAGCCGCCGGCGTCGGAGCGCATCCGCCGCGTGGTCCCGCTCGGGTTGGCGCCGGGGCCCAGCTCGAGCGTCAGGGTCAGACCGACGCACTGGGTGTAGCGGATGCTGCCGGTGACATCGAGATTCGCGGTCGCCCCGGCCTGGTAGGTCCCGAAGTCCATGCTCGCCGTGGTCAGGTTGCAAGCACTCTCGACGGTCGCCGACACTGGCAGGTTGGCGGTGCGGGTGGCCGCGCCCACAGGCAGGGCCGCGCTCGCGAGGGCGAGGCCCAGCAGGCAGGCCCGGCCCGCCTTGCGGAAGGTCGTCATGACAGGTCTCCGGTCTGGCTCAGCGGCGGCCAGCTTGGCCGGATCAGCCTTGCCGCCCGGTTAACGTTACCGGCGGGACTTTCCGACCGGGTGCCGCAGGCCTATGCAGCCCTGCGGAAGCGGGCGGGGAGGCCCAGGCGATGCGCTACGACCTGCTGCTGCGCGGTGGCCGGGTGATCGACCCGCGATCCGGGCTCGACGGCGTCGCCGACGTGGCGCTGCACGACGGCCGGGTCGCGGCGGTCGGCGCGTCGCTCGACGCCGAGGGGACGCTCGAGCGCGACCTCGCCGGCTGCATCGTCATGCCCGGCATGATCGACTTCCACGCCCATGTCTATCCGGCCGGCACGTCGCTGGGCGTCGATCCCGACGCGCTGGCGCGGCGCGCCGGCACCACCACCTGGCTCGACGTCGGCAGCGCTGGGGCCGGCAACATCGCCGGCCTGCGCGACCACGTGGCGGCGCGCGCCGCGACCCGCGTGCTGGCCTATCTCCACGTCAGCTTCGCCGGGATCTTCGGCTTCTCGCGCGAGGTGATGGTCGGCGAGTCTTGGGACCTGCGGCTGCTCGAGCCCGCGGTCTGTGCCCGCGTCGCGCGCGAGAACCCGGACCTCGTCCGCGGCATCAAGGTCCGGATCGGCGCGCTGACCAGCGGCCCGCACGGACTCCTGCCGCTGCACCTCGCGATCGAGGCCGCCGAGCTCGCCGGACTGCCGGTCATGTGCCACATCGACCGGCCGCCGCCGACCTACGCCCAGGTCCTCGAGACGCTCCGCCCGGGCGACATCCTGACCCACTGCTTCCGCCCGCCGCCGAACGCGCCGCTCGGCGGCGACGGGCGGGTCCGCGAGGCCTGCTGGCAGGCGCGCGAGCGCGGTGTGCTGTTCGACGTGGCGCACGGCATGGGCTCGTTCAGCTTCGCCGTGGCCGAGGCGATGCTCGCCCAGGGCTTCGCGCCGGACATCGTCAGCTCCGACGTGCACAGCCTGTGCGTCGACGGGCCGGCGTTCGACAATCTCGAGACCATGTCGAAGTTCCTGACCCTCGGCATGGACCTGCCGAGCCTCGTGGCCGCGGTCAGCGCGACCCCGGCCCTGAAGCTCGGCCGGCCGGACCTCGCCGACCTCGCCCCGGGCAGCACCGGCGACGTGACCGTGCTCGAACTGGTCGAGGGCGACTTCACCCTGGTCGACGTGACCGGCGCCACGCGCCGCACGCCGCGCAAGCTGCGCACCCGCGCCGTCGTCCTCGCCGGCCGCCTGTGGCACGAGGCGTGACGCGCCCCTAACGCCCGTCGTCGATGCCGAACAGACGGTTGCGGTTGCGGTCGTAGTAGACGCTGGGTTGGTACGGCTCGACCGGCAGGCCGAGGTCGACGACGGTGAGGCTGCCGGCCGCGGCGCGCAGGGCATAGCTCGATTCGACCTCGATCGCCTGGGCGCGAACCAGGTTGACCTGCGAGGTGAACAGATCCTGCTGCGCGTCGAGTACGTCGATCACCGTGCGCAGGCCGACCTGCTGCTCGGCGTTGACGCCCTCGTAGGCGATCTCGTTGGCCCGCACCTCGTCGCGCAGCGCGCGGACCGCGGCGGCCGCCGCGAGCAGCCGGTCCCAGGCCGCGGCGACCGTCGCCTGGACCGAGCGGTTCGCGGACTCGAGCTGGCTGCGCCGCTGCTGCGCCGTCTGCCGGTTCTGGCGCACCGCCGCATATTCGGCCCCGCCCTGATAGAGCGGGATCGACAGCACCAGCCCCAGCGAGGCGCTGCGGTCCCAGTCGATCCCGGCACGGGGCGAGTCGGCGTAGCCGGCGTCGCCGCGGAGATCGAGACTGGGCAGGATGTTGGCGAAGGCGACGTCGACATCGTCGCGCGCGGCGAACAGCTGGTAGGTCGCGCGGACCACCGCCGGGTTGGCCTCGGCCAGGGCCTGCGCCTCGGCCAGGCTCGCCGGCAGCTCGGTAAGGCGGAGGGGCACCGCAAGCTTCTCCGGGTCGCGCCCGATCACCCGGCGGAACTCGGCGTTCGAAGCGGCGAGGTCGGCCTTGGCGACCTCGACGTCGGAGCGCCCGCGCGACAGCCGCGCCTCGGCCTGGGCGACGTCGGTTCGCGCCACCTCGCCGACCGCGAACTGGTCCTGGGTCTGCTGCAGCTGGCGGCGCAGCACCCGCTCGTTGTTGAGTGCCAGATCGAGAACGGCGAGATCGCGCCAGGCGGCGGTGTAGGCGCGCACCGCATCGAGCAGCACGGCCTGCTCGGTGGCGACGAGGCCGGCGCGTCCGGCGCGCACGAGGTTCTCGGCCCGGCTGACCTGCGCCTGGGTGCCGCCGCCGGCATAGAGGTTCTGACGGAAGCTCAGGGCGACGCCCTTGGCGTCGGTGTCGATGTCGACCTCGTTCTTGCTGCCCTCGATCTGCTGCGTGCCGCGGACCGAGCGCAGCTCGCCGTCGACGAACACCTGCGGCCGATAGCCGGAGAGCGCCTGCGGCACGAGCTCGTCGGTGGCGCGCAGTTCGGCGCGCGCCGCCTCCAGGTCCGGGTTGCCGAGATAGGCCGAGACGAGCGCCTCGTTGAGCGTGTCCGCGGCCGCGCCGGATACGGCCAGCCCGGCCATGGCCAGACACGCCACGCCGGCGACCCCTACGCGCCACCAGGCACGTCGCCGCGTGCGCATCGCCACCTCCACGCCGATCCCGACCGGTCGGGCGAACCGCACGAAGCCCGACCTCACGGCGAAACCTAGGTCGCGGGCCGAGCGCGAGGCAAGGCTCAGCGCCCGTGCCGCTGGCGGACGCCCGCCCGCGGCGGCAGGATCGTTGCAGGAAGATCACCCGAGCTGCACGGTCGCGACGGCCCCGGTGCGCCGCATCCTGCACATCGACATGGACGCCTTCTACGCCGCGGTCGAGCAGCGCGACGACCCGGCGCTGCGCGGCCTGCCGGTCGCGGTCGGCGGCGGCGGGCCGCGCGGCGTCGTGACCACGGCGAGCTACGAGGCGCGCGCCTTCGGCGTCCGCTCGGCCATGCCCGGCGCCGTCGCGCGACGGCTGTGCCCGGGGCTCGTCTTCGTCCGTCCCCGGTTCGACGCCTACCGCGCGGTCAGCCGCCAGATCCGCGCGATCTTCCTCGCCTGGACGCCGCTGGTCGAGCCGCTGTCGCTCGACGAGGCCTATCTCGACGTCACCGATGCTGCGCGCGGCGGGCCGCCGGCCATGGCGATCGCGCGCCGCATCAAGGACGAGATCCGCGCGGCCACCGGGCTGTCCGCCTCGGCCGGGGTCTCGTTCAACAAGTTCCTCGCCAAGATCGCCTCGGGCCTGGCCAAGCCGGATGGTTTGTCGGTGATCCGCCCGGAGCGGGCGATCGCCTTCCTCGCCGCGCTGCCGGTCGAGCGCTTCCACGGCGTCGGGCCGGCCACGGCGGCACGGCTGCGCGCCCACGGCATCCTCCGCGGCGCCGACCTCCAGGCGCGCGCCGAGGCCGAGCTGGTGGCGCTCCTGGGCCGCAGCGGCGGCTATTTCTGGCGCATGGCCCAGGCGCAGGACGACCGCCCCGTCGAGCCGGAGCGACGCCGCCGATCGCTCAGCGTCGAGGAGACCTTCGCCGTCGATCGGCGCGGCCGCGAGGCGCTTGCCGCCGAGGTCGAGGCGTTGGCCGAGACGCTCGCCGAGCGCCTGCGCCGCGCCGAGTTCCGCGGCCGCACCTTGACCCTCAAGATCAAGCTCGACGACTTCCGGATCCTGACCCGGCGCACGACGCTGCCGCACCCGGTCGCGGACGCGGCCGAGATCCGCACCATCGCCACGGCGCTGCTCGACCGGCCGGGGCCGCCCTCGCGGCCGGTGCGGCTGCTCGGCCTCGGCGTCTCGATCGGCGACGCCGAGGCCGATGCGCGCCAGCTCGCCCTCGCGCTGTGATGGACGCCACAGGCGCGCACCCGGCGGGGAGTGGTAGAGCGCCACCATGAAGCGTGCCTTCCTCGCCGTCGGCCTGGCACTCCTCGCGGCGCTTGCGCAGGGGCTCGCGGCACCGCCCGCCGCCGCCGCCAACATCCTGGGCTGCGAGTTCGCCGATGCCGCCGACCTCGTCCGCCGCACCCGTCTGACCGGGACGCGGATCCTCGACATCAAGGACCGCTTCGTCGCCGGGCTGGGCAACTACTACGCGCCGCTCGTGCCCTACGCGAAGCTTCCGCGCCACCTGATCGACGCCGTGGTGGTCAGCGAGGACCAGCGCTTCTTCGAGCATGACGGGATCGACTGGCGCGGCGTGCTGCGGGCGATGCTGGAGAACGCGCGCGCCGGGGCGATCCGCCAGGGCGGCAGCACGCTGACCCAGCAGACGCTCAAGAACACCTGCTTTCGCGACGACGACGACCTGCTGCGCAAGGTCAAGGAGGTGCTGAGCGCGGCCGAGATCGAGGGCGCGCTGGGCAAGCGCGAGGTGCTCGAGGTCTACCTCAACAGCGTGCCGTTCGGTGGCGATCGGGTCGTGGTCCACGGCGTGCAGGCGGCGGCGCGCGTCTATTTCGGCAAATACGCCGAGGAGCTGACCGTGCTCGAGGCGGCCGTGCTGGCCCAGCTCCTGCCTGCCCCGAACCGCTACAACCCGCACAAGGCGCCCGAGCTCGCCCGCGAGCGCGCGTTGGCGCTGATCCAGCGCATGGTCCGCGCCGGACGGCTGCCCGCCGCGGCCGAACTCGTCGCCCAGCGCCAGGAGCTGCGCATCGCACCCTCGATCAGCGGCCTGCCCGGCTACTTCGCGAGTGGCCCGCAGCTCGCTTGGTACGCGCTCTGGGCGCGCGACGAGGCGCGCCGGACGGTCGGGCCGCAGGCCGGCGTTCTGACCGTCGCCACCACGCTCCGGCCCGGCATCCAGGCCGCCGCCGAGCGCGCGCTTGGCCAGGCCCTGCGCCGCCACGGCCAGGAGCACGCGATCGGCCAGGGGGCGGTGGTCGTGCTCAGCCACGCCGGCGACGTGCTGGCGATGGTCGGCGGGCGCGACTTCCGTACCCTCGAATGGAACAATGCCACACAGGCCCGCCGCCAGCCCGGCTCGGCCTTCAAACCGTTCGTCTGGGCGGCGGCGCTGGAACGTGGGCTCGCGCCCTCGAGCCGGGTTCTCGACCGGCCGATCGAGCTGGGCGGTGTCACCATCGGCAACCATGACGGCCGCTACCGCGGCGAGGTGACGCTCGGCACCGCGCTCGCCTGGTCCTCGAATCCGGCGGCCGTGCGCCTCGCCCGGGGCCACGTGCCGCAGATCGTCGAGCTCGCGCACCGCCTCGGGATCGTCTCGCCGCTCGGCACGGACGCCGGGATCGCGCTGGGGACCAGCGAGGTGACGCTGCTCGAGCTGAGCGCGGCCTACGCCACCATCGGCAATGGCGGGCGGCGCGTCACGCCCTCGGCGCTGCGCCTCGTGCGCGACAACGACGACCGGATCGTCTGGTGTCGCCGGCCGCCGGAACGGCCGCGCGTGCTGCGCGCCGAGCACGCCGAGGCGCTGGCCCTGATGCTCCGCCAGGCGGTGCGCGACGGCACCGGCCGGCAGGCCGACCCGGGCTTTCCCGCCGCCGGCAAGACCGGGACGACCAACGACAACCGCGATGCGTGGTTCGTGGGGTTCACCGACCGGTTCGTGGTCGGCGTCTGGCTCGGCAACGAGAAGCCGGTGCCGATGAAGGGTGTGAGCGGCGGCGGGCTGCCGGCGCGGATCTGGCGCGAAATCGTCCGCGCCGCGCACGAGGAACCGGTGATCCGTCCGGCCGGCTGTCCGGCGGGCTGAGCCCGACGCCCCTTGCGGGGTCGACGCCCTGGTCGCACTCTCGCCATCGCCCCAGCTCCCGGAGGACGCCCCGGATGACCCTGCCAATCCGCTCCGCCCTCGCGCTCGCGCTTCTGGCGCTGGCACCCACGGCGCTCGCCCAGGACAGGCCGTTCGCCGGGGTCAGGCTCACCGTCGCCTCGCAGAACGACCAGTTCGCCAACCCGATGGCCCGGCTGGCCGAGCGCTTCACCGCCGTGACCGGCGCCGAGGTGACCGTCGACATCCTGAGCTACCCGGAGCTGCTGACCAAGGTGACCGCAGACTTCGTTGGCAACACGCAGGGCTACGACGTGGTCACCATGGACAATGTCTGGTCCGGCCAGTTCGCCGAGGCGGGCCACTCGGTGGTCCTCGACGAGTGGATCGCGCGCGACGCGGCGGAGATCGGCCTCGACGACATCTATCCCGTGCTGATGACCTCGCTGGGCAACTATCAGGGCAGGCAGATCGCCTTCCCCTTCGCCGGCTACGCCAACGTCCTGGCCTATCGTAAGGACCTCTACGCGGCGGCCGGGCTCGAACCACCCCGGACGATGGGCGAGCTGATCGAGGCGGCCAGGAAGCTGACCGACCGCGGCGCCAACCAGTACGGCTGGGTCGCCAACGGGCAGAAGGGGCCGGCGGTGGCGCAGGACTGGATGCAGTACAACGCCCAGCTCGGCGGCTCGATCCTCGACGCCCAGGGGCGCCCGGCGCTCAACTCCGCCGCCAACGTCAAGAGCCTGACCCTCTACAAGGAGCTGTTCGACACCACGGCCCCGCCCGGGGCGGTCGAGTTCGACTGGGGTGGGCGCGAGGAGAGCTTCCGCCAGGGCCTCGTCGCCAACATGCAGACCTGGTCGGTGGGCGCCGCCGGCTATGACGACCCGGCCCAGTCGCGGATCGTCGGCAAGGCCGGGATCATGGTGGCGCCGGTCGCCGAGGGCATGGCCCCGACCTATGGGATCGGCGGCTGGGGCCTCGCGATCAACGCCGACATCGAGCCGCGGCAGCAGCAGGCGGCGTGGGCCTTCATCAAGTGGCTGACGAGCCCGGAGATCCAGAAGGAGATGGCGAAGCTGGGAGCCGGCGGCTATCTGCGCCGCAGCACCGTCAACGACCCCGAGCTGCAGCAGCAGTTCCCGTTCCTCCCGGTGCTCCACGAGAGCTTCGAGAACGGCAACGGCGAGTTCCGCCCGCGCATCCCGCAATATCCCGAGCTCCAGGACCTCCTCGGCACCGCGGTCAACGCCGTCCTGGTCGGCAACGCCGAGCCCCAGGCCGCCCTCGACGAGGCGCAGGCGAAGGCCGAGGGGCTGTTCTGAACGGGCATGCCGGGCCGCGATCGGCGCTGCCGGAACCGTGCTGGGCCGACGAGAAGCCGGTGCGTCCTCCACCGATGAGAGCCGGCCCATGCGCCCGATGACCCGACGCTGCTTCGGCGCGGCGACGCTGCCGGTGCTGGGCGCGGCCTTCTCCTGCAGCTTCGGCGACGACGAGGACGACGACGAGAAGCCGGGCGACCAGCCGGCCGAAAGGAGACCCTCGAGTGAGGCACGATCGGCCCGGGCGGGCCCCGGCGCGCTCGCCGGTGACACCAGATGAGCGCCGCGCCCGGCGAGCTGAGTGCACCGGATCGGTCGCGATGACCCCGGACGGTGATGGTCGGAGCGGCGAGATTTGAACTCGCGACCCCCAGTCCCCCAGACTGATGCGCTACCAGGCTGCGCTACGCTCCGACCGGGCGCTCAGGGCACGCTGGCCCTATAGCGCGCGGCCGGCGGCGTCGCAACGCGGCCGGTCAGCGCCGGGCGAGCTGGAGACGGTCCCTCAGCTCGATCAGCTCGTCGAGGATCGGGGCGAGCCGGCGGCGCAGCTCCTGAGCCGCGCCACGCGCCGTGGTCGGCGCCGACGGCGCCGGCGCCGCGACCTCGAGGCTCGCCTGCGCCGGCTGGGCCTGCTCGGCGGCGCCGCGCGCGCGGCGCGCCCGCAGCAGCTTCTGCGCGCCCTTGATGGTGTAGCCCTCGTCGTAAAGCAAGGCACGGATCTGGCGCAGCAGCTCGACGTCCTCGGGCCGGTAGTAGCGCCGCCCGCCGCCGCGCTTGAGCGGGCGTACCTGGGCGAACTTGGTCTCCCAGAAGCGCAGCACGTGCTGCGCCACGTCGAGTTCCTCGGCGACCTCGCTGATGGTGCGGAAGGCGCTCTGCGACTTGGGGATGCGCGGCGCGGCCGCGGACTCGGGCGTGGTCGGATCGGCGGGCAGCGACATCAGGACCGACCCGGGTGGCGGTTGATCCGGTCCTTGAGCACCTGCGAGGCGCGGAAGACGAGCACGCGGCGCGGCAGAATCGGCACCTCCTCGCCGGTCTTGGGATTGCGGCCGAGGCGTTGGCCCTTCTGGCGCACGCTGAAGGTTCCGAAGGACGAGATCTTGACCGTGCCGTCGCGCAACAGCGAGCCGGTGATCTCGGCGAGGATCGCGTCGACCAGCGCCGCCGATTCGCTGCGCGACAGGCCGACCTCCTGGTAGACCGCCTCGGCGAGATGGGCTCGGGTGACCGTCTTCCCGGCCATCGGCGGCGCTCTCCCTGGCTCCGTGCCGAAAAAACCTATGGTGAGCCAATGGGTTCCGTCAATAGCGGCGGACCGCTCACCAGCGCAACAGCACCGCGCCCCAGGCGAAGCCGCCGCCCATCGCCGTGGCGCAGACGAGATGGCCCGGGCGCAGCCGGCCCTCGGCCACCGCATGGTCGAGCGCCAGCGGGATCGACGCGGCCGAGGTGTTGGCGTGCCGGTCGACGGTGACGACGACCTTCTCGGGCGGCAGGTCGAGCCGCCGGCCGACCGCCTCGATGATGCGCAGATTGGCCTGGTGCGGGACCAGGAGGTCGAGCTCGGCCAGGGACAGCCCGGCGTCCGCCACGACCGCCGCCGCGACGTCGGCGAGATCGTGCACGGCGTGGCGGAACACCTCGCGGCCGTTCATCCGCAGGTGCCCGACCGGGCCGCCCTGGGACGGCCCACCGTCGACGTAGAGCTGCTCGTAGTGGCGGCCGTCGGCGGCGAGCCGGGTGGCGAGGATGCCGCGGTCGGCGGACGTACCGGCCTGGCGCTCGGCGCGCAGCAGCACCGCCCCGGCGCCATCGCCGAACAGCACGCAGGTGCCGCGGTCGGTCCAGTCGAGGATCCGGCTGAACGTCTCCGCGCCGATCACCAGGGCATGGGTCGCCTGCCCGAGACGCAGGAAGTTGTCGGCGACGGTCAGCGCGTAGGCGAAGCCGGCGCAGACCGCCTGGACGTCGAGCGCCGGCCCCGGCGGCAGGGCGAGCTTGCGCTGGATCGCGGTCGCCGTGGCGGGAAAGGTGTTGTCGGGCGTCGAGGTGGCGACGACGACGAGGTCGACCCGGCTCGGCGGCAGGTCGGCGCGCTCGAGCGCGAGGCGTGCCGCGGCGGCGCCGAGATCCGAGGTCAGCTCGCCCTCGGCCGCGATGTGGCGCTGGCGGATCCCGGTGCGCTCGCGGATCCACGGATCCGAGGTGTCGAGCCGCAAGGCCAGCTCGTCATTGTCGACGACGCGCGTCGGCAGGCGTCCGCCGACGCCGCGCACCACGGAGCGGATCAAGAGACGGCTGCCTTCACGCCAAGTGGTTGAGCCGCCGCCAGCCGCCCCATCTCCTCGATGATCCGCTCGGTGGTCCGCTGCCGGACGAGGTCGGCGGCGACGCGCACTGCGCTGGAGAAGCCCAGCGCGTCGGTACCGCCATGGCTCTTCACCACGACCCCGTTGAGGCCGAGGAACATGGCGCCGTTGTAGCGGCGCGGGTCGAACTGGTCGCGGAGCGTCTGCAGCGCCGGGCGGGCGATCAGATAGCCGAGCCGGCCGCGCCAGGTCGAGGCGAAGGCGTCGCGCAGCGCACCGGTGAACATCGCGGCCGTGCCCTCGGCGATCTTGAGTGCGACATTACCGGTGAAGCCGTCGGTGACGACGACGTCGGCGGCGCCGTTGGTCACGTCGTGCCCTTCGACGAAGCCACCGAAGTCGATGCTCAAGGACGACTCCTTGAGCCGTGCCGCGGCGCGGCGCACCACGTCGCCGCCCTTGAGCTCCTCGGTCCCGATGTTGAGCAGCGCCACGCGCGGCTTGGGCACGGCCAGGATGACCCGCGAGTAGACCTCGCCCATGACCGCGAACTGGACGAGATTGTCCTCGCTGCACTCGACATTGGCGCCGAGGTCGAGGACCACGACCGGCTTGCGCTGGGTCGGCAGGATCGCCGCGATCGCCGGCCGGTCGATCCCCGGCAGGGTGCGCAAGACGAGCGTCGCCATGCCCATCAAGGCGCCGGTGTTCCCGGCCGAGACGGCGGCGGCCGCGGCGCCCGCCTTCACCGCGTCGATGGCCAGGCGCATGCTGCTGTTGCGCCCCTGGCGCACCGCCACCGAGGGTCGCGCGTCCGCCGCGACGGCATGCGGGGTGTGGGTCAGCTCGACCTTGGCGGCCAGCTCCGGCATCCGCGCCAGCAGCGGCCGGACCACCGTCTCGTCGCCGAACAGCAGGAAGCGCAGCTCGGGCTGCCCGCGCAGCGCCGCGGCGGCGCCCTCGACGACGATCGCCGGTGCGTTGTCGCCGCCCATGGCGTCGAGCGCGATGACCAAGCTCACGCTGCGGCTTCCGGCGGTCAGACCAGTTGGCGAGGCGCCGCGCCCGCGGCCGCGCGGTCCGGCTCGCCGGAGGGCTCGCACTCCGGAGCGCGCGGATAGGGATCGAGCGCGAGCGCCAGCTCCTCGGCGACGACCTCGCCGATGTCGATCTCGCGGCCGGGCAGCGGCTCGGGCTCGTCCGCCACGGGGTCGACAACGACCTCGCGGCCGGTCGGGCCGGCTGCGGGCGCGGCCGCGACGAAGAGCCGGCGGAAGTCGAACGCGAGGCTCGCCGGCACCGGTGCCAAGCTGACCACGCAGGCCTGGGTCACGGCCGCTTCGAGCCGACCCTCGACGACGACGCTGCCGCGTGCCTCACCCCGCCGGATCCAGCCGCTGGCCGCCAAGCGGTCGAGCGCCAGCAGGTCGAGGCGCCGCGCGAGCGCGGTGCGCTCGGCCGGCGTGGCATCGACGGCAAAGGTCAGCCCGGCGTGCGGCAGCGGCTCGACGACCAGGGTCCGCGTGAACTCGTTACCAGCCGACACGATCGATTCTCCGCGGAGGCCGTAGCATGGGCCTCGGGGTAGCTCTTGGCGGCCTGTGCGTCTTCGGCCCGCTTCGGCGGCACAGCAGCTCGACGGCCAACGACCTTAGGGGCGCGGCGGTGGAGGGTCAACGGCGTTGCTCTGGCGCTGGTGCCGCAGGCGCCGGCACCCGGCCCTCGAGCAGCTCGCTGATTGGTGCCGTGGCGAGGTGGGCGTCCAGCGCGACGATGTGGCGCGCCAGGGCAGCGCGCTGCACCGGATCCGGACCGCGGCCGTCGGGCCCGACATTGCGTTCGAGGATCTCGCCGACGGCCGCTTCGTCGCCGGCGGCGAGCGCGGCCTCGAGCGCGCTCGCCCGGGCGAGGAAGGTGGCGGCCACCGCCTGCACCCGCTTGCCGATCGACAGGTCGCCCACGCCGAGTTCGCGCAGCGTGCGGTCGATGTCCGCGAACATCAGGTCGAACAGCTCCTGGCCCAGCGCCTGGGCGTCGGCGCCGCCCAGTGCCAGCCGCCGCATCACCAGGGCTGCGTGCAGGGCCACCATCTCGAAGCGTCCATCGACGTCGTCGGGCACGCCCAGCGCCGCGTAGAGGTGCGGCTGGCGGGCCAACGCGACCACCGCGCCGTAGAGGCGATGCGCGGCCTCGCGCCGCGCCAGGCGCGCCGCGCGCCGCTGCCGCCAGCGGCCGAGCGGACCCGGCCCGTCTTGTTGCGTCGCGCCCATCCGTGGTACCCGCCGCTGCTGTTGTTTCGCCATCGCTGCGAGCTAGGTGCGCGTCGCATGTCGGCCAGCCTTCGTTTCTCCCGCGGCGTCGCCTTGGTGGCGCTCGGCCTCGCCGGGTGCTCGCCGCAGGTCACCAACCAGGGCCATCGCCTCGATCCGGACAGGCTCGCGGCGATCCAGCCGGGCGTGACCAGTCGCGAGCAGGTCTACCGGCAGCTCGGCTCGCCATCCTCGATCGGCACCTTCGACCGCGAGCGCTGGCATTATATCAGCCAGCGCATCGAGCAAATGTCCTTCTACCAGCGCGAGGTGACCAACCAGGACGTGGTCACGATCGAGTTCGACGACAGCGGCATCGTCCGCGACGTGCGGACCCGGGATCTTAGCGCCGCGCTGGCCGTCGAGCCCTCGCCCGACGCCACCCAGACCCTCGGCAACGAGCTGACCCTGCTGCAGCAGCTTCTCGGCAACATCGGCCGCTTCAATACCCAGCCGCAGGACCGCGGACTCCAGCCACGAGCTCCAGGGCCCTGATCCTCGGCCCCGTGCCGGCGGGGGTCAGTGGCCCGCCGCCAGCGCGGCCAGGATCAGCAGCGCCACGATGTTGATGATCTTGATCATCGGGTTGACGGCGGGCCCGGCGGTGTCCTTGTAGGGGTCGCCGACCGTGTCACCGGTCACCGCGGCCTTGTGGGCCTCCGAGCCCTTCCCACCGTAATTGCCTTCCTCGATGAACTTCTTGGCGTTGTCCCAGGCACCGCCACCCGAGGTCATCGAGATGGCGACGAAGATGCCGGTCACGATCGTGCCCAGCAGCATCGAGCCCAGCGCGGTGAACGCCGCCGCCTGCCCGGCGATCCACGAGATCACGAAATAGACCACGACCGGAGCCAGGACCGGGAGCAGCGAGGGGACGATCATCTCCTTGATCGCCGCCTTGGTCAGCATGTCGACGGCGCGCCCGTAGTCGGGCTTGCTCGTGCCGGCCATGATCCCGGCGTTCTCGCGGAACTGCCGGCGAACCTCCTCGACGATCGAGCCGGCGGCGCGGCCGACCGCCTGCATGCCCATCGAGCCGAACAGGTAGGGCAGCATGCCGCCGATGAACAGGCCGATCACGACATAGGGGTCGGACAGCGTGAACTCGATCTCCAGTGCCGGGAAATAGTGCTTGAGATCCTGGACGTAGGCGGTGAACAGAACGAGTGCGGCCAAGCCCGCGGAGCCGATCGCGTAGCCCTTGGTGACCGCCTTCGTGGTGTTGCCGACGGCGTCGAGCGCGTCGGTGTGGACCCGGACCTCCTTCGGCAGGCCGGCCATCTCGGCGATGCCGCCGGCATTGTCGGTGACCGGTCCGTAGGCGTCGAGCGAGACGACGAGGCCGGTCAGCGCCAGCATCGTCGTCGCGGCGACACCGATGCCGTACAGGCCGGCGTTCAGATAGGCCGTCAGGATGCCGGCGCAGATGACGATGACCGGAAGCGCCGTCGCCTCCATCGACACGGCGAGGCCCTGGATGACGTTGGTCCCGTGCCCGGTGGTCGAGGACTTGGCGATCGACTTGACCGGCCGGAAATCCGTGCCCGTGTAATACTCTGTGATCCAGATGAGCAGCCCGGTGACCAGCAGGCCGACCAGCGTGCAATAGTAGACATGCCGTCCGGAGAACGTCGTGACGACGGTCTCGCCGATCCGCGCCTCGAAGACGGTGCCACCGAAGCCGAGCACGATCCAGGTCGCCGGGACCAGCGCCACGACGGCGATCGCACCCGCCACGATCACCCCGCGATAGAGCGCGCGCATGATGCCGTTGTCGCTGCCGAGCTTGACGAAGTAGGTGCCGGCGATCGAGGCGAGCAGGCACACGCCGCCGACGACCAGCGGGTAGAGCATCAGCAGGTTGGCGTCGTTGCCACTGAAGAAGATCGCCCCGAGCAGCATGGTGGCGACAATGGTGACCGCGTAGGTCTCGAACAGGTCGGCGGCCATGCCGGCGCAGTCGCCGACATTGTCGCCGACATTGTCGGCGATCACCGCGGGATTGCGCGGATCGTCCTCCGGGATGCCGGCCTCGACCTTGCCCACGAGATCCGCGCCGACGTCGGCCCCCTTGGTGAAGATGCCGCCGCCGAGCCGGGCGAAGATCGAGATCAGCGAGGCGCCGAACGACAGTCCCACCAGCGCCTCGAGCACGCCGCGCTGCTCGACACCGACCAGCAGCAGAAACCCGTAATAGACCGAGACGCCGAGCAGCCCCAGCGCCACCACTAGCATGCCGGTGACGGCGCCGGCCTTGAACGCGACGTCGAGGCCCTTGGCGAGTCCGCTCTCGGCCGCCGCCTGGGCGGTGCGCGAGTTGGCCTGCACGGAGACGTTCATGCCGATGTAGCCGGCGCAGCCGGACAGCACCGCGCCGATCAGGAAGCCGATCCCGACCCACATCCCGAGGAAGTAGCTGAGCAGCAGGAAGATGACCACGCCGACCCCGGCGATGGTCATGTACTGACGGTTGAGGTAGGCGCGGGCACCTTCCTGGATCGCGGCCGCGATCTCGCGCATCCGCTCATTGCCGGCCGGCTCGGCCAGGACGAGCTGGCGCGTCATCACGCCGTAGGCCAAGCCGGCGCCGCCGCAGGCGACCACCAGCAGGTAAAGGAACCACTGAAGGAAACCCGACATCCGCTGCTCCCGTGCCGCGAGCGAGGGTGCGGACCGCGCCCAGGACGCGACGGCCCGTCCGCCGTCTTCTCGACTGCAGGTCATCGCCCGGGCGGCCCTGGCCACGCGGACGCGCCCGTTTAGCGTCGCCGAACTGTGATGTCCATGCGCGCGGCGGCCGGCGCGGCGACCGGCCGCGCCGCGGCGCGCCGCTGTCGCGCGCGATCGGCGCTTGCTATCGAGCCGGGCGCGACCTTCCCAGGAGCGATCGTCCTGCACCCGCCTTCGCCCCCGCCGCGCCCGACGATCAGCGAGGCGACGCGGGTCTGGCTCGAACTCGGCCTGCTCGGCTTCGGCGGGCCGGCCGGCCAGATCGCGCTCACCCATCGCCTCGTCGTCGACGAGAAGCGCTGGCTGAGCGAGGCGCAGTTCCTGCACGCGCTCAATTTCTGCATGTTGCTGCCCGGGCCGGAGGCGCAGCAGCTCGCGATCTACGCCGGCTGGCTGCTGCACGGCTGGCGCGGCGGGCTGATCGCCGGGACGCTGTTCGTCCTCCCCGGCTTCCTCGTGATCGTCGCGCTGAGCGCGGTCTACGTGGCGTTCGCCGACACCACCTGGCTGCCGACCCTGTTCCTCGGCCTTCAGGCGGCCGTGCTCGCCATCGTGCTCGAGGCGCTGCTCAGGGTCGCCCGGCGCGCGCTGCGGGCGCCGTTCCCCTACCTGGTCGCCGCGGCGGCGTTCGTCGCGATCTGGTTCTTCCGCGTTCCCTTCCCGCTGATCGTGCTCGGCGCAGCGCTGCTAGGCGCCGGGCTGGGCCGCGTCGCCCCGGCACTGCTGGCCGTGGAGCAGGGGCCGCGGCCGGTGCCGGTCGGGATCGGCCCGAGCCTCGGGGCGACGCTGCGCAGGGCCGGCCTCGGCCTCACCCTGTGGCTCGGCCCGGTCCTCCTGCTGTGGCTCGCGCTCGGCAGCGGGCACGTGCTCACCCGGATGGCGCTGTTCTTCAGCAAGATGGCCGTCGTCACCTTCGGCGGGGCCTACGCCGTCCTCGCCTGGGTGGCGCAGGCGGCGGTGCAGGACTTCGCTTGGCTGGCGCCCGGCCAGATGGTGGACGGCCTGGCGCTCGCCGAGACCACCCCGGGGCCGCTCATCCTGGTCCTGACCTTCGTCGGCTTCGTCGGCGCGTGGCAGACGAGCGACGGCCTCGCACCGTGGCTCGCCGGCCCGGCCGCGGCGCTGGTCGTCACCTGGGTCACCTTCGCGCCGTGCTTCTTGTGGATCTTCCTCGGTGCGCCCTACGTCGAGCGGCTGCGCGGCCGGCCGGCGCTCGACGGCGCGCTGGCGGCGATCACCGCGGCCGTCGTCGGGGTGATCCTCAACCTGGCACTCTGGTTCGCGCTGCATGTCGTCTTCGCGCAGCTCGCCGAGCGCCACCTCGGCCCGCTGCGGATGCTCGTGCCGGTCTGGTCGAGCCTCGATCCGCTGGTCCTGGCGCTGACCCTGCTCGCCCTCGCCGCCCTGTTCGGCACGCGACTCGGGATGATCCGCACGCTGCTGCTCTGCGGTCTGGCCGGCGCCGGGCTGCGGGCGTCGGGACTCTAGCTTGCCGCGGATCCGGTCAGCCCGCCCGCCACGAGCGCAACGGGCTGAGCCGCGCGGTCTTCTTGGCCTGGTGGCGATCCATGCGGCGGAGCACATCGTCGAGGAACCGGACCCCCTCGACGATGAACGGCCCCTTGTTGAGCATGACACATTCCGCACGCTGCGCCATCGCCGCGTCGGTCGCCTCGGCACGGGTCGGCGCACCGTCCTTGATCAGGCCCTCAAGCACCTGGGTGGCCCAGATCACCGGCACGTGCGCGGCCTCGCAGACCCACAGGATCTGCTCCTGGATCTCCGACAGGCGGCCGAAGCCGAGCTCGACCGCGAGGTCGCCGCGGGCGAGCATCACGGCCACCGGCTCGCGCCCGCCGGCGGCGACGATCAGGTCGGGCAGGTTGCGCACTGCGAGCCGGGTCTCGATCTTGAGCACCAGCGCCGGCAGCGGCCGGTCGGGGCAGCGCGCGTGCAGCTCGCGCTGCAGCCACACCACGTCCTCCGGCCGCTGCACGAAGGAGTAGCCGACCATGTCGGCGTGGCCCGCGACGAAGTCGAGGTCGGCGAGGTCCTTCGCCGTCAGTGGCGGCAGGGTCAGCTCGGCGTCGGGGAAATTGAGACCCTTGCCCGGCCGCAGCCGGACCCCCTTGGCGCGCGCCACGATCACCTCGAGTTCGACGCCCTCGGGGCCGGCGGCGACCACCTGCGCGCCGACCTTGCCGTCGTCGATCCAGACCTGCTGCCCGGGGCGCAGCTCCTCCAACACGTCGGGCACGTTGGTGGTCGCCTCGAGCGCGGCAGGCGGCCCGCAGCCCAGAGCGCGGCGCAGGCTCAGCCGCGAGCCGCGGAACAGGCGCGGCCGCTCCCGGGTCGCACGCAGCTCGACGATGCGGCACTTGGGGCCGCCCAGATCCATCAGCACCGGGCAGGTCCGCTCCAGCGCCGCCGCGGCGGCGCGCGCGTTGGCGATCATCGCCGCCCAGGCGTCCGGCCCGTCATGGGCGCAGTTGATCCGCACGCAGTCCGCGCCGGCGGCGAGCAGCTCGTGCAGCAGCGCCGGCTCGCTCGCCGCCTCGCTCGGCAGGGTGACCATGATCCGGCTGTACGGGCCCGACGGATCGGCGCCGAACAGCTCGAGGCTGCGGCGGGTGATCGCAGCCTCCCCGGCTGCCATCTCACGCTCGTCGGGATAGGGGTCGGATCCCTCGCCGGCGAGGCGCGCCAGCGTCGCGGCGACGGCGGCGAGCATCGGCATCACGCGGCTCTCGGCGCGCCCGAGCGACGACAGCCCGAGGCGCCGCAGGTCCCGCTGCAGGGGCCCGAGATCATGTTCGCGCAGCGCCAGATAGTGGGCGAGATTGGCCGCGGAGGGGGCGAACTCCTGACGCTCGAGCCATGGCCGCCAGCGTTCCAGCCGCGCCTCGCCGGCCGCTTGGACCGCCTCGCGCAGGCCGCGCACCGCGGCGAGGAGGGCGCCGGCGCCGGCCGACGGATCATGGTCGACGGGGAGGGGGATGCTCATCGGGGCGGTCCCGGCTCGAGGTCCGACATCGCGATGCAGTGGTGCCGCCAGAGGGGTCCGGACCGACTTGCGGCGCATATGCGACAGCGCCGTGAGTGCTTCAAGGCGGCCCCCTGCACCACACGGCCGGGCGCTGCGCTGCCGCGTTGACAGGCGACGCCGGTCCGCCTTGGCTCCGGCGCTGTGATGACGACCGATCCGCGCCACACCCCGCGTGAGACCGACGGGCGGCTGCGCCGGGCAGCGGCGACGGCCAGCCTGTCGCTCGCCATCCTGCTCTGCGGCGCCAAGCTGGGCGCGGCGATCGCCACCGGCTCGCTCGCCCTTCTCGCCTCGCTCGTCGACAGCCTGACCGACCTCGTCGCCTCGGCGATCACCTTCGCCAGCGTCCGCATCGCGCAGCGCCCGCCCGACCGCGGCCACCGCTTCGGCCACGGCAAGGCCGAGTCGCTGAGCGCGCTGGCCCAAGGGGCGCTGGTCGCGGGCTCGGCCGGTTTCATCCTGCTCGACGGCATCCAGCGGCTGATGGCGCCGCAGCCGATCGCCTCGTCGCGGATCGGCATCGTGGTCATGGTGCTGGCCACCCTGCTGACGCTCGCGCTGGTCGCGTTCCAGCGGCATGTGATCCGCCGCACCGGCTCGCAGGCGATCGCCGCCGACAGCCTGCATTACCGGGCCGATCTCGCCACCAACCTGGTCGTGATCGTCGCGCTGCTGCTTGCCGGCCGGCCGGGCTGGAGCTGGGTCGATCCGCTGATCGCCGTCGGCATCGCCGCCTACCTGCTGAGCCAGGCGCTGGCGATCGGCCGGCGCGCGATCGACACGCTGATGGACCGCGAGCTGCCGCGCGCCGAGCGGGAGCGCGTCAAGGAGATCGTCCGTGCCCACCCCGAGGTGGTCGACCTGCACGATCTGCGCACCCGCGAGGCCGGCAATGTCCGCTTCATCGAGCTGCACGTCGAGCTCGACGGGCGGATGCCGCTGCGCGCCGTGCACGACGTCACCGACGCCCTCGAGCGGGAGATCGGCGCTGCCTTCCCCGAGGTCGAGGTGATCATCCACCCGGAGCCGGCGGGCCTCGACGACGAGCGCCTCGACCATCGGATCGCCGCCGCCACGCGGACCGGCTGAGGCGCGCCATGGGTGACGCGCTGGCCGAGCGTTTCCGCCGCGCCCGGCGCGACCCGGCGCTCGCCGTGCTCGAGGGCTTCCACGCCGTCAAGCACGCGCTCCGCTTCGGTGGCGAACTGGTCGAGGCGGTGACCGAGGACTTGCCCGCGCTGCTGGAGCTGGCGGCCGGGCTGGCACCCGACGTTGCGGCGTGGCTCGCGGCCAACGTCGTCGAGTGCCCGCAGGGGACGCTGGCCCGGCTGACCCCCGAGCCGCCGGACGATGTGATCGCGCTGGCCCGCCGGCCCGCCGTCGCCGCGCCGGCCCCGGGCGGCGCGCCGCTGATCCTGCTCGAGCGGCCGACCCACCTCGGCAATGTCGGCGCGGCGATTCGCGTCGCCGCGGCTGCCGGCGCCGCCGGGGTGATCACGACCGGGCCGATCGACCCTTGGCACCCGCAGGTGCTCCGCGGCGCGCGTGGCCTGCATTTCGCCCTGCCGGTGCTACGGCTGGCCGAGCCGCCTGCGGGCTGGCGCCTGGTCGCGCTGCATCCCGACGGCGAGCCGCTGCGCCACGGCCGGCTCGGCGCCGACGCCTGCCTCGCCTTCGGCAGTGAACGACGCGGGCTCAGCGCGGCGCTGCTCGCGCGTGCCGAGCGGCGCCTGACGATCCCGATGCGGCCCGGCGTCTCCAGCCTCAACCTCGCCACCGCGGTGGCGGTGAGCCTCTATCTCGGTTGGCCGGAAGCGGGGCGGGGCGTGGTCAGCGAAGGTCGTTCTCGATAGGCTGCGCCACGAATTCCTACAGCCCCCGGACGACCGGATGCGCCTCTCGCCGCACGCAGCGGCTCGACCGCTGATCCTGCTCCTCGCCGTCCTCAACCTGCTCGTGGTGACACCCGCCTTCGCCCAGACCAGCGAGCCGCCGGCCGAGCGGCGGGCACTCGCCGAGCTGGTCGGCGCCATCGAGGACCCGGTCCGCCGTGAGGCGTTGCTCGAGCAGCTCCGCGCCCTGCTCGCGGTCAGCGAGGCCGGGACGCAGGGCACGACCGCGCCGCCGCTCAGCGAGAAGCTCGTCGAGGCGGCCAAGGAGGCGGGCTCAGCGGTGCGCGAGGGCGTCGAGAGCGTGGCCGGCCAAGTGAGCGCCGCGCCGGAGGTCCTGGCGTGGTTGCGGCGGCTCGCCGCGGATCCGGAGACGCGCGCCCGCGGCCTGCGGCTGGCGGGCGAACTCCTCGGCGTCGTGCTCGCCGGGCTGCTCGCCGAGCTCACCGCCCGTCTCGCCCTGGCCCGGCCGCTGGCGGCCGTCGCCCGCCAGCGCCCCGAGACGCTGCTCGCCAAGCTGCCACTGATCGGGGCGCGCGGCCTGCTCGAGGCGCTGCCGATCGCCGCGTTCGCGGTGGCGGCGGTCGCGATCACGGCCGCGTTCGACCCCGGATACCTCGTCGGCCGGGTCGCGATGCAGCTGGTCAACGCCTACGTCCTGTCGCGCATCGTGCTGCTGATCGGGCGGCGGATCCTGGCCCCACGCACGCCGCATCTGCGGCTGCTGCCGCTGAGCGACGAGACCGCGGCGCAGATCGCCCGGTCGCTGCGCATCTTCGTCAACACCGTGGTGATCGGCCTGCTGCTGATCGAGGTCGCGCGGCTGCTCGGCCTGCAGGCCACCGGCGCCGCCGTCCTGCTCCGGCTGCTCGGGGTCGTACTGCTGCTGATGTGGACCCTCTACATCCTGCGCCATCGGGCGGCCGTCGCGGCCTGGGTGCGCGACCGCAGGGCGTCGCTCGGCCGTGACAGCCCGAGGCTCGCGGCGCTGCTTTCCACCATCGCCGCGAGCTGGCACGTCGTCGCCATCGCCTACGCGATCGGATTCTTCATCGTCAGCGCGTTCGGCATCGAGGGCGGATTCGCGCTGATGGCGAGGGGCACGGCGGGTACCGTTCTGGCGGCCGCGCTGGCCTGGTGGATCTTCGGCTGGCTGCGGCGGTTGCGGCAGCGCTTCGACGAGCGCGCCCGCTGGGCCGGAGCGCTCGGGCGCCTGCCGCGCTATGCCGCGATCGGGCTCGGCCTCGCCCAGCTCGCCGTGCTCGGCGGCGCCGTGGTGATCGTGCTGCTCGCCTGGGGTTTCGACGTGCAGGCGGTGCTCTCGAGCGCCCTGGCCCATCGGCTGGGCGCGCTGCTGCTGACCGCCGCGGTCGTGCTCGGCCTGTCGGTGGTCGCCTGGGAGATCGCCGACGCGGCGATCGAGCGCTACCTGCGCGGCGTCACCGGCGGCGGGATCCGCGCGCGAACGCTGCTGCCGCTGCTCCGCAAGGCGCTGCTCGTCGTCCTGACCGTGGTCGTGCTGCTGACCCTGCTGTCCGAGCTCGGCATCCAGATCGCGCCGCTGCTCGCCGGTGCCGGCGTGGTCGGCCTCGCCGTCGGCTTCGGCGCGCAGCGGCTGGTCCAGGACGTGATCACCGGCTTCTTCATCCTCGTCGAGGATGCGATCGCGGTCGGCGACGTCGTCAGCGTCGCCGGCATGTCGGGGGCCGTCGAGGACCTGTCGATCCGTTCCATCCGCCTGCGCGACATCGCCGGGACGGTGCACACCATTCCGTTCAGCTCGGTCGGCACCGTCTCCAACATGACCCGGGGCTTCGCCTACTTCGTCGCCGACATCGGGGTCGGCTACGGCGAGGACGTCGACCGGGTCGCCGAGGTCTGCACGGCCATCGTCGAGGAGATGCGCGCCGAGGACCGGTTCCGCTACGACATCCTCGAGCCGCTGGAGGTGCTGGGGCTCGACCGCTTCGCCGACTCGGCCGTGATCATCAAGGCCCGGATCAAGACGCGGCCGATCAAGCAGTGGGCCATCGGGCGCGAGTTCAACCGCCGCATGAAGAAGCGTTTCGACGAACTCGGCATCGAAATCCCGTTCCCGCAGCGCACCGTCCATCTCGCCGGCGCCTCGGTCGGCCGGCAGCCGGGCGAGGCCGCCGCGGTGGCCGCGCTCGGCCGTTGAGGCCCCTCAGCCGCCGACCACTTTCCCAGGGTTGAGGATGTTCCGCGGATCGATCGCCTGCTTGAGGGTGCGCATCAGCGCCAGCTCCGCGGGCGTGCGGCTGTAGCCGAGATAGGCGAGCTTGGTGACGCCGATCCCGTGCTCGGCGGAGATGCTGCCGCCGTGGTCGCGCACCACGCGGTAGACGAGCGCCTCGATCTCCGCCTTGGGCTGCGGCACGGCGCCGGGGACGTTCACATTGACGTGCAGGTTGCCGTCGCCGATGTGGCCGTAGAAGTGCGCCACGGCGCCCGGCCAGCGCGCCGCCACCTCGCGGCGCAGCACCTCGACCACCGCGTGCATCCGCCCGGTGACCAGGCCGACGTCGAAGTTCACCATCGGCCCGATCATCGTCGCGTACTCGGCGACGGCGTCGCGCACGGCCCAGAAGGCGCGCACCTGGGCCGTGCTCTGCGCGACCGCGGCGTCGGCCACCACCCCCTGTTCCAGCATCCGGCCGAGGAACGCTTCGAAGCGCTCGCCGTCCGTCGGATCGCTGCCATGGGCCTCGAGCAGCACGTAGAAGGGATGCCGCCCGGCCAGCGGGGCGCGCACCCCCGACGCCTTCGTGACCATGCATTCGTAGAACTCGTGCCACATGCCCTCGAAGGCAGAGAGGCCGGCGCCGAGCTGTCGGCGGGCCGCCTGGAGCAGTGCCAGGACCGCCGGGAAGTCCGGCAGCCCGCAGAACCCGGCGGCGACGCTCGCCGGCAGCGGGTGCAGGCGGAGCACCACCCGGGTGACGACGCCCAGCGTCCCCTCGCTGCCGATGAACAGCTGCTTCAGGTCGTAGCCGGCGTTGTTCTTGACCAGCTTGTTGAGGTTGGTCAGGACCGTGCCGTCGGGCAGCACGACCTCGAGGCCGAGCACGAGATCGCGCGTCATGCCGTAGCGGATCACCCGGTTGCCGCCGGCGTTGGTGGCGACGTTGCCGCCGATCGCGCAGGAGCCGCGCGCGCCGAGGTCGAGGGCGAGCAGGAACCCCGCGGCGCTGGCGGCCTCCTGCGCGCGCTCGAGCGGCGTCCCGGCGCGCACCGTGATCGTCGCCGTCTCGGCGTCGATCTCCTCGATGCCGACCAAGCGCTCGAGCGACAGGGCCACCTCACCCGTCGCGGCGCGCGCGCCGCCGCACAGGCCGGTGAGCCCGCCCTGCGGCACCACCGGCACGCCGGCGGCGTGGCAGACCCGCAAGACCGCCGCGACCTCCTCGGTCGAGCGCGGCCGGACCAGGGCCAGGGGCGTGGTCGCCGGCAGTCCGCTCCAGTCGTGCCGGTTGGCCGCGGGCACGTCCTCCCCGGAGAGCACGGCACCTGTGCCGAGCGCCCGTTCCAGTTCCGCGATCACCCCATCCATCCGCGCCAACCCGCCCGGCCGTCCCGCCGCAGGATAGAGCGGGCGGGACGGCGGCGCGCAAGCGCCGGGGCGTCAGCCGAGGAGCACGTGGCTCGCGAGCTGCGTGGTCAGCGAGGCCGGATCGGCGACGAAGTCGATGTCGATGATGTGCCAGCCACCGGCCGCGGCGACCTTGATCCGCGCCGTGCCGTCGTCGTTCATTGTCACCTGCAGGTCGTCGAGCGAGTCGGCGGCGCCGCGGAAGTCGAGGCGATCGAGCGGCCCGAAGCTCTGCATCCGGTCGTGCTCGCCGGCCCGGACGCTGGAGAACACGAACCGGTCGGCGCCGAAACTGCCGGCGAGGTAGTCGTTGCCGATGCCGCCGTCGAGCACGTCGTCGCCGGCGCTGCCGAACAGCGTGTCGTCGCCGGCGCCGCCGAACAGGAAGTCGCCGCCGCCGCGGCCGTCGATGAAGTCGTTGCCGGCGCCGCCGAAGAGCTGGTTGACACCGTCGGTGCCGAAGATCTGGTCGTCGCCGTCGCCGCCGACCGCGTTCTCGAAATTGTAGGCGCGCGCCATCAGCGTGTGCTCGGCGATCATCGTCCCGGCGGCGAGGTCGATCGTCACCGGCAGCCGATGCTGCGCGTTCTGCTCCCAGAAGATCAGCGTGTCGATGCCGTCACCGCCGTTGAGGTGATGGAGGTAGGTGCCCTCGCCGACATAGACCTTGTCGTTGCCGTCGCCGGCCGTGACGACCACGCCGTCGCCGCGCCGGATCAGGACCTGGTCGTTGCCCTCGCCGGTGTTGACCCGGGCGTCGAGCGCGTAGGTCAGCAGCACCTTGTCGTTGCCGGCGCCGAGCGTGGCGCGCAGCCCCTCGCCGCCGGTGACCTGGAGCAGGTCGTCGCCGTCGCCGCCGTTGGCGACCACGCCCGAGGCGTTCTTGAGCAGGAAGCGGTCGGCGCCGGCCCCGCCATGCAGGCTGGCGCTGCGCGTCCCGCTGACGATGAAGGTGTCGTCGCCCGCCTCGCCGCTCGCGAAGGCGCCGACCACGCTCTTGATCGCGAAGGTGTCGTTGCCGCCGCCGCCGATCCCCTTGGAGCCGGTCGCGGCCATCACGATCCGGTCGTCACCCTCGCCGCCGAACAGGAGCGAGCCGCGCGCCGTGGCCCCGCCGTCCTTGAGGAAGTCGTTGCCGGTGCCGCCCTCGAGGCGGACCGAGGCGAGCCCGGCGTAGAGGAAGTCGGCGCCGGCGCCGCCGCGGATCAGCGTCACCCCCTCGCCCCAGCTCGCGACCTTGCCGCCGCCGACCATCCGCGCCGCGCCGAGCGCCGCGTGGGCGACCACCGCACCGCCGAGATTGCCGAGATCGACCCCTGTGAAACCCGCCGGCACGGCACCGTTGCCGCTGCCGGCCACGCGAAAGATGGCCATGGCGTTATCCCCTCTCCCCTGTGCGTTCCCCCGCGCCGCCGACGCGCGGCGCTGACAGGCGACAGGTAACGAGAGGGCGGGGCCGGCCGCCGGGCCAAGGCTAAGGAGTCGTCTCCGGGTACGGTAAACCCAAGGTTAATCGGGCGCTATGGCGTATCTGGATATGTCAACCGCGGCGACTCCGCGCCGTCAGACCAGCCAGACGAGGGCGAGGACCGCCACGCCGAGCAGCGGCAGGAGCCAGACCGCAACGACCTCGCCGACCGGCAGCCGCCGTGGCCGAGGCGCCGACCGGCGGCGGTCGTTCTCGTCACGGCAGGGTGCGCCCGTGCGCATCGTCCTTCTCCTCGGTGCTGGGGCTGCGTTGCACCACGGATCGCCGGACTGCCGCCGCGCGTCTGTGATCAACATCACACCCCGACCTGCCCCGTCCCGGGCACGGCCGCGCTTTCGCCGCGGCGTGCCTCCGCGTACGGTCGCCGGCGAGCAGGGAGGCCGGGCATGGCCAGGATCGTCCAGGTGACGGCGAGCGCGCATTCGCGCCCGTTCCAGGGTGCGGCCCTCGTGCGCAACGCCTTGGGTGCCAACATCAAGCGCGATACGGTCGTGGTCCGTGTCACGGCCGATGACGGCACGGTCGGCTGGGGCGAGTCGCACCACGGCCAGAACCCGACCGCGATGGTCGAGATCGTCAAGGGCATGGGCTCGCTCGCGATCGGTGCCGACCCGTTCGACAGCGAGGGGATCTGGGCGCGCCTCGCCTACCAGCAGGTCCAGACCCATGGCCTCGGCGCCGGCAGCGTCATCGCGCTCTCCGGCATCGACATCGCGCTCTGGGACCTGAAGGGCAAGCTCCTCGGCCAGCCGGTCTGGCGGCTGCTCGGTGGCGCGCGGAAGAGGATCCGCGCCTATGCCGGGGGCCTCAGCCTCGGCTTCCAGCCCGTGGACACGCTCGAACAGGAGGTGGCGGCCCTGGTCGCGCAGGGCTACGGCGCGATCAAGCTGCGCGTCGGCGACCACCCGAAGCGCGACGCGCAGCGCGTCGGCCACATCCGCAAGGCCTTTCCGGATCTCGACATCGCCGTCGACGCGCAGACCCGCTACACGCCGCTCGATATCCCCGAGGTCCTCGACTACTGTGAGAAGTACCGCGTCTACTGGCTCGAGGAGCCGTTCGCCACCGACAACCTGCGCGCCTACGTCGAGACCGCGCGCAAGACGCGGATTCCCCTGGCCGCCGGCGAGAACCACTATCTCAGGAAGGCGTTTCGCGAGCTGTTCGGGCAGGGGGCGATCGCCATCGCCCAGGCCGACTGCACCAAGGCCGGCGGCATCAGCGAGGTGAAGAAGATCGCCGACATGGCGGTGGCCTACGATCTCTGGATGGCGCCGCACACCAGCCACAGCGTGATCTCCGCCGCGGCCAACACGCATCTACTCTGCGCGCTGTCGAACGGCCTCATCTACGAGGCCGACGTGGCCAAGGTGAACCCGTTCCGCACCGACCTGTCGAAAGTCCCCTGCGCCGTCGTCGACGGCCACATCGAGCCCACCGACCGCCCCGGCCTCGGCCTCGACATCGACGAGGAGGTTCTTGCCAACCACCCGGCCATCCCGGGCCCGTGCTACATCCCGGGGGGGTGACCCGGAGCGGCACTCAGGCCGGCGCCGCCGCGACCGCGACCCGTGCCATCGCCCGGTTGACCCGCCGCACCGTCGTCGGCATCCTCGCGCGAAACGTTACGAGGGAGGCTCGGTGATGCGGCTCGGCATGTTCATGCACCCGATCCAGGACTTCAGCCGCGGCTATCACACGCTGCTGATGGAGGATCTCGACGTCATCCGCACCGCCGACCGCGAGGGCTTCGACGAGGTCTGGCTCGGCGAGCATTATTTCCTGCCCTCGGAGCCGTTCGCCTCGCCCTTGATGATCTTCGCAAGGCTCGCCGCGGAATGTCCGCGGATCACCTTCGGCGCCGGCGTCGTCTGCCTGCCGCAGAAGCATCCGGCGATCGTCGCCGGGGAGGTCGCGCAGATCGACCACATGCTCAAGGGCCGGTTCATGTTCGGAATCGGCCCGGGCGGGGCGCCGCCGGACTTCGAGGCTTTCGGGGTGGTCGACAAGAACCGCCCGGAAATGCTCGAGGAGAGCATCGACATCATCCTCGAGCTGTGGAGCACCGACCCGCCCTACGACATCCAGGGCAAGTACTGGTCGTTCCAGGTCAAGGACAACGTGCTCCCGCACATCGGCGTCGGCAAGATGACCGAGCCCTACCAGAAGCCGCATCCGCCGATCATGCTGCCGTCGATGAGCCGCGGCTCGGCCAGCGCGCGCCTCACCGCGCGGCGCGGCTGGCACATGATCTCGGCCAACTTCGTGCCCGAGGACATCGCCGTCGGCCACTGGCGCGACTGGGCCGACGAGCGCAAGCGCCTCGGCCTGCCGCTCGAGCCGCACAAATACCGCGCCGGGCGCACGCTGCTCGTCTGCGACAGCGACGAGGAGGCGCGCGCCTACCTCGCCAGCCCCGACTGCGCGCTCCGCTACTACTTCAAGTACATCATCGGCCTGACCGGCCATGGCGGGTTCGTCGGGATGCTCAAGAACGATCCGGACATGCCGGACTCCGAGGTCACGGTCGATTACTGTCTCGAGAACATCGTCATCGCCGGCAGCCCCCGGACCGTGGCCGAGCGGCTGGCCGCGTTCCGCGACAAGGTCGGGCCGTTCGAGACGCTCATCGTCTCGCACCATGACTGGGTGCACCGCTCCTTATGGGAGCGGCACATGCACCTCGTCGCGCACGAGATGATGCCGATCCTGCGCGACCTCACCGGCACCCGGCACCTCGCCGCGGAGCGCCTCGCCGCCGAGTAGCCGGCCGCGGCGCCGGGTGTGGGTCCCGCCGGCGCCGCGCTGCTGCCCGTGGCCCTGCTGATCGCCCTGGGCTTTTCCCTGCGCCGCCTGCGGCTGCTCGATGCGGCCGGCTGGGCCGCCGTCGAGCGGCTCGTCTACTTCGTGCTCTTCCCGGCGCTGCTGTTCCTCGAGCTGGCCCGCACCGACCTCGCCGGGCAGCCGCTGCTGCGCCTCGGCGGCACGCTCCTCCTCACCCAGCTCCTCGTGGCCGCGGCGGTCGCCATGGCCCGCCCGTGGCTGCGCCTGTCCGGCCCCGCGTACACGAGCGTCCTGCAGGGTGTCGTGCGGTGGAACAGCTACGTCGCGGTGGCGCTCGCCCCGGCCCTGTTCGGGCCGGCCGGTGCGGCGCTCGTCGCGGTGGCCGTGGCGGTCATGGTGCCGGTCGCCAACCTGCTGAGCGTCGCCGCGCTCGCCCGCCACGGCAGCGGTCGCGCCGCAGGCCCGGCGACCCTGCTCCAGGCGCTGCTCGGCAACCCGCTGCTGCTCGCCTGCGCCGCCGGGATCGCGGTCAACCTCGCGCAGGTCCCGCTGCCCGGCCCGGTCACCGAGCCGCTGACGCTGCTCGCCCGCGCGACGCTGGCCCTGGGCCTGCTCGCGGTCGGTGCCGGCCTTGCGCCCCTGGCCGTCCTGCGCCGTCCGGCCCTGACCGTCGCCACCTGCGCCGCCAAGCTCGTCGTCAAGCCGGCGCTCGCCATCCTGATCGGGCGGCTGCTCGGCCTGGAGGCCACCGCTCTCGGCGTCGCGGCGCTGGCCTGCGCCGTGCCGACCGCGACCTCGGCCTACATCCTGGCGCGCCTTCTGGGCGGCGACGCGGAGCTGATGGCCGGCCTGATCACCGCGACGACGCTTGCCGCGCTGCTCACCCTGCCCCTGGTGCTGGCCCTCGCCGGCTGAGCGGGCAGCCGGGGCTGGACGGGCGCGGCAAGCTCGGTCATTCGAAGCCACGCCGCTGGTCGGCGACCAGGCCGTGCAGGGGAGGGAGAGCCTTGGACCAGTCGACGCACAAGATCGCGCTCGTCACCGGGGCGGGCAGCGGAATCGGCCGGGCCACGGCGCTGGCGCTGGCCGGCGCCGGCTGGTCGGTGGTGCTCGCCGGGCGCCGCGCCGCCGAGCTCGAGGCCACCGCTGCCGCCGGCCCTTCCGGTGCCACGCTGCTGCCGGTTCCGACCGACGTCACCGATCCCGCCGCGGTCGACGCGCTGTTCGCCACGATCGAGCGGCGCTTCGGCCGACTCGATCTGCTGTTCAACAATGCCGGGCGCGGCTCGGCCCCGGTGCCGATCGACGAGCTGCCGGTCGCCGACTGGCTCGCGGTGGTCGCCGTCAACCTGACCGGCGCCTATCTCTGCGCGCGCGGCGCCTTCGGCCTGATGCGCCGCCAGGAGCCGCGCGGCGGACGGATCATCAACAACGGCTCGATCTCGGCGCACACCCCGCGGCCCTTCTCCGCGCCCTACACGGCGACCAAGCACGCCATCACCGGGCTGACCAAGTCCTTGTCCCTGGATGGCCGAGCCTTCGACATCGTCGCCGGGCAGATCGACATCGGCAACGCCGCCACCGAGATGACCGAGCGGATGAAGGGTGGTGTGCTGCAGGCCGACGGCCGCTTGGCGCCGGAGCCGACCATGGACGTGCGTCACGTCGCCGACGCGATCGTCCACATGGCGAGCCTGCCGCTCGACGCGAACATCCTGTTCCTCACCGTGATGGCCAACAAGATGCCGTTCGTCGGCCGCGGCTGACGCCGGCCATCGCTTGATCTGGCGCAACGACAGCGGCGGCCTCGGCTGGCCTGCTGGCCGCCATTGAACCCGCAGCGAGCCCCCGATGAACCACCGTCACCGCAAGATCCTCCACGCGCTGTTCGCCCATCCGGTGAGCGCCAACATTCCGGCCAGGGGCGTCGAGGCGATGCTCGGCGAACTGGGTGCCGAGGTGACGACCGGCGGGCACGGCCGGCTGCACATCCGCCTCGACGGCCACCAGCTCGTGCTGTCGCACCGGGGTGCCGAGCTGAGCCCGCAGGAGGTCCAGCAGCTCCGCAGGTTTCTGATCGACCGCGGCGTCGACCCGGTGACCCAGTACCCGCTCTGAGCGCTCAGCCCTCGCCGATCTCGCGCAGATAGTAGATCAGGTCGAGCGGCGGCGGGGCGACGTCGGTCTGCGTGAGCTGGTCGTGGACCTGGCCGCGATGGTGGGTCTGGTGGTTGAAGGCGTGCAGCCAGCAGAGATGCCAGGGCGTGCGCATCTCGGTCTGCGGCCGCGACACCATCCGATAGACGACGTTGCGCGTGACGTCGGCCTCGTCGGCGGCGTCGAGAACGTCGATCAGGCGCGCGTCCTCGGCCTCGCGCGCCGCCGTGAGCGACGGCAGGTCGGCGTAGAGCTGCTCGTCGAGCCGATAGGGCGGCGGCGGCTCGCCGACGATCCGCGCCAGCCACAGCCGGTCGGCGACCACGAGGTGGTTGAGAGTGCCGTGGATCGAGCCGAAGAAGGCACGCCGCGGCGCGTGGTACTCGGCCGCCGGCAGGGCGGCGCAGGCGGCGTAGAGCCGGGCGTTGGCCCAGCGGTTGTAACGCGCCATGCGGCGCAGATGGGCGAGCATCATGGGCGGGTCCCGGAACGCGGTGGACGACGAGCAAAGGCGGTTCCGGCCGCGGAGATCAAGCCGTCGCGGCGCTCGCGGAGGCTCTTGGGCACGATGAGCTGGCGTCGCCGCATCCACGAGCTGCTCGAGGACGAGGACGGGCTCGCCCGCGGCGCTGGCGCGGTCCGCGCCGCCATCACCACGCTGATCGGGCTCAGTATCGTCGGCACGATACTCGACAGCGTGCCGTCGATCGGCGCGCGCTGGAGCGGCCCTCTGGCCACCGTCGAGACCCTGGTCGTGCTCGCCTTCACTGTCGAGTACATGATGCGCCTGTGGGTCTGTGTCGAGGACCGGGCGGAGCGCTACACGCACCCGCTGTGGGGCCGCCTGCGCTATGCCCGCACGCCGCTGGCGGTGGTCGACCTGCTCGCCGTGCTGCCCTGGTGGCTGGGGCTCCTGACCCCGATCAGTCCGGTCCTGCTGCGCTCGTTGCGGCTGATCCGGCTGCTCAAGATCGCCCGCATCTCGCCCGCCCTCGGCACGCTCGAGCTGGTCGTCTACAACGAGCGCCGCGCGCTGCTCGCGGTGGCGGTGCTCGCGGGCGTCACGCTGCTGCTCGCCTCGGCGCTGATCTACGCCGCGGAGCGCGACGCCCAGCCCGAGGTGTTCGGCTCGATCCCGGCGGCCCTGTGGTGGGCGGTGGCGACACTCACCACGGTCGGCTACGGCGACGCCGTGCCGGTCACGCCGGCCGGCCGGCTGATCGGCGGCCTGACCGCGCTGGCGGCGATCGCCATGCTCGCCCTGCCGACGGCGATCCTCGGTGCCGGCTTCGTCCAGGAAATGCACAAGCGCGACTTCGCCAGCGTGGCGGCGATGGTCGCGCGGGTGCCGGTGTTCCGTCATCTGGCGCCGGCGCAGCTCGCCGAGGTCGCGGGCCTCCTCCAGCCGCGCCAGCTTCCGCCACGCTACACGGTGATCCGCCGCGGCGAGCATGCCGGCTCGATGTACTTCATCGACGCCGGGGAGGTCTCGGTGCGCACCCCGCAGCGGCGGCTGACGCTCGGGCCGGGTGACTATTTCGGCGAGCTGGCGCTGCTTGAGCCCGGACCGCGCCATACGACCATCGTCACGCTGACCGGCTGCCGCCTTCTCGAGCTGCGCGCCGGCGACTTCCAGCGCCTGATCGCCGGCGACCCGACGCTGCGTGAGCGGATGCTCGAGGAGATGCGGGCGCGTTACGCCGTGGAGCTGGGTGGCTCCACCTGAGCCGCGAGGAACTCGGCGAGCACCGCCGTGGTCGCCTCCGCCGCCTCCTCGGGCAGGAAATGGCCGCACGGCAAGGCCCGGCCGGCGACCGGGCCGGACGCTCGCTCGCGCCAGGTCGCCAGCACGTCGAAGTGCCGCTGCATCAGCCCGCGCTCGCCCCACAGCACGAGCAGCGGGCAGGTGATCCGCCGCGCCAGGTCGGCCTCGTCATGGGCGAGGTCGATGCTCGCCGCGGCGCGATAGTCCGCGCAGCTCGCGTGGATCGTCGCCGGATCGCGAAAGCAGCGTTGGTACTCGGCGAGCGCCTCGGGCGCGTAGATGTCCAGCCCATGACCGCCCCAGCCGGACAGCTTCCAGTGCAGGTAGAAAATCGGGTCGGCGCCGATCAGCCGCTCCGGCAGCGGCGCCGGCTGGGCGAGGAACAGCCAGTGATAGTAGCCGAGCGCCAGCTCGCGCGTCAGCCCGGCGAAGAGCGTGCGGGTGGGGACGATGTCGAGCACCGCCGCGCGCGTGATCCGCTCGGCATGATCGAGGCACATCCGGTGCGCGACCCGCCCGCCGCGGTCGTGGCCGACCACGGCGAACCGCGCGTGGCCCAGCGCCTGCATCGCCTCGACCTGGTCCTGGGCCATGGCCCGCTTGGCGTAGGTGCCATGCTCCGGATCGTCCGGCGGCTTGCCGCTGTCGCCGTAGCCGCGCAGGTCGGCGCAGACCACGGTGTGCGAGCGCGCGAGCGCCGGTGCCACCCGGTGCCACATCGCGTGCGTCTGCGGATAGCCGTGGAGCAGCAGGACGGCCGGCCCGTCGCCGGCGATGCGCAGGAAGATGCGCGTGCCGCTGGTGTCGATGGTGCGCGCCGCGAAGCCTTCGAACATCGCGTTCCCCGCTGGCCGGCACGCCATGCTCGCCCGGCGACCGCGGGGCGGCAAGCGCGTCCGCGCGGCGGCCGTCGAACGCTCGCCCGAGCGCCCGCAACGCCAGATAAATTACTGGTGCAACGTTTCCTTTCGATGTCGGCGATCTTGTCCGGACGGTCAGGGATCGATCGTCGTCCGGCAATGCTGCAATGCAAAAACGCCGCTTCAGGGCGATCCGGCGACTGCCCATATCCGCGCCGAGGCCGGTCCGCGGACCGCGGCGGCCCTGATCGAGGAACGAGACCATGAGCACGCAGACCCTGAACGCCTACCATGCCACGGCGGCCGAGACCGGCCTGCCGGGCGGGCTCTTCGCGCGGGTGATGGCGTGGATCGACGAGCAGCGGCGCTATCGCCGCACGCTGGCGGAGCTCTCGCAGCTCACCGACCGCGAGCTCGAGGACATCGGCATCAGCCGGGCCGACATCGATTCCGTCGCGCGGGGTTGCGCGCTGAGCCGGCGGTGACCCCTCCCCGCCGGCCGGCACGCCTGCGAAGGGCCGGACGTCTCGTCCGGCCCTTCGTGCGTCCGGAGCCGCTCAGCCGACCAGCTGGCCGGTCAGATCGGCCCGCACGCGGGCGCGGAAGTCGTTGATCGCGCGCAGCGAGTCCTTGAGAGTCGCGAGCTCGCGCTCGGTCAGCGCGCGCGGATCGACGAAGTTCGACACCGCGATCCCCGCCCGGCTGTCGCGGATCTGCTGGCGAAGCTGCAGCCCGGTGATGAACCCGAACGCGCTCGTCAGGTGATCGGCGTCGCTGGCGTTGAGCACGTTTGCGGCCTGCAGGCCGGCGATCCGCTGCAGCGTGCTCGTCGCCGCGACCCGCGAGCGCAGCGCCATCAGTCGCACCGCCTCGGCCAGCGGCAGGGTCCCCATCAGCTTGAGATTGACGTGCCCCTTGTGCTGCGGGTCGTCCCGCTCGGTGACGAGGCGGCCGAGGAAGCCGATGCCCGCCCGGTGATCCGCCTGGATGCCGAACATGTCGTGCAGGAAGCGGGGGTGCCGCGCGGCCGCGTCGGTGACGAAGTCGCGCAGCTCCTCGGCCAGCCGGGGCTCGCCGAACACCGGACGGAAGTCGAAGAAGATATCGCAGAACAGGAGCATCGCCTCGTGCCGCTTGCGCAGCCAGCCCTCGATCTGCTGCCGCCACTGTGAGAGCGTCTTGCGCCACAGCGGGTTGGTCGCCATGACGTTGCCCTTGCACAGCGGGAACTGCAGTTGGTCGAGGGCGCGGGTCATGCGATCGGCGAGCTCGACGAACCACGGGTCGATCTCGTCGTGCCGCTCGTCGGGGTAGTCCTCGAGGATGAACCCGTTGTCCTGGTCGGGGAAGAGATAGCTCTCGCCGCGACCGCCGGAGCCCATGACGATGGCCGCGAAGGGCACCGGCGGCGGGCCACGGCCCTGCATCACCATCTCGCCCACCAGCACGCGCAGCACGCGCCGATAGATGTCGTTGTTGATGTCCGAGATGAGCGCCTGGATCTCCGGCGCCGGGACGGCGTCGGCGAACAGCCGCTCGGCGAGGTCCACCTGCGCCGCCTTGACCCCGGCGAGGCCCTCGAGCGTGTCCTCGTGGGTCAGGCGCTCGATGTCGTCGACCAGATGCCGGTTCGCCACCGCCAGCGCCTCGTGCAGCGCCAGCATGCCGACGAGCCGGTCGGCCGCGTCGACCACCGGCATGTGCCGCAGCCGATTGCGCCGCATGAAGCCGATCGCGATGTAGAGCGGGTGCTCGTCGAGCACGGTCAGGACCGAGGCGGTCATCACCTCGGCGACGACCAGATCGTCGCAGCGCTGGCAGGCGATCCGCCGCACCACGTCCTGCTCGGTGAGGATCCCGGCGATCCCGCCGCCGGGCGTGGTCACCACCGCCGCCGTCGCCCTGGTCCGGCCCATCGCCGCCACGACCTGCGCCACCGGCTCGTCGAGCGGGACGGCGAGCGGCGGCGGCGACATGTGGTCGCGCACGAGCTGGCGGAAGACGGCGGTCTGACTGGTCATCGCTCCGTTTCCGAAAGGCACGGCGGAGTGTAAGCGGGGGCTCCCGCGCAGCAACCCGACGCGGCGTCGCGGCGCGCCGCCAGCAGGCCGGTCAGCCATGGATCTCGACAGCTTCCGCGCCGAGGCACACCGCATCGTCGAGCGCATGGCCGACTACCTCGAAGGCATCGAGGATTTCCCGGTCCGCTCGCGGCTGTCGCCGGGCGCCGTGGCGGCGCAGCTCCCGAAGGCGGCGCCGGAGGCCGGTGAGCCGATGGAAGCAGTTCTCGCCGACGTCGAGCGCATCGTCCTGCCCGGTCTGACGCACTGGCAGCATCCGCGCTTCTTCGCCTATTTCCCCGCCAACTCCAGCCCGCCGGCGATCCTCGCCGAGATGCTGACGGCGGCCTTCGCCGCGCAGTGCATGCTGTGGCAGACCTCGCCGGCCGCGACCGAGCTGGAGACCGTGGTCCTCGACTGGCTGCGCCAGCTCGTCGGCCTGCCGGCAGGCTTCCACGGGGTGATCCAGGACACGGCGTCGAGCGCCACGCTCTGCGCCGTGCTGATGGCGCGCGAGCGGGCCACCGGCTGGCGCAGCGACGCCGAGGGTCTCTCAGGCTTGCCGCCCTTGCGCATCTACGCCAGCGCCGAGGCCCATTCCTCGGTCGAGAAGGCGGTGCGCATCGCCGGCCTCGGGCGGGCCGGCCTGCGTCTCGTGCCGGTCGACGCGGCCTGGCGGCTGCGCCCTGACGCGCTGGCGGCGATGATCGCCGCCGACCGCGCCGCCGGAGCGGTGCCGGCCGGCGTCGTCGCCACCTTCGGCACGACCGGCCTCGGCGCGCTCGATCCACTGGCCGAGATCGCCGCGGTCTGCCGCCGGGAGGAACTTCTCCTCCATGTCGACGCCGCCTGGGCCGGCAGCGCCCTGCTCCTGCCGGAGGTGCGCGAGCTCGCCCACGGCCTGGGCGAGGCCGACAGCGTCGTGATCAACCCGCACAAATGGCTGCTGACCAATTTCGACTGCACGGCGCACTGGGTTAGAGACCCGGCGGCATTGGTCCGCACGCTGTCCGTCCTCCCGCCTTACCTGCGCTCGGCCGAGACCGGGCGGGTGATCGACTACCGCGACTGGGGCGTGCCGCTGGGGCGGCGCTTCCGCGCGCTCAAGCTGTGGTTCGTGCTGCGCAGCTACGGCGCGGCGGCGCTGCGCGCGAAGCTCCGCGCCGACATCGCCATGGCGGCGGACGCGGCGGCGCGCCTCGCGGCGCTGCCGGGCATCGAGGTCGTGACGCGCTCACTCGCCCTGGTCGTGTTCCGCCACGTCCCGCAGCCCCTCGCCGGCGACGCGGCGGCGCTCGATGCGCACAACCGGGCCTTGGTCGAGCGGATCAACGCCGACGGGCGCATCTACCTCACACCCGGTGTCTGCGACGGCGGCGCGGTGATCCGCCTCGCCACCGGCGGCACCTGGACCCGCCCCCGCCACATCGCCGAGGCGGTCGCGGTCATCGCCGAGCTCGCCGGCGCGCCGGCCTGAGGGTCTTCGCCCGGGCACCGGGCAGTCCCCGCTTCGGCGAAAGGCTGCCCTGTGCGCGCGCCGCTGGCGTGTTGCGTCGCCTCGACCTATGCCGCCGGCATGGCGACGACGACACCCACGGCGGGCGCTGCCGCTCCGACCACCGCCGCGGCCAGCCCGGTGGCGCTGGCCGTGCTGCTCGCGGTGAGCCTCGGCCACCTCCTCAACGACATGCAGCAGTCGGTCCTGCTGTCGATCTACCCGCTGATCAAGGAGCCGCTCGGCCTGAGCTTCGCGCAGATCGGGCTGACGACGCTCGTCTTCCAGCTCACCGCCTCGGTCATCCAGCCCTTCGTCGGCCTCTACACCGACCGCCACCCGCAGCCCTACTCGCTGCTCGCCGGGGCCGCGAGCACCTTCTGCGGCGTCGTCCTGCTCGCGACCGCGGCGAGCTTCGCCACCCTGCTGGCGGCGGCGGCGCTGATCGGTGTCGGGAGCTCGATCTTTCACCCCGAGGCCTCGCGGGTCGCCCGGCTCGCCTCGGGTGGCCGCTTCGGCTTCGCCCAGTCGGTGTTCCAGGTCGGCGGCAACAGTGGCCAGGCGCTGGGGCCGCTGCTGGTGGCGCTGGTCGTGGTGCCGAACGGCCAGGGCCACGCCGCCTGGTTCGCGCTGGCGGCGCTCGTCGCGATGGTCGTGCTGGGTCAGGTCGGCCGCTGGTACGCGGCGCATCTGCGCGAGCTGCGCGCCCGGCCGCGGGCCGCGCCCGCCGCCGGTCACGGCCTCTCGCAGCGCGCCGTGCTGGGCTCGCTCCTGGCCCTGATCGCGCTGATGTTCGCCGACAATTTCTACGCCGCCGCGATCGGCAGCTTCTTCCCGTTCTATCTCATCGAGCGGTTCGGCCTCTCCGTGGCCGCCGCCCAGGTCCATCTGTTCGTCTTCCTGGCCGCGGTCGCCGGCGGCACCTTCCTCGGCGGCCCGCTCGCCGACCGGCTTGGCAAGAAGCGCGTGCTCGCCGGCGTGGCGGTGGCGATGCTGCCGCTGGCCATGGCCCTGCCGCATCTCGGCCTGGTCCTGATCGGCCCGCTCACCGTCTTGATCGGGCTCGTCATGGGCTCGGCCTTCCCGGTGATCGTCGTCTACGCCCAGGAGCTGCTGCCGGGCCGGGTCGGGCTGGTCGGCGGGCTGTTCTTCGGCCTGTCCTTCGGGCTCGGTGGGATCGGCGCCGCGCTGATGGGCTGGCTCGCCGACCTGACCAGCCTCGACACCGTCTACCGCGCCTGCGCCTTCCTGCCGCTGCTCGGCCTGCCGGTGCTGCTGCTCCCCGAGCCGCACCGGCACCGCGCCTGAGGCCCGCGTCGACGTCCGCCGCCGCGGCGTGCTAGCATGCTAGCGTCTGTTGGGGAGGGTGCCCTTGGCGACGCTGCTGGTGCGCAACCTCGACGCCGATCTGGTCCGCCGCCTGAAGGACCGGGCCCGCGCGCATGGCCGCTCGGTCGAGGCCGAGCACCGCGCGATCCTGGCCGAGGCGCTGGCCCCCACGGCGACCACCCGCGACCTGATCGCGGCGCTGCAGGGAAGCTGGATCGGTGAGCTCGACCCCGACGCGCTGCGCGACCGGCCGGAGGCGATCGTCGGGGAGACCGCCGCCGGGGCGTCGCTCGAGCGGATCGCCGCCGCCCTGCGGCGCTCCTGACGTGCCGCTGCTCCTCGACACGACGGTGCTGGTGGACGTCGGACGCGGCCACGCGCCGACCACGCGCTGGCTGGCGTCGCAGGCGCTGGCGGACCTCTATCTCACCGTGATCTCGATCGGCGAGCTGGTCCGCGGCGCCTACCGGCGCAGCCGTGATCAGGCGGCGCCGCTCGCGTCCGCGCTGGCGCTGATCGAGCGCGGCATCCTCGCGCGGTTCCGTGGCCGCGTCCTGCCGTTCGATCTCGACGCGGCGCAGGTCTGGGGCCGCCTCCTCGGCGAGGGCAGCGCCGCAGGTCGCCGCCCGCCGCCGGACGACGCTAAGATCGCCGCGATCGCCCTGTGCCACGGCATGACCGTCGCGACCTCGAACACCGCGCACTTCGCCGGCCTCGTGCCGGTCGTCGATCCGCGCGCCGCCTGACCCGAACGACCAGGGAGAGCCCCATGCCGACACCTGCCACCAACCTCCGCATCGACGGCCGGCGGCTGTGGGACTCGCTCATGGAGATGGCGAAGATCGGCGCCACGGCGAAGGGCGGCTGCAACCGGCAGACGCTGACCGACCTCGACCGCGAGGGCCGCGACCTGTTCCGCCGCTGGTGCGAGCAGGCCGGGCTCACCGTCACCGTCGACGAGATGGGCAACATGTTCGCCCGCCGCCGCGGGCGCCGCGACGACCTGCCACCGGTCGCCATGGGTAGCCACCTCGACACCCAGCCGACCGGCGGCAAGTTCGACGGCGTCGGCGGCGTGCTGTCGGCGCTCGAGGTCGTGCGCACCCTGAACGACGCCGGCTATGAGACCGACCACCCGCTGATCGTCGTCAACTGGACCAACGAGGAGGGGACGCGGTTCGCCCCGGCGATGCTCGCCTCGGGCGTCTGGGCCGGCGCGTTCACCAAGGAGTTCGCCTATGCGCGGACCGACCGCGACGGCAAGCAGTTCGGCGCGGAGCTGGCACGGATCGGCTACAAGGGCGAGCTGCCCTGCGCGCCGCAGGACTGGAAGTGTCATCTCGAGCTGCACATCGAGCAGGGGCCGATCCTCGAGGCCGAGGGCAAGGAGATCGGCGTCGTCACCGGCGGCCAGGGGATCCGCTGGCTCGACGTCGCGATCACCGGCAAGGAGAGCCATGCCGGCTCGACGCCGATGCCGCGGCGCAAGGACGCGCTCGTCGCCGCCGCCAAGGTGATCACCCGGCTCGACGAGATCGCGCGCGAGCACGCGCCGCACGGTGTCACCACGGTCGGCGACCTGCGCATCGCCAAGCCGTCGCGCAACGTCATTCCCGGCGAGGTGACCTTCACCGTCGACATGCGCCATCCCGAGCACGCGGTGATCGAGGCGATGGAGGCGAAGCTGCGGGCGGCGGTCGAGGCGGCCTGCGCGCGTGACGGCCTGCCACACACCGTCGAGCAGATCTGGTACTTCCCGCCGGTGGCGTTCGATCCCGGCTGCATCGCCGCGATCCGTGGCGCGGCGCAGGAGCTGGGCTATGGCTGGCGCGAGATGGTCTCCGGCCCCGGCCACGATTCCTGCTACACGGCGCGCAAGGTGCCGACCGCGATGATCTTCGTCCCGTGCAAGGACGGTCTTTCGCACAACGAGGAGGAATGGGCCGAGCCGGCGCACATGGAGGCCGGCTGCAACACCCTGCTGCACGCCGCGCTCAAGCTGGCCCAGGCGGGGTGAGGCCGTACCGCCCGGCACTGCTGCCGCCCGGCGGCATCGACTGGGCCGCGCTCGTCCCGTCGCTCGG
>CALKJU010000047.1 GCA_937995535.1 uncultured Alphaproteobacteria bacterium
GTCCTACATGGACCCCTTCATCAACCCACCGGAGATCCTGGAATCGCAGCGGATGGAGCTGGAGAAACTGCGCAAGGCGGACGCGCCGTTCCCGCGCCGGCCGGAGCGGGACGTGCTCTGGTTCCTGCTGGAGCACGCGCCCCTGCGCGCGTGGCAACGCGACATCCTCGCGATGGTCCGCAACGAGGCGTACTACTTCGTGCCCCAGCGCATGACGAAGATCATGAACGAGGGGTGGGCGAGCTACTGGCATCACAAGATCATGAACGCGCTCGACCTGCCCTCCGAACTGCACCTCGAGTTCCTCGTTCGCCACAACCAGGTGATCTGCCCGCATCCGGGCAGCATCAACCCCTACCATGTCGGTTTCGTCGTCTGGCACGACATCGAGAGGCGATTCGGCGGTCCCGAGACGCCCGAGGGCCGGCGCAAGATCTTCGAGGTGCGAGAGAGCGACCGCGACGTGGCCTTCCTGCGCCGTTTCCTCACCGAGGCGCTGTGCCGCGAGCTGGACCTGTTCACCTGGAAACCGCGCGGGGAGCACCTCGTCGTCGCGCAGGTCGCCGACGAGGATCACTGGGAGCAGGTCAAGCGCGCGCTGCTCCGGCAGGTCGGCATGGGCGGCTTCCCGACGATTCGCATCGTCGACGCCGCGTGGCGTGGCGGCCGGACGCTGCGCCTCGCGCACGAGCATGACGGTCGCGACCTCGACATGACCAATGCCGAGAAGACGCTGACGCATCTGCGCACGCTGTGGGGGCACGACGTGGCACTCGAGACGCGGATGCGCGACAAGCCGGCGCTGATGACCTGCACCGCCGACGGCTTCGACGCCAAGCTGCTCAGCTAACGGACCAGCTTGACCTTCTCGCCGGGGCGCAGCGGCCGCCCGTTCAGGCCGTTGAGCAGCATGAAGGTCTCGCGCGGACGATCCTTGACGTTCATTCGCGCGGCGAGGCTGTCGATCGTATCGCCGGGCGCGACGGTGACGATCACGATCCGCTCGGGCTTCAGCCGCGCCGCCTCCGCCGCGGACAGGTTCTCGACGCTGCGCATGGTCGCAAGCAACAGGCTCAGGTCATCCGCACCTAGACCACGGGGATTGACGAGCACGAAGCGCCAGACGGCGTCACCACCGCCGCGGACCACGCCGAACAGCGCCGGCGCGGTGCGTCCGTTGACCGTGACCACCCCGCTCGCGAACGCCGCCGGATTGCCGGCGACATCGAGGTGCTCGAGATCGCGCACGCGCTGCTCGCGGAGCCAGTCGCGCTGCAGGTAGGCGGCGAGGTCGGCGCCGCGCGGCGCCTTACCCATGTCGAACAGCAGGAGCCGCCCGGACCTGTCGCGCCCGATGACGCGCGCGGGCGTGTTGAGCAGCTCGAACCCTTCGGGAGCCGTGAAGCGGACACGAAGCTCGGGATGCTCGAAGGTCCGTCCGCGCACGAAGCCCTGGGCCGGGCTCGAGCCGTAGACGAGGCCGTCGATTGCCGCGAGGTAGGCGTCGCGGCCGACCCGGCCGGTACCGCCGCCGGCCTCCCGTGCGGCCCGTGCGACCCGGTCGGCGGCGCGCGGATGGCTGGCAAGGAAGCTCGGCACGCCACTCCGCTCGCGCCGGCCGGCCCGGACCAGTTCGTCCTTCGCGCGCAGCTTGTCGAGGAAGCTCGCCATGGCCTGGGGGTCGTAGCCGGCCCGGCTGAGGTAGCGCACGCCGAGCTGGTCGGCCTCGAACTCCTGCTCGCGGGAGTAGGCCTGGACATAGGCGGCGGCGCCTAGGCCGCCGACCTGCTGGCCGAGCTGCGCGCCGACATCGCCCAGGAGGATCCCACCCAGGATCGTCGCCACCCCGGCGCCGAGGTTGCCCAGCTGCGCGCGGTCGTAGCGCTGGGCCGTGTGCCGCGCCGTGACATGGCCGATCTCGTGCGCCAGCACGCCGGCGAGCTCGGCCTCGTCGTCGGCCAGGGCGAGCAGGCCACGGGTGACGTACACGTAGCCGCCCGGCAGGGCGAAGGCGTTGACGATCTCGGAATCGAGCACGGTGAAGGTGAAGTCGAGGTCGGCCAGCTCCGAGACGGCGACCAGCTTGTTGCCGATCCGCGCCACGTAGGTCTGGAGCGCGCGATCGGCGTAGGCGCCGCCGAACTGCGCCATGACCCGCGGATGCTCCTCGCGTCCGACGCGCGCTTCCTCGGTCGGGGTCATCGAAGTGTACTGGAGCTCGCCGGTCGCGGGGTTGACCACCGGCGCGCAGCCGGCGGCCAAGCCGAGCAACACCACGATGATCGCGACGAGCCTCACGGAAGCACCTCGATCTGTGCCGGCCCCACGATGTCCACGAGCGGCCCGCCGGCATAGCGCAGCCACCCGCGCAGGCGAACCTGCCGGCCCTGCAACGTCGTCGGATCGACCCCGTTCCGTGCCATCGCCCGTGCGTCGCGCCGTTCGATCCGTGCGGTGAAGTCGGTGCGGTAGTCCTCGCCGAAGTTGAGATAGAGCCGGTCCCTCACCCAGCCCACGGCGCGCACCCGGCCAGCGACGACCATGAGATCACCGGTGGCGCCGCGTACGCCTGCGGCGTCCTGGACGCGCAACCGGCCCGTGCCCCAGAAGCCACGGCGGGCGTCACGCGCCGCGGCCTCGATCGGCAGAAGCCTCGTCGCCGCCTGCGCCGTCGCGTCCGGTGACACCAGCGCCCAGCCCTCGGCGACCAGGCGCTCCGCGAGCGGGCCGGCGTCATCGCGCAGCGTCGCGAGCGCGCGGCCCCACCGGTCGTGCAGTCCGGTCGCGGTCGCCTGAACCTCGTCGGCGGTGTCGATCATCACCATCTCCGGGACGATCACGTCGGCGAGGACGAATTCGGTCTCGGCGAGCGTCACAAGAGCCGGAGGCCGCACCTCGAGCGCGACTGCGGTGACGACGCTGCTGATCCATGCCAGCAGCGTCAAGGTCAGGACCGGCGCTTGCCGCGCCGCCGGCGGCGCTGTTAGCCTCCGCGCAAGCGCCCGTAGCTCAGTAGGATAGAGCACCAGATTCCTAATCTGGGGGTCACAGGTTCGAATCCTGTCGGGCGCACCATAACTCCGTTCGTGCAAGGGTGCAGCGTCGAGCAGGATGGGCGTGGCGCGTCGCGTGGCGCCGCGCGGGGATCGAGCCATGTCGCGTCAGCAGCTGGAGCGTCGTCAGGTCTGGCTCTACCTCGCGGCGATCGGCGCCGGACTCTCTGCCGGCGCCGCTGCTCCCGAGGCTGCGTCTACGCTCGACACCCTGCTCTGGCCGACCCTCGCCGTCCTGCTGTACGCCACCTTCACCCAGGTGCCGCTGACCCACATCGCCGCGGCCTTCCGCGACGGGCGGTTCATGGGCGCTCAGCTCTTCGGCAATTTCATCGTCGTGCCGCTGGTGGTCTGGGCGCTGCTGCTGGCCGTCCCGGACGAGCCGGCGGTCCGTCTGGGCGTGCTGCTGGTCCTGCTCGTCCCGTGCACCGACTGGTTCGTCACCTTCGCCCATCTCGGCCGGGCGGACACGCACCGGGCGATCGCAGCGACGCCCGTCAACCTGCTCGTCCAGCTCATGCTGCTGCCGATCTATCTGTGGCTGTTCCTGGGACATGCGTTCCTCGAGATCCTCGATGCGCGGCGGATCGCGGGCGTCTACCTGTCGCTCATCGTGCTGCCTCTGCTTGCGGCCTGGCTGACCGAGCGCTGGGTGGAGCGCGCCCCGCACCGCGGCGCATGGGTCGGGCGCCTCGCCTGGTTGCCGGTGCCACTCCTGGCCGCGGTCGTGTTCCTGATCGCCGCATCGCAGGTTCAGGCGGTCCTCGGCGCGCTGCCGATCCTCGGCCAGTTGACCGGGGTGTTCCTCGCCTATCTGCTCCTCGCGGCGGTGATCGGGATGGCCCTCGGCCGTGCCTTCGCCCTGCCCGTCGCGGCGACGCGGACGCTCGTCTTCAGCCTCGGCACGCGCAACTCGTTCGTCGTCCTGCCGCTCGCGCTCGCCTTGCCGGTCACCTCGGCCGCGGCGGTGGTCGTAATCGTGCTGCAGTCGCTGGTCGAGCTCTTGGGCATGGTCGCCTATCTGTGGGCCGTGCCACGGTTCGTCGTCGGGCGGAGCGGCCACCCCGCGGCAGCCATGCCTGGCCAACGCTAGGCCGTGTACCACACGATCCGCCCTCGCCGGCGCGGATGCTTGGCTATCTGCGCGGCCGACCGAGGCGCGGCCTCCACACGCCGAGGATCACGTTGGCCGCCGCGACGGCCAGCAGGATCCACAATGTGCCGCGCTCCGCGCCGAGCGACGCCGCGAGGGTCGCCGGATCGACCTGCCCCGCCAGCGCCTTGGCGCTGCGTTCGGCTTCCCGCTGCATCGGCCCCAGCACGCCGACGAAGCCGCTCTCGAACACCAGGATGCCGCTCGCGGCTTTGACC
>CALKJU010000048.1 GCA_937995535.1 uncultured Alphaproteobacteria bacterium
GGCGTGACGAAGTAGATCGGCGTCTCGTTGGTCCGGAAGAAGGTGTAGATGTCGGTCAGGCTGGTGAGCTTCGGGCGGCTCATGGCGGGCGCTTCCCCGGTGACGGCACGCGGTGCCTCGACGCCCCCGACCTTACCGGTCGGCCCATGAACGACAAGCGGTAAGCAACAGCGGCCGGCGTCCGCGCGAAGCGGCCAGGCCAAGCATTGGTTCTGATACTGCCTGTCACGCTGCCGGTTGCCCTGTTGCTGGCGCCGCGGACCAACGGGTCGGTGGACGTCGTCGCCTGGGCCGCCTCGCTGCACGTTGCCGTCGGCAACTGATCGCCTCGCTTTTACTTCCGGCTCTTCGAGTTCGCCTCGCGCGTCATCGCGAGGACCGGCGGAGTTCAGCGCTTGCAAACTGTCCAGACGTTAGGCTGCAGCGCAATGCCGCTCGGCGACGAGATCCACAAGTTTACCTTGATTTTCGCCCTCGCCACCGTGCTATGCGTATGCGCTGGCAGACGGGCGCGGGCCGGAGCGATCTGGTCAGGCGCGGCATGCGTAGTACCCGCAACGACAATGGAGCCATCGTCATGAAGCCAGCTACGCCGGGCGCGGCGCTCCTCGATCTGGTCGACCGCGTCGGTGCGCGCGCGCCAATGGGCCGTCCCTCGCGTCACGAAGCCGAGGAGGCGGTGCGAACGCTGCTGCGCTGGGCCGGCGACGACCCGTCCCGTCCCGGCCTGCTCGACACCCCGGCCCGCGTCGCCAAGGCCTATGGCGAGTTCTTCAGGGGCTACGCCCAGGATCCCGCGGACATCCTGCGGACCACCTTCGACGAGATCGACGGCTACGACGAGATGGTCCTGCTCAAGGACATCGAGTTCAGCTCGCACTGCGAGCATCACATGGCCCCGATCATCGGCCGGGCGCACGTCGCCTATCTGCCGGAGCACCGTGTGGTCGGGATCAGCAAGCTCGCCCGGCTCGTCGAGGCCTACGCCAAGCGGCTGCAGATCCAGGAGCGGATGACGGTGCAGATCGCCGACGCGATCCGCGACGTGCTGATGCCCCGCGGCGTTGCGGTGGTAATCGAGGCGACCCATCACTGCATGACCACGCGCGGCGTCCACAAGCCGGGCACCGCGATGCTGACCTCGCGCCTGACCGGCGTGTTCCGCGAGGACCCGTCGACCCGGCGCGAATTCTTCGCGCTGATCGGCCGGCCGGGCGCGACGATGCAGATGGTCTGACCAGCCGGGGCGGGGCCTAGCCCAGCAGCAGTCGGCCGTCGTCGTAGAGTTGTCCGACGCTGAGACCGGTCACGCTGTCGAGCACCGCGACGAGCAGGAAGTCGCTGCCAACACCGTCGGTGTTGAGCAGCACCTGGGTGCTGCCGCTGGTGACGCTCAGGCGCACATAGGCGGTCGCGCTGCTGCCGGCGCCGAACCCTGAGACCGCGCCGCGCGCGTCGAGCCGGTCCTCGGCGGTGAAGTCCATGATGCGATCGGTGCCGCTGCCGGGCGGGCCGAGGATGAACGTGTCGGGATCGGCGCCGCCGGTCAGGGTGTCGGCGCCGATGCCCCCCTCTAGCCGATCGTTGCCGCCGCCGCCGAAGATGAAGTCGTCGCCGTCCTCGCCCTGGATCCGGTCCGCGCCGTCGTCGCCGAACAGGCTGTCGCTGCCGTTGCCACCGCGCAGGCTGTCGTCGCCCACCCCGCCGAGCAGCCGGTCGTCGCCGTCGTCGCCGCCGAGCGTGTCGTTGCCGACCTCGCCGAGGATCGTGTCGTTGCCGGCCTCGCCACGGATCGTGTCGGCGCCATTGCCGCCTTGGATCGTGTCGTTGCCGTTGCCGCCGCGGATCGTGTCGTCGCCGTCAAGCCCGCGCAGCGTATCGTTGCCGTCCTTGCCGAGCACGGTGTCGTCGCCGGGGCCGCCGAAGATGTGGTCGTGACCGTTGCCGCCGTCGGCGAGGTCGTTGCCGGCGCCGCCGGTGATCGAGTCGGCGCCGTTGCCGCCGAACAAGGTGTCGTCGCCCTCGCGGCCGTCGAGGCGGTCGCTGCCGTTGCCGCCCTCGAGCCGGTCGGCCGTGGCCGCGCCAAGGATCGTGTCGGCGAAGGTCGTGCCCTTGACGCCCTCGATGCCGCCCAACATGTCGGTCGCGCCGTTGCCGTCCTGGGCGGTGCCGGCGGCCAAGTCCACGACCACGCCGCGGACGGTGGTGCCGAACTCGATGGTGTCGAAGCCGCCGCGACCGAGCACCGTGTCGGCGCCGCCGCGCGGCCGGAGCACGTCGTCGCCGCTCCCGCCGAACAGCGTGTCGGCGAAGTCGGTACCTTCGACCTCCTCGATGGAGACCAGCCGGTCGGTGAAGCCGAAACTGTCACGCGCGGTGCCGTTGCGCAGGTCGACGAACACGCCGGCGGTGCCGCCGTCGGCGGCGTAGTTGACGCGATCGATCCCGCCGCGCCCGTCGATCGTGTCGCTACCCGACCCGCCGCTGAACATCTCGAACGGCGCGTCGCTACCGAGCAGCGTGTCGTTGAAGTTCGAGCCCTGGACGACCTCGATCGCGATCAGCCGGTCCGTCCACGGCCCCTCGACCGCGATGCCGGCGGCGAGGTCGACCCGCACCGCCGAGGTCGAGTCGCGGAACCGCGCGGTGTCGTTGCCCTCGCCGCCATTCAGGGTGTCGCTGCCCGGCCCACCATCGAGGATGTCGTTGCCATTGCCGCCGCGCAGGGTGTCGTTGCCGGGTCCGCCGCGCGCCCGCTCGGCGCCTTCGCCGAGGATGATGAGATCGTTGAAGTTCGAGCCGCGGACGGCCTCGATGCCGACTAGGGAGTCCGTGCCACCGTCGCCATCGGCACTGGCCACACCGAGCAGGAGGCTGACCCGGATGCCGGTCGCAGCCCGGTGATAGGTGACCTCGTCGAACCCGTCGCCGCCGACGATGACGTCGTTGCCCGGCCCGCCCTCGAGCCGATCGTTGCCGAGACCCCCTTCCAACAGATCGTCGCCGCCGGCGCCGACCAGGTAGTCGTCACCGCCCAGGCCCTGCAGTGTGTCGGCCAGGGGACTGCCGGTCAGCGTGTCGTCGCCCGGCGTACCGGTGAATACGGGCACTGAATCCTCCCCTGCGGTCGCGACTGGATGCGCACCGTAGCTCGTGCGTACCGACGATTGATGCGTCGTCTTGTTCCGTTAGGTCCCGGGTTGCAAGCCCCGGCGCTGGCGAGAGGTCGGCCTCGTGGCCGGCTCACGCCAGCCGAAGCGCGACGATACCGAGGCAGACGAGCGCCGCCGATGCGAGCCGGTGCGCCGCGTGCGCCTCGCCGAGCAGGCCGGTCCCGATCAGCGCTGCCAGCACAACACTCGTCTCGCGCACGCCCGAGACGAGCGCCATCGGAGCCACACTCATCGCCCAGACGACGATCCCGTAGGCGGTGATCGAGAGCGCGCCGCCAGCGGCGGCCGGGAGGAGGATCGGCGGCAGCCCGCGGCCCAGGCCGTTTCGCCGGCACCACAGTACCGCGCCACCGAAGACAAGGCCGTCGAGGACGAACAGCCACAGGATGTAGCCGAGCGGCGAGCCGGCGCTGCGCACACCCAACCCGTCGCACAGCGTGTAGCCCGCGATCAGGCTGCCACAGAGCAGCGCCGCGCCGATCCCGCGACGGTCGTCGCCGGCCCCACGCCCAAGCAGGACGAGCGACAGAATTCCCGCCGAGATCAGCGCGAGCGCAAGCAGCTCGTTCCGCGTCAGGTGGTCCCCGGCGACGACGCCACCGAGCGCCACCAGCGGCGGCGCGGCGCCGCGGGCGAGCGTATAGGCGAAGCTGAGGTCGGCGAGGCGGTAGGACAGGGCGAGGGCGAGATAGTAGGCGAAGTGGAGCGCGACCGAGGCGGCGAGCCAGGACCACGCGGGCGGGGCCGGCGCTTCGACGAATGGTAGCACCGGGAGCGCGAGCACCGTGCCGGTGAGCGCCACGACGGCGAGGCGCAGGGTCGGATCGCCGCCATGCTTGACCAGCGCGTTCCACACCGCGTGCATCGCGGCTGCCGCCAGAACGGCAAGCAGCACGGGCGTGCTCATGGCACGGCGCGGCCCTGGCGGTGGCCGGCCGGCTTACCCTGACCGGCCCTCGAACTTGGGGCGGATCCCGGTGGCTCCGGTCAGGCGCGGACGGTCCGGCTCCGGTGCTGCCAGGGGCGTACAGGGGCGCAGGCTGTCGCGGTAGAGTGGCACGAGGGCGCGGTACTCGGCGGTCCCGTTGCTCTTCCAGGCGATCTCGTCAGGCTCGAGCTGACGTACCACGCGGGCCGGGATGCCGGCGACAAGGCTGCGCGGCGGGACGACGAAGCCCGCCTTGACGAAGGCCATCGCCGCGACGAACGCGCTCTCGCCGATCTCCACCCCGTCCATCACGGTGGCGTTCATTCCGACCAGCGCGTTGCGCCCCACCCGGCAACCGTGCAGCACCGCACCGTGGCCGATGTGCCCGTCGGCCTCGACCACGCAGTCCTTGCCGGGGAAGCCGTGCATCACGCAGTTGTCCTGGATGTTGGCCCCGGCCTCGACGACGAGCCGGCCCATGTCGCCGCGCAGTCGTGCGCCGGGGGCGACGAACACGCCGGGGCCGATGACCACGTCGCCGATCACGGTCGCGTCCGGATGGACATAGGCACTCGGGTCGATCGCGGGGACGATCCCGGCGAAGGCGTAGACCCCACCCATCGCGCCTGCCCTCCACGGTTGCGCGAGGCTCCCTAGCAGAGGGCCGTAGTCGGGTCGATGCGCTGGCCAAGTGGGCGCCGGCTCACGGAGGTGCGGGGCAGCCACAGCGGCAGCGATTCGCACTACCGGCGGTTGCCGCCCGACCGCGGCTCGCTAGGGTGCGGACCACAAGGGAGAGAGGAAACGCATGGCCACGCTCGTCGGAACCGGCGGGTTCGACGCGCTCGTCGGCTCGCGGGGGGACGATCTGATCCATCTCCGTGGTGGCCCTGACGTCGGCGTCGGGCGGGCGGGCAACGACACCATCTTCGGCGGCGCCGGCGCCGACCTGCTGGCCGGCGGGCGCGGCGACGACACGCTGTTCGGCGGCAGCAGCGCCGACGAGCTCTATGGCGGACCCGGCAGTGACACGCTGTTCGGCGGGCGCGGCCGCGACATCCTCGAGGGTGGTCCGGGCCGCGATACGCTCATGGGCGGTGCCGGGGACGACGAGATGCTTGGCGGCCGCGGCTCCGACACCTTGTTCGGCGGCCGCGGCAACGATGTGCTCGACGGCGGCGCCGGACCGTTCGATCCGCTCGTCGACGGCGACGATACGCTGTTCGGCGGAGCCGGTGACGACGAGCTGCTGGGCGGGGTCGGCAACGACACGCTGCACGGCGGCTCGGGCAACGACTTGTTTGCCCATGTGGCGGGGCGCGTGGAGGATCCGGAGACCGGTCGCCCGGTTGCCTTCGGTTTCGGCGAGGATCTCGTCCTCGACTTCACCGGCGGCGAGGACCGCGTGCAGATCGTCGAGTTCCGCGGGCTCGAATGGGGCGGGCGGGCGCTGTCCTTCGACCGACTCGACAGCAACCGCGACGGCATCGTCGACCGCCTCGACCGCGGGGTGGGTCTCGCCCTGGTCACGGTCGACGACGCGACGCGGCCGTCGCTCGTGATCGATACGGAAAAGCTGCTCGGGCTGGACCTGCCCGGCCGGCATACGCTCACGCTCTATGACGTGCCCTACCTGACCCGCGTCGACATCGCCGGCTGAGGCGCGGCACCTACCCGGCGGCGCGTAGCGCCTGGCGCTCCTCCTTCAGCTCCTGAGCCATCAGGAAGGCCAGCTCCAGGCTCTGCTGGGCGTTGAGCCGCGGGTCGCAATAGGTGTGATAGCGGTCGCGCAGCACCTCGTCGGTGATCGCCTGTGCGCCGCCGGTGCACTCGGTCACGTCCTGCCCGGTCATCTCGACATGGATGCCGCCGGCATGGGTGCCGAGGCCCTTGTGCACGGCGAAGAAGCCGCGCACCTCGGCCAGCACCCGCTCGAACGGGCGGGTCTTGTAGCCGCTCGCCGACTTGATCGTGTTGCCATGCATCGGGTCGCACACCCAGACGACCTCGCGCCCCTCACGCTGCAAGGCGCGCACCAGCGGTGGCAGGTGGCGCTCCACCTTGTCGTGGCCCATGCGGCTGATCACGGTCAGCCGACCCGGTTCGTTCTCCGGATTGAGGACGTCGCACAGGCGCAGGAGATCGCTCTCGGGCATGGTCGGGCCGGCCTTGACGCCGAGCGGGTTGGCGATGCCACGGCAGAACTCGACGTGGGCGCCGTCGAGCTGTCGGGTACGGTCGCCGATCCACAAGAAATGCGCGCTCGTGTCGTACCAGCGGCCGGAGGTCGAATCGATCCGCGTCATCGCCTGTTCGAAGCCGAGCAGCAGGGCCTCGTGCGCGGTATAGAAGTTGGTCCGGGTGATTTCCGGGGTGGTCAAGTCGGTGACGCCGCAGGCGGCCATGAAGGTCAGCGCCTCGGAGATCTGGTCGGCCATCGCGCGGTACCTCTCGCCTTGCGGCGAGTTGCCGACGAAGCCGAGGTTCCACTGGTGCACCCGGGTCAGGCTGGCATAGCCGCCCTGGGTGAAGGCGCGCAGCAGATTGAGCGTCGCGGCGGCCTGGCTGTAGGCCTGGAGCTGACGGCGCGGATCCGGCTCGCGGCTCGCCGGGGTGAACTCCAGCCCGTTGACGATGTCGCCGCGATAGGCGGGCAGCTCGCGGTCGCCCAAGATCTCGGTCGGCGCCGAGCGCGGCTTGGCGAACTGACCGGCCATGCGACCGCACTTCACCACCGGCAGGCCGCCGCCGAAGGTCAACACCACCGCCATCTGCAGCAACACGCGCAGCGTGTCGCGGATCTTGTCGGCCTGGAAATCGGCGAACGCTTCCGCGCAGTCGCCACCCTGGAGGAGGAACGCCCGGCCGGCGCAGACCTCGGCGAGGCGCTCCTTGAGCGCGCGCGCCTCGCCGGCGAACACCAGCGGCGGCCAGGAGGCGAGCGTGCTCTCGACCTGCTCGACGACCGCCATATCGGCATAGGCCGGCATCTGCTGCGCCGGCCTGCCCCGCCAGCTCCCCGGCCGCCACGCCTCTCCCATCGGCATCCCTTCCCTCGACCGTCCTCGTCCCCGCCGGCTCGTCAGGCGGCCGGCTGGTACATCGTGACGAACTCCTCCGCCGCGGTCGGGTGCAGCGCCACCGTGGCGTCGAAGTCGGCCTTGGTGGCGCCGGCGGTCATCGCCACGGCGAAGCCCTGAACGATCTCGGCCGCGTCGTCGCCCACCATGTGCAGCCCCAACACGCGATCGTCGGCCTTGTCAACGACCAGCTTCATGAAGGTCCGCGCCGGTCCGCCGGTGAGCGTATGCAGCATCGGGCGGAACTCGGTCCGGTAGATCCGCACGTCGCGCCCGCGGCCGCGCGCCTGCTCCTCGGACAGGCCGACCGAGCCCGCCTGCGGCACGCCGAACACCGCGGTCGGCACGGTGTCGTACGCGACCGCGACCTGGTGATCGTTGTACAGCCGCTCGGCGACATGGCGGCCCTCGGCGATGGCGATCGGGGTCAGGTCGTGCTGGCCCGGATCCATGCCGTGGCCGGCATGATCGGCGCAGTCGCCGACCGCGAGCAGGCCGGGCACGCTGCTCTCGTAACGGCCGTCGACGCGGATCGCGCCGTTGTCGTGCATCGCGACGCCGAGCGCCTCGAGCCCGATACCTCGGGTGTTGGGCAGGGGATCGCGGCCGGTGGCGAGGATCACGGCGTCGGCTTCGACCGGCGCGCCGTCGGTGTGCAGGACCAGCCCGGCAGCGGCCTGCTCGATGCGCGCGATGCGGCAGTCGGCACGCAGCCGCAATCCATGCGCGACGAGCTGCTCGGTCAACCGCTCGCGCAGCTCCTGGTCGAACCCGGCGAGCGGCAGTGTGCGGCGAATGACGAGGGTCGCCTCGCTGCCCAGCGCGTGCAGGATGCTCGACAGCTCGACGCCGATATAGCCGCCGCCGACGACCGCGACGCGCGGTGGCTGGTCGTAGAGGTCCTCGAGAATGGCGTCGGAGGTCAGAGCGTGCTCGACGCCGGGCAGGGGCGGCAGGGTCGGCCGGGCGCCGGTGGCGACCAGCACGCGCGTGGCACTGACCCGCTCCGCGCCGACCGCGACACGGAACCCGTCGCCGTCACGATCGAGGATCCGCGCCTCGCCAGCGAGGAGGCGCACGCCGGCGCGCTCGAGCATGCCGATGTAGACGCCGTTGAGCCGCGCGATCTCGCGGTTGCGCGCCTCGAGCAGGCGGCGGAAGTCGAGGTGCGGCTCGCCGGCGGCCCAGCCATAGGCCGGCGCGGCCTTGATCGCCGCGCCGAGCTGGCCCGCGAAGTGCATGAGCTTCTTCGGCACGCAGCCGCGGATCACGCAGGTGCCGCCGATTCGCGAGCGCTCGGCGATCGCCACCCGGGCACCGTAGGCCGCGGCGCGCCGCGCGCAGGCGACCCCGCCGGAGCCGGCGCCGATGACGAAGAGATCGAGGTCAGCCATGTGCCGCCCGGTGCTGCATGGCGGGCCGTCTAGGCCATCGCAGCCCCAGGCTCAACGTCGGGGAGCGTGGCCACAACCGCGCCGAGCTGGCGGCGAAGCCAAGTCAGCCGGGGATCACGGTCGTTCCGCCGATGCCAGAAGGCCGCGACGGGGAAGCGGCGGATCGCGAGTGGTGGGTGCGCGGTGACGAGGCCGAACCCCGGAGCGAAGGTGGCCGCCAGCCGCGCCGGCAGGGTCACCAGCGATGCGCTCGCGGCGGCCGCCGCGAGGGCGGGCAGGAAGGCTGAAAGGGCGAGCGTCACCCGGCGCGAACGGCCGATGCCTTCGAGCGCCGTATCGACCACCCCGCGCAGATCGCCCGCCGGAGAGACCAGGATGTGCTCGGCGTTGGCGTAGGCATCGAGGGTCAGCCGCGGTGCCTCAGGGAGCGTCTCGGGCCGGCCGGCGACGAGAAAGCCTTCGTCGTAGAGGGTTTCGCCGCCGATCCACTCGGGCCGCTCCCAGAGAAACCCCAGAGCCAGGTCGACGCGGCCTTCGCGCAGTGCGTCGACCGCTGCCCGGCGGCCGAGCGGCGCCACCACGAGCCGGAGCCTCGGCGCGGCCGGTCGCAGCCGCGCGGCGAGCGGCGGGAGCAGCACCGCCTGCTCGGCATCGAGGGCCGCGAGGCGGAGGATGCCCTCGGCGGACGTCGGGTCGAAGGCGCGCGCCGCCCCGAGTGCACCGCGCAAGGCTTCGACCGCCGCCGCGACCGGCGCCTCGAGCGCCAGTGCCGTGGCGGTGGGCTCCAGCCCATGGGGGCGTCGCAGGAACAGGGCGTCGCCGAAGATCTCGCGCAACCGGCGGAGCACCTGGCTGATTGCCGACTGGGTGAGGCCCAGCTCGGCCGCCACCAGGGTCGCCTTGCGATGCCGGACGAGGCCGAGGAACACCAGAAGGAGGGTGAGGTCGATCCTCCTGAGTTCAGAGTTGCTCAGATCAGCCATGAACCGTTTTCACTGCTTCGCTGGTCTGCGTGTGCCGTAACGAAGCGCAGTGGTTGGCTCAAGGAGATCGGAGCGTGCGCATCGCCATCGTCGGGGGCGGCACCGTCGGCACCGCCTTGGCGCGCGCCTTGAAGGGCAGCGGCCACGGCGTCGTCATCGGGACGCGCGAGCCGGAGGGGCCGCGTGCGCAGCGCCTCGCTGCCGAGACGGGGGCGAGCCTGGCCGCGCCGGCCGCCGCCGCTGCGGGCGCGGAGACCGTGATCCTGGCGCTGCCCTGGGCGGTCGCTCAAGACGCGGTCGGCGCCCTCGGCGACCTCGCCGGCAAGATCGTGATCGACTGCATGAACCCGCTGGGCATGGTCGGCGGCAGCCTGGCGCTGACGGTCGGGCACATGACCTCCGGCGGGGAGATCCTGGCCGGCTGGCTGCCACGCGCGCGGATCGTCAAGACACTCAACCAGGTCGGGGCGGAGATCATGGCCGACGCGGCGCGCCTGCCGCAGCGCCCGGTCATGTTCATGGCCGGCGACGACGCCGCCGCCAAGGAGAGCGTGGCCCGGCTGCTGACCGCGCTCGGCTTCGAGCCGCTCGACGCCGGCGACCTGACCAAGGCTCGGCTGCTCGAGCCACTCGCCATGGTCTGGATCAACCAGGCGCTGCTGCGCGGCAAGGGGCGCCACTGGGCGTTCGCCGCGTTCCACACGAGGAGCTAGGTCATGGAGCTGCGCGATCGGCACGTCGTCATCGTCGGCGGGACCAAGGGCATCGGCGCGGCGACCGCACGGCTCGCGGCGGCGCGGGGCGCGCGGGTGACCATTACCGGGCGCAGCCCCAGCTCGCTCGACGCCGCGCTGCAGCGGCTGCCGTCGGGCGTTGTGGGCGAGCCTCTCGACTTCACCGAGCCGAGCTCGGTGGCGGCGTTCGCGGCCCGGATCGTGGCCCCGGACCATCTCGTGCTGTGCGCCTCGAGCGCGGTCGCCTGGGGCCCCTTCGCGCAGCTCGCGGAGGACGCCCTCCAGCGCGCGTTCGAGGCCAAGTTCTGGGGCTACTGGCGGGTCGTCCAGGCCCTCGCGGCGAACTTGCCGGAGACCGGCTCGATCACGCTCGTGACCGGCGCCGCGGCACGCGCGGCGCTGCCCGGCACCGCTGGCCTCGCGGCGGTCAATGGCGCGCTCGAGGCAGCGGCGAAGGTGCTGGCCGTCGAGCTGGCGCCGCGGCGGGTCAATACGGTGTCGCCCGGCCTGACGGCGACCGAGGCCTATGCGTGGATGGACGAGGCCGCGCGCGACGGCATGTTCGCGGACGCCGCGGCGAAGCTGCCGGCGCGTCGCATCGGCCAGCCGGAGGACGTCGCGCGCGTCATCCTGCTGGCGGCGAGCAACCCCTTCATGACCGGCACCACCCTCGACGTCGACGGAGGTGCGCACCTCGCCCGGTGAGGGCCAACAGGCTGCGGCGACGCAACCCGCCGCCGAGGCTGGTCGCGGCTCTGCTGCGCGGACCCATGATCGATCCGCCGGGACGACACGGCGCCGTAGATGCCATCACGCGACCGGCGAGCTTCCCGCACCCGAACGAGCACCACCGATGTCGCGGCACGAGGTTCGTGGTTCGGTCCCGGCCTCGCCGTCTGGAGGCGCAGCGATCGGTACGAGGACCTGCACCTCCGCTGCCGATCTGACGACCGCTTCGAGGACTGCGACGCCGTGGACGGCCTGCTCGGGCGTGACGGGAAAGGGTGGGCCGCCGGCGATGGCGGCGGCGAAGGCCTCGAGCTCGAGGCGCTCGGTGTCGACCTCCGGCCAGGTCGTCGTGGTGACGGGGCCGTCGAGCCCGGCCGTGGCGAGCGCGTGCTCACCCTGCATCTCGGCGCGCGCGGCCGAGCCCGAAAGACGCAGATGCCAGTGACGTGGGCTCGCGGTGAGCGTGACCAGCGTGCCGGTCGCGCCGCTGCGGAACTCGAGGAACACCGAGGTCGTGTCGTCGATGGTGGACAGCACCCGGCGGCGGCTGTCGGCGCGGACGGTGGCGACCGGGCCGAGGAGCGCGATTATCGCATCGATCAGGTGGATGCCGAGCCCGGTCATGCCGCCGGCGGGTGACTCGGCCGGGTCGGCGCGCCAGATCTCCGGTGTATAGCGGTGGCCCGAGGGCGCGGCGAAGTAGCCTTCGACGTGCAGCAGCTCGCCCAGACGACCGGCGGCGAGCTGGCCCTGCAACGCCTTAAAGGCCGGCAGAAAGCGGCGGTTGTGGCCGACCGCGAGGACGAGGCCGGCCCGCGCGCAGGCGTCGGCGGCCTCTTGGGCATCCTTCAGGGCGAGGGTGAAAGGTTTCTCGCAGAAGACGTGCTTGCCGGCGCGGGCGGCGGCGATCACCTCGGCGGCGTGCTGGCGGTGCGGCGTGGCGATGACCACGCCGGCCACGGACGGCTCGGCCAGGACCTCGGCGAGGCTCGCGCTCAGCCGGATGCCGGTGCGCGCGGCCCAGCGCGCGTGCCGTGCCGGGTCGCGTGTCACCGCGTGGGTGAAGCGGACCTGCTCGCTGCGCGCCTGGACGGAATCGACCAGGCGCTGGCCCCAGCGCCCGGCGCCGACGAGCGCGAGGTCGAGCACCTCAGCGCGGCGTGGTGCGGCGCAGCGTGGCGACGATGGTCGCCGTGGCGAGCCCGATCTTGAGCGTGTCGCCGAGGACGAAGGGCACGACACCCTTGGCGAATGCCGCCTCGGCGCCGATCGCAACGGCGAGCCAGGCGAAACCGCACAGGTAGATGATCGCCATCGCGGCGGCGAGCGCGAGGAGGATCGGCAGCACGCGGCGGGTCCGGGCGACGACCCATCCGGCCAGGGCCGCGGCGAACAGCCACCCGACCATGTAGCCGCCGGTCGGACCCAGCATGTAGGGGATGCCGATCCCGCGTGCCGGCGTGCCGGCGAAGACCGGCAGGCCGAGGGCACCTTCGGTGAGATAGAGGAGGATGGTGGCGACGCCGAGGCCGGGCCCATAGAGCGCGCCGATCAGCAGCACGACCATCGGCTGCATCGTCATCGGGACCGGCCAGAAGGGCACCTGCACCTTGGCCGAGGCCCACAGGATCAGGCTGCCGACGACGGCGAGCAGGGTGTAGCGCAGGGCCGCCGGCAGGCTCGGCAGGAGCAGGTCGGCGGGGGCGCGGTAGGCAGGCGGGCTCGGCATGGCGATCCTCGTTGCGCGTTCCGGGCGGCGCTGGTGCCGGCGGAGGGACTCGAACCCCCGACCTCCCGCTTACAAGGCGGATGCTCTACCAGCTGAGCTACGCCGGCCGTAGCGCAGACTTACGGTCTGCCGGCAACCCCCGCAAGCAGCGCGGCTCAGCTGGCGACGACGCGGCGGTAGAGGTGCCAGGTGGCGTGGCCGAGCACCGGCATGACCACCACGAGGCCGAGCAGGAGCGGCAACGAGCCGAGGACGAGACCGGCGGTGACGATCAGGCCCCAGACCGCCATCGGCCCGGGGTTGGCCGCGACCGCGCGGATCGAGGTGGTCACCGCCGCGACCAGACCGGGGTCGCGGTCGAGCAGCATCGGGAAGGAGACGACGCTGATCGTCAGCACGACGGCGGCGAAGACGAAGCCGACCCCGCAGCCGACGACGATCATCGTCCAGCCGGCGCCGGTGGTCAGCGCGTCGCGGAGAAACGCGCTGGCCGAGGCGGGCGGCTCGGGTCCGAGCGTGCCCTGATAGATCACCCAGGCCGTGCCCAGCCACAGCAGGAAGATCGCCAGGAGGATCAGGCCGAGGACGAGGACGGCGCCGAATGCCGGCGAGCGGAGCACGGCGAAGGCGTCGGCCCAGGTCACGTCGGCCCCCTGCTCGCGGCGGCGGCTGAGCTCGTAGAGGCCGACCGCGGCGGCCGGCCCGAGAAGGGCGAAGCCGGAGGCGAGCGGGAAGAGCAGTGGCAGGGCGTCGTAGCCGAAGGTCACCCAGGCGAGGATCAGCCCGGCCAGCGGATAGATCACACAGAGGACGATCACGTCGCTCCGGTAGGCGGCGAAGTCGGCGACGCCGAGCGCCAGCACGTCGCGCAGCTCGGCGATCGCAATACGGCGCACGGGCGGCGGGGCGACCTTCGCGGCGGAGCGGCCGACCGAGCGGCTCACCCGGACGATCGCCTCGCCGCCGACGGCGACCTGGTCGCCGACCCACTCGACCGGGTTGCGGATGTGATCACGTGAGGTCATGGACGTTCCTCCAGCCGTTCGGATCACCAGGTTCTCGATTGCATATGGTTCGCTGCGGGCGCGCGGCGGTCACCTCAGGATTGCGTGATCGATCCCGTTGCCGGCCGGTCGCGGCGCAGGGTGTACAGCGCGATGCCGGCCGCCACGGCGACGTTGAGGCTCTCCACCGCTGGGGCAATCGGGATCCTCACCAGGCGGTCGCAGCGCTCGGCGACCAGCCGCCGCAGGCCGTGGCCCTCGGCCCCCAGCACGAGCACGAGGCGCTCGAACGCGGGCAGATCGGCGATCGGGACGCTGGCACCGCCGTCGAGGCCGACGATCCAGTAACCGCGCACCTGCAGTTCGCCGAGCGCGCGGGCGAGGTTCACGACCTCGACCAGCGGGACGAGATCGAGCCCTCCGGCGGCGGCGCGTGCCGCGGCTCCGCCAACCTCCGCCGAGCGCCGTTCCGGAACCAGCACCGCATCGACACCGAAGGCCGCGGCCGAGCGCAGGATCGCGCCGAGATTGCGCGGGTCGGTTACCTGATCGAGGGCGACAAGGAGCGATCCACCCTCGGCCGGAACGACCTCGTCGAGGGCGAGTGGCGGCAGCGGGCCGACCGCGAGAGCCAGGCCCTGGTGGACCTCGTCCCCGCCGATGAGCCGGGCGATGGCGTCCGGCGTGGCCGTCTCGACCGTGAGGCCCGGGCGGCGGGCGAGACCGCCCAACCGCTCCAGCGCCGGCAGGGTCGCCACCAGCCGTAGGCAGGGCCGGCGCGGGTTGGCGAGTGCCGCCGCCACCGCATGGCGACCCCACAGCCAGCCGGCCCGAGGCGGGGCGGTGGGCGACTTCGCCGCGTTCCTACGGGACATGGAGGCTGGGCACGGGCGGTTGACAGGAGCGCGAACGCCACGATATCTCGCCCGGACTTTCGGCGCGACCCGGACGTTGGAGGGGTGGCCGAGCGGTCAATGGCAGCAGACTGTAAATCTGCCGACGAACGTCTACGTAGGTTCGAATCCTACCCCCTCCACCACCTCCGGTCGCCTCGGCGGCCAGCTGACGACTTGCACGCTGCGGGTGTAGCTCAATGGTAGAGCCCCAGCCTTCCAAGCTGGTGGTGCGGGTTCGATTCCCGTCACCCGCTCCATCACGCGCCGCCGGCTGAGCGCCGCCTCCCGACTCTCCCCACAGCACAGGACCCTCGGCGATGGCCAAGGAAAAGTTCACCCGGACGAAGCCGCATGCGAATATTGGGACGATTGGTCATGTGGACCATGGCAAGACGACGTTGACGGCGGCGATCACGAAGGTGTTGGCGGCTCAGGGTCGGGCGCAGTTCACGGCCTATGATCAGATCGAC
>CALKJU010000049.1 GCA_937995535.1 uncultured Alphaproteobacteria bacterium
GAGGACCTAGAAAAACGCCTGCACGCGCTGGAGCAGAACCAGCCGAGGAAACGCCGGTGAGCATCGCGCGACGGATCGAGCAGCTCGAACGGGAGGCGGCCGAGGACCTCGAAGGCGGCGGCTGGGTCCCCCCGCTGGAGCTGATGCAGGCCTTCGTGACCTCGAAGCCCGACCAGCCATTCACTTGGCCCGAGCCCGATCCCGCCATGGGATGGGAGTACGTCTCCGGCGCCGAGGCGTTCACCAGCACCTACGAACTGATGCGGCTCCTCGCCCTCGCGACCATCGAGGAACCGGAACCACCCCCCGAGCCGCCGCGCCCGCCCCGGCCCACCGCGCCGCAGCGGACCGCCGCCGAGCCATCACCGCCCGACCCGCCGCCCTCGCCGCCAGCCCCACCACGCCGGCCCGACCAGGGGCTACCCGACTATCTCAAAGCCATCCTCAGGCTGAGACCCGACTACGAGCCATCGGGCTGGTAGCCGCCAGAAGCCCGCCAAGGCACGATCCGCCCGCCGCCGGCCCCAAATGCCGGCGCGCCTCAATCGGGCGCTGGCGGGCTTCCAGCCGCCCGCAACGGCCGACTGATCGCAACCCGCCGGGTCGCCCGCCGCCTCGCCCGCCGGGTCGCCCGCCGGGTCGCCCGATGGGTCGCGTCCTGCTTCCCATGTGCTTCCCAGCGCGCCCTTCTGGGAAGCAGGAGCCCGGACGGAGGGCAACTATCGGTTCTGCTTCTTGGCGCGCCCGGAAGGAGTCGAACCCTCAACCTTCTGATCCGTAGTCAGATGCTCTATCCATTGAGCTACGGGCGCGCGACGGTGATGGGCATGTAGCGACCGGCGGGGCGGCTGGCAAGCCGCCTGCGGCGGAGCGCCGTCAGCCGACCAGTTCCTGGAGGCGCGCCGCCATCGCCTCGGATGTGGTGTCATGGCTGAAATGCGTCGCATAGCCGCCGTCCGGCCGCATCAGGTAGGTGAAGGTCGAGTGGTCGACGAGATAGTTGCCGTCGGGCCGCGGCTCGCCCTTGCGCACATAGACCCGCCACTCGCGGACCGCGGCCTGGATCTCCTCGGGCGTCCCGGTAAGGCCCATCAGCCGCGGGTGGAAGGCGGACACGTACTCCTTGAGCACCTCGGGCGTATCGCGCTCGGGATCGACCGTGATCAGGACCGGCTGGATGCGCTCGGCGGTGGCCGGCGGCAGCGCGTCGAGCGCCCCGGCGATCGTGTCGAGGCCCAGCGGGCAGGCGTCCGGACACCACGTGTAGCCGAAATAGATCAGCGCCCACTTACCTTTCAGATCGCTGTCCGTGACCGGCTTGCCATCCTGGTCGACGAGGCGAAAGGGGCCGCCGATCGGGACCGGGCTGTCCGCCGTCACCGGCTCGGCGGCGAAGCGCTCGAGCCACAGCCAGCCGGCGACGGCGAGCCCCACGGTGAGCATCAAGGCGCCGATCGTCCAGGCGAGCCAACGCGGCATGGCGGTGCTCCTCACCAGTAGCGCCGCTCCGGGCGGAACGGCGCGAGGTCGATCCCAGGTGCTCGGCCGGCGATGAGGTCGGCGATCAGCCGGCCGGTCAGCGGCCCCAGCGTCAGCCCGATATGCTGGTGGCCGAACGCCAGCCATACATTGGGTCGCATCGGTGCCCTGCCAATGACCGGGCGGCTGTCCGGCGTCGAGGGGCGGCAGCCTTGCCAGGTGGCGAGGATGCGTCCGGCGAGGCCGGGCAGGACGCGGCGGGCGATCGGCACGAGGCGCCGCACCCGGCGGTCGTCGGGTGGGGCGGTCGGACTCGCCAGCTCGACGCCGCCCGTCAGCCGCAGGCCCTGGTCCATCGGCGCGAGCAGGAAGCCGTGCTCGACGAAATAGACCGGACGGTGCAGGGTCGGCTCCGGATGCTCGAGCATCACATGATAGCCGCGCTCCGCCTCGAGTGGCACCGAAGCGCCGGCGAGCCGCGCGAAGCGCCGCGAGAAGACGCCGGCGGCGATCACCAGATGATCGAGGGAGAGCGGCCCGGCGGTCGTGCGCAGCAGCGCCACCGGCCCGGGATCGGGCGGGATGTCGAACGCCTCGGCCCGGACCACGCGCCCGCCGTCGCGGACGAAGGCCTGCACGATCCGCTCGACGTAACGGCGCGGATCGCGCACCGCACGATTGTGCGGCATCAGGAGCCCGGCGCGCAGCTCGGGCGCCAGTGCCGGCTCGAGATCGTGCGGCTCGCCGTCGGCGAGGAGCGTGTGGTCGATGCCGAAGCGCTCGTAGGCTTCCCGTTCGGGCGCGGTCGCGGCCAGCAGCGCGGCTTGGTCGCGCGCCACCTTGAGCCAGCCGCCACGGCGCACGAGGTCGCCCAGGCCGGCACGCTGGATGACCGCGTCATGCGCTTGGTCGGCGTGGGCGAGGAGCGTGGCGAGCGCCGCCGTCGTGGCTGCCACCTGCGCCGGCCGACAGGCCAGCGCGACGCGCAGGAGCCAGGGCAGCAGTCGCGGCAGATAGGCCCAGCGGATCGCCAGTGGCCCGACCGGGTCGACCAGCAGCGCCGGCAGCTTGCGCAGGGTCTCGGGCGTCGCGATCGGCATGCAGCTGCCGAGGCTGATCACGCCGGCATTGCCGGACGAGGTGCCAGCGCCGGGCGGCAGGCGGTCGACCAGCGTGACGTCGTGCCCGTCGGCCCGAAGAAAGAGCGCGGCGCAGGCGCCGACGATGCCGCCGCCCAGCACGACCACGCGCTGCCCGCCCGCGCTCATCGGCCGCCGGTCAAGGTGATGGAGCCCATGCCGCACGGGGCCTTAGATGGCGCACCGACCAACCGCAACCGGCACGGCGAGGACCCGCGATGCGCAAACCCGCGACGACCGCCTTCGCGCTGCATCCGCTGATCGCCGAGCGGTGGAGCCCGCGCGCCTTCGCCGAGACCCCTTTGGCCGACGCGGAACTCGGCGCGCTGCTCGAGGCGGCCCGCTGGGCGCCGTCGGCCTTCAACGAGCAGCCCTGGCGGCTGATCGTCACTCGGCGCGGCCAGGGCGTTGCTTGGCAGCGGCTGTTCGACACGCTGTCGGAGGGCAACCGCGTCTGGTGTGCCCGGGTTCCGGTGCTGATCCTGTCCGTTGCGATGCTGCATCGACGGCGCGACGGGCTACCGAACCGGACCGCGCAGCACGATCTGGGCCTCGCCACGGCCCAGCTCATGCTCCAGGCCCGTGCGCTCGATCTCGCTACCCACGCCATGGCCGGCTTCGACCGGGACCGGGCCCGCGCCGCCTTTGCCGTACCCGAGGACTGCGAGCCGGTGGCGGTGATCGCGGTTGGCCGACAGGACCGGCCCGAGTCTTTGCCGGAGCCGGTGCGCGCGCGGGAGCTGGCGCCGCGCGAGCGGCTCGGGCTGGACGCAATCGCCTTCGCCGGTAGATGGGGCGAGCCGCTGCGTCTCGCGGCGGCACCCGAGCGGCGCGGAGCCGGCTGATGGACGCGTTCGTCATCGCCCTGGCCCAGGGCAACCCGACCGTCGGTGATCTCGAAGGCAACCTGGCGCTGATCCGCCGCCTGCGTGCGGCCGCGGCGGCCGAGGGAGCCCATCTCGTCGTCCTGTCCGAGCTGTGCGTGATCGGGTATCCCCCGGAGGATCTGGTCCTCAAGCCGGCTCTCACCCAGCACGCCGAGCGGGTCGTGACGCGGTTGGCGGCGGAGACGGCCGACGGTGGGCCGGCGCTGCTCATCGGGAGCCCGTGGCGCGATCCTGCGGGTCGGCTGTTCAATGCCGCGGTCCTCGTCGGCGAGGGCCGCGTGCTGGCGCGCCGGGCCAAGCACGCGCTGCCCAATTACGGCGTGTTCGACGAGAAGCGGGTGTTCGAGCCCGGCCCGGTGCCGGGACCGATGGTGCTGCCGCTGGCCGGTGGCGAGACGCTGCGGCTCGGCGTCATGGTCTGCGAGGACATGTGGGGCGAGGACGTAGCCGAGGCACTGGGCGAAAGCGGCGCCGAGATCCTCGTCGTCATCAACGGCTCCCCGTTTGAGACGGAAAAACCCGAGCAGCGCCTGCAGCTGGCCGTGGCACGCGCCACCGAGACCGGTCTGCCGCTGATCTATGTCAACCAGTGGGGCGGGCAGGACGAGCTGGTGTTCGACGGCGCCTCGTTCGCGCTCGACGCCGATCGGACCCTGGTCACGCAGGCGCCGATGCTCGAAGAAGCGGTGATCGCCACCCGCTGGCGCCGCGACACGGATGGCATGCGCCTGGTCGCCATCGGGCGCGGACCGATCGCTCCGGCTCTACCGCCGCTGGAGGCGATCTACCGGGTGATGGTCACGGGCCTGCGCGACTATGTCGAGAAGAACCGCTTTCCCGGGGTCGTGCTGGGACTGTCGGGTGGTGTCGACTCCGCGCTGTCGGCCGCCGTCGCCGTCGATGCGCTCGGTGCCGAGCGGGTGCGCGCGGTGATGATGCCGTCGCGCTACACGAGCCGCGAGAGCCTCGAGGACGCCACCACCTGCGCGCGACTGCTCGGCGTGCGCCTCGACGAGATCGGCATCGAGCCGGCGGTCGAGGCGTTCCAGCACATGCTGGCGCCGGTGTTCGAGAACCGCACGCCGGACACCACCGAGGAGAACATCCAGTCGCGGATCCGTGGCGTGATCCTGATGGGCATTTCCAACAAGCTCGGGCCCATGGTCCTGACCACCGGCAACAAGTCCGAGATGTCGGTCGGCTACGCCACCCTCTACGGCGACATGGCGGGCGGCTATTCGGTGCTCAAGGACGTGTACAAGACGACCGTCTTCGCGCTGAGCCGGCTGCGCAACGAGCGGCGGCCACACGACTGCCTCGGGCCGGACGGGTTGGTCATCCCGGAGCGGATCATCACCAAGCCGCCGACCGCCGAACTGCGCGCGGACCAGAAGGACGAGGACTCGCTCCCGCCCTACCCGGTGCTGGACCGCGTCCTGCACGGCCTCGTCGAGGAGGATCTGAGCCCGCGCGAGCTGGTGGCACGGGGCGAGGACCCGGAGGTCGTCCGGAAGGTCTCCAATCTGCTCGACCTCGCCGAGTACAAACGCCGTCAGGCGCCGCCCGGGGTCAAGATCACCCGCAAGGCGTTCGGCCGCGACCGCCGTTACCCGATCACCAACGCTTTTCGCCGGATCGGCCTGCGCGAGATCGGCAGCTGACGGCTGCTTCGCCGGCTACCGCGGCCGGCTCCGTTGTGCCGATCCGCTCGCTGCCCTATATCCAGGTGGCCCGTGTGAGGCGGGCGCCACCGGCCTGCGCGGGCACGCCGGGCGCGGCGGATGGTGGCGGGAGCGATGGTGAGCCGGCGCAGGACAGTCTACGAAGGCAAGGCCAAGACCCTGTTCGAGGGGCCGGAGCCGGGTACGCTGGTCCAGTACTTCAAGGACGACGCGACCGCCTTCAACAATCAGAAGAAGGGTGTCATCACCGGCAAGGGGGTGCTCAACAACCGCATCTCCGAGTATCTGATGCTGCGGCTGGGCGAGATCGGTGTCCCGACGCACTTCGTGCGCCGTCTCAACATGCGCGAACAGCTCATTCGCGAGGTGGAGATCGTCCCGATCGAGGTCGTCGTCCGCAACATCGCCGCCGGCAGCCTCGCGCAGCGCTTCAAGCTCGAGGAGGGCTCGCTGCTCCCGCGCTCGATCGTCGAGTACTACTACAAGTCGGATGAGCTGGGCGATCCGCTGGTGAGCGAGGAGCACATCACGGCGTTCGGCTGGGCGACCTACCAGGAGCTCGACGAGATCCTCAACCTCACCTTGCGGATCAACGACTTCCTGTGCGGTCTGTTCATCGGCGTCGGCCTCAAGCTGGTCGATCTGAAGCTGGAGTACGGCCGGCTCTGGGAGGAGGACGAGATGCGCCTCGTCCTGGCCGACGAGATCAGCCCGGACAATTGCCGGCTGTGGGACTCGCGGACCAACGAGCGGCTCGACAAGGATCGCTTCCGCCGCGACCTCGGCAAGGTCGAGGAAGGCTACCAGGAGATTGCCCGGCGCCTCGGTATCCTGCCGGAGGCGGGCCGTGGTGACCTGCGCGGCCCCGACACGATGCAATGAAGGCCCGGGTCGCGATCTCGTACCGCGAGGGCGTGCTCGATCCGGAGGCTGTGGCCATCGAGCGCTCGCTCAGGGGGCTGGGCTTCGACACGGTCACGGGCGTGCGGCGCACGAAGCTGCTCGAGCTCGATCTCGCCGAGACCGATCGCGCTGCCGCCGAGGCGCGGGTCCGCGAGATGTGCGACAAGCTCCTCGCCAATCCGGTGATCGAGAGCTACCGGGTGGAAATCTCCTAGAGCGAGGACAGGAACGTCAGGAGCGCCGTTCGGTCCTCGGCGCTCATGGTGCGGAACACGTCACGGGCCGCCGCGCCCTCGCCGCCGTGCCAGAGGATCGCCTCGGCGAGATCACGCGCCCGCCCATCATGCAGCAGGAAGCTGTGACCGTTCACCCTCTCCAGGAGGCCGATCCCCCAGAGCGGCGGGGTACGCCATTCGCGGCCGTCTGCACCGTGATCCGGACGACCGTCTGCCAGTTCTTCGCCCATGTCGTGCAGGAGCAGATCCGTGAACGGGTGAAAGGTCTGATCGGCAAGTTCGGGTAGCGGAGCGTCAGGGCCCGTCCGCAAGGTCGGCATATGACAGGCGGAGCAGCCGGCCTCGCGGAACAGACGTCCGCCACGGCGCACCCGCCGTTGCTCGCTGTCACGCTGCGCCGGGACCGCAAGCAACCGCGTGTAGAGCGTCAGCTTGTGCAAGAACTCGGCGGAAATCTCAGGGCTTCCCCCGGTCGGCGCGGCGGCACAGGCTTCTTGCACGGGCGGGCAGTTCTCCCTCGGCAACTCGGGCGTGGTGAGGCCTATGTCCCCGAGCGCAGCACCGGAGTTCTGCTCGTGCAGCGACGCGACGTTCGCCTTCCAGCCGAACCGTCCGGGCCGGGTCGTGCCAACACCGTTGGGGATAGGATTGATGCGGCCCGAGATCCCGTCCCCATCGTGATCGTCTGGGTCGGCCAGTGCTTCGAGCGTCTCGACCGGAACGGCCTCAAGCAGCCCGAGGCCGATGATCGCCGGCGCGACCCGAGGCGAGACCATCGTCCCTGCGCCGAGTGGCCCGAACGCCAGATCGACCAGCTCGTACCGTGGGCGACGGAGGCTGTAGGGCGTTCCGTCCGCATAGCGGCCCTCCACCTCCTCATAGGTGACCCGCACGCGACCCTCTGCCGGCACGCCCGGTATCGCTCGCTCGTTGAGTTGGTCGCCGTAGGCCGGGTGCAGCAGCGTGCCGCCGCCGCCATCGGGCACGCTCAGCCGGACGAGCATCGAGTCCATCGGCCCTTCGCCTGAGGCTGGCGGTCGGCCGCGTCCGTCGCGCGTGTGGCAGCCCGAGCAGGACACGCGATTGTAGGTCGGCCCGAGACCATCGAAGCTGGCGACCGAGGCGGGGGCGATCGTCCAATTGGTATTGAACAGGCGGTTGCCGAAGAAGAACGACCGCTGATGCCCGCGGCGCAGGTTCGCGACCGGGAAGCTGAAGGCCTTGTCCGTGGCGACGACGCGGGTTGTAGCCCCGCCCAGCGCCGTCGTTTGCGGCAGGGCCAGCAGCTCCGCACGCAGGTCCGATACGCTGTGGCTCGAACCGGCCGCGAGCATCAGCAGCGCACCCGCGGCGGCCGTTGAGGCCCGGCGTCCGCGCATCGAGACTGCTCAGCTCGCGGGGATGACGACGAGCACGCCGAGCGCAGCGCCAGCGTCGCGCAGACCCGCGCCTAGATCCTGGAAGGCCAGCACCGCTTGCTCGGCTGCCAAGCGCTCCGGGCTGTTCTCGGGCGCCGCGAGCACCTGATCCCAAGGATCGCCGAGCGCGGCGACGTGGGTTTCGGCGACGGCAAACAGTGCGTCGATTCGCGCTGCGAGCGCCGTGTCCTGAGCCGCGACAAGGTCGCGGATGGAGGGACCTCGCCCGGCCGCACCCTGGCCGCTCCAGACATCCGCGATCCCCTTCAGATTGTATACGAAGTCGACCTTGGTATTGTCCGAGAAGCAGGAGTGCTCGTCCTCCTGGTCGCCCGAGTCGAGCGCCACGGCCAGCCGCTCGGCCATCAGCTCGAACCCGGCAAGAATCGCCATGCCGTTGAGAATGCGGCCCAGCGCCTCGCGCTGCGGCATCGCGCGGAGGCGGGCAGCGTAGCCGTCGGCAGCCGCCGGCTGCCATGCTCCCGCCAGTGCGTCCAGGTCGGCGACCAGCTGGTCCGTCACGAGCCGCAGATAGTCCCGACGCCGGTCGTTGTTGCCCTGACCCTCCAAGTAATCGCTGAACGGGCGGTCCCCGGGTCCGTCGGGTCGAAGGTCCTGCCCCCACAGAAGAAACTCAATCGCGTGCCATCCTGTTGTGACGTCGGCCTCGTCTGTGACCTGATCATGCGCCAGGATGGTCGCGAGATCGATCGACCGGGAGAGATCATTGATCAGGCCGCTCTCGGGTGCGCCCTCGACATAGTCAATGAACCCCTCGTTGAGCGGCCAAGCATTGATGCGCGCTTCCAGCTCCTCGATAGGCCCGTCGTAGAAGCGGAAGGTCTCGGTGACGAGGTAGGCGGGCCGCGCCTCGAGCCATGCGGCACGGGCCGCCTCCAGCGTTGCCTGTGATGGCGCGGCCAGGAACTCGGTGATCGCTCCGCGTAGCCTGCGCGCCATCTTGGCTGAGGCGGCGTAGCTGTCATGAACGTGCCGGATGTAGTGTTCGATCTGCGGCGCCGCATCGTACGAATAGTCGCTTGGCTCCTGGCTTCCCAGGGCATAGCTCTGCGGCAGCGTGAGGCCTGCCTCCCCGCCCTCCCCGCCTTCACCCCCCTCGGCGGCCAGCGCGGCAGATGCGATCGGGAACTTGCCGGTCATGCCTGCGGGCAAGCCGGTCTGCAGGACGGCGAACACACCGACACCCAGCCAGAGCTTGAAGCTCGGAGGCATTCTCATTCCTCAAAAGTTCTTGCCAGGCAGCGACTCATCCTTAGCTTCAAGAAATCATCTTGGGCAAGAAGAGTTCGACAAAGATGCTTCTTTGTATTGGACCAGTTCTAGACAAGGGTGTCGTCGACGCGGCCACGGCGGCCCTGACCGCCGGACGCTTCGTCGACGGCCGCGCCACGGCGGGCTGGTACGCGCGCACGATCAAGGAGAACCTCCAGGCCGATCCCCAGGATGACCGGCTCGCCGCGCTGCGCCGGACCCTCGCCGATACGATCCTCCGCAACGAGCTGTTTCAGATGGCGGTACGCCCCCGGCGGCTGAGCCCGCTCAGCCTGAGCCGCTACGAGCCCGGCATGCACTATGGCGCGCATGTCGACGATGCGATAATGGGCGAGCTTCGGGCCGACGTGTCCTTCACGCTGTTCCTCAGCGATCCGGCAGGGTACGCGGGCGGGGAACTGATGATCGACGGGCCGGGCGGGACGCAAGAATTCAAGCTGCCTGCCGGTTCGCTCGTCGCCTATCCGTCCACTACACTGCATCACGTGGCCGAAGTGACCAGCGGGGTGCGCTATGCCGCGGTCGGTTGGGCCCAAAGCCTCGTGCGCGACGCCGCACGGCGCGAACTGCTGTTCGAGCTCGACACCGCCCGGCGCACGCTGTTCCGGCAGAGCGGCAAGACCGGCGCGTTCGACCTCGTGACGAAGTCGTTCTCTAACCTGCTGCGGATGTGGGCAGAGCCCTGATGCTGGTGCGCGCCCGGCTTGCGCCGGGGGCGCGCGCTCGCTACTGCGCACGCGGCCTCGCGAGACGGAGCCGATGCGCGCCGCCGTCGTCACCTTTCCCGGTTCGAACTGCGACCGTGACCTCGTCGTCGCGATGGAGGCCGTGTTCGGCACATCGGTGCGGCGGATCTGGCACCAGGAGAGCGACCTGCCGTCGCTCGATCTGATCGGCCTGCCGGGCGGCTTCTCCTACGGCGACTATCTGCGCTGCGGGGCGATCGCGGCCCGCTCGCCGGTCCTCGGTGCGATCGCCCGCCACGCCGAGCGCGGCGGCTTCGTGCTCGGCATCTGCAACGGCTTCCAGATCCTCACCGAGGCGGGCCTGTTGCCCGGCGCCCTGATCCGCAATGCCGGGCTCGCCTTCGTCTGCCGCATGGTCGAGGTCGAGGTGGCCGAGACGTCGAGCGCCTTCACCCGTGGCTACACGGGCGCCGCCACGGTCCGCCTGCCGATCGCCCATCACGACGGGAACTACGTGGTCGATGAGGAGGAGTTGGCGCGGCTCGAGGGCGAGGGTCGGGTGGCCTTCCGTTACCGTGACAATCCCAACGGTTCGAGAGGCTCGATCGCCGGTGTGCTGAGCCTGCGCCGCAATGTGTTGGGCCTGATGCCGCATCCCGAGCGGGCGGTCGATCCGCTCCTCGGCTCGGTCGATGGCCGGCCCCTGTTCAGCTCGCTGCTCGCCGCGGTCGGTCGATGAGTCCGCTCGAGATCACGCCCGAGCTGCTCGCGGAGCACCGCCTCACCGCCGAGGAATATGCCCGGATCGTGGAGATCCTGGGCCGCGCGCCGAACCTCGCCGAGCTCGGCATCTTCTCGGTCATGTGGAGCGAGCACTGCTCGTACAAGTCGTCCAAACGTCATCTCGCCAAGTTCCCGACCGAAGCGCCGTGGGTGGTGTGCGGCCCGGGCGAGAATGCGGGGATCGTCGACATCGGCGACGGCCAGGTCGCCGTGTTCAAGATGGAGAGCCACAACCATCCGAGCTTCATCGAGCCCTATCAGGGAGCCGCGACCGGCGTGGGCGGCATCCTGCGCGACGTCTTCACCATGGGCGCACGGCCGGTGGCGCTGCTCGATCCGCTGCGCTTCGGCGACCCGGCGCATCCGCGGACGCGCCATCTCGTCGGCGGCGTGGTCGCCGGGATCGGCGGCTATGGCAACTGCGTCGGCGTGCCAACGGTCGGCGGCGAGACGACCTTCCACCGTGCCTACAACGGCAACATCCTGGTCAACGTGATGTGTGTCGGCGTGGCCGAGGCGGATCGCGTCTTCTATGCCCGCGCCGCCGGCGTCGGGAACCCCGTGCTCTACGTCGGCGCCAAGACCGGACGCGACGGGATCCACGGCGCCACCATGGCCTCCGCCGAGTTCAGCGAGGCCAGCGAGGCGCGCCGACCAACCGTCCAGGTGGGCGATCCGTTCACCGAGAAGCTGCTCATCGAGGCGTGCCTGGAGCTGATGCAGAAGGACTGCGTCGTCGCGATCCAGGACATGGGCGCGGCGGGCCTCACGTCGTCCTCGTTCGAGATGGCCGCGCGCGGCGGCTGCGGCATCGAGCTCGACCTCGACCGGGTCCCGCTCCGCGAGACCGGCATGACGCCCTATGAGATCCTGCTCTCCGAGAGCCAGGAACGGATGCTCGTCGTGCTGCGCGCCGGCCACGAGGACGAGGCCTACGCGATCTTTGCCAAGTGGGGGCTCGACTGCGCGGTGGTCGGGCGCGTCACCGACACCGGCCGGATGGTCGTGCGCTGGCGCCACTCGGTTGCCGCCGACCTGCCTGTGCAGCCGGTCTCCGGTGCCGCTCCCGTCTACGACCGGCCATGGGTCGAGGCGCCGCGCCCCATTCCGGAGCCGGCCGACGACCGGATCGCGCCGGTCGATCACGGCACCGCGCTGCTCCGTCTGCTGTCTTGCCCCGACCTCGCCAGCAAACGCTGGATCTGGGAGCAGTACGACCACATGGTGATGGCCGACACCGTCCAGGGCCCGGGCGGCGACGCGGCGGTCGTGCGCGTCCACGGCACGCGCAAGGGCCTGGCGCTGACCACCGACTGCACGCCGCGCTACTGCCAGGCGCATCCCAGAACCGGGGGCATGCAGGCCGTCGCCGAGACCTGGCGCAACCTCACCGCGGTCGGCGCCCGGCCGTTGGCGATCACCAATTGCCTGAATTTCGGCAATCCCGAGCGGCCGGTGATCATGGGCCAGCTCGTCGGCTGCATCGAAGGCATGGCCGAAGCCTGCCGCGCGCTCGACTTCCCGGTCGTGTCCGGCAACGTCTCGCTCTACAACGAGACCGACGGGCAGGCGATCCTGCCGACCCCGAATGTCGGCGGCGTCGGCCTGATCGAGGACCTTTCCGGCATGGTCGGCATCGCCTGGCCGCATGACGACCTGTCCCTCCTGCTGATCGGCGAGAGCACCGGCTGGCTCGGCTGCTCGCTCTATCTTCGCGAGCTCTGCGGCCGCGAGGACGGCGCGCCTCCGCCCGTCGACCTCGCCGCCGAGCGGCGCAACGGCGACTTCGTCCGCAAGCGGATCCGTGCGGGCGAGGTTCTCGCCTGCCACGATCTGTCCGATGGCGGGCTGCTCGTCGCGGTTGCAGAAATGATGCTCGCCTCGCGCAGCGGCGTGCACCTCGCCATACCCGACGGACTGCCGAGCGTAGCGGGCTGGCTCTTCGGCGAGGACCAGGCCCGCTACCTCGTTGTCGTCGACGCGGCGAGGGTGGCGACCTTCGTCGCCGCCGCGGCGGATGCCGGGGTCCAGGCGCGCGTGATCGGCGTCACCGGGGGCGACGGATTGACGCTCGTCGGGCATCCACCCATATCGCGCAACAGCTTGTGTGAGGCTCGGGAAGGCTGGCTGCCCGCCTTCATGGGCGAGGGGTCGTCCTAGACAACGGGAAGTGGGGAGTGGTCCGGGGATGGCGATGAGCGCCGGCGAGATCGAGCGGCTGATCAAGGCCGGGTTGCCAGACGCCGAGGTCCGGATCGAGGACCTCGCCGGTGATGGCAACCACTACCGCGCCGTCGTCGTCTCCGAGCAGTTTCGCGGAAAGTCGCGCGTGCAGCAGCATCAGATCGTCTATCGTGCCCTCGGCGGGCGCATGGGCGACGAACTGCACGCGCTGGCTCTATCGACCTCGGCGCCGGCGTGACCGGCGGAGCAGCGGGAAACCGGATGTGAGCGAGACAATCCACGAGCGTATCCAGCGGCAGATCGCGAGCGACGACGTGGTGCTCTACATGAAGGGCACACCGGTGATGCCGATGTGCGGCTTCTCCGCCGCGGTGGTGCAGGTGCTGTCGCATCTCGGTGTGCCGTTCCAGGCGCACAACGTCCTGGACGACCCCGAGCTGCGGCAGGGGATCAAGGAATTCTCCTCCTGGCCGACGATCCCGCAGCTCTACGTCAAGGGGGAGTTCGTCGGCGGCTGCGACATCGTCCGCGAGATGTTCCAGGCCGGCGAGCTGGTGCCGTTCCTCGCCGAACGCGGGATCGTCGTCACCGAGCGTGCCTGAGGACGACGGCCCCGCCGGCCTGTCACGGCAGGTGGATCGGCGCGCACGCGTCCTCGGCGCAATCGTGGGTGGCGGTGAGCAGCGCCCGCCCTGCCTCGGTCACGGCAACCGGCGCGAATCGGCCGTCCGCGCTGACCGTGACCTCGAACCAGCGCTGCGGCCCGTCGGGCCAGCTCACGAAGTCGTCGCCGGCATCGAAGCCGTGGACGGGCACCAGTCGGACCTCGAGCGTCGGCAGCGACGCGGCACCGATCCGCCGATCCTCGAGGCGCCGAGCCTCGAGGTCGAGGCGCTTGCGGCCGTCGAACAGGGCGACCGTCATCTCGCTACCGCGGGCGGTCGCCGGGTCGGCGAGCCACTGGCGCAGCTGGAGCACGCCGGTGAGCGGGTCGACCGCATCGCGCAGCGCCTCGGGCGGCACTTCGCTCGGTCGCTCACGGCCGCGGCGGATCTCCACCGCGCGCGCCACCTGACCCGCCTCGTCCCAATGCACCGCGAGATCACGGGTGCGATCCGGCTTCTCGTAGCGGGCGGTGAAATGCAGCGGCCGCTGGTCATGCCCGGTGGTCGCACGCATGGTGGTCACGTGGCGGCCGAACAGGGCCGCGAGCCCGTCCGTCGACACGACGAGCCGGCTCGTCGTGTCGATCTCGCCGGGGGTCACGGTCAACGTCACCGTCGCCACAGGGACGCCACGGACCTGCATGGAATAACGCAGATCGAACCCGCCGAGGCCCAGCCCCGCGAGCGGTCTTCCCGGCACCGCCACGGCCAACCCCACGGTGAGCAGAGCCGCCGCCACCATCGCCGAGCGGCCACGCTGCTCGTCGCGTTGCTTGCCCTGGCGGGCAGCCTGCGCGCGGACGAGATCGCGCTCATCCGCCCCGGTGACACCGTTTTCGTTCGGGCCGACCGGCTGGCCGAGCTGGAAGCCGCGGGCCCCGAGTTCCGCGCCGCGGTCTGCGGTGCCGAGGTCGCGAAGTGGCGCACGCACGAGCCCATCACCCGGGTGATCTCGCCCGAGGAGTACGGGATCGACACGCGCGCCGAGCCGTTCGCGCACACCGTGATGCGTGCCGCTGCCGCCGCCTTCGGCACCGACGACGCGAAGGCTCGCCATGCGCTGATCCGCCTCCTGCGGCGGTGGGCCAAGGGCCGTGCGCTGACCGTCTTCGACCGCGCCCAGGAAAGCAACTTCTACACGGTCGAGCGGACCCTCCTGCCGGTGATCGTCGCGTGGAGCCTGGTCCGCGATCACCCGGACGTGCCGGCCGAGGACGGCGGGCTGATCAGCACATGGATCGATCGGCTGATCGTCGAGCGGATCCGCCCGAATCAGAAGCCCCTCGCCGATCCGCTGGCCGTGAACAACCACACCTATCTCTCCGCTTCCGTCGATATGGCATGGGGTGCGCTGCGCGGCGACCCTTCCGCGTTCCGCAGGGGCATCGAACTGTACCGCCTAGCCATTGCGCAGATGCGCGACGACGGCAGCCTGCCGCGCGAGACCGAGCGCGGCGCGCGCGCACTGTGGTACCAGCGACACGCCATCGCCTCGCTGGTCGCGATCGCCGAGATGGCGGCCGTGCAGGGCCTCGATCTCTACGGCTATCAGTTCGAGGGGCGCGACCTCCATCGCGCCGTCGCGTTCCTGCTGGCCGCGGTCGAGGACCAGACCATCGTCTGGCCCTACGCCCAGGCGGATGTGAACCCCGGCCCTTCGACCAACTGGATGGCGCAGGATCTAGGCTTCATGCGCCGGCGCGGCCACGGCCGGCATTATATGGGTTGGGCAGAGGCCTACATGCGACGGTTCCCGCACCGCCCGGAGGCGCTGGAACTCGCGCGTCTTCTGCTCAAATGGGACCCGACGCCACGGCCGATGGTCGACGACTACAGTGGCGGCGATACCACCTGCTTTTACGCCCTGCCGGACGGGCCGCTGCCGTTAAAGTGACGTGGTGGCGCGCCGCCGATCAGCGCGAGTAGTACTCGATGACCAAGTTCGGCTCCATCTGCACCGGATAGGGCACGTCGAGCATCTTCGGCGTGCGCACGAACACGGCCTTCATCGCCTTGGTGTCGACCGCCAGGTACTCGGGAACGTCGCGCTCGGGACGCTGGATCGTCTCGAGCACCAACGCCATGCTCTTGGCCTTCTCCGACAGCTCGACGGTGTCGCCCTCGCGTACCCGGTAGCTCGCGATATTGACCCGCCGGCCATTGACCTTGACGTGTCCGTGGCTGACGAGCTGCCGCGCCGCGAACATGGTCGGCACGAAACTGGCGCGGTAGATTACGGCGTCGAGGCGGCGCTCAAGCAGGCCGATCAGGTTCTCGGCAGTGTCGCCGCGCAGGCGGACCGCCTCCTGGTAGGCCCGGCGGAACTGCGTCTCGGTCATGCTCGCATAGTAGCGCTTCAGCTTCTGCTTGGCCGCGAGCTGGGTGGCGTAGCCGGACAGCTTGCGGCGCTTCTGGCCGTGCTCGCCGGGCGCATAGTCGCGCCGTGCCAAGGGGCTCTTCGCGCGTCCCCACAGGTTGACGCCGAGCCGTCGGCAGATCTTCGACTTGGCCTGGATACGCTTGGTCATCGTGCCTCGATCGGACGCAGACGCAAAAAACGGCCCGCCGGATCGACGTGGCCGCTCGTGAGCCGCGCTTATAGCCGCGCGTCGGCGCTTGTCAAACCCACCGGCGTGCCTCTTGGCGGGGTGCGGCGCGCTGGCTAACCCTGGCGCCCCGGCGACAACGGGAGGTGGACGGTGAGCGAGGCCGACGCGGTGCCGTGGCGGGCTTGGCTCGTCGCGATGGCGACAAACAACGCCTGGGCCAACCGCCGCCTGCACAACGCCTGCGCGCGGCTGCTGCCGGGCGAGTGGCAGGCGCCCCGCGCCGGCTTCTTCCCCAGCCTTCGACATACCCTCAACCACATCCTCTATGTCGACTGGTATTATGTCGACGCGCTGGAGGGCGGCTCGCTCGGGCCGGCCGCCTGGGCGGTCGAGATCCCCTGCCCGAGCCTCGACGAGCTGCGGGTCGCGCAGGAGGCCGTGGATCGCCGGTTGCTGCGCTTCTGCGCGCAACTCTCGGCCGGTGCGATCGCCCGGCCGGTCCGCCTGCTCCGCCCGCGCGATCGGGTCCAGGTGGAGCGCGTCGACCGGGTGCTGCTACATCTGTTCCAGCACCAGATCCACCATCGCGGGCAGGCGCACGCGATGCTGTCCGCGACCTCCGTGGCCCCACCGCAGCTCGACGAGCTGTTCCTCGCCGACGACGCCGAGCTGCGCGCCCCGGAGCTGGCCGAGCTGGGTCTGGACGATCCCGCACCTGGTCCGGGCTGAGGCGCGCTGTTGGCGGTCCTCGACATCGTCCTGCCGATCTTCGGGCTGCTCGCCTTCGGCTATGCCGCGACCTTCACGGCGGTGTTCGACACCGTGGCGAACCGTGCGCTGGCTTCGTTCGTGTTCTGGTTCGCGATCCCGGTCCTGCTGTTCCGCAGCGTCGCCACCCAGCCGCTCCCCGACGCGATCCCCTGGGGCTACCTGATCTCGTTCTACGGCACGGCACTGCTGGTGCTGGCGGTGGCCGCGATCACCGCCCGCCGGCTGCTCGGCATGCCGCCCCTGCCGGCGGCGATCGTCGGGTTCGGCGCCGCCTACGGCAACGTCGTCCTGCTCGGCACGCCGCTGGTGCTGGCCGCGTTCGGGCCCGCCGGGACTCTGCCGTTCTTCCTCCTCCTCGCCTTCCACTCGCTCCTGCTGATGACGGTCGGGACAGGACTGATCGAGGTCGCCCGCGGCCGGCGCGTCGGCGCCGCGGCAACCGCACGTCAGGCCGTACTCGCCATCGTCCGCAACCCGATCCCGATGTCGCTCCTCGCCGGGCTCGCCTTCCAGGCGGCTGGTCTTGGCCTGCCCGCGGCGGTCGACCGGTGGGCCGCGCTGCTCGGCGCGGCCGCCGGCCCGTGTGCCCTGTTCTCGGTCGGCGCCTCTCTGCGCGGCTACCGCTTCGGCGGAGCGGTCCGCCCCGCGCTCCTCATGGTCGGGCTCAAGATGGCGCTGCACCCGCTGCTTGTCTGGGTGGCGACCCGCTGGCTGCTCGACGTCCCGCCACTCTGGGCGGCCGTGGCGATGGTCACCGCCGCCCTGCCCTGCGGCGTCAACGGCTACCTGTTCGCCCAGCGCTACGCCGCCGCCGAGGCGGAGACCGCGGCGGCGGTGCTCCTCGCGACGCTGCTTTCGGTAGTGACGCTGACCCTGCTGCTCGCCGGGCTCGGCGTCGTGCCGGCGGCCTAGGTCGACGCGATTGAACGGGGCTGCGCGGCCGCCCATAACGGGGCCGCAGGCCGGCGCCATGCCCGGCGGCCGCCGCAGCGGTGGGAGGTCCGATGAAGGTCAAGGACGTGATGAACATCAACGCCAGCCGGGTCCTGATCGGCTCGACCGTGCGGCAGGCGGCGGAGCAGTTCGTCTTCACCGGCGCCAGCGACCTCGTCGTGGTCGACGCCGAGGGCAGGTTCGTGGGCGTGCTCTCCGAGGGTGACGTGATGCGCGCGGCCCTGCCGCAGCTCACCGAAATCGTCGACAGCGGCCGCTCGCTGTCCGACTCCTATGATCTGATGCAGGAGAAGGGGCGTGGCCTCGCCGACAAGCCGCTCGACGACCTGGTGATCCGCGATCCGGTGGTGCTCTCCCCCGATGACACGCTGCTGCGCGCCGCGACCTTGATGGCGTCGCGGCAGATCCGGCGGCTGCCGGTGGTGCACAACCGCCAGCTCGTCGGCACCGTCTCGCGCGCCGACATCTGCCGGGCGCTGTTCCGCTGAGCCGGCGGCGCGTCAGACCAGCAACTCGCCGGCGAAGATCGCCTTGCGCCAGCGGCGCACGGTGACGCTCTCGAACAGCCCGCCCTTGTTGAACGGGTCGTTGGCGATGAACGCCTCGGCCTCGGCCCGGTCGTCGGTATCGTAGATGATCAGGCTCGCATCGCCGCCGGAGCCGTCGTCGTCGAGCAGCGCCCCGCCGGCGAGGATCCTGGCCTTGTGTCCCTTGAGATAGTCCATGTGCGCCGGGCGCAGCTCGGTACGCAGCGCGAGGCTGTTCGGCTTGTCCTTGGCGATGATGGCGTAGGGCACGGGCGCTCTCCCTGGCTCGAGGACCCGTCGACTAGGGCAACCCAGGCGCCGACGGCAAGCGACCGGCCACCCGCGCATGGCTGAGGAGCTGCCGTTGCATGGCTCCGGGTCGGCCCCTATAGCAGCGCCACCCGCCGCCTGAAGCGGGCTTGTGGCCGGTCAGGGCGGCATACCACACCAGGCGTCACCGAGCCTGTTTCGGGAAAGGATCTTCGCATGGTCTCACGCCGCCACCTCGTCGCCGGCGCGGCCGTCACCGCGGCCGCAGCCACTGCCTCCACCCTGCCGAAGCCGGCGATCGCGCAGAGCATGCCGGAGCTGAAGTGGCGACTGACCTCGAGCTTCCCCAAGTCGCTCGACACGATTTTCGGGGCGAGCGAGGTCTTCGCTCAGGCGGTCAGCGACATGACCGACGGCAAGTTCCAGATCCAGGTGTTCGCCGCCGGCGAGATCGTGCCCGGCCTACAGGCCGCCGACGCCGTCACTAACGGCACGGTCGAGATGTGCCACACCGCGCCCTACTACTATGTCGGCAAGGATCCGGCCTTCGCCTTCGGCTGCGCGATCCCGTTCGGCCTCAACAGCCGGATGTACGACGCCTGGCTGCTGGAGGGCGGCGGGCTCGATATGCTCAACGAGTTCTATGCCGGCTTCAACATCCACGGCATCCCGGCGGGCAACACCGGCTGCCAGATGGGCGGCTGGTTCCGCAAGGAGATCAAGGAGCCGGGCGATCTCAGCGGGCTGAAGATCCGGATCGGCGGGTTCGCCGGCCAGGTCCTGACCAAGCTCGGCGCGGTGCCGCAGCAGATCGCCGGCGGCGACATCTACCCGGCCCTGGAGAAGGGTACCATCGACGCCGCGGAATGGGTCGGTCCCTACGACGACGAGAAGCTCGGTTTCTACAAGGTCGCCCAATATTACTACTATCCCGGCTGGTGGGAGGGTGGCCCGCACCTGCAGATGTTCATCAACACCGCCAAATGGCAGGAGCTGCCGAAGAGCTATCAGGCGATCCTGTACAACGCCGGGCATCAGGCGAACACCGTGATGCAGGCCAAGTACGACGCGCTCAACCCGGGGGCGCTCAAGCGCCTCGTCGCCGCCGGCACCCAGCTCCGTCCGTTCTCGCCGGAGGTCATGCAGGCCTGCTTCGAGGCCGCCAACCAGCTCTACGCCGAGACCTCGGCGCAGAACGCGAACTTCAAGAAAATGTACGACAGCATGGCCGCGTTCCGCAACGACATGTACCTCTGGTGGCAGGTCGCCGAGGCGACCTACGACAACTTCATGATCCGCGCCCGCGCCCAGCGCAGCTGACCGGTCGAGCGATGGTGGAGAAGGCCCCGGAGAGCGATCGCCGGGGCCTTTTCGTTGTCCGCTATTGCTGCCCCGGCGGCTGCAGCTCCGCGGGGGGCAGCAAGTCGCCCGGCGGTGCCAGTTCGCCGCCCGGCGCGCCGAAATCGATCGGCGGCCCGAGGTCGAGCTCGGGGATGTCGAGCTGCTCGATCGTCGCCGGATCGACGCCCGTGCCGACGTCCCTGTAGTGCATGACCATGCCCGGGAAGAGGATGACCAGTGCGACCATGATGATCTGGATGCCGACGAACGGTACGGCACCCCAATAGATCTGGCCGGTCGTGACCGGCTCCATGCGCCGGCGCGTGATCTTGTCGATGTAGCTGCTCCGCGGTGCCACCGAGCGGAGATAGAACAGCGCGAAGCCGAACGGCGGGTGCATGAACGAGGTCTGCATGTTCACGGCGAGGATCACGCCGAACCAGATCAGGTCGATACCGAGCCGTTCGGCCGCCGGGCCGAGCAGCGGCACGATGATGAAGGCGAGCTCGAAGAAGTCGAGGAAGAATGCCAGAACGAACACCAGGATGTTGACGACGACGAGGAAGCCGACCTCGCCGCCGGGCAGGCCGACGAGCAGCTCCTCGACCCATTTGTGCCCATCGACCCCATAGAAGGTCAGCGAGAAGACCCGCGCCCCGACCAGGATGAAGATCACGAAGGCCGACAGCTTGGCCGTCGAGTCCATGGCCTGCTTCATCAGATCGAGGGTCAGGCGGCGCTTGCCGATGGCGAGCAGGAGCGCGCCGGTGGCGCCCATCGCACCGCCCTCGGTCGGCGTGGCGACGCCGAGAAAGATCGTGCCGAGCACGAGGAAGATCAGGGCCAGCGGTGGCACGAGGACGAAGATCACGCGCTCGCCGAGCTGGGAAAGCAGCCCGAGGCGCAGATAGTGGTTGACGACGGCGGCGAGGAACACCGCCGCGACCGCGAGACAGACGCCGAGGATCTCCGCACCGTTGACGCCAAGCCCGCGCAGCCACCAAACGGCCAGATAACTGCCCATGATCGTGGCGGCGACGGCGACCATCAGCGACTGGATTCCCGAGCCGCCGTCGGGCTCGCGGATCGTCCGCGCCTCGGCCGGCAGCGCCGGGCCCGCGCCCGGGAACAGGATCGTCACCAGGGCGATGTAGCCCGCGTAGAGCGCGGTCAGGACGAGGCCGGGCACGATCGCACCCTCGTACATGTCGCCGACCGAGCGACCGAGCTGGTCGGCCATGACGATCAGCACGAGCGAGGGCGGGATGATCTGCGCCAGCGTGCCCGAGGCCGCGATGACCCCCGTCGCGAGCCGCCGGTCATAGCCGTAGCGGAGCATGATCGGCAGCGAGATCAGGCCCATCGAGATGACCGAGGCAGCGACCACACCGGTCGTGGCGGCGAGCAAGGCACCGACGAAGATCACCGCATAGGCGAGGCCACCACGGATCGGACCGAAGAGCTGGCCGACCGTATCGAGCAGATCCTCGGCCATCCCCGAGCGTTCGAGGATCAGCCCCATGAAAGTGAAGAACGGGATCGCCAGCAGCGTGTCGTTCGTCATGATCCCGAAGACGCGCTCCGGCAGAGCCTGGAGGAAGTTCGGCGGGAACAGGCCCAGCTCGATGCCGATCAGGGCGAACAGGAGACCGTTGGCCGCAAGGGCGAAGGCTACTGGATAGCCCAGCAGCAGCAGGACCACGAGGCTGCCGAACATGATCGGCGCCATGTTGTGGATGAGGAACTCCATGGATGGTCCCCGGCTGGCGCGGTCGGATCAGGCAGCGTGCTCTTGCTCAGGGCCGGCATGGCCGTGCGGCCCGTGCGCTGTGTCGTGCGGGTCCGCGATCAGCCCGCGCATGACCGCGACACGCTTGATGATCTCCGAGATCCCCTGGACGAAGAGCAGGAAGAATCCGGCCGGGACGAGGAACTTCGCGGGCCACTGCGGCAGCCCGCCGGCGTTCAGCGACTGTTCGCCGATGCGCCAGGAGGCGAGGAAGAACGGCCAGCCGTCGTACATCATCAGGATCACGAAGGGCATCAGAAACAGCGCGTGCCCGAGCAAGTCGATCCAGTTGCGCACCCTCTTCGGGAAGCGGCTGCTGACGATGTCGATGCGGATGTGCTCGTTGCGCAGCAGGGTGTAGCCAGCGCAGAACATGAAGATGACGCCGAACAGCTGCCATTGCGCCTCGAGCCACGCATTCGACGACATGTCGAACGCCTTGCGGATCACGGCATTGGTCGCGGAGATCAGCACCGCCACCAGGATCAGCCACATCACGGAGCGACCGATCCACTCGGTGATCCGGTCGATGAGCGCGCTGAGCCGCAGCAACCCGTCCAAGCGTCGCCTCCCGCGTGCGTGGCGCGCCCCGATTAGCGCAGCGGGTGCATGGGCGCCATGCGGCAGGCGCAACGCTCAGGCACCAACGTCTCGACCGGTCATCGGCTGCGCGCTAGGTGCCGCCTCGACGATGATGGAGGGTGACGGATGGCGAGCCTGCAGGAGCAGCGGATCGACCTCGCCTGTGCGCTGCGCTGGGCGGCCCGGCTGGGGCTGCAGGAGGGTGTCTGCAACCACTTCTCGCTGGCCGTGGCCGACGAAGATGGGACCGTCCGCGGTGACCGCTTCCTGATCAACCCTTATGGCTGGCACTGGTCCGAGATCACCGCCTCCTCGCTCGTCCTGTGCGACGCCGCGGGCACCGTGCTCGAGGGCCGTGAGACGGTCGAGGCCACCGCGTTCTTCATCCATTCGCGGGTCCACCTGAAGGCGCCGCACGCGACCTGCGTGCTGCACACCCACATGCCCTACGCCACGGCGCTCACCCTGCGGGAGAACGGCCGGCTCGCCATGTGCGAGCAGAATGCTTTGATGTTCTACGGCCGAACGGCCTACGACGACGATTACGAAGGCCTCGCCCTCGACGCCAGCGAGGGCGACCGGCTGGCCGTCAAGCTCGGCAACGCGAGCGCGCTGTTCCTCGCCTCGCACGGCGTGATCGTCACCGGCCCCAACGTCGCCGAGGCCTTCACCGACCTCTACTACCTGGAGCGGGCGGCGCAGGTGCAGGTGCTCGCGCGCTCCGACGGCTCGCGCCTGCGCACCATCCGCGAGGACGTGCAGCAGCGCGCGGCCCAGCAATACGCGACCGAGCGCCCGCTCGTGGCGGAACGCCACTTCGCCGCGCTGCGGCGCATCCTCGACCGCGAGGAGCCGGACTACAGGAGCTGAGCGGCCTGGCAGCGGACGCGGTGGCTACTCCGCGGCGTCCTGGACCTTCTCCCCGCCGCGCTCGATGCCCCGGCCGACCGCGGCGGTGTTCTCCTTCGTGTCCTGCTTCAGACCGCGCCACGTGTCACCGCAGGCGCCGAGCGACAGCGCGACGGCGCCGGCCAGCGCCAATGCGACCAGCGGTGTGCGACGAAGCTGCGACATTGCTGTTCCTCCTGTTGCGCTCGTCGACCGGAACGCCGGGCGGCGGAGTCGGTTCCGCGCGGGTCACGCTTGGCGCTATGGCCGGGCGGGCGTAGAGGCTCGCCGTTCACGCGCGGAGAACGAGCCATGACCGCCTGCATCGTCGGCTGGAGCCATCTGCCGTTCGGCAAGCATGAAGCACGCAGCGTCGAGAGCCTGATCGTCGAGGCCGCCAACGCCGCGCTCGCCGACGCCGAGCTCGGCGCCGCCGACATCGACGAGATCTTTCTCGGTCACTTCAATGGGGGCTTCGTCCGGCAGGACTTCACGGCTTCGCTCGTGCTCCAGGCCGACCCCGCCTTCCGCTTCAAGCCGGCGACGCGGGTCGAGAACGCCTGCGCCACCGGCTCCGCCGCGGTGCATGGCGGCCTGCACGCGATCGCGGCGCGCAAAGCGCGCCTCGTGCTCGTCGTCGGCGTCGAGAAGATGACCGAGCTGCCCGGGCCGCAGATCGGCGAGACCCTGCTCAAGGCCTCCTATCTCGCCGAGGAGGAGGGGATCGAAGGCGGCTTCGCCGGCGTGTTCGCGCAGATCGCGCAGAGCTACTTCCAGCGGCACGGCGACCAGTCGGACGCGCTGGCGGCGATCGCCGCCAAGAACCACAGGAACGGCGTCGCCAACCCCTACGCCCAGATGCGCAAGGATCTCGGCTACGAGTTCTGCCGCCACCCGTCGGACAAGAATCCGTTCGTCGCCGGCCCGCTCAAGCGCACCGACTGCTCGCTCGTCTCCGACGGCGCCGCGGCGGTGGTACTGGCGGACGTCGAGACGGCGCTCGCCATGCGCAAGGCGGTGGTGTTCCGTGCCGCGGCGCAGGTGAACGACTTCCTTCCGATGAGCCGGCGCGACATCGTCCGCTTCGAGGGCTGTCGGGCGGCGTGGGGCAAGGCGCTGACCGACGCTCGGCTCCAGCTCACCGACCTCGACCTGGTCGAGACCCACGACTGCTTCACCATCGCCGAGCTGCTCGAGTACGAGGCGATGGGCCTCACCGAGGAGGGCCAGGGCGCCCGTGCCGTCCTCGAGGGCTGGACCGCCAAGGAGGGCCGCCTCCCGGTCAACCCGTCGGGCGGCCTCAAGGCCAAGGGCCATCCGATCGGGGCCACCGGGGTGTCGATGCACGCCCTGGCGGCGATGCAGCTCACCGGCAATGCCGGCGAGATGCAGATCCCCGACGCGACACTCGCCGGCATCTACAACATGGGCGGCGCCTGCGTCGCCAGCTATGTGAGCGTGCTCGAGCGTCTGCGCTGAGGGCGTGGTGGGCCCGCGGCCGGTGACGCCGTGCGAGCGGCGCTCGCGACGCAAGGGCGATGGCCGCAGCACCGCCATGGTCTGGGTGGGGATGCCAGATGCGCTGGCTGCTCCGGCGGCAAGACTCCGAACCGGTTGAGCGCACGATGTCGCGCGTCGACGGTGCGCGACGGGCTGGGACAGGAGGTAGCCCTTGAGCCGGCGAATGGTCGTCGCGATCGCCGTTCTGGCCGCCCTCGCCGCCGCGGTGGCCTACCAACGCATACGGCCGCTCGAGCTGCCGGTCGCTCGCACGGAGACGGACGTGCCGGTGCAGGTCTTCGGCCTCGGTACGGTCGAGGCACGCGTGTTGTCGCGGGTCGGCTTCGAGGTTGGCGGTGTGCTCGTCGCCCTGCTCGCCGATCATGGTGATCTCGTCGCCGCCGGCAGCGAGCTGGCGCGCCTCGACTCCGCGGCCCAGCAGGTCAGCTTGGAGAAGGCCGAGGCCGGAGTCGTTCAGGCGCGTGCCGCCCTGACCCGGGCCGAGGCTGGGTTGCAGCGCGCCACCGCGGTCGAGGCCCAGCGTCGTCAGGCAAATGCACGGCGGCAGGAATTGCGCGCCCGTGGCGCCACCTCCGCCGAGGCGGCCGAGGATGCGGCGGCCGAGCTGGCGATCGCCGAGGCCGAGCTCGCTCTCGCCCGGGCCGAGGTCGAGGTCGCCGCGGCCGCCCTCGTGGACGCCGAGGCCGTCGCCCGAGCCGAGGCGGTTCGGCTGGCACAGCACCGGCTCCTCGCACCCTACGAGGCGCTCGTTGTGGCTCGCCATCGCGAGGCCGGCGACGTCGCCACTCCCGGCCAGCCCGTGTTCACGCTGGTCGATGCGCGCAGCTTCTGGGCGCTTGCCCATGTCGACGAAGCGGTGGCCGGCGGCATCGCGCTGGGGCAGGCCGCTGAGGTCCGCTTGCGCTCGTTGCCGGGCGCGGTCTTCCATGGCCGCGTCGCCCGGATTGGTATCGAGAGCGACCGGGTAACCGAGGAGCGCGCCGTCTACGTCGCCTGCGAGGTGTGCCCAGCCGAGGTCCATCTGGGTGAGCAGGCCGAGGTGACGATCACCAAGGGCAGGCTGGAAAGCGCGCTGCTCGTCCCTGAGGCCGCGGTCGCCATGACCGGCACGGCCACGGGCATGGTGTGGACGATCGAGAACGGGCGCCTTTCCCGGCGCGAGGTCGGCTTGGGCGCGCGCCTGCTCGACGGTCGTGTTGCGATCACGAACGGCCTCCCCGATGGCGCCCTGGTCGTCAGCCGGATCGAGCCTGGCATGCGCGAGGGGCGCAGCGCGGTCGCCCGCGAGCCGCCGTCGTGAGCCTCGCGTGGCGCGACATTCGCCACAACTTCGGGCGGTTCCTGCTGACCTGCGTCGGCCTGAGCCTCCTGCTCGGAGTCGTGCTGTCCATGATCGGGATCTACCGCGGCCTGGTCGAGGATGCCCTGGCGCTGGTCCGCGGGCTCGGTGTCGACGTCTGGGTGGTCGAGGCTGACACGCGCGGTCCGTTTGCCGAATCCTCACGTATTCCGGGCGATAGCCGCGAGGCGGTGGCCCGCATCCGCGGCGTCGCCGCCGCCGGTGCGATCACCCTGCAGACGGTCGAGACGCTGCATGGCGGGCGTCAGCTGCGCCTGCAGCTTGTCGGCTACCAGCTGGGACGCCCAGGGGGGCCCGCAAGCATCGCGGTCGGCCGGGGTATCGCACGGGCGCATTTCGAGCTGGTCGCCGACGCCTCGTCCGGCCTGCAGCCGGGCGAGCTGCTGCGCCTCGGTCGCGACGTATACCGTGTCGTCGGCCTCACGCGCGGGCAGGTCGCCTCGGGCGGCGACCCGGTCGCCTTCCTGACCCTGCGCGACGCGCAGGCGCTGCAGTTCGAGCTCGCCCCGCCCTCGGCGCGGCGCGAGCGGGCCCGCGGCGCCGACCCTGCCGCGAGCGACACTGTCAACGCCGTCGTGGCCCGCGTCTCGGCCCATGTGGCGCCCACCGCGGTCGCCGCGGACATCCGTCGCTGGAAGCATCTCCAGGCGATGACACAGGCTGACCAGGAGCTGCTCCTGACCCGCTCGGTGGTCGACCGCGCGCGCAAGCAGATCGGGCTGTTCACGGTCATTCTGATGATGGTATCGGCGGTCATCATCGCCCTCATCATCTATACCATGACGATGGACAAGGTGCGCGAGATCGCGACGCTCAAGCTGATCGGCGCACCGGACCGGACGATCGTCGGCCTGATAGTCCAGCAGGCGCTGGCGCTGGGCCTGATCGGCCTGGGTCTCGGCACGGCATTGATCTTCCTGGTCAAGGACTGGTTCCCGCGCCGTGTCATCCTGAGCGTCGAGGATGCGATCGCGCTCACCGCGGTCGTGCTGGTCGTCTGCGTCCTCGCGAGCGGCCTCGGCGTGCGCCTCGCGCTGCGCATCGACCCGGCCACGGCACTCGGCAGCTGAGCCGTGCGCCACGCCGACCCGTTGATCGAGCTCGACAGCATCACCAAGCATTTCGGCGAAGGTGAGGCCCGTGTCGACGCGCTCCGCGGGGTCAGCCTCACGATCGCGCCGGGCGAGGTTGTCGGTCTGCTCGGGCCGAGCGGCTCGGGCAAGACGACGTTGCTCAACATCATCGGCTGCATCCTCGAGCCCTCGAGCGGCCGGATGCGGCTCGATGGTGAGCTGCTGTTCGACGGGCGCTGGCAGCGTGCCGATCTCCGCCGCCTGCGGCTCGACAAGATCGGCTTCATCTTCCAGGCGCACAATCTGATGCCGTTCCTCGATGCGCACGACAATGTCGCGCTGGTCCTTCACCTCGCCGGCCAGAGTGGCGCCGAGGCGGCCGCCCGGGCCGACGAGCTTCTCGACTATCTCCAGGTTGGCCACCGTCGTCGGGCCATGCCGGCGAGCCTGTCCGGTGGCGAGGCGCAACGCGTCGCGATCGCCCGGGCGCTAGCCAACCGGCCGCGGATCATCCTCGCCGACGAGCCGACAGCGGCGCTCGACTCGGAACGGGCCGGGATCGTGATGGACCTCCTACGGCGCCTCGCACGCGAGCAGGAGGCGGCAATCGTCGTCGTGACCCACGACGAGAAGATCTTTCCCCGCCTGGACCGGATGTTCATGCTGCGCGATGGGCGGTTGGTCGATGGAGGAGCCAGGCCGTGAGCGGGACGTCAGGTGGTCGGCTGTGGACCATCCGCGGGCTCGGTCTCGCGGCCGTGCTCTTCGGCCTGGTCACGATAATGGAAGGCGGACACGTCCTGTTCGGTGGGCCCGAGCCCGCGGCGGCCGCCGGCGCCTACGTGCCGTTCGTGGTCTGGTTCAACTTCCTCGCCGGGTTCGCCTACATCGCCGCCGGGCTCGGACTCCTCACCGGGCGCCCCTGGGGTGGCCGCCTGGCCCTCGTCCTGGCGCTGGCGACGCTGCTCGTGTTCGCGGCGTTCGGCGTCCACATCGCGCTCGGCGGAGCGTACGAGACGCGGACGGTGCTGGCGATGACGCTGCGTTCCGGCTTCTGGGTCCTGGCCGCCGCGCTCGCTCTGACCGGCGCCCGGTCGGACGGCCGCGGACACTCTCCCTAGAGCGGGATGTTGCCGTGTTTCTTCCAGGGGTTCTCCTGCTTCTTGGTGCGTAGCCAGCGGAGCGCCTGGACGATGCGGCGTCGCGTGCCGTGCGGCATGATCACGTCGTCGACGAAGCCGCGCTTGGCGGCGATGAACGGGTTGGCGAAGCGCTCGCGATATTCCTGGGTGCGGGCCTCGATCTTCTGCGGATCGCCGAGATCGGCGCGGAAGATGATCTCGACCGCCCCCTTCGAGCCCATCACCGCGATCTCGGCGGTCGGCCAGGCGTAGTTGACGTCCCCGCGGAGGTGCTTGCTGCTCATCACCACATAGGCCCCGCCATAGGCCTTGCGGGTGATCACCGTGACCTTGGGCACGGTCGCCTCGGTGAAGGCGAACAGCAGCTTGGCCCCGTGCTTGATGATCCCGCCATATTCCTGGGCGGTGCCCGGCAGGAAGCCCGGCACGTCGACGAAGGTGACGATCGGGATGTTGAAGCAGTCGCAGAACTGGACGAAGCGACCGGCCTTGCGCGCGCTGTCGATGTCGAGGCAGCCGGCAAGCACCATGGGCTGGTTGGCGACGATCCCGACCGTGCGCCCCTCGAAGCGGGCAAGGCCGATGATGATGTTGCGGGCGAAGCCCGGCTGCAGCTCGAAGAAGTCGCCCTCATCCACGACCTTGGTGATCAGCTCCTTCATGTCGTAGGGCTTGTTCGGATTGTCCGGAACGAGCGTATCGAGCGACGGCTCCTCGCGGTCGGGATCGTCGAAGCTCGGCCGGGCAGGCGGCGGCTGGCGGTTGTTGAGCGGCAGGAAGTCGAAGAAGCGGCGCAGCTCGTGCATCGCCTCGACGTCGTTGTCGAAGGCGAGGTCGGCGACACCCGAGCGCTGGGTGTGGGTCGAGGCGCCGCCCAGCTCCTCCTGGGTGACGCTCTCGTTGGTGACCGTGCGCACCACGTCCGGCCCGGTCACGAACATGTAGGAGCTGTCCCGGACCATGAAGATGAAGTCGGTCATGGCCGGGGAGTAGACCGCACCACCGGCGCAGGGCCCCATGATCACGCTGATCTGTGGCACGACCCCCGAAGCCATCACGTTGCGCAGGAACACCTCCGCGTAGCCGGCGAGCGAGGCGACGCCCTCCTGGATCCGTGCGCCGCCGGAATCATTGAGGCCGATGACCGGCGCGCCGACCGCGATGGCCCGATCCATGATCTTGCAGATCTTCTCCGCGTGCGCCTCCGACAGCGAGCCGCCGAACACCGTGAAGTCCTGGCTGAAGACGAACACGAGCCGGCCGTTGATGGTGCCCTGACCGGTCACCACCCCGTCGCCCGGAACCGTCTGCTCGGCCATGCCGAATTCGCTGCAGCGGTGCTCAACGAACATGTCGATCTCCTCGAACGAGCCGGGATCGAGGAGCAGCTCGATGCGCTCGCGCGCGCTGAGCTTGCCGCGTTTGTGCTGGGCGGCAACGCGCTTCGCTCCGCCACCGGCGCGGGCCGCCTCGCGCTTGGCCTCCAGGGCTTCCAGAATCTCCTGCATGAGGCACCCTCCAGCTCGCGGCCGTCCTGCCACGCCGCCGGCGGTACCATGCGTGACCGGTGACGAAAAGCAGGCGGGGTCGCACCACTCGATGGCGCTGTGATCGCGCGCACAGACGGCCCATGGCGACGGCCCTAACGTCGTCGCGCCACCATCGGTCACGGTCATGCCCAGTCTCGGCAGCCATGCAAGCGTCGCCGGTGCCACCGCACCGGCGATTCCAGCGTCCTCCCGACGCCTGCCGGTTTGGCAAACCGTACGGGAGACCTATGCGTTCCTTCTGCGCCAGCAGGGAGCGCTGGCCCGCCTCGCCGCGCCATGGCTTTTCATGTCCCTCGCGGTCGGCATCGGCGGGGCGCGCCTCGGCCAGGGCGAGCTCGCCTGGTCGGCCGCGGGTCTCATCGACTGGCTGGGCGGCATGGCGTTGACCGTGGCGTGGCTGCGGCTCGCCGTCGCCGGCACACCCGCCGGGTGGTGCGCCCCGTTCAACGCCCGCGTCGTCTCGCTGCTGCTGCGCTTGGGCCTCGTCGTCGCTCTCTGTGCCCTGCCGGGCATCCTGGTGGTGCTGCTCAGCATGCACCTGCTGGTTGCCGTGCTGCCGCGGGACTTGGCCGAAGTCGTTCTGGGAATGGTCCTGGCGGCCGTCGTCCTGGCCGCCGGGTACGCGATGCTGCGCCTGCAGCTCTGGGTGGTGGCCGGCGCTCTTGGGGTGACGTCGTTCTCGCTGCTCGACACGTGGGAGGCGATGCGCGGGAACACCCTGCGGTTGGCCGCGGCCTACGTCTCGGTCGGTGCGCTCGGCTGGACGATCGCGCTGATCGGGATCGGCCTTGGTGTCGGGCTGGTGGTCGGCCTCCTCGGGCCCGAGAGCGCGCAGGACCTCGTCCTGCCCTCCATGGGCGGCCGGCTGACCGGGCCATCCCTGCTCGTCGAGGCGATGGTTCGGGCTGTCGTCTACGGGATCGCCGCCCTCTACGCCACGGTCCTCGCCGTGGCAGCGCGACATGTCCTGCCCACGGCGATCGCGTCACCCGCGCAGTGACGCGGCGTAGTGTGCCGTCGCCGCGAGGTCGCGGCGCAGCGCCGCGTGGCGGAGCCGTTGCTGCTCCTCCTCACCCCACTGCTCGACCTCGAACAGCTCGTCGAGTTGCGCCAGGGCGAAGGCCGCCTCGGCGTCGAGCGCACCCGCCTCCAGGGCCAAGCCCAGGATCAGCGAGCCGGTAAGGGTGACCGCCGCGTGCAGGCCGACGAGGCGCCACGCATCGAGCCCCTCGATCACCGCGCGCAGCCGGGCCAGCGCGTCCGCGTCCTGCGTCACGGCCATCACCCCCTCGGTCGCGACGAGTCGTGCACCATGGACGCGCGCGGCCCAGTCGAGCCAGGGCTGCCAGGCCCGCGCCTGGCGGAGGACCAGCTCGGCCGGGCCGGCGGCGCGATAGCAGAGCAGGTCGGTGGCGGCGAAGCCCAGGGCCTCGGCGATCGCATCGGCCCGCCGCGCGGGCATCAGGTCGACCACGGTGGTGGCGAGCCGGGTCACCGGCATCCGGGCGGCGTCGACCTGGTCGCCAGCGTCGCGCCATTCCGCGGCGATCGCCTCGGCCAGCGCCGGCGTCGGCACGATCAGCGCCCGCCGCGCCGGCGTGCGTAGGGGGCGTGTGTCGAGCTGGACCGCCCAGCCATCCGCGTCGCCAACCACGCCGACCTCGCGCCAGAAGCGCCTCATGCGCCCAGGTCGAGAACGTCGAGCCCGAGCGCTCGCGCCGCCACCGCCATCCGGCGATCCAGGGTAGCGAGGCGGATCGGCCCACGCCCCCGCTGGACGAAGGCCGCCGTCGCAAGATGCAGGGCATCGAGCGTCCGGACCGGCGTCGGGAACGGCTCGAGCGCACGGGCCAGGACATCGGGCACGAGTTCCAACAGCCAAGTCGAGCCGAGCAGCAGGCGCGCATCGTCGCCCGCACTATCGGCCACGCCATAGGCGTGCAGTCGGTTCCAGACCTCGTAGGGAAGAAGTCGGCTGGCGGCCCGCGGCTCGTCCCACAGCCACGCCGGCGGGGCGTCGGCGTCGTCCAGCAGCTCGGCCAGCAGGATCGAGCTGTCGGCGTAGATCACCCACGATCCTCATGATCCCGCGCGAGGTCGGCGAGGAGCCGTTCCCGCGACACGACCCGATGGCGCCGCACTCGCCCGGTGAGCCGCAAGGAAGGTGGTGTGACGAGCCCCTGCCGGACCCACTCCGCGAGGACGACGTCGCCGACCGGTCCGACACGCTCCGGCGCGGGTGGACGCAGCTCGGCCACCACCTCGTCCCGGTCCGTGACCAGCACGGTCTCCCCGCTCGCCGCGAGGCGGACATATTCGCTCAGCCGGTCGCGAAGCTGCCTGATGCCGACGGCGCGCATATGACGGATGTAGCCACCGGTGGCTAGCTGAGCAAGTCGAGCAGTCGGTCGAAGCGGTCGAGCACGTCTTTGGCACCGGCCGCCCGCAGCTCGTCGGCCGGGTGGTTGCCCCAGGCGACACCGACCGGGAGCGCGCCCGCCGCCCGCGCCATCTCGATGTCGAAGGTGGTGTCACCGACCAGCACGGTCTCCTCGGAGCGCGCGCCGGTCTCGGCCATCGCTGCCTCGAGCATCGCCGGATGTGGCTTCGACGGATGCCGGTCGGCGGTCTGTAAGGTGACGAAATGCGCCTCCAGGCGATGGGCCGCCAGCACGTGGCGCAGGCCGCGCATCGCCTTGCCGGTGGCGATCCCCAGCAGCAGCCCGCGCTTCTGGAGGTTCTCCAGAAGCTCGCGCGCGCCCGGGAACAGCGGCTCGTCGACCGGCCCGGCGAGCCGGCGGCGAATGAACACGTCCTTGTAACGTTCAGCCACGACCGCGGCGTGCGCCGGATCGGCACCGTCCATCAGGCGGTCCACCGCCTCGACCAGCGACAGCCCGACGATCCGGCGGATCGCCTCCGCTGTCGGCACGGCCAGCCCCTCGCCGGCGAACGCCTCCTGCACGCAGTCGACGATCAGCCGCTGGCTGTCGACCAGCGTGCCGTCGCAGTCGAAGACGACCAGTCGATGGCGCGTCGTCACGCCGGCGCCGGCTCCGCCGCCGCGCGCGCCGCCAGCTCGCGGATCCGCTTGACCATCGACCACAGGCCGTTGGAGCGGCCGGGCGTCAGATGCTTGGCGAGCCCGATCTCGTCGAGCACCACGGGCGGGTTCTCCAGGATCTCGCGCGGCGTGCGGTCGGCGTAGAGGCGCAGCAGGAGCGCGATCAGGCCCTTGACGATGAAGGCATCGCTGTCGGCGGCAAGGCGCAGCCTTCCGGTCGCCGGGTCGAGCGGGGCGATCATCCACACCTGGCTCTGGCAGCCCGACACCTTGTTCTGCGGGGTCTTGTGCTCGGGCGGCAGAGGCGGCAGGGACTTGCCCAGCTCGACGATGTGCTCGATGCGCTCGCGCCAATCGTCGAACAGCGCGAACTCCTCACGGATCGACTGGGCGGCCTCGGCGATGGTTTGGGACGCTTCCATGACCTCCGATATCGGGCCCGGGACAGCCCCGGTCAATCGCGCCGCCCGCGTGCTCGTGCTCCAGCACCACCCGACCTCGCCTGCCGGCCTCGTCGCCGAGGAGGCCGCGGCGCTGGGCGTCAGGCTCGAGGTCGTCGACGCGCAGCACGGCTGCGATCTGCCCGCCGACGCCACTTCCTATGATGGTCTCCTGATCCTCGGCGGGACCATGAGCGCTCTCGACGACCATCTCTGCCGGCACTTCCCGCCGCTCCTCGATCTGGTCCGCGAGCTCGCCGCGCGGGAGACGCCGGTGCTGGGCCTGTGCCTCGGTGGCCAGCTCCTGGCCCGCGCCTTCGGCGGCCGGGTCCACCGCCGCCGTCACGGCGAGTTCGGCTTTCTCCCGCTCCGCCCGACGGCGCAGGCGGCGGACGACCCGCTGCTCGCCGGTACGCCGGACCCGGTGCCGGTGATGCAGTGGCACGACGACTCGTTCGATCTTCCGCCGGGCGCCGTGCCGCTGCTCGAGGGCGACCCGTGCCGCTGGCAGGCCTTCCGCGTCGGCGGCTCGGTCTGGGGCTTCCAGGGCCATCTGGAGGTGACGCGCGAGGACGCGCTGGTCTGGAGCGAGCTGCGCCGCACGCTCCGCGACGACGCCGCGGCCCCCGCCCTCGTCACCCGCCACCTCGCCGACGGCTGGCCGGCCACGGAGAAGTTCGGGCGGACGGTCGCACGACGGTGGTTGCGGCTTCTGCTCGTCAGGTCGACGGCTTGAGCGTGCGGCTACGCCCGACGCGAGCCGACTTGCCTGAGCGGCT
>CALKJU010000050.1 GCA_937995535.1 uncultured Alphaproteobacteria bacterium
GAGATGGTCATGCCCGGCGACAATGTCACCATGGAGGTCGAGCTGATCGCGCCGATCGCCATGGAGCAGGGCCTGCGCTTCGCCATCCGCGAGGGCGGCCGAACCGTCGGCGCCGGCGTCGTCGCCAGCATCATCGCGTGAAGAGCGGAGGCCGGCCGGGCGCCGGGTGAGCGGTCATGGACACGCAGAATATTCGCATCCGCCTGAAGGCGTTCGACCACCGGGTCCTCGACCAGTCGGTGCGCGAGATCGTCGGCACGGCGAAGCGGACCGGGGCGCGGGTGCGCGGGCCGATCCCGTTGCCCAACCGGATCGAGCGCTTCACCGTCAACCGCTCGCCGCACGTGGACAAGAAGAGTCGCGAGCAGTTCGAGATCCGGACGCACAAGCGGCTCCTCGACATCGTCGACCCGACCCCGCAGACCGTGGACGCGCTGATGAAGCTCGACCTGGCGGCGGGCGTCGACGTCGAGATCAAGCTCTGAGGACGGGACGATGCGCACCGGCCTGATCGCCAGGAAGCTCGGCATGACGCGCCTGTTCGGCGAGGACGGCGCCCATGTCGGGGTCACCGTGCTGCAGGTCGACGGCTGCGATGTCGTCGCCGTGCGCAGCAAGGACAAGGACGGCTATGTCGCGGTCCAGCTCGGTGCCGGATCGCGCAAGGCCAAGAACGTGACCAAGCCGCTGCGCGGCCACTTCGCCAAGGCCAAGGTCGAGCCGAAGGCCAAGCTGGCGGAGTTCCGCGTCGACGAGGATGCCGTGTTGGAGCCGGGTGCGCGGCTCAGTGCCGCCCACTTCGTCGCCGGCCAGTTCGTGGATGTCCAAGGGGTGAGCATCGGCAAGGGCTTTGCCGGCGCGATGAAGCGCTGGAATTTCCGCGGCCTCGAGGCCTCGCACGGCGTCTCGATCTCGCACCGCAGCCACGGTTCGACCGGGAACCGCCAGGATCCGGGGCGTGTGTTCAAGAACAAGAAGATGGCCGGCCACATGGGCCACCGGACGCGAACCGTGCAGAACCTCGAGGTGTTCGGCGTCGATGCCGAGCGGGGTCTGATCATGGTCAAGGGCGGCGTGCCGGGACCCAAGGGAGGCTGGGTGCGGGTCCGCGACGCGGTGAAAAAGGCATTGCCGAAGCAGGCGCCGTACCCGGCGGCGCTGGGTGGCGCCACGGCGATCGTCGCCGAGGCGGAGGGCTGAGCATGCAGCTTCCGGTCCGCAATCTCGCCGCCGAGACGGTGGGCGAGGTGGAACTCGACGATGCGGTGTTCGGGGTCGCGGTGCGCCCGGACATCCTGCAACGGGTGGTCACCTGGCAGCTCGCCAAGCGCCGCGCCGGGACCCACGACGTCAAGAACCGCGGCGAGATCGCCCGCACCGGGGCCAAGCTCTACAAGCAGAAGGGCACCGGCCGGGCACGCCATGGCTCGCGTCGGGTCAACATCTTCAAGGGTGGCGGGCGCGCCTTCGGCCCGACGCCGCGCGACCACGCGACCGAGCTGACCAAGAAGGTGCGCGCGCTCGGGCTGCGCTGCGCGCTCTCCGCGAAGGCGCGCGAGGGCAAGCTGATGGTCCTCGACGCGGCTGCGGCCGCCGAGCCGAAGACCAAGCAGCTCGCAGCCCAGCTGCACGGGCTCGGCATCGCCTCGGCGCTGATCGTCACGGGCGAGCAGGTGGAGCGCAACTTCGGGCTGGCGGCGCGGAACCTGCCGCTGATCGACGTGCTGCCCGCCCAAGGCGCCAACGTCTACGACATCCTGCGCCGCGATCAGCTCGTGCTGACCACCGAGGCGGTGCGCAAACTCGAGGAGCGGCTGCGGTGAAGCCGGCCCAGTACGACATCATCCGTGCGCCGGTCGTGACCGAGAAGTCGACGCGGCTGGGCGAGCTGAACCAGGTCGTGTTCCGGGTTCGTGACGACGCGACCAAGCCGCAGATCAAGGCCGCGGTCGAGGCCCTGTTCCAGGTCAAGGTGACCGCGGTCAACACCATGAATGTGAAGGGCAAGGTGAAGCGGTTCCGCGGCCGTGTCGGGCAGCGGAGCGACGTCAAGAAGGCGATCGTGACGCTCGCCGCCGGTCACAGCATCGACGTGACGACGGGGATCTGAGGCGATGGCGCTGAAGAGCTACAATCCGACGAGCCCGTCGCGCCGGGCGTTGGTCACCGTCGACCGCAGCCATCTCTGGAAGGGCAAGCCGGTCAAGAAGCTGACCGAGGGCCTGAGCGGCAGCGGCGGGCGCAACGCGCACGGCCACATCACCGTCCGGTTCCGTGGCGGCGGGCACAAGCGGACGTACCGGCTGATCGACTTCAAGCGCCGCAAGTGGGACGTGGCGGCGACCGTCGAGCGGCTCGAGTACGATCCGAACCGGACCGCGTTCATCGCGCTGCTGCGCTACGAGGACGGCGAGCAGGCCTACATCCTGGCCCCGCAGCGTCTTCAGCCGGGCGATCGCGTGATCGCCGCGGAGCGCGTCGATGTGAAGCCGGGCAACGCCGCGCCGCTGGCGAACATTCCGATCGGCACGATCGTCCACAACATCGAGCTGAAGCCGCATGCCGGCGGCAAGCTGGCCCGCTCGGCAGGCGCCTATGCGCAGCTCGTCGGCCGCGAGGGCGATTGGGCGCAGATCCGTCTCGGCTCCGGTGAGATCCGCCGGGTCGCCGCCACCTGCATGGCCTCGATCGGCGCGGTGTCCAATCCGGACCATCAGAACGAGAACAGCGGCAAGGCCGGGCGCAGCCGGTGGCAGGGGCGGCGCCCGCACAATCGCGGCGTGAGCATGAACCCGGTCGACCATCCGCACGGCGGTGGCGAGGGCCGCACCTCGGGCGGCCGCCATCCGGTCACCCCGTGGGGCAAGCCGACCAAGGGACGGCGCACCCGGCGTAGCAAGCGGACCGACAACATGATCATCCGCAGCCGCCATGCGGCAAAGAAGAGGGGTGGCTGAGGATGCCGCGCTCGGTGTGGAAGGGTCCGTTCGTCGACGGTTATCTGTTCGACAAGGCGGAGAAGGCGCGGTCCAGCAGCCGCAACGAAATCATCAAGACATGGTCGCGTCGCTCGACGATCATGCCGGAGTTCGTCGGCCTGACCTTCGCCGTGTACAACGGTAAGAAGCACGTGCCGGTCTACGTCACCGAGAACATGGTCGGGCACAAGCTCGGCGAGTTCGCCCCGACGCGCACCTTCCACGGCCACGGCGCCGACAAGAAGGCGAAGAGGAAGTAGGCCGATGAGCAAGGCCAAGCAACCCCGCCGGCAGGCCGACAACGAGGCGTTGGCGGTGGCGACCATGCTGCGGACGAGCCCGCGTAAGCTGGCGCTCGTCGCCAACCTGATCAGCGGGATGGACGCCGGCAAGGCGGTCGTGGCGCTGGAGTTCAGCCGCAAGCGGATCGCCAAGGCGGTCAAGAAGACGCTCGAATCGGCGATCGCCAATGCCGAGAACAATCACAACCTCGACGTGGACCGGCTCTTCGTCGCCGAGGCCAGCGTCGGCAAGCGGATGGTCATGAAGCGGATGATGGCACGGGCGCGCGGGCGCGCGGCGCGGATCGAGAAGCCGTTCTCGCAACTGCGCATCGTCGTGCGTGAGCGCGCTGTCGAGGCGCCGGGCAGGGAGGCGGCCTGATGGGACAGAAGGTCAATCCGATCGGCCTGCGCGTCGGCATCAACCGCACGTGGGACTCGCGCTGGTACGACGACCACAACTACGCCAAGCTGCTGGCTGAGGATCTGCGGATCCGCGAGTTCCTGGAGAAGCGCCTGGCGCAGGCCGGGCTCAGCCGGGTCATCATCGAGCGGCCGGCGAAGAAGGCGCGGGTGACGATCCACACCGCCCGGCCGGGCGTGGTGATCGGCAAGAAGGGCCAGGAGATCGAGACGCTGCGCAAGGAGCTGGCGGCGCTCACCTCGGGCGACGTGCACCTGAACATCGTCGAGGTTCGCAAGCCGGAGATCGACGCCAAGCTGGTCGCCGAGAACATCGCCCAGCAGCTGCAGCGCCGCGTCACCTTCCGGCGAGCCATGAAGCGCGCCGTGCAGTCGGCGATGCGGCTGGGCGCGCAGGGCATCCGGGTGACCTGCAGCGGGCGGCTCGGCGGGGCCGAGATCGCGCGCACGGAGTGGTACCGCGAGGGGCGGGTGCCGCTGCACACCTTGCGCGCCAACATCGATTTCGGCCGCTGCACCGCGCACACGCCCTACGGCACCTGTGGGATCAAGGTCTGGGTGTTCCGCGGCGAGATCCTCGAGCACGACCCGATGGCCTACGACAAGCGGGCGGCAGAGATCGGTGCGCCGCACGGCCGCGAGCCGCGGCAGCAGGGGTGATCGGCCATGATGCAGCCTAACCGGACGAAGTTCCGCAAGGCCTTCAAGGGCCGCTTGCACGGCCTGACCAAGGGCGGCGCGGAGCTGACCTTCGGCGCGTTCGGGATGAAGGCGCTCGAGCCCGAGCGGATCACGGCGCGGCAGATCGAGGCGGCGCGGCGTGCGATCACCCGCCACCTGAAGCGCGCCGGGCGGGTCTGGATCCGCATCTTCCCTGACAAGCCGGTGAGCTCGAAGCCGGCCGAGGTACGCATGGGGAAGGGCAAGGGCTCGGTCGAGTTCTGGGTGGCGCCGGTCAAGCCGGGGCGGATCCTGTTCGAGATCGACGGGGTGCCGGAGCCGCTGGCCGAGGAGGCGATCCGCCTCGGCGCGGCCAAGCTGCCGATCCGGACGAGGTTCGTGCGGCGTGCGCACGAGGGTGTCTGAGCGATGATCGAGGTCAAGGAACTGCGCGGCGAGAGCCGGGCCCGGCTGATCGAGCGGCTCGGCGAGCTGAAGAAGGAGCAGTTCAATCTGCGCTTCCAGCGGGCCACGGGCCAGCTCGAGGGGACGGCGCGGGTGCGCGAGGTGCGGCGGGACATCGCCCGGGTGCAGACGGTGCTGCGCGAGAAAGCGCGGCCGGCGATGGGTTGAGGAACGGAACGATGCCGAGGCGAATCCTCCGGGGCACCGTGGTGAGCGACAAGAACGACAAGACGATCATCGTTCGCGTCGAGCGCCAGGTCATGCACCCGCTCTACAAGAAGTATATCAAGCGCTCGAAGCGTTATGCGGCGCACGACGAGCAGAACCGGTTCAAGATCGGCGACACGGTGCGGATCATCGAGAGCCGGCCGCTGTCGCGGACCAAGCGCTGGCGGGTGCTGACCGACGCCGAGCCCCAGGCGGGCGCGGAGGGCTGAGCCATGATCCAGCCCGAAAGCAATCTCGAAGTCGCCGACAACTCCGGGGCGCGGCGGGTACAGTGCATCCGCGTGATGGGCGGCTCGCACCGCAAGTGGGGCTCGGTCGGCGACATCATCATCGTCGCCGTCAAGGAGGCGATCCCGCGCGGCAAGGTGAAGAAAGGCGACGTGGCGACCGCGGTGATCGTGCGCACCGCGAAGGAGATCCACCGTGCCGACGGCACATCGATCCGCTTCGACAAGAACGCGGCGGTGCTGATCAACAAGCAGGGCGAGCCGATCGGGACGCGCATCTTCGGTCCGGTGACCCGCGAGCTGCGCGCGAAGAAGTTCATGAAGATCATCAGCCTCGCACCCGAGGTGCTGTGATGGCGGCGAAGATCAAGAAGGGCGACCGGGTGATCGTGCTGGCCGGCAAGGACAAGGGCCGCCAGGGCGAGGTGCTGCGCGTCATGCCGGCGGAGAGCCGGGTCGTGGTGCAGGGTGTGCAGATGGTGCGCCGGCACCAGAAGCCCAACGTCGCCAATCCGCAGGGCGGGATCGTGGCGAAGGAGGCGCCGATCCACGTCTCCAATGTCAGCCTGCTCGACCCCAAGGACGGCAAGCCGACCCGGGTCGGGTTCAAGTTCCTCGAGGACGGCCGCAAGGTGCGCTACGCGAAGCGCTCCGGCGAGCAGATCGATCGCTGAGGGGGCGCCAATGGCCCGCTTGCAGGACCATTACCGTGATGTCGTCGCGAAGCAGCTCACCGAGCAGTTCGGGTACAAGAACCCGATGCAGGTGCCGCGCCTCGACAAGATCGTGATCAACATGGGCGTCGGGGAGGCGGTCGCGGACAAGAAGAAGCTCGACGGCGCGGTTGCCGACCTGACCCGCATCGCCGGGCAGAAGCCGGTCGTCTGCCGGGCCCGCCGCTCGGTCGCGAACTTCAAGCTGCGCGAGGGCATGCCGATCGGCTGCAAGGTCACCTTGCGAAAGCAACGCATGTACGAGTTCCTCGACCGGCTGATCAACATCGCGCTGCCGCGGGTGCGCGACTTCCGCGGCGTGTCGCCGAAGAGCTTTGACGGCCGCGGCAACTTCGCGCTCGGCGTCAAGGAGCAGATCATCTTCCCGGAGATCAGCTTCGACGAGATCGACGAGACGCGCGGCATGGACATCATCATCTGCACGACCGCTCGGACGGACGCGGAGGCCAAGGCGTTGCTTGCCGGCTTCGCGATGCCGTTCCGGCAGTGAGCCTGGGGTAGGGGCGCGATGGCGAAGAAGAGCTCCATCGAGAAGAACGAGCGGCGGCGTCGGCTCGCCGAGCGGTACCGGGCGAAGCGCGCCGAGCTGAAGGCGGTCGTGATGGACCGTGACCGTGATCCGGGCGAGCGGTTCGAGGCGATGCTGCAGCTCGCCGCGCTGCCGCGCAACGGCGCCCGGGTCCGGGTGCGCAACCGCTGCATCCTGACCGGACGGCCGCGCGGCTACTACCGCAAGTTCGGCCTGTCGCGGATCGCGCTGCGTGATCTGGCGTCGGAGGGGCGAATCCCCGGCGTGGCCAAGGCGAGCTGGTGAGGGAGTAAGGGATGACGCTGTCTGACCCGCTCGGCGACATGCTGACCCGGATCCGCAACGGGCAGCGGGCGAGCAAGGGTACCGTGCGGACGCCCGCGTCGCGGCTGCGCGCCAACGTGCTCGAGGTGCTGCAGCGCGAAGGCTACATTCGCGGCTACGCCGTGCACGAGCATGACGGTGGCAAGCGCGAGCTGGCCATCGAGCTGAAATATCACAATGGCGAGCCGGTCATCCGCGAGCTGCGCCGGGTGTCCAAGCCGGGGCGGCGCGTCTACGCCGGTCTCAAGGAGCTGCCGAACGTGTATAACGGGCTCGGCATCGCCATCCTGTCCACGCCGCGCGGCGTCCTGTCGGACGCCGAGGCCCGCGAGCAGCGGGTCGGCGGCGAGGTCCTGTGCACGGTGTTCTGAGCATGTCGCGGATCGGTAAGCATCCTGTCGCGGTGCCCTCGGGCGTGACCGTCGACCTCGACGGCCAGACGCTCACCGTCAAGGGCAAGCTGGGCGAGCTCCGGCAGACCCTGCCGGCCGAGGTCAGCGTCGCCGTCAACGACAACCAGCTCACGGTCACGCCGCGGGGGCAGGAAACGCGCGCCCGGTCGATGTGGGGCCTGTCGCGGACGCTGGTGCAGAACATGGTCACCGGGGTCACGCAGGGGTTCACCGTCAAGCTGGAGATCAGCGGCGTCGGCTATCGCGCGTCGGTCGACGGGCAGATCCTCACGCTGCAGCTCGGTTACAGCCACGACATCAAGTTCGCGATCCCGAACGACGTGAAGGTGACCTGCGAAACGCCGACGCAAATCACGATCTCAGGCGCGGACCGGCAGCGGATCGGCCAGATCGCGGCCGAGATTCGTGGCTTTCGCAAGCCGGAGCCCTACAAGGGCAAGGGTATCCGCTACGCGTCCGAGAAGATCCTGCGCAAGGAAGGCAAGAAGAAGTAGCGGCCATGGTCAAGGCAACCGAACGATTCCAGCGCCGCGCCAAGCGGACGCGCTTTGCGATCCGGCAGTATGGCGGCGAACGGGTGCGCCTGAGCGTGTTCCGCTCCGGACGGCACATCTACGGCCAGATCATCGACGACCGGGCCGGGCGGACCCTGGTCGCCGCGTCGTCGCTGGAGAAGCCGTTGCGCGAGGAGCTCAAGACCGGCGCGGACAAGGCCGCGGCGAAGCGGGTCGGCGAGCTGCTCGCCGAGCGAGCCCGGGCCGCTGGTATCGAGCAGGTTGTGTTCGATCGCGGCGGTTATCGCTATCATGGTCGGATTGCGGCCCTGGCCGAAGGCGCCCGCGAGGGCGGCCTGTCGTTCTGAGGGAAGGAAGGCGGATGGCACGCGGACGGGAACGGGATCGCGCGGGGGACGAGCGTGGCGACGGCGAGCTCGTCGATCGCCTGGTCAGCGTCAACCGTGTCGCCAAGGTCGTGAAGGGCGGCCGTCGCTTCGGCTTCTCGGCGCTGGTGGTGGTCGGCGACGGCAAGGGCCGGGTCGGCTACGGCAGCGGCAAAGCCCGCGAGGTTCCGGAGGCGGTGCGCAAGGCGACCGAGCAGGCGAAGCGCTCGATGGTCCGCGTCCCGCTCCGCCAGGGGCGCACCCTGCACCATGACGTCGAGGGGCGGTTCGGCTCAGGACACGTGGTGATGCGTGCGGCCCCGCCCGGGACCGGGATCATCGCCGGCGGACCGATGCGTGCCGTGTTCGAGGCGCTGGGCATCGGCGACGTGGTCGCCAAGTCGATGGGTTCGAGCAACCCGCACAACATGGTCAAGGCGACCTTCGCCGGCCTCGGGGCGATCCAGTCGCCGCGCCTCGTCGCCGCGAAGCGAGGCAAGAAAGTCAGTGACGTGCTGCGGCGTCCCGAGGGCGAGGCGGCCGTCGCGGAGCGCGCGGCATGAGTGGCGCCAAGCTCAAGGTGACGCAGATCGGCAGCCCGATCGGCCGCCCGGCCGGCCAGCGCGAGACGTTGATCGGGCTCGGGCTCAACAAGCTGCACCGTTGCCGGATCATCGCCGACACGCCGGTGAACCGGGGGCGGATCGCCAAGGTGCAGCACCTGCTCCGCGTCGAGCCGGTGGAGTGAGGAACGCTCAACGATGAAGCTCAACGAGCTGTGTGACAATCCCGGCGCGCGACAGGCGCGCAAGCGGGTCGGCCGCGGTACCGGCTCGGGCCTCGGCAAGACCGCGGGCAAGGGGCACAAGGGCGCCAAGGCGCGTCGCAGCAATCCCAAGCCGCGCTACTTCGAGGGCGGGCAGATGCCGCTCTACCGGCGTCTGCCGAAGGGTGGTTTCACCAACGTCTTCAAGCCGGACTATGTGGTGGTCAATGTCGGCTCGCTGCAACGCGCGATCGACGCCGGCAAGCTCGACCCGACCCGCACGGTCGACGCCGAAGCGATGATCCGCGCCGGGCTGGTGCGCCGTGTCCGCGATGGGGTCCGCCTGCTCGCCAAGGGCCAGCTCAGCGCCGCGCTGACGGTCGAGGTGGTGGGCGCCTCGCAGGCGGCACAGGCGGCTGTGGAGAAGGCCGGCGGCAAGATCATCCTTCGTGGCGCGCCGTCGAGCGAGCCGGCCACGACCTGAGCGGACGACCATGGCCTCGATCGCCGAGCGGCTCGCCTCGAACGTCAACTTCGGCGCCTTCTCCAAGGCGACCGAGCTCAAGCGGCGGATCTGGTTCACGCTCGGCTGCCTGATCGTCTACCGGTTCGGCACCTACATCCCGTTGCCCGGCATCGATGCGCAGGTGATGGCGGACATCTTCCGTCAGCAGGCCGGCGGCATCGTCGGCATGTTCAACATGTTCGCCGGTGGCGCGCTCGAGCGCATGTCGATCTTCGCCCTCGGAATCCTGCCCTACATCTCCGCCTCGATCATCATGCAGCTGATGACGGCGATCTCGCCGACGATCGAGGCGCTGAAGAAGGAGGGCGAGGCCGGGCGGAAGAAGATCAACCAATACTCGCGCTATCTGACCGTGTTGCTGGCCGCGGTGCAGGCCTGGGGCCTCGCCATCGGGCTGGAGAGCATGACCTCCTCGATGGGCAGCGCGGTCCACGACCCCGGGCTGTTCTTCCGCCTGACGACGGTCATCACCATCGTCGGCGGAACCATGTTCCTGATGTGGCTGGGCGAGCAGATCACCGCCCGCGGCATCGGCAACGGCATCTCGCTGATCATCTTCGTCGGCATCATCGCGAGCCTGCCGGCGGCGATCGCCGGGCTGCTCGACCTCGGCCGCACCGGCGCCGTGTCGACCTTCTTCATCCTGTTCATCATCCTGATGGCGATCGCGGTCGTCACCTTCATCGTCTTCGTCGAGCGCGCCCAGCGCAAGATCCGCATCCAGTATCCCAAGCAGCAGCGCGGCAACATGATGTTCGGCGGGGAGGCCTCGCACCTCCCGCTGAAGCTCAACACGGCGGGCGTCATCCCGGCGATCTTCGCCAGCTCGCTGCTCCTGCTGCCGGCGACCGCGGCGAGCTTCGGTGGTGGCGCACTGCCGGACTGGCTCGCTTGGCTGAACATCTATCTCGGCCGCGGGCACTGGTTTCACATCCTCATCTATGCGGGCCTGATCGCCTTCTTCGCCTTTTTCTACACGTCGATCGTGTTCAACCCGAAGGAGACGGCGGAGAACCTGCGCAAGCAGGGCGGCTTCGTGCCGGGCTACCGGCCGGGCGAGCGGACCGCGGCCTATCTCGACTACGTGCTGACCCGGCTGACCACGGTCGGCGCGATCTATCTCGCCGCCGTCTGCGTGCTGCCGGAGATCCTGATCTCCCAGTACGCCTTGCCGTTCTATTTCGGCGGGACGAGCCTGCTCATCGTCGTTTCGGTGACGATGGACACCGTCTCGCAGATCCAGTCGCATCTGATCGCGCACCAGTATGAAGGCCTGATCAAGAAGGCGCGCCTGCGAGGACGACGGTGACATGCGTCTGATCCTGCTCGGACCGCCCGGTGCCGGCAAAGGCACCCAGGCGGCGTGGTTGCGCGATCGCTACGGGATCCCGCAGCTCTCGACCGGGGAGATGCTCCGTGCCGCCGTCGCGCGGGGCAGCGAGATCGGCCGCGAGGCCAAGGCCGTCATGGAGGCGGGCCAACTCGTCTCCGACGAAATCATCAACCGGATCGTCGCCGAGCGGATCGACGAGCCCGACTGCGCGCCCGGTTTCGTGCTCGATGGCTATCCGCGCACCCTGGCCCAGGCGGAGGCCCTCGACGCCATGCTCGCCGAGCGGGGTCTCGCGCTCGACGCCGTGATCGAGATCAAAGTCGACCCGGCGGTGCTGGTCGAGCGCATCAGCGGCCGTTTCGCCTGCGCCCGATGCGGCGAGGGCTACCACGATACGTTCAAGCGGCCCAAGGTCGAGGGTGTCTGCGACGTATGCGGCGCAACCGAGTTCGTCCGACGCAAGGACGACAACGCCGAGACGGTCCGCGCCCGGCTCGACGCCTATGCCGCCCAGACGGCGCCGTTGCTGCCGTATTACGCCGCACGCGGCCTCGTCCGCGAGGTCGACGGCATGGCACCGATCGAGCAGGTCACGGCCGCGATCCAGCGGGTGCTGGAGCCCAAGTCGCGTTGACAGCCCGAGGGCCTTCCCTATACTCCTGCCGCTTTTCTGGACCCGGCCCGAGTTCCGCGTGCCACGGGGTCATTCCGCTCAGCGGCTTCAGCGCGTTGTGGTGAGGAGATAGCGACGTGGCGCGTATCGCCGGGGTGAACATCCCGAGCCAGAAGCAGGTCGGCATCGCGTTGACCTACATCTACGGAATCGGCCGCACGAGCGCGTTGCGCATCTGCGATCGCAGCGGTGTCGACAAGGCCAGGCGGGTCAGCGAGCTCACCGATGCCGAGGTGGCGCGGCTGCGCGAGACGATCGACCGCGAGCACAAGGTCGAGGGCGACCTGCGCCGCGAGGTGGCGATGGCGATCAAGCGGCTGATGGATCTCGGCTGCTATCGCGGCCTGCGCCATCGGCGCGGCCTTCCGGTGCGCGGCCAGCGGACCCACACCAACGCCCGCACGCGCAAGGGCAAGGCGCGGCCGATCGCCGGCAAGAAGAAGGTGACGAAGTAGACCGATGGCGACCGACAACACCCAGCGCCTGCGCCGACGCGAGCGGAAGAACATCACTTCCGGCGTCGCCCATGTCGCGGCGACCTTCAACAACACCATGATCACCATCACCGACGCCCAGGGGAACACGATCGCCTGGTCGAGCGCCGGCGCGCAGGGCTTTAAGGGCTCGCGCAAGTCGACCCCGTTCGCGGCGCAGATCGCGGCCGAGGCGGCCGGGCGCAAGGCGATGGAGCACGGCATGCGCTCGATCGAGGTGCAGGTGCGTGGGCCCGGCTCCGGACGCGAGTCTGCCCTGCGCGCGCTGCAGGCGGTGGGCTTCCAGATTTCCGCGATCCGCGACGTTACGCCGATTCCGCACAACGGCTGCCGGCCGCGCAAGCGCCGTCGCGTGTGAGCGTTCGCCCGGCCCCGGCCGGGCATGTCGAGACCCTGGGGAGGCTCCGCCGGATCGCGGTCCGGCCGGGCCTCCATCGCCGTTCGGTGACGGCATCCTGCTGGCGAGGACCTCCGTGATCCAGAAGAACTGGCAAGACCTGATCAAGCCCCAGAAGCTGGACATCCAGCCCGGTCGCCTGCCCGACCGCGAGGCGACGATCGTCGTCGAGCCGCTCGAGCGGGGCTTCGGCATCACGCTCGGCAACGCGCTGCGCCGCGTCCTGCTGTCGTCGCTGCAGGGCGCCGCCATCACCGCCATCCAGATCGACGGTGTGCTGCACGAGTTCTCGACCATCCCCGGGGTGCGCGAGGACGTCACCGACATCGTCCTCAATCTCAAGGCGCTCGGCCTGCGGCTGCACAGCGATCTGCCGAAGCGCATGCATCTCAAGGTCGAGGGCCCGGCGATCGTCACGGCGTCGATGCTCGACACCCCGCACGACGTCGAGATCATGGATCCGGACCACGTCATCTGCCACGTCGACAAGGGTGGCCGCCTGTCGATGGAGCTGACGGTCCAGACCGGCAAGGGCTACATCCCGGCCTCGGTGCACAAGGCCGAGGACGCGCAGATCGGCCTGATCGCCGTCGACGCCATCTACAGCCCGGTGCGCAAGGTGGCCTACCGTGTCGACAATGCCCGCGTCGGCCAGCAGACCGACTACGACCGGCTGACCATGCAGGTCGAGACGAACGGCTCGGTGACTCCCGAGGATGCCGTGGCGCTCGCCGCCCGCATCCTGCAGGATCAGCTGTCCCTGTTCGTCAACTTCGACGAGCCGCGGCTCGCCGGCCCGGCCGAGCGGCGGCCTGAGCTGCCGTTCAATCCGAACCTGCTGCGCAAGGTCGACGAGCTGGAGCTGTCGGTCCGCTCGGCCAACTGCCTCAAGAACGACAACATCGTCTACATCGGCGACCTGGTGCAGAAGACCGAGGCGGAGATGCTCCGTACCCCGAATTTCGGCCGCAAGTCGTTGAACGAGATCAAGGAGGTGCTGGCACAGATGGGCCTCCACCTCGGCATGGAGGTGTCCGGCTGGCCGCCCGAGAACATCGAGGAGCTGGCCCGTAAGGTCGAGGAGCCCTTCTGATGCGTCACGGATTTCGCGGCCGCCGGTTCAGCCGTGAGGCGGGGCATCGCGCCTCGATGCTCGCCAATCTGGCGCAGGCCCTGATCAAGCATGAGCAGATCTCAACCACCCTGCCCAAGGCCAAGGATCTGCGCCCGGTGGTGGAGAAGCTGATCACGCTCGGCAAACGGGGCGACCTGCATGCCCGTCGTCTCCTGATCGCCCGGACCCGCAGCGAGGACGCGGCGCGCAAGCTGATCGACGTGCTGGGGGTCCGCTACCGGTCGCGGCCGGGCGGCTATGTCCGTGTCCTCAAAGCCGGTTTTCGCCATGGCGACAATGCGCCGATGGCGGTTATCGAACTGGTCGACCGTGACGTCGAGGCGAAGGGCAAGGATTCCGGCCCGCCACCGGAGGTGACCGAGGAGGCGGGCGTGTCGTCCTGAGCGGCCTTGCCGACGCCCGACGACGAGCATACCTCGAGGGGCGCCCGCTCGGGCGCCCCTGCCCTTTGCAAGGCGATGCTGCGCCGGTTCATCCCGTTCGTCCTGGTCCTGCTGCTGGTGCCGGTGGCACCGGTGCTTGCGCAGCGGGCCGTGCCGCAGACGCGCGCGGAGATCCAGCTCAGCTTCGCGCCGGTGGTCAAGAAGGTCGCCCCGGCGGTGGTCAACATCACCAGCCGCAAGGCCGTCACCGTCGCGCGCAATCCGTTCCTCGACGATCCTTTCTTCCAGTTCTTCTTCCGTGACTTCGGCCGAATGGCGCCGGAGCGGCGCGTCCAGCAGTCGCTGGGCTCGGGCGTGATCGTGGCGCCGGACGGTCTGATCGTCACCAACCACCATGTCGTCGCCGGTGGCGACGAGATCGAGGTCGTCCTGGCCGATCGCCGCAGTTTCGCCGCGCGTATCGTGGCCAGCGACGAGCGGGCAGATCTCGCCTTCCTGCGCGTCGACAGCGGCGGCGAGCGCCTGCCGACCGTGCCCCTGGGCAACTCGGACGCCATCGAGGTCGGCGATCTCGTCCTCGCCATCGGCAACCCGTTCGGCATCGGGCAGACGGTGACGAGCGGCATCGTCTCGGCGACCGGGCGCACCGCGCCGCAGCTCGACCGGGATGTGTCCTTCATCCAGACCGACGCCTCGATCAATCCGGGTAACTCGGGCGGGGCCCTGGTCGACATGGAAGGCCGCCTGATCGGGATCAACACGGCGATCTTCAGCCGCTCCGGAGGCTCGATCGGAATCGGCTTCGCGATCCCGTCGAACCTCGTCCAGGCCCGCATGCGCGGTCTCGGTGGTGGCAGCGGCGGCGAACTGGTGCGCGCCTGGCCGGGTGCGCGGGTCCAGACGGTCGACGCCGCGATCGCCGACAGCCTGGGTCTGGCGCGCCCCGCGGGCGTTCTGGTCGCGGAGGTCTATCCGGGCAGCGCCGCTGAACGGGCCGGCCTGCGCCCCGGCGACGTCATCCTCAGCGTCGACGGAGCAGAGGTCTCCGACCCGCAGGCCCTCGGCTACCGCCTGTCGCTGCACACGATGGGCGAGCGCGCCACCCTGGCGGTACGGCGCCGCGGCGAGACCATGACGCTGCGCCTGCCGGTCGAGCCGGCGCCCGAGACCCCCGCCGACGTGACCCGCCTCGAGCGGGGCAGCGCCTTGGACGGCGCGGTGGTCGCCAACCTTTCGCCGGCCTTCAACGAGCGAATCGGGCTCGATCCGTTCGAGCGCGGTGTAGGGGTGATCGAGGTGCGCCCGGGCAGCCCGGCCCAGCTCTGGCGCCTGCGACCGGGGGATGTGATCGAGAGCGTGAACGGTCAGCGCGTGGCGAGCGCAGCCGAACTCCGCCGGGCGACGCGCGGGGCGCTGCGCCGCCTCGACGTTCGCCGCAACGGCGAGCGCTTTTCTGTGACCGCCCGCGGCTGAGCCCGACGTGATGGAGCGATGGCGCAGCATGGTTCCGTGCGCCGCCGAGCGCGGCACGGGCAGTCACGTCGCCGCCGTCACCCGCGGTCTGCTACACCGAAGCGCGTGAGCGATCTGTTCGATGAGCAGGAGACGGAGCCGGCAGCCTCGGCCGGCGCGGACCGACCGCTGGCCGATCGTCTGCGTCCGGACCGCCTCGCCGATCTGGTCGGGCAGGAGGAGGCGCTCCGGCCCGATTCACCACTCGGGCGGATGCTCGCGGCCAAACGGCTGGGCTCGCTGATCCTCTGGGGGCCACCGGGCTGCGGCAAGACCACGCTCGCGCGGCTCTTGGCGAAGGAGGTGGGCGAGCCGCTGATCGCCCTGTCGGCCGTGATGTCGGGCGTCGCCGAGGTCCGCAAGGCGTTCGAGCAGGCGCGCAAGCTGCGCGTGGGCGGCCGCCGCGCCATCCTGTTCATCGACGAGATCCACCGCTTCAACCGCGCCCAGCAGGATGGCCTCCTGCACGAGGTCGAGGACGGGACCGTGACGCTGATCGGCGCCACCACCGAGAATCCGTCCTTCGCGCTGGTCGCGGCGCTGCTGTCACGCTGTCACGTGGTGGTGCTCGAGCGGCTCGACGAGGCGGCGCTGACCAAGCTGCTTGCCCGGGCCGAGGCGCACTTCGGCCACCTGCTCCCGCTCACCGACGCGGCGCGGCAGCGCCTCGTCGAGCTGGCCGACGGCGACGGCCGCTACCTCCTGAACATGGTCGAGACTCTGGCCGATCTGCCGAACGCCCCGACGCTCGACGTCGAAGGGCTCGCGGTCCTGCTGCAGCGGCGCTTGCCGGTCTACGACAAGGCCCAGGAAGGCCACTACAATCTGATCTCGGCGCTGCACAAATCGGTGCGCGGCTCGGATCCGGACGCGGCGCTCTACTGGCTGTGCCGGATGCTCGAGGCGGGTGAGGACCCGCGCTACATCGCGCGGCGCCTGATCCGCATGGCATCCGAGGATATCGGGCTCGCCGATCCGCAGGCCCTGCCGCTCGCGATCGCCGCGGCGGAGTCCTATGAGCGCCTGGGTTCGCCCGAGGGCGAGCTGGCGCTCGCGCAATGTACCCTGCACCTCGCCGCCGCCCCGAAGTCGAACGCCACCTATGTCGCCTTCGGCGCGGCGGCGCGCGCCGCCCGCGAGCACGGCTCGTTGATGCCGCCCGCGCACATCCTCAACGCCCCGACCAAGCTGATGAAGGCGCTCGGCTACGGCAAGGACTACGCCTACGACCACGATGCGCCGGAGCGGTTCTCCGGCCAGAGCTACTTCCCGGACGGTATGGCGCGCCTGCGCTTCTACGCGCCGACCGGGGAGGGGGCGGAAGCGCGGATCAGGGAGCGACTGGAGAAGCTGGCGGCGCTGCGGCGGGAGCGCTCCGGTGGCGACTGATCCGTCGCCGCGCGGCGTCGAGTATCGCGAGGTCGCCGCCGACGAGGCGGAGTGGCGGTTCGATCGCTGGGTGCGGCACCACTTCCCGCAGCTCGGACATGGCATGCTGCAGAAGCTGCTGCGGACCGGCCAGTTCCGGCTCGACGGACGACGGGTGCAGGGCGGCGATCGCGTGCAGCCCGGCCAGACCGTCCGCGTGCCGCCACTGCCGACGGTCGACCGCCCTCTCGATCGGCGCGAGGTGGTCCGGCCACGGCCCGGCGACGAGCGGCTGATCGAGGAGATGGTGATCCACCAGGACGATGCCGTGCTGGTGCTGAACAAGCCGCCTGGCCTTGCCGTGCAGGGCGGAACAGGCACGACCCGGCATGTCGACGGCCTGCTCGCGACGCTGGCGCGCGAAGGCGAACGTCCGCGGCTGTGCCATCGCCTCGATCGCGACACCAGTGGTGTGCTCGTCGTCGCCCGCACCGCCAGGGCCGCAGCGTTCCTGACCAGCGCGTTCCGCGGGCATGAGGCGCGCAAGCTCTACTGGGCCGTCGTGGTCGGCGAGGTGCGCGGGCAGGAAGGGTTGATCGACCTAGCGCTGGCCAAGCGTGGCGTCGTCGAGAAGATGGCCGCCGACGAGGAGGGCAAGCCCGCGCGCACCCGCTGGAGGGTGATCATCCGCAGCGGCAAGGTCGGGGCGTGGCTGGGCCTGATGCCGCTCACCGGTCGCACCCACCAGCTCCGTGCGCACTGCGCCGCGATGGGCTGGCCGATCCTCGGCGACGGCAAGTATGGCGGCGCCGCCGCCCAGCCGACGGGCGCGCCACGCGCGCTCATGCTTCACGCCCGCGAGATCGACATCCCCCATCCGGGGGGCGGGCGACTGCGCGTGGCCGCCGAGCCGCCGGCCTCGTTCCGCGAGGGGCTGCGCTGGTTGGGCCTCGCGCCCGAGCCGCTCCCGTTCAGCCGGCTGGCCGACTGGCCCCGCTAGGGCAGGGGCACGCCCGTCGCGGCGACGAACTCCGCGGCAATCCCCGGAGCGGCGGCGGCGACCGCGCGCTGGCCGATGAGCGTGCAGCCGTCCACCCAGTCGCTGGCACGACCGCCGGCCTCGCGAACGAGCAGCAGGCCGGCCAGCACGTCCCAGCTCGAGCAGTGCAGGGTCGCGGTGGCGTCGAGGCGTCCGTCGGCGACGTGGCAGAGCTGCAGGGCGCTCGAGCCCATCCGCCGATGATCGAAGCCGGCCGCCGTCAGGCGCTCCAGCATGGCGAGATAGGGCGCCGCGGGCTGCTTGAAGTTGAAGGCGAGCGCGGCGCAGGCCGCGGCGGGGTCGCCGACCGACGAGACGCGGATCGGCTGGCCGTTTCGGGTCGCACCGTGGCCGCGCCGCGCCACGAACAGCTCGCCGTGCAGCGGATCGGCGGTGAGGCCCAGTTCGACGACGCCGTTCTCGACATAGGCCAGCACGCAGCACCAGTAAGGCAGACCGCGCAGGAAGTTCATCGTGCCGTCGATCGGATCGATGACCCACAGGCGCGCCGCGCGGCCGTCGCCGCCGCCTTCCTCGCCGAGGAACGCGTCGTCGGGGAAGGCCGCAGCGAGCCGCTCGCGGATCAGGGCCTCGACGGACTTGTCGGCCACGCTGACCAGGTCCTGCGTGCCCTTGAGCTCCACCGCGAGGTCTGCGCGCCGCAGGAAAAAGTCACGCGCAAGCTCGCCGGCCGCGCGCAGCACCTGCTCGGCGACGGCGAGCCGCTCGGCGAGGTCGGTCATCGGGCAGTCTCCGCTTCGCGCAGGCGCTGCGCCAGCAGCGTCAGGCGCGGCCGGTCCATCCGCCCCGCCACCGCCCGTTCGAGGGCCGCAGGCTCGGCGAGCAGGACCACGAGCCTCTTGGCCCGGCTGACCGCCGTGTACAAGAGGCGGCGCTGCAGCATCCGGCCGTGCTGGCGGGCGAGGGGCAGGACCACTGCCGGGTACTCCGAGCCCTGGGCCTTGTGCACCGTGATCGCATAGGCCGGGACGAGCTGGTCGAGCTCGTCGAAGCCGTAGACGACGCGACGCCCGTCGAGGTCGACCTCGATCTCGCGGCTCCGCTCGCGGATCGCGGTGATCTGTCCGATGTCGCCGTTCCACACCTCGCGGTTGTAATCATTCTCGACCTGCATGACCTTGTCGCCGACCGCGAAGCGGGTCTCTCCACGCTCATGGAACGCCGGCGGGTCAGGGTTGAGCCGGGCCTGGAGCCGGCGGTTCAGCTCGCGGGTACCGAGCGGGCCCCGATTGACCGGGCACAGAACCTGCACCTCGGCGACCGGATCAAGCCCGAACCGCTCGGGTATCCGCTCCGCCACCAGCTCGACCAGCTTCGCCGCGGCATCCTCGGCTCCCTCGATCCGAACGCCGAAGAAGTCTCCGGCCTCGTCACGCGCGAACTCGGGCGGCTCGCCGCGGATGATGCGGTGCGCGTTGGCGACGATCCCGCTGTCCGCGGCCTGACGGAAGATCTCGGTCAGGCGCAGCACCGGCATCGTCCGTGCGGCGACGAGGTCGGCGAGCACCTGGCCCGGGCCGACCGACGGGAGCTGGTCCGCGTCCCCGACCATGAGCAGCGCCGCCTCGTCGGGCAGGGCCTGGACCAGCGCCGCCATCAGCAGCGTGTCGACCATCGACATCTCGTCCACGACGAGCAGGTCGCAGGCGAGCGGACGTGCGGCGCCGCGGCGGAACCCACGGCCCGGCTCGGCCTCGAGCAGCCGGTGCAGGGTGTGGGCGGCGTGGCCGGTGCTGTCGGTAAGCCGGCGTGCGGCGCGGCCGGTCGGCGCGGCCAGCGCGATGCGCAGCACGTCGGCGGGCAGGGCAGCCAGCAGCCCGCGTAGGAGCGTCGTCTTGCCGGTGCCGGGGCCACCGGTGACGACCATCACCTTGGTGCGAAGCATGGCGGCCAGCGCCGCAGCCTGGCTCGCGGCCAGGGGGTGGCCGAGCGCGGCCTCGGCCCGCTCGCGGGCGGCGGTTTCGTCGGCGATGCGCCACGGCAGGGGACCGGCGGAGAGCCGGCCCAGTCCGCGCACAATCTCGGCCTCCGCGCGGTGGTGCTCGACGGTCTGGATCACGACCTGCTGATGCGACGCGTCACGCATGCGCATGAGCGCGCCGAGCTCCACCTGCCGGGCGAGCACCGCCTCGGCCTGCGCCGGCGCGCAGCCGGTGAGGCGGGCGAGCCGCTCGATCAGCTGGGACTCGCCGACCGCCGTGTCGCCTTCCGCGGCGGCCTCGTCCAGCAGATGGTCCAGCCCCGCGGCGAGGCGCTCCGGCGAAGCGGGGTCGACGCCGAGCCGGCGGGCCAGCTCGTCGGCCGTGCGAAAGCCGATGCCGCGGACATCGCGGGCAAGTCCCCAGGGGTTGCGCGACACGCGCGTTATCGCCCGGGCTCCGTAGGCATCGAGAATGCGCTGCGCGGCGGCCACCCCGAGCCCGTGCTGCTCCAGGAACGTCACCAGTTCTCGGAGGTGGCGGCCGCGGCCGACGCTCTCGTGCAGGCGCTCCAGCAGCTCCTCGGACACGCCCGGGATCGCTCGGAGCCGTGCCGGTTCGCGCTCGATGATGTCCAGCACCTCGGTCCCGAAGCTGCGCACCAAGCGACGGGCGAGCCGCTTGCCCAGCCCCTTGACCACGCCCGATGCGAGGAAACCGACGAGCGACTCCTCGTCGTCCGGGGGCCTCAGCCTGATCGCCCGTGCAACGAACTGATGCCCCCAGGCCGGATCGTCGCGCCACGCGCCGTCCGCCGTGATCGCCGCGCCCTCGTGTATGCCGGGCGCAGCGCCGACCAGCGTCAGGTCACCCTCGCCTCCGGCGGGCTTCAGGCGCAGCACGGCCCACCCCGTGTCGGGGTTGTGGAACACGACCCGGGTTACGGTCCCGACGAGCCGCTCGGGCGGACTCTCCACGGCGCCTGCGCGCTCCTTGGTTTCGGCTGGCGACGGCCGCTATCGTGGCGCGCGTCGCTCCCGGTGGCGAGGGCGGCGAGTGGGGAGCACGCGGCATGGTGGCGGCAGGCCTAGGCGAAGCGGCGGCGATGCCACTCCACCTGCCGCCGGTGATCGCCCATCGCGGTGCTTCGGCCTATGCGCCCGAGAACACCCTCGCCGCCATCCGCGAGGCGCATCGGCGCGGCTGTCGCTGGGTCGAGATCGACGTGAAGCTGACCGCGGATGCCGTGCCGATCCTGATGCACGACGACCGCCTCGGCCGCACCACTACCGGTCGCGGTGCGGTCCGCCGCCGGCGGCTGGAGGAGATCCGCGCGCTCGACGCCGGAAGCTGGAAGGGGCGGCAGTTCACCGGTGAGCCGGTGCCGACCTTCACCGAAGCGCTGGAACTCCTGCGATCGCTCAAGATGGCGGTGAACGTGGAGATCAAGCCGTGCCGCGGGCGGGAGCTGGAAACGGCGTGGCAGGTCTGCCAAGCGCTCAACGAGTGCTGGCCCGAGGCCGACGGTAATGTGCTGCTCTCGAGCTTCGCCATCGAGTCGCTGCGCGCGGCCCAGGAGGTCGCCCCGCACCTGCCGCGTGGGCTGCTCGCCGAGGCCCTGCCGCGGCGCTGGCGCGAGCTGATCGAGGAGCTGGCCTGCCGCACGCTGCACCTGTCGCATCGACGCGTGTCGGAGCGCGCTCTTGCCAGCGTTATCGCCAGTGGCACACCGGTGCTCTGCTACACCGTCAACGATCCGGCCAGGGCCAGGCAGTTGCACGCGCTGGGCGTCACGAGCCTGATCAGCGACGTACCTGACCTCGTGGCCGCCGCGCTTCAGTAGCGACGCAGAAGCCCCACGAGCCGGCCCTGGACGCGGATCTGGTTCGGGCCGAAGATGCGCGTCTCGTAGTTGGGATTGGCCGGCTCCAGTGCGATCGAGGCGCCGCGCCGGCGCAGGCGCTTGAGGGTCACCTCACGATCCTCCTCGATCAGCGCCACGACGATCTCGCCGTTCTCCGCGGTGTCGGCATGTCGGATCACCGCGAGGTCGCCGTCGAGGATGCCCGCTTCGACCATCGAATCGCCGACCACCTGCAAGACGTAGTGTTCGCCCTCGCCGAGTAGCATGGCGGGCACGTCGACGGTGGTCGAGCCATCGCTCAGCGCCTCCATGGGCGTGCCGGCCGCGATGCGCCCGTAGAGCGGCAAGTGGACGCTCCCGCGGGCGCCGGACGGTAGCTCCACAGTACGCGGCAAGGCCGGCCGGCGGCCGAAGCTGCCCTGCACGACGTTCGTCCCGCCGGCGGTCGACGCCATCGGCCGCTCGGCCGCCTTGATCGTCTCGATGGGCTCCCGCACCACCTCGAGCGCGCGGGCCCGGTGCGGCAGCCGGCGCAGATAGCCGCGTTCCTCGAGGCCGGAGATCAGCCGGTGAATACCCGATTTCGACCGAAGGTTGAGGGCTCCCCGCATCTCGTCGAAAGACGGCGACACGCCATGGGTTTGCAGGTAGCGTTGGATGAACTGCAAGAGTTGCCGCTGGCGTAGCGTGAGCACGCTCACCCCCCTTTGGGCCGGCATGACCTGATCGTCCTCAAAAGTTCTATTTTGGTTCACGCGTTCGGTCAAGGCGCGAGGCGCGTCATGAAACCAGCACGATAGTCGCTCTTCACCGAGCGCCAATCCAAGCTTGTCGGCTTCCAGCGACATCACGCGAACGGGTCGAAGAGATCCGAAAGCCGCAAGGCCGGTGCGGTTGCCCCGTCGTCGAGCGGTGGAGCATGGGGTGCGCGGACGATCAATGCCCCGGCATGGGCCATGGTCGCCAGCATGGAGCTGTCCTGACGCGGCGCCGGGCGCGCCCGCGGAGCGCCGGCCGGACCGGTCTCGAGCCTGGCGCGGACATAGTCCTCGCGCTGGTCGTTGGCGGGGAGGCCGCCGGCAACGGCGATCGGGCGTAACGGCAGGGCTGGATCCAATGCGACGGCGCGTCGCAGCAAGCCACGCAGGAAGACGATCGCGCAGACCGCCGCGGAGACGGGATTGCCGGGCAAGCCGAGCACGGGCGTCGCACCCAGCCGGCCGAACACCAGCGGCTTGCCCGGCCGCATCGCGATCTTCCAGAAATCCAGCTCGAGCCCGCGTCGATCCAACGCGCTACGCACGAGGTCGTAGGCGCCGACCGACGCGCCTCCGGTCGTGACCAGCACGTCGAGGCTGACCGCCTGGTCGAGTGCGGTCGCGAGTGCGCGCGGCTCGTCCGCGGCGATCCCGAGATCGACCGGCTCCCCGCCCCACTGGCGGACGAGACCGGCCAGCATCGGCAGGCTCGAGGCGACGACGTCGGCGGGGCCGAGCGGGGCGCCGGGGCGGCGCAACTCGTCGCCCGTGGCGAGCAGGCCCACCCGCGGCCGGCGATGGACCGGGAGCTTGCCGTAGCCCAACGCAGCGGCGAGACCCATCGCGAGTGGGTCCAGCCGCCGGCCTGCGGAGAGCCCGACCCAGCCGGCTTGGAAGTCGAGCCCCCGCGGTCGGACGAAGGTCCCCGGTGCGACGGCGACCAGCGGGCGCACCCCACCGGCGACAGGCTCGGCATTCTCCTGGATCAGGATCGCGTCCGCGCCCTCGGGAACGAGTCCGCCGGTGAAGATGCGCACCGCTTCGCCGGGCCCGACCGGCCCGCCCGGCGTCCGACCGGCGGGGATCTCGGCGACGACCCTGAGCACCCGCGTCGGGTCGCCGGTGTCGGCGGCGCGCACGGCGTAACCGTCCATCGCCGAGACCGCCGCCGGTGGCTGATCGCGCCCGGCCACGAGATCGCCGGCCAGCACCCGGCCAAGCGCATCGTCGAGATCGACCCATTCGCTTGGACCGGGGCCGAGCGCCGCCCAGATCCGCCGCTGCGCCTCGGCTACCGCCAGCATGTCAGGTGGCGGCCCGGAATTCGCCCGAGCGGCCGCCCGCCTTGTGCTCGAGCCGGATGGCGGTGATCCGCATCCCGCGGTCGATCGCCTTGCACATGTCATAGACGGTCAGCGCGGCGACGCTGACGGCCGTGAGCGCCTCCATTTCGACACCGGTCCGGCCGGTCACCCGGCAGGTGGCGCGAATCGCGACGGCGCTCGCCGCGTCGTCCGGCGTCAGCTCGACGGTCACCGAGGTCAGTGGCAGCGGGTGGCACAGCGGCACGAGCTCGGCCGTGCGCTTCGCCGCCATGATCCCGGCGAGCTGGGCCACGCCGAGGACGTCGCCCTTGCCGATCCCGTGCTCGACGATGCGCCGCAGAGTGGCTGGCGCCATCTCGACCCGGCCGCTCGCCGTGGCGGTGCGCTCGGTCACTGGCTTGCCGCCGACATCGACCATGACGGCGTTGCCGGCGGCGTCGAAGTGGGTGAGATCGCTCACGCGGCGACCAGACCGAGCAGCCGACGCGTTGCCGTTGTCACGTCGGCTTGGCGCATCAAGGACTCGCCGACCAGCATCGCGCGCGCCCCAGCGGATGCCATCCGCGCAACAGCCTCCGGTCCGTCGATCCCGCTCTCGGCAACGAGGAGCGTCGCCTTGGGAACGAGGTTGGCCAGGCGCTCGGTCGTGGCGAGGTCGACTTTGAGGGTCTTGAGGTCACGGTTGTTGATGCCGAGGAGTTCGGGCCGCAACCGCAGCGCACGGTCCAGTTCGGCGGCGTCGTGAACCTCGACCAGCACATCGAGCCCCAGCGCGCGCGCCGCAGCCATCAGCTCGCCGGCCTGGGCGTCTTCGAGACAGGCCATGATCAGCAGGATGCAGTCGGCGCCGAGTGCCCGGGCCTCCAGAACCTGATAGGGGTCGATCGTGAAATCCTTGCGCAGCACGGGCAGGGGCACCGCAGACCGCGCGGCCACGAGATCCTCGTCGCAGCCCTGAAAGAAGGAGGTATCGGTGAGGACCGAAAGGCAGGTGGCGCCGCCGGCCAGATAGGCGCGCGCCAAGGTCGCCGGATCGAAGTCGGCGCGGATCAGACCTTTACTCGGGGACGCCTTCTTGATCTCCGCGATCAGGGCCGGCCGGCCAGGAGCCGCGGCTGCCGCGAGAGCGGCGGCGAATCCGCGCGGCGACGGCGCGGCGGCCGCCATCGCCTCGAGCGTGGCCGCGGGACGCTCGCGGCGTCGCGCCGCCACTTGCGCGCGCTTGGCCTCGACGATCCGGGCGAGGACGTCGCTCATCAAGCGGTCCCGTTGGTGATGCGGACCAGCGAGTCGAGGGCATGCGCGGCGGCGCCGGTGTCGATGGCCTCGGCCGCCAGCGCCGCACCCTCGCGCAGATCGGCGGCCTTGCCCGCCACCACCAGCGCGCCGGCCGCACCGAGCACGACCGCGTCGCGCAGCGCACCCGGCTCACCGCCGAGGACGGCACGGATCGCAGCGGCGTTGTCGGCGGCGTCGCCGCCGCGCAGCTGGTCCACCGAGGCGCGCGGCAGACCGGCCTGCTCCGGTGTGACCTCGAAGGTGCGCACGTCACGCCCGGTCCACTCGGCAACCAGGCTGGCTCCGGTCGTGGTCAGCTCGTCGAGGCCCTGGCCGTGCACGACCCAGGCGCGCTCGCTGCCGAGCCGGCCCAGCACCTCGGCCAGCGGGACCACCCATTCCGGCGCGAACACGCCCATGATCTGGCGCCGCACGCCGGCCGGGTTCGCGAGCGGGCCGAGCAGGTTGAAGATCGTCCGTGTGCCGAGCTCGACGCGCGGCCCGGCGACATGGCGCATCGCGCCGTGGTGCCGCGGCGCCATCATGAAGCCGACACCCGCTTCGGCGATCGCGCGCTCGATCAACCCGAGATCGCAGTCGATGTTGACGCCGAGCGCCTGCAGGACGTCCGACGAGCCGGAGCGCGACGACAGCCCTCGGTTGCCGTGCTTCGCCACCGGCACCCCGCAGCCGGCGACGACCAGCGCCGCTGCGGTCGAGATGTTGTGGGTGCCCGAGGCGTCACCGCCGGTGCCGCAGGTGTCGATCGCACCGGGCGGGGCGTGCACGCCGACCATGCGCTCGCGCATCGCCATCGCGCCGGCGGTGATCTCCTCGACCGTCTCGCCACGCACGCGGAGCGCCATGAGCAGCCCGGCGATCTGCGCCGGTGTCGCATTACCGGTCATCATCAGGTCGAACGCCTCGCGCGCCTCGGCGAGGCCCAGGGGCACGCCGGTGGCGACGCGGCCGATCAGCTGCTTGAAGCGCTGCAGCTCGCTGGTCATCAGGCCGCCTCCGTCGCGGCGAGCTCGAGGAAGTTGGCGAGCAGACGATGGCCGTGCTCGGTGGCGATGCTCTCGGGATGGAACTGCACGCCATGGACGGACAGCCGCTTGTGCCGCAGGCCCATGATCGTTCCATCATGCGTCCGGGCGTTGACGACCAGCTCGTCGGGCAGCGTGTCCGGCTCGGCGATCAGGGAATGATAACGTGTGGCGCGGAAGGGTGTGGGCAGGCCGGCGAAAAGCCCCGAGCCGTCGTGATTAATCTCGCTCACCTTGCCGTGCATGACGCTGCGCGCCCGGCCGATGCGCGCGCCGAACGCCTGCGCGATCGCCTGGTGGCCGAGGCAGACGCCGAGCACCGGGCAGATCCCGGCAGCGGCGCGGATCAGGTCGAGAGAGATACCGGCGCGGTCCGGGTCGCAAGGCCCGGGCGAGATCACGATCGCCGATGGTCGCAGGCGAAGGGCCTCCTTGGTGTCCAGCGTGTCGTTCCGCCGAACCTCGACCGCCGCCCCCAGCTCGCCCAGATAATGAAACAAGTTGTAGGTGAAGCTGTCGTAGTTGTCGATCAGGAGAAGCATCGCCGGTGCGTCCCTCGCCCGGCGGCGGCCGGGCCGGTGGGCGCAGATGATACGCGCGGCCGCAGGTCGTCAAGGCGCTGCGGCGCTGCCTTCACAGCGTTTTCGGCTCGACATTCGGCGGTGCAGCACACATGTTCGAAGTGGTGGGGAGTGTTGCGCAACCGGCGGGAGAGCGCATGGGTTTGACCCGACGCGTCGCTTGCATGCTGGGCGTGAGCGCGCGCGGGCCCGACGGGCGTCCGCGCCACCCGGCTGCCGTGTCTCGCGCCCGCTGGCGGCTGCGGATCGCCCTCGCCTGCCTCGCCATTGCTGCGCTGCTGCCGCTGTTCGTGGTGACACCGGGCTCGCGCGAGCGCGCGCCCGCCTCGTCGCCGCAGGTCGCCGAGCCGCGCACCCCTCCGCCCGACGTCGGCGCTGCCGGCAGCGGAACGCTACCCGCGACGTCGCCCGCCTTGGAGGCGTTACCGGATCCGGATCCCAACGACGGCGTGATGCCGTCGCTCGAGGCCCCCGAGATCGAAGATCGCGCGACGGAGGCTCGCCGGCCGGTGCCCGGGCGGTCTGAGGGCGACGATCCGGCGCTGGCCTATCGGACAGCTCCGGGATCCTCTCCGACCGCAGCGGTGTCACCCGACACGACGGTCGAGCCCGGCGGTCGCCCGCAGGCGGTCGCGCCGAGCCTTTCGCCGCGCCCTGCACCGCGCCCGACGGGTCAGTCCGCGGCGGCCGCACCGCGGGCCGTCGGACGCGGCGCGAGCATCGCCATCATCATCGACGACATCGGCCCTGCGCGCAGCCTGTCTGCACGTGCGGTGGCGCTGCCGGGCCCTCTCACGATGTCGTTCCTGCCCTATGCCGAAGGCCTGCCGCCGCTGATCGCTGCGGCGCGCACGCGTGGCCACCAGATCTTCCTCCACATGCCGATGCAGCCCGTCGGCGAGGAGCGGCCGGGTCCGAACGCGCTGCTTGCGAGCATGACCACGGAGGAGCTGCGCGAGCACCTGGGTTGGGCAATCGCCCGCGTGCCCGGCGCCGTCGGGATGAACAACCACATGGGGAGCCGGTTGACCACGGACGAGCGCGCGATGCGCACGGTGATGGACGTCCTGGATCAGCGTGGCCTCGTCTTCATCGACAGCCGCACTTCGCCGCGCAGCATCGCCGCGGCGATTGCCGCCGAGGCCGGCCTGCCGCACGGCAGCCGCGACATCTTTCTCGATCACCTGCCGACCGCAGCCTTCGTCCGCCGCCAGCTTGCCGAGATCGAGGCGATGGCCCGGCGATCGGGCAGCGCGATCGCCATCGGGCACCCATTGCCGGTGACCCTGGCAGTATTGGAGGCGTGGATACCCGACGCCAAGGCGCGTGGCTTCACCTTCGTTCCGGTCACCTCCGCGATCGAGAAGCGCGGCTGCGATGGGCGCAGCCCCGCCGGCAGGTGCGGCATGCTGCTCTCGGCGAGGGCGGCCGCCGCCGGCGGTTAGCGCCGGGCGCTGGCGAACCGCACGGCCTCTTCTGCGGCGCGGATCAGGGCCCGCGCCTTGTTTCGGGATTCCTCGTATTCGAGGTCGGGGTCGCTGTCATGGACGACCCCGCCGCCGGCCTGGACGTACATCCGTCCGTCGCGCACCAGGGCGGTGCGCAGCGCGATGCAGGTATCCATCGTGCCGTCGCAGCCGAAATAGCCGACGGCGCCGCCGTAGAAGCCACGCCGCTCGGGCTCCAGCTCCTCGATGATCTCCATCGCGCGGATCTTGGGCGCGCCGGTCACGGTGCCGGCCGGGAAGCCGGCGATCAGGGCGTCGAGCGCGTCGAGACCGGGGCGGATCTGACCCTCGACGTTGGAGACGATGTGCATCACGTGGCTGTAGCGCTCGATGACCATCTGCTCGGTGACGCGCACGGTGCCGACCGCGGCGACACGACCCACGTCGTTGCGCCCGAGGTCGAGCAGCATCAGGTGCTCGGCCAGCTCCTTCGGATCGGCAAGGAGGTCGCGGGCCAGTACCTCGTCTTCCTCGCGCGTCGCGCCGCGCGGCCGCGTGCCCGCGATCGGCCGGACGGTCACCTTGCCGTCGCGCAGGCGGACCAGGATCTCTGGGCTCGAGCCGACCAAGCTGTAGCCGTCGAGGTCGAGGAAGAACAGGAACGGCGAGGGATTGAGGCGGCGGAGCGCGCGGTACAGGGCGAACGGCGGCAGCTCGAATGGCACGGTGAAGCGCTGCGACGGCACCACCTGGAAGATGTCGCCGGCGACGATGTAAGTCTGCGCCGCCCGCACCATAGCGTGGTACTGCTCGCGGCTGACATTGCTCACGGGCTCGGGCGGCGGACTGGTCAGTCGGCGCGCGACATGGGCGATGCCGCGGTCGAACTCGGCCACGGCGTCGGCCAGGCGCTCGCAGGCGAGGTCATAGGCCCGATCGACGGCGGTGTGCGGATCCGGCCAGACCGGCGTGACCACGGTCACCCGATCGAGGATGTTGTCGAAGATGGCGACGATCGTCGGGCGCATGAACACCGCGTCCGGCAGACCCAGCCGGTCGGGCTTGGTCGCCGGCAGGCGCTCCATCAGGCGGACCATGTCGTAGCCGAGGTGGCCGAACAGGCCGGCCGCCATCGGCGGCAGCTCGGGCGGCAGCTCGATGCGGGACTCCGCCAGCAGGGCGCGCAGGCTCGCAAGCGACGGTTGCGGATCCGGCTCGAACGCGTCGCGGTCGGCCCGGGCACGGCGGTTGATCTCGGCCCGGGCGCCACGGCAGCGCCAGACCAGATCCGGCTTGAGGCCGATGATCGAATAGCGGCCGCGCACCGCGCCGCCCTCGACGCTCTCCAGCAGGAAGCTGTAGGGCCGCCCCTCGGCGAGCTTGAGCATCGCCGAGACGGGCGTCTCCAGATCCGCGAGGAGTGTGGTCGCGAGCACCTGGGAACGGCCCATCGCGTAAGCGTGGCGGAACGCGCCACGGTCGGGGCTGACCTCCACCGTCTCAGCCTTCGTCGACGCGCATGAGGCTGCCGAGCAGCGTCTCGTTGACCGTTGGTCGGTAGCGCTCGCGGAGCGCGCCCGCATACTGGTCGAGGAGGTCACCCTGAAGCATCGATGCCAGCCGCTCGCGAAGCGGGCCGAGGTCGGACGGCGGCTCGCCACGCTCGATCGTATCGGTCACCAGCACGCCAGCGCCGTCCAGCGCCTCGACGACCCGCTCGGCGACTGTTCCGGCCGGCGTGGCGAACAGCAGCTCGACGGCTTCGGGTGTCAGCTTCGCCGAGGTGCCTGGATCGTCGCGGCGCAGCGGGCCGACCGCACGCAGCTCGCTGCCCTGTGTCGCGGCGTGCAGGCTTTCCAGGCTCTCGCCGGCGACCGCGCGGGCGTGCAGCGCCTCGGCATCGCGGCGCGCGCGCTGGCGACGCTCCGCAACCGTCCAGGCTGCGGCCAGACGCTCGCGGATCTCGGTGAGGGGCTTCGTCTTGGCAGGCTCGATCCCGTCCACCCGGACGACGAAGTACCCGCCATCGGGCGTTTCCCCGACGACCGATGTCTCGCCACTCGGCGTCTCGAAGGCCACCGACAGGATCTCGGGCGCCACCGGATCGGCCAACGGTCGCTCGTCGGCGCCGCGGCCCTGCGCGGTCACGGCGGCGATCGCCCGGACCGGGACACCGACCCGGCTCCCGGCCGCCTCGAGGCTCGCGCCCTCGGCGATCGCGTCCTCGAGCATGTTGGCCAGGTCGGGCAGTTGGTCCGCCGCGGCGCGCAGCCGCAGCTCCCGGGCGAGCTCCTCGCGGACCGCGGTGAACGGGCGGGTCCGCTCCGGAAGCACCGCTTCCAGCTCGAACAGATGCCAGCCGAAGGCGCTCTCGACGGGCGCGCTGACCCCTCCCGGCGCGAGCGCGAACACCGCCTCGGCGAGCTCGTCGGGGAGCTGCTCCCGGCGCATGGCACCCAACCGCTCGCTCGTCACGCCGCGCTCGGCGAGTTCGGCCGCCGCGTCGGCGAAGCTTTTCCCGTTCGCCACCAGCGCCGCTGCGTCCTCGGCCGTGGCACGGTCGGGCGCCAGAAGCTGCGTCACCTCCCGCCGCTCGGGCTCGCGGAACTCGTCCATGCGCGCGTCGTACTCGGCACGGAGCTGCTCCTCGGTCACCTCGATCTCGTCGGCGAAGTCGGCGGGGCGGAGCTGGACGAGCGTCAGGCTGCGCAGCTCGGCGGTCTGCCAGTCCTCCTTGTGCGCCTCGAGGTAGGCCGCCAGCGTGGCGTCGTCGGGGGACGACACCTCGATCGCGTCGGCGAGCACGACCAGGAGGCGTCCGGTGCGCGTCTCGTTGGCGTGCAGCCAGAGCTGACGCGCGAGCACGTCCGGTGCCGCGACGGGTGCGGTCAGCGCGCGGATCAGGTGCTGGCGCACGAGGTCGGCACGGATCGTTTCCAGCAACTGATCCTCGGTCATCCCCTGGGAGCGCGCCACGAGCGCCACGCGGCTCCGATCGAACCGGTCGCCGGCACGGAAGAGAGGATCGCCGCGGATGTGCTCGAGCAGCACGCTGTCCGGCACGACGAAGCCGAGATCGGCGGCGTGCGCGGCGACCAGCCGCTCCGCCACGAGCTGCTGGAGAGCCTGCTGCATCAGGCCGAACTGGATCGCCTGGCGACGGTCGAGCGCGCCGCCGGTCCGCTCTTGAAGATCGCGGAAGCTGCGCTCAAACGCCCGGCGCAGCTCGTTCGCGGTGATCTCCTGGTTGCCGACCCGGGCGACGGTGTCGCCGCCGAGGCCGCCGCGAAACACGTCGCCGATCCCCCAGACCGCGAACGCACCGATCAGGATGACCAGCAGGATCTTGACCGGCAGACCGGTCAGGTGCTCGCGGAACGACTGCAGCATGGTGCGGACCGTAGGCGCAGCGGAACGGGCGCGGACAATAGGCAGCAGGCGGTGGCGGAGCAATCCGCGTCGGCGGCGCCGTGGATCGAGTGTGGCGCCTGTGGTAGGACGCGCTTGGCGCAAATGGCCAAGGACCTGCGATGGCGCTCGCACGGCCGGTGGTGCTCGGCAACTGGAAGATGAACGGCCTGCGCGCGGATGGTGTGGCGCTCGCAGGGGCGGTGGCGGAGCGTTGTCCGCGGCCGACCGGAACGCTCGGGGTTTTTCCGCCGGCGACGATCCTCGCCGCCGTGGCCGAGCGGCTGGCGGGCACCGGGATCCTCGTCGGTGGCCAGGATTGCCACGCCCAGCCGCGAGGCGCGTACACCGGGTCGATCTCGGCGCCGATGCTGCACGATGCTGGTGCGCGGGCGGTGATCGTCGGCCACAGCGAGCGGCGTCAGGGGCTCGGTGAGACGGACGCGATGGTGCGCGACAAGGCGGCGGCGGCGATCGCGGCCGGCCTCGTCGCCGTGGTGTGCGTCGGCGAGACGGAGGAGGAGTGGCTGGCACAGCAGACGCTCAGCCGCCTCGCCACGCAGGTGCGCAACAGTCTACCGGACAGCGCGCCGCCGGATCGGCTGATCGTCGCCTACGAGCCCGTCTGGGCGATCGGCACCGGACGAACCCCGACCGCGGTGGAGATCGCCGCGGTTCATGCCGAGCTGCGGCGCATGCTGCGCGACTCCGTCGCTGGTGGCGAGACGGTGCCGTTGCTGTATGGTGGGTCGGTCAAGGCCACCAACGCCAGGACGATCCTCTCCCAGGAGGGTGTCGACGGCGCCCTGGTTGGTGGCGCCAGCTTGGACGCGGCCGAGTTCGTGGCGATTTACGAGGCGGGCGGCGGCCGCTAAGGCCGGCCGCGCGAGCCCGCTGTGTGACGGCCGGGTTGTGACGGGGACTGACAGCGAGCGATGCAGACGGTTGTCTTGGTGATCCATCTGCTGCTGGCGATCGCGCTCGTGGGCGTGATCCTGCTGCAGCGCAGCGAGGGCGGCGGGCTGGGGATCGGTGGCGGCGGCGGCGCGGGTGGATTCCTCACCGCCCGCGGCAGCGCCAACCTCCTGACACGCACGACGGCGATCCTGGCGATCGCCTTCATCGTGACGAGTCTCACCCTGGCGATCCTCGCCGGACGCGCGCGGGGGCCGGCCTCGATCCTGGAGAGCCTGCCCGCCGGACCGGAGGCGCCCGCGTCGAGCGAGCCGAGCCCGGCCGAGCCCGCCGCTCCAGCTCCACCGGTGGCCAATTGAGCGCCGAGCCTCCGGCGACGGCGACGCGTTTCGTCTTCATCACCGGGGGTGTCGTGTCGTCGCTGGGCAAGGGCTTGGCGGCGGCGGCGCTGGGCTCGTTGCTCCAGCTCCGCGGCTACCGCGTGCGGCTGCGCAAGCTCGATCCCTATCTCAACGTCGATCCCGGCACGATGTCGCCGTACCAGCACGGTGAGGTGTTCGTCACCGACGACGGAGCCGAGACCGATCTCGACCTCGGCCACTATGAACGCTTCACCGGTGTTCCGGCACGGCGCAGCGACAGCGTCTCGGCGGGCGGCGTCTACTGGCTGGTGCTGACCCGCGAGCGCCAGGGCGCCTATCTCGGCGGTACCGTCCAGGTCGTGCCGCACGTGACGAATGCGATCAAGGAGGTCATCACCCGCGATACGGACGACGCCGACATCGTGCTGTGCGAGATCGGTGGGACGATCGGCGACATCGAGGGCCTGCCGTTCATCGAGGCGATCCGCCAGTTCGCGCTCGAGCGGCCGCGCGGCAGCGTGGTCTTCATCCACGTCACCCTCGTGCCCTACATCGCCTCGGCGCGGGAGCTGAAGACCAAGCCGACGCAGCATTCGGTGCGCGAGCTGCGTGCGAGCGGCATCCAACCGGACGTACTGGTGTGCCGCTCCGAGCACCCGATCCCGGCCGACGCCCGGCGCAAGATCGCGCTGCAATGCAGCGTCGCCGAGGATGCGGTCATCGCCGCGCTCGACGCCGAGACGATCTACGAGGTGCCGATCAACTACCACGCCGAGGGGCTCGACGGGGCAGTGCTGCGGGCCCTAGGGCTGCCCACCGAGCCGCCGCCGGACCTCGACGGGTGGCGGCATATCGTCCAGGCGGTCAAGCGTCCCGACGGTGAAGTCAACATCGCCGTGGTCGGGAAGTACACCGGTCTCCTCGACGCCTACAAGTCGCTCAACGAGGCGCTGATCCACGGCGGCATCGCCAACAATGTGCGGGTCAATCTGCGTTGGATCGACGCCGAGGAGTTCGCCCGCAGCGACCTCACCGACAGCCTCCACGGGGTCAACGGTGTGCTCGTGCCCGGTGGCTTCGGCGAGCGCGGCACCGAGGGCAAGATCGCCGCGGTCACCTTCGCGCGCACCCGACGCCTGCCATTCTTGGGCATCTGCTTCGGCATGCAGCTCGCCTGCATCGAGGCGGCCCGGCAGCTCGCGGGGATCAACGGGGCGAGCTCGACGGAGTTCGGCCCCTGTCCCGACCCGGTCGTCGGTCTGCTCACGGAGTGGGAGAAGGACGGCGGTCGGCAGGTGCGGGAGGCCGGCGGGGACCTCGGCGGCACGATGCGTCTGGGCGCCTACGAGTGCGACATCGCACCCGGCAGCTTGGCCGCTGCGATCTACGGCAGGGAGCGGATCAGCGAGCGGCATCGCCACCGCTACGAGGTCAACATCAACTACAAGGACGTGCTCGAGCGGGCGGGGCTGTTCTTCTCCGGCATGTCGCCCGACGGACGTCTGCCCGAGATCGTCGAGCTACCCGGTCATCCCTGGTTCATCGGCGTGCAGTTCCATCCCGAGCTGAAGTCGCGCCCGTTCGCGCCACACCCGCTGTTCGCCGCGTTCATCGGCGCGGCGCTCGAGCAGTCACGGCTGGTCTGACATGGTCCGTTCCCACCACGAGGTCGCGGTCGCCGACATCCGCATCGCGGCCGACCGGCCGCTGACCCTGATCGCCGGGCCCTGCGCCATCGAGAGCCGCGAGCACGCGCTGTTGATGGCCGGGGCCGTCAAGGAGATCTGCGCCGGCCTGGGCATCCCCCTGATCTACAAGAGCTCGTTCGACAAGGCCAACCGCACCAGCGCCACGAGCGGTCGCGGTACAGGGCTCGAGCGCGGCCTGGAAATCCTCGCCGAGGTCAAGGCCACGACCGGCCTGCCGCTGCTCACCGACGTCCACGAGAGCTGGCAATGCGCACCCGTGGCGGAGGTCGTCGACGTCCTGCAGATCCCGGCCTTCCTCTGCCGGCAAACGGATCTCCTGCGGGCCGCGGCCGAGACCGGGCGAGCGGTGAATGTGAAGAAGGGGCAGTTCCTCGCACCGTGGGACATGCGTCAGGTGGCGGCCAAGCTGGAGAGCTTCGGCTGCCGCAAGATCCTGCTCTGCGAGCGCGGCGCCTCGTTCGGTTATAACACGCTGGTCTCGGACATGCGCGCGTTGCCGCAGATGGCGGCGACCGGCTGGCCGGTGATCTTCGATGCCACCCATTCAGTGCAGCAGCCGGGCGGGCTCGGCGGCAGCAGTGGCGGACAGCGCGAGTTCGTACCGGTTCTGGCCCGCGCGGCGGTCGCGGTGGGCGTCGCCGGTGTGTTCATCGAGACCCACGACCGGCCGGAGCAGGCGCTCAGCGACGGGCCCAACCAGGTGCCGCTGGCGCGGCTCGGCGAGGTGCTCGGCCAGCTCAAGCGGTTCGACGAGTTGGCGAAGGCGCTGCCGCTGCCGGCGCTCTGAACGGGCGGGAGGACGTCATGGATGAACTCGAGATCGCCGCGGTCCACGGCCGCGAGGTTCTCGACAGCCGGGGCAACCCGACGGTCGAGGTCGATGTGCGGCTGGCCGGCGGCGGTTTCGGTCGGGCGACGGTGCCGTCCGGGGCCTCGACCGGCTCGCGGGAGGCGCTCGAGCTGCGCGATGGTGATGCTGCCCGCTACCTCGGGAAAGGCGTGCGCAAGGCCGTGGCCGCCGTGAACGGGCCGCTCGCGGAGCTGGTGGTCGGGCGGATCGCCACCGACCAGGCGGGGCTCGACGCGGCGATGATCGAGGCTGACGGTACGCCGGCGAAAAGCCAGCTCGGCGCCAATGCGATCCTCGGGATCAGCCTCGCCGTCGCCAAGGCGGCGGCCGACGGTCTGGGGCTGCCCCTCTTCCGCTATCTCGGCGGCGCGCAGGCGCGGATCCTGCCGGTGCCAATGATGAATGTCATCAACGGTGGCGCCCACGCCGACAACCCGATCGACATTCAGGAATTCATGATCATGCCGGTCGGGGCCGGAAGCTTCGCCGAGGCACTGCGAATCGGCGCCGAGGTCTTCCACAACTTGAAGAAGGCGCTCAAGGCTGCCGGCCACAACACCAATGTCGGCGACGAGGGGGGCTTCGCGCCTGATCTCAAGAGTGCCGACGATGCGCTCTCGTTCCTGGAGAAGGCGGTGGCCGGAGCGGGCTACACCGCTGGCCAGGACGTGGTCTTCGCTCTCGACTGTGCCGCGAGCGAGTTCTTCAAGAACGGGCGCTACGAGCTGGTCGGCGAAGGACGCTCGCTCGACGCCGAGGGGATGGTCCGATGGCTGGAAGGTCTGTGCGCCAGGTTCCCGATCGTCTCGATCGAGGACGGCATGGCGGAGGCCGACTGGGACGGTTGGAAGGCGCTGACCGACGCCATGGGCGAGCGGGTCCAGCTCGTCGCCGACGATCTGTTCGTCACCAACCCGGTGATTCTCGCCGAGGGCATCGCCAAGGGCGTGGCGAACGCGATCCTCGTCAAGGTCAACCAGATCGGGTCGCTGAGCGAGACCCTGGAGGCGATGCGGGTCGCCGACGCCGCCGGCTATCGTTCGGTGATCTCGCACCGGTCCGGCGAGAGCGAGGACGCCACCATCGCCGACCTCGCCGTCGCCACCGGCTGCGGGCAGATCAAGACGGGATCGTTGTCCCGCTCCGACAGAACCGCTAAGTACAACCAGCTGCTGCGGATCGAGGAGGAGCTCGGTCGGGCGGCGATCTTTCCCGGCCGCGCGGCGCTGCGCCGCGGCTGAGGTCCGGCAAGGAGGAGCGACGGCTGCTGCTCGACTGGAGGCCGCTCGTCCGGACCCTGCGTAGCCGCTGGCTCGTCCTGCCGGTGATTGTCGCGCTCGCCTATTTCGGCTGGCACGCCGTGCACGGGCAGCGCGGGCTGCTCGCCTGGGTCGACCTCAGCCGCGAGCTGGAGCAGGGCCGTGCCGAGCTGGCCGAGCTGCGCGCCGAGCGCCTGGCGATCGAGCGCCGCGTCGACGGGCTGCGGCCGGATGCCATCGAGCCGGACCTGCTCGAGGAGGAGCTGCGCAAGCTCGGCTATGTCGGTGAGCGGGAGCTCATCATCCTAACACCGGAGCGGTTGCCCCCCGGCAGCCGTTGAGCCGTGCGCGCAGAGGCGCGATGCGGTGGCGACGCTTGGCAGCGGCGCGCGTCGTGGTAGACGCGGCGCGCCTATCCAGTGGCGCGGGTTGTCGATATTTCTTGATCTCGCCCGGCGGGCGGCCGGGCCGTCTCGGGGAGGAACGGGGATGGCGGTGAGCAAGCGGCAGACCAAAGGCGCCACGGCGGCTTCGGCGGCCCTTCCCGCGGCCGATCTCCTGCGGGCGTTCTACCGCGAGATGCTGCTGATCCGACGGTTCGAGGAGAAGGCCGGCCAGCTCTACGGGATGGGCCTGATCGGCGGGTTCTGCCACCTGTACATCGGCCAGGAGGCGGTCGCGGTCGGGATCCAGGCCGCTCTCAAGCCCGGCGACTCGGTCATCACCGGGTACCGCGATCACGGGCACATGCTGGTCTGCAAGATGGACCCGCGGCGGGTGATGGCCGAGCTGACCGGACGCATCGGCGGCTACTCCAAGGGCAAGGGCGGCTCGATGCACATGTTCGCCCGCGACGTCGGGTTCTACGGGGGGCATGGCATCGTCGGCGGCCAGATCCCACTCGGGACGGGCATCGCCTTCGCGCACAAGTACCGCGAGGACGGTGGCATCTGCGTGGCCTACATGGGCGATGGTGCGGTCAACCAGGGCCAGGTCTACGAGAGCTTCAACATGGCGGCGCTATGGAAGCTGCCGGTGCTCTACGTGATCGAGAACAATCGGTACGCGATGGGTACCGCCGAGACGCGGCACGCGGCGATCCCTGAGCTGTACCGGCGCGGCGAGGCCTACGGCATCCCCGGCCGCGAGGTGGACGGGATGGACGTCGTGAAGGTCCACGAGGCGGCCACCGAGATGGTCGCCCAGGTGCGCGGCGGCTCTGGCCCGATGATCCTCGAGGCGCTGACCTACCGCTACCGTGGCCACTCCATGTCCGACCCGGCCAAATATCGGACCAAGGAGGAGGTGCAGGAGATGCGCGAGCGTCACGACCCGATCGAGACGCTCAAGAAGCTGCTGAGCGACCAAGGGCTCGCCGACGACGCGGCGTTCAAGGAGATCGACAAGGAGATCCGGGAGATCGTCAACGAGGCGGCCAAGTTCAGCCAGGACAGTCCGGAGCCCGACCCCTCCGAGCTGTGGACCGACGTGCTGGTCGAGGCCTGAGACGCACGGGGAGGGAGGACGATGCCGACCGAGATTCTCATGCCCGCCCTGTCGCCGACCATGACCGAGGGCAACCTCGCGAAGTGGCTGAAGAAGGAGGGTGACCCGGTCCGGGCCGGCGACGTCATCGCCGAGATCGAGACCGACAAGGCGACGATGGAGGTGGAGGCGGTCGACGAAGGGACGCTGGGTCGGATCCTCGTGCCCGAGGGCAGTGAGGGGGTGAAGGTCAACACCCCGATCGCCGTGCTGCTCGGTGACGGCGAGGACGCGGACGCGGCGATCACCAAGCCACCGGCGCAGAGCCCCGCGCCGGCCGCACCGCTCCCGCAGTCCGCGCCGCCGCAGCCGGCCGGACCGCTGGCCGGCCCGGCGATCATCGGTCGGGCCGAGGAGCCCGACGAGGCGCCCGAGGTTCCGCCCGGGACCGAGATGGTCAAGCAGACGGTGCGCGAGGCGCTGCGCGATGCCATGGCCGAGGAGATGCGCCGCGATCCGAACGTCTTCCTGATGGGCGAGGAGGTCGCCGAATACCAGGGGGCCTACAAGGTCAGCCAGGGACTGCTGCAGGAGTTCGGCCCGCGGCGGGTGATCGACACGCCGATCACCGAGTACGGCTTCGCTGGCCTGGGTGTCGGAGCGGCGATGGCCGGGCTGCGCCCGATCGTCGAGTTCATGACCTGGAACTTCGCCATGCAGGCGATCGACCATATCATCAACTCGGCGGCCAAGACGCTCTACATGGCGGGCGGAGGGATGGGTTCGCCGATCGTCTTCCGCGGTCCCAACGGTGCCGCCGCGCGGGTCGCCGCCCAGCACAGCCAGGAATACAGCACCTGGTATGGCCACTGCCCGGGGCTCAAGGTCATCGCGCCCTACTCCGCCGCCGACGCGAAGGGGCTGCTCAAGGCCGCGATCCGTGACCCGAACCCCGTGGTCTTTCTCGAGAACGAGGTCCTCTACGGGCACAGCTTCGAGGTCCCGAAGCTCGACGACTTCGTCCTGCCGATCGGCAAGGCGAAGGTCCTGCGCCGGGGCGCGCACGTGACCATCACGGCTTTCTCGCTGATGGTCGACCGAGCGCTGAAGGCAGCCGACGAGCTGGCCAAGGAGGGGATCGAGGCCGAGGTCATCGACCTGCGCTCGATCCGTCCGCTCGATACCGCGACCGTGGTCCGCTCGGTCAAGAAAACCAACCGGCTGGTCTCGGTCGAGGAGGGCTGGCCGCGGTTCGGGATGGGCGCCGAGCTGGCCATGGTGATGATGGAGGAGGCGTTCGACTGGCTGGATGCGCCGGTGCGGCGGGTCACCGGGGCCGACGTGCCGATGCCCTACGCGGCGAATCTCGAGCGTCTGGCGCTGCCGCAGGTGGACGACGTGGTCGCCGCGGCCAAGGACGTCCTCTACCGGAGCTGAGGCCATGCCCATCGAGATCCTGATGCCCGCCCTGTCGCCGACCATGACCGAGGGCAACCTCGCGAAGTGGCTGAAGAAGGAGGGTGACCCGGTCCGGGCCGGCGACGTGATCGCCGAGATCGAGACCGACAAGGCGACGATGGAGGTGGAGGCGGTCGACGAAGGGACGCTGGGCCGGATCCTCGTGCCCGAGGGCAGCGAGGGGGTGAAGGTCAACCAGCCCATCGCCGTGCTCCTGGCCGAGGGCGAGGACGCCTCGACGATCGGCGCGGCGGGCAAGGCCGCGCCTCCTGCTGCACCGGCTGTGACGGCACCGCCGCCGGTGGCCGCAGCTCCCTCAGCAGCCAAGCCGACTGTGAGTGCGGGCAACGGCGCCGATCGCGGCGAGCGGGTCTTCGCCAGCCCCCTGGCCAAGCGGATGGCCAAGCTCGCCGGGATCGACCTCGCCGGACTCGTCGGCAGCGGGCCGCACGGGCGGATCGTCAAGGCCGATGTCGAGGCGGCGATGAGCGGTGCTGCGCCGGCGGCGAAGGCGCCGCCGAAAACCGTCGAAACTCCGGTGGCACCGCCCGCGGCTCCAGCGGCGCCTGCCGCGGCACCGCCGCCGGTCGCCGGAGCGCCGGCCGCGCCCCACCGCGAGGTCGTGCTCAGCAGCATGCGCAAGGTGATCGCGCGCCGGCTGACCGAGGCCAAGCAGACGATCCCACACTTCTACCTGAGCGTCGACATCGAGCTGGACGCGCTGCTCAAGCTGCGCGCCGAGCTCAACGCGCGCAAGGGGGCCGACTACAAGCTCTCGGTCAACGATCTGATCATCAAGGCGGCGGCGATCGCGATCCGCCGCAAGCCCGCGGTCAATGCCTATTGGGGCGGCGATCGGGTCTATGAGCTGAGCGATGTCGACGTCTCGGTGGCGGTCGCCATCGAGGGCGGGCTGATCACCCCGATCATCCGCAAGGCCGACCAGAAGGGTCTCGCGACCATCTCGAACGAGATGAAGGATCTCGCCAAGCGGGCCAAGGAAGGCAAGCTCAAGCCCGAAGAGTTCCAGGGCGGCGGATTCTCGATCAGCAATCTCGGCATGTTCGGGATCAAGGAGTTCGCGGCGGTCATCAACCCGCCGCAGGCGTGCATCCTGGCCGTGGGCGCGGGCGAGCGACGCCCGGTGGTCAAGGACGGGGCGCTCGCCATCGCCACGGTGATGACGGTCACGCTCTCGGTCGACCATCGGGTGGTCGACGGCGCCCTGGGTGCCGAGTGGCTGCAGGAGTTCAAGGCGCTCATCGAGGATCCGATCGCGCTGATGCTGTAGGCGGTCGAACCCGCGTGCCGCATGGTGCTCAGGGTAGCGGCGGCTCCGGCACTGGAGGAGCCACGCCGTGAGTGAGCAGGGCTGTCACGCGCGCCACATGGCGCGCCGGCCCACCGTCCGGCGCAGCGGTCGTCCGGTGGTTGGCAGTCCGGTTTCGCGGTGGCATCCCTTGCTGACGGACGGCCGGCCGCATGGTTTCGCGGCGGGCGGGATGCGGGCCGTCGATCCGCCGCATGCCGTGCCGGACAGGCCGCGCTTGCGGGTAGTCGAGTAGCCGGGCGTCCGCGTCCGACGCCGGGTCGGGCGAGGGAGGGAGGAACAGGTGGCTCAGGCCTTCGATCTGGTCGTCGTCGGCGGCGGGCCGGGCGGCTACGTGGCGGCGATCCGCGCGGCCCAGCTCGGCATGAAGGTCGGGCTCGTCGAGCGCGAGCACCTCGGCGGGATCTGCCTCAACTGGGGCTGCATCCCGACCAAGGCACTGCTGCGCTCGGGCGAGATCTACGAGCTCATGCAGCATCTGCCGAGCTTCGGCCTCGCCGCCGACAACCTGCGCTACGACTTCGCCGGGGTCGTCAAGCGCTCGCGCGCGGTGGCGGGCCAGCTCAGCCGGGGCGTGGCGCACCTCCTCAAGAAGAACAAGGTCACCGTGCTCGACGGCGAGGCGCGGCTGGCCGGCCTGGGAACCCTCAAGGCCAGGCTGAAGGCGGGCGGCGAGGAGGAGATCAGGGCGCCGCACATCATCCTCGCCACCGGTGCCCGGGCGCGCCAGCTCCCGGGCCTCGAATCCGACGGCAAGCTCGTCTGGACCTACAAGGAGGCGATGGTCCCCGAGGCACTGCCGAAGTCGCTGCTGGTCGTCGGCTCCGGTGCCATCGGCATCGAGTTCGCGAGCTTCTACAGGGCATTGGGCTGCGACGTCACGGTCGTCGAGGTGCTTCCCCGGGTGCTGCCGGTCGAGGACGAGGAGATCTCCGCCTTCGCCCACAAGGCGTTCGAGAAGCGCGGCATCAAGCTGCGCACCGGCGCCACAGTGAAGGCGCTGCAGAAGGCGGCCGGCACCGTCACCGCCACCATCGACGCCAACGGCAAGAGCGAGCAGCTCACCGTCGAGCGGGTCATCATGGCGGTCGGGATCGTCGGCAACGTGGAGGGCCTCGGTCTCGAAGGCACCGGGGTCAAGGTCGACCGCGCTCATGTGGTGATCGACGAGTACTGCCGGACCGGCGAGCCTGGCGTCTACGCGATCGGCGATCTCGTCGGGCCGCCTTGGCTGGCCCACAAGGCGAGCCACGAAGGCATCATCTGCGTGGAGAAGATCGCCGGGCTCAACGATGTCCATCCGCTCGACGTGACGAAGATCCCCGGCTGCACCTACTGCACGCCGCAGGTCGCCTCGGTCGGTCTGACCGAGGCCGCCGCCAAGGCCGACGGGCGCGACATCAAGGTCGGCCGGTTCCCGTTCATCGGCAACGGCAAGGCGATCGCGCTGGGCGAGCCCGAGGGGATGGTGAAGACGGTGTTCGACGCGCGCACCGGCGAGCTCTTGGGCGCGCACATGATCGGTGCCGAGGTCACCGAGCTGATCCAGGGCTACACCATCGCCCGGACCCTGGAGGCCACCGAGGAGGACCTCATGCACACGGTCTTCCCGCACCCGACGCTGAGCGAGACGATGCACGAGGCGGTGCTCGACGCCTACAAGCGCGCGATCCATTTCTGACGCCGCTGCACCAAGCGGCGTTTTCGGATACGGAGCGAACGCTGCCCGCTTCGAGGGGTGCCGTGATGACCGGTGGCGAGCTGCGACGCCCGCGCCAGGAGGAGGATTTCCACGCCTGGGCGCTCGATCAGGCGGCCCGTCTGCGCGCTTGCGCCAGCAGGCACCCGGAGGAGGCGATCGACTGGGAACTGCTCGCCGAGGAGGTGGAGGGCATGGGGATCAGCGATCGCCGTGCTTGCGAATCCTTCCTGCAGCACATCATCGCGCATCTCCTGAAGCTGCAGCTCGCAGCCGACCCGGCATTGGCGCAAAGAGGTCGCGGCGTTCCGCCTCAACCTCGCGCAGCGCCTCACAGCCAGCATCGAGCGGCAGCTTCGCGCCGGTCTCGACCGTCACTGGGGCTACGCCCGACGCATGGCGGCCACCCAGATGGCGGACACGGATCCGGCCTTCGAGGAGCGCTTGCCACGCAATTGTCCTTGCGATTTCGAGCGGATCGTCGGCGATTGGGTCCCGGAGCGGGGAGCTTAAGGTTTCCTTTATAAAGAATCCGGGCGACCAGCGGTGAGAACAAAGGCAGGGTGGGTGATGAACACTTCTCTGCTTATCTCGGGGGGCAAGGCAGCGATGCTGACCACTGTGGTTGGCGATGGTAGGTCCTTTGCCGTCGATGTTGAACCGGTTATGGTACAAGCAGTATTTGATGAAGATTTGATACTCCGACGAATAAAGTTCGTCATTACAGTAAAAGAACTCAGGTCGACATGTTCAGAGTCAAATTGATTTGTCTTGCTGATCAATACGATCCTGTGGGCATCGCAAGTGCGTTAGGCGCCATGCGCCCGACGATGGTAGGGCTGGCTGCGTCGGGTGAGCAGGCTCTTCTCAACCGATTGGTTGCAGAACTCTCGCCCCCGCTGAGCAACTGAAGTGGGGCGTCGCGGACCGTGACGGCCTCTACCCGCCTCGAGGCGGCCATGGGAGACCCAGCCGAAGGCCGTTGACGAGCCAAGGGCGCGCGGAGCGGCGTGGACGGGGTGCCTCCTGGTCGCCGCTCCGAGCATTAGCAGGGTGGGGCTTCGCGCCGCGCTTGACGCCTCAGGGCCGCCCGTACACTTCTGGCCCATGTCCGCGATCACCGTTCTTAACCGGGTCGGGGCCGCCGAGGCTCCGCCACGGCCGTTCACGCGCAAGCCGGCCTGGATCCGGGTCAAGGCACCGACCTCGGAGGCCTATCACGCCACCCGCCGGCTGATGCGCGACAAGAGCCTGCACACGGTCTGCGAGGAGGCGGCCTGCCCGAACATCGGCGAGTGCTGGGCACAGAAGCACGCCACGGTGATGATCCTCGGCGACACCTGCACCCGGGCCTGCGCGTTCTGCAACGTCAAGACGGGGACCCCGCTGCCGGTCGATGCCGAGGAGCCGGAGCATCTGGCCGAGGCGGTGGCGGAGATGGGGCTCGCCCACGTCGTCATCACCTCGGTCGACCGCGACGACCTGCCCGACGGCGGCGCCCAGCAGTTCGTGCGCAGCATCGCTGCGATCAGGCGCGCGGCGCCGGGCACGACGATCGAGATCCTCACCCCGGATTTCCTGCGCAAGCCCGGCGCCGTCGAGGCCGTGGTCGCCGCTCGGCCCGACGTTTACAACCACAACCTTGAGACGGTGCCACGACTCTACCGGACGGTACGGCCCGGCGCACGCTACTTCCACTCCTTGCGGCTGTTGCAGAAGGTCAAGGAGCTCGATCCGACGCTGTTCACCAAGTCCGGGATCATGGTCGGGCTCGGCGAGGAGAAGCGCGAGGTCCTCCAGGTGATGGACGACATGCGCTCGGCCGACGTCGACTTCGTCACCATCGGCCAGTACCTCCAGCCGACGCCACGGCACCACAGGGTGGTCCGCTACGTCGAGCCGGACGAGTTCGCCGCCTATGGGCGAGCGGCGCGGGCCAAGGGTTTTCTGCAGGTCGCCAGTTCGCCGCTGACGCGCTCGTCCTACCATGCCGGCGACGACTTCGTGCGTCTGCGCGCCGCCCGCGAGGCCGCGCTGGCCGCCGCCTGACCCGCATGCCGACGCACGCCGAGAAGCGGCAGCTTCCCTACCGACCCGAGCAGCTTTTCGATCTCGTCGCCGGGGTCGAGCGCTACCCAGAGTTCCTGCCTTGGTGCAAGGCCGCCCGGATCACCTCGCGTGACGGCAATGTCTTCCACGCCGACCTGGTCGTGGCGTTCAAGGTGTTTCGCGAGCGGTTCCGCTCGAAGGTGACTTTACATCCGATGACCCAGATCGATGTCGAGTACATCGACGGGCCGTTCCGCTACCTGAACAATCACTGGCGCTTCGAGACCGCGCCGAACGGTCACTGCGTGGTCGACTTTTACGTCGACTTCGAGTTCCGCTCGCGCATCTTACAGAATCTGATCGGGCTGCTGTTCAACGAGGCGGTGTCACGGATGGTCGGCGCCTTCGAAGCCCGCGCCCGCAAGCTCTACGGGCCCGACGCCGTGTCGGCGGTGGAGGTAGGTGCGGGCCGTCCGGCAGGGGCACGCGGCTAGGCGCCGCTCCGCTGCGACTCGAGCGCCGCGATCTGGTCGAGCAGGCCGACGAAGCTCTCTCCGAACGCGGTGAGCCGGTACTCGACCCGGGGCGGAACCTCGGCGAATACCGCTTTGTCCAGCACACCGAAGCGGACCAGCTTGACGAGGCGCTCGTTGAGCACCTTGGCGGTCAGGCCGGGGACCGCGCGCTCCATCGCGCCCGGCCGGCAGATGCCGGAGCGAACGAGCTGCAGCACGTGCAGCGACCATTTGCACCCGAGCACATCCTCCAACATTCCCGCCGTGGTCGGCCCAGGTGGTGACTTTCGCTTTCTGGTCAACATTTTGCACCGTTCCGTTCGTGCCTTACCGGAAAGTGCCCGCTGGCGTGACGGACCGGGCCGACTAAGCTCCGCAGTCGAATCGCCAAGCTTCGGAGATCGGTCCATGAGGCACACGGTCCTTCTCGGCATCGCCGGCGTGCTCGCGGCCGGCGCCGCCTCGGCCCAGCAAGTCCCCTATCCCGAAGGCTACCGCGACTGGCATCATGTCAAGACCATGGTGCTGCAGCCGGGCCATCCGCTTTACCAGGCGTTCGGCGGCATCCATCACATCTACGCCAATCCGGCGGCCGTCGAGGGCTACCGCACTGGTAGCTTCCCGGACGGCGCGGTGATCGTGTTCGACCTCCTCGAGACGGTTGAAGGCGACGCCGCGATCAGCGAGGGGGCGCGCAAGGTCGTGGGTGTCATGCACCGCGACGCGACGGCCTTCGCGGCGACGGGCGGCTGGGGCTTCGAGGGCTTCGCTGCCGGCGATCCGGCCACCCGCGCGGTCGGTCCGGGCAACGGCGACGCTTGTTTCGGCTGCCACCAGGCGGAGGCCGCGCCGAGCTTCGTCTTCAGCCGGCTGCGCCCGTAGCGCGGATCGCCAGGCGCAGCGCCGCTGCGACGCTGGCCAAGCGGACGGCGCTTCGATCGCCGTGGAAGACATGGCGCTCGTGAAGCGCGCCGAGGTCCGTGGCGACGGCGAGATGGACGAGACCGACGGGCTTGGTCGCCGTGGCGCCACCCGGGCCGGCGATCCCCGTCACGGCGATGGCGAGATCGCACCCGGCGCGGGCGCGGGCGCCCGCCGCCATCTCGCGCGCGGTCGCCTCGCTGACCGCGCCCTCGGCGGCGAGCGTCGCGGGCGCGACACCAAGGAGCGCGACCTTGGCCTCGTTGGCGTAGGTCACCCAGCCGCGGTCGACCACGTGCGACGCGCCGGCATGCTCGGTGAGGCAGGCGGCGACCAGGCCACCGGTGCAGGACTCAGCCGTGGCAAGGCGCCAGCCTCGGGCGCGGCAGGCGTCGAGCAGGGTGGCGGCGGCAGCGAGGCAGTCGGCGGGGAAGAGGCTCATGCGGAGAGGGCCACGCTGACCACGGCCTGGGCGGCGATGCCTTCCTCGCGCCCGGTGAAGCCCAGCCGCTCGGTGGTCGTCGCCTTGATGCTCACGCACTCCCGTGGGAGCCTGAGGAGCTCGGCAAGGCGCGCGCGTATCGCCTCACGGTAGGGTGCGATCCGCGGGCGCTCGCACATTAGCATGACATCGACATTCTCGACGCGGCCGCCGGCCGCCGCGACGAGCTCGACCGCGCGGCCGAGGAACACGGCTGAGTCGACGTCGCGCCAGCGTGGATCGCTCGGCGGAAAGTGCTGGCCAATGTCGCCGGCGGCGACGCTGCCCAGCAGGGCATCGGTGATCGCGTGCGCCACGACGTCGGCATCGGAATGGCCGGCGAGGCCCACCTCGTGCGGGATCTCGACGCCGCCCAGGACGAGGCGCCGGCCAGGCACGAGGCGGTGGACGTCGAAGCCGATCCCGGTCCGCCAACGCTGGCCGGCGACGAGCCGACGCTCGGCCTCGGCAAGGTCGGCGGGCGTGGTGATTTTCAGGTTCCTTTCCTCGCCGGCAACCGTGCGCACAGGGATGCCGAGCGCGCTCGCCAGCGCGGCGTCATCGGTGAGCTCGGCACCGGCGAGCCGACGGTGCGCGTCGAGGATGGTCGCGAAGCGGAAGCCCTGCGGGGTCTGTGCCCGGACAAGCCCTTCACGCGCTTGCGCGCCGACGACCTGCTCGCCTTCGACCCGCTTGAGCGTGTCGACCACGGGCAGGACCGGCAGCACGGCGTCGGCGTCGCTCAGAGCCGTCACGACCCGGTCGATCAACGCCGGCGACAGGAGCGGTCGGACCGCGTCGTGGATCAGCACGAGCTCGGGCGGATCCGCGGCGGCGAGCGCTTCGAGGCCGCGGCGAATGGACTCCTGGCGGCTGTCACCACCCGTGACCGGAGGGGCGATGGCGAGATCGGCGAGTGCCTCCTCGTAGCAGGCACGGTGGCTCGGGTCGGCCACGACGACGACTGCGTCGACGAGCGGATGATCGCGAAAGCGGCGGACGGTGTGGCGGATCACCGGCTGGCCCGCCAGGTCGAGATATTGCTTCGGGCGCTCGCCGCCGAAGCGGCTTCCACGACCGGCGGCGACGATCAGCGCGGCGCAACGCATCGGAGCCGAGGAGCGCTGGGCGTTGGCAGGCATGGCGGCAGGCTAGGGCCCGGGCCCCCCGGTGCCAAGGCGGACGGGCGCTTGCCGGGTTGTCGGTTCGCGGCTAGCTATGCTTCATGCGTAGGCAGGACATCTCTTGTGCCCAGAAAGTAGGCAAGAGCGGACCCGGTCATTCCACACCCGAGCGCATGGACGACGCCGCCCTGCTGCTGGCCAACCTACCGAGCGCGGTTCTGAGTCTCGATCTGGAGCAGCGCCTGTGCTCGGCCAACCCCGCGGCGGAGCAACTGCTCGGTGCGAGCGCGCAGATGCTGGTCGGTCGGTCGCTGCCCGACCTGCTCGCGCCGCATGCGCCGCTGCTGGGCCTGGTCCAGCAAGTGGGACATAGCGGTGCGTCGATCTCCGAGTATGGCGTGGAACTTGCGGTTGCGCGTGGCACCGTGACCACCGTCGACGCCCACCTCACGCCACTCGCCGAGCGACCCGACCGGATCCTCCTCGTGCTGCAGCCTTGCTCGGTGGCTCGGCGGCTCGACAACGAACTGGCCAACCGCGGCTCGTCGCGCTCGACCGCCGCCCTCGCCCGCACGCTCGCGCACGAGGTCAAGAACCCCCTGTCCGGGATCCGAGGCGCCGCGCAGCTCCTCGAGCCCGGCATCGAGGCAGAGGACCGGGCACTCATCCGTCTCATCTGCGACGAGACGGATCGGATCGTGCAGCTCGTCGAGCGGATGGAGGAGTTCGCGGAGACGGGGCCGGTGGCGCGGCGCCCGGTCAACATCCATCAGGTGCTCGAGCATGTGCGGCGGATCGCGGAGGCCGGGTTCGCCCGGGCGCACCGCATCGTCGAGCTCTACGACCCGTCATTGCCCGAGGTCGCCGGCGACCGCGACAAGCTGATCCAGGTCTTTCTCAACCTCGTGAAGAACGCCGCCGAGGCGCTGCCCGCCGAAGGTGGGCTGATCACGCTCGCGACCCACTATCGCCACGGCTTGCGCATGAGCCTCGCGAACAGCAGCGAGCGCCTCGATCTGCCGATCACCGTCGAGGTGCGCGACAACGGGCCGGGCGTGGCGGAGGAGCTGCGCGACAGCCTGTTCGAGCCGTTCGTGACGAGCAAGCCCAAGGGCAGCGGCCTCGGTCTGCCGCTGGTGGCGAAGATCGTGGCCGATCATGGCGGCAGCGTGACCTACGTCGCCGGGGAGCCCGGCGCCGTGTTCCGGGTCAGGCTGCCGGCGGCGCGCGCCGATCGAGGACGCGGATGACCGGGGAGACGGTGCTGATCGCCGAGGACGATGCCGGCATCCGCACCGTGCTCGCGAGGGCTCTGTCCCGCCAGGGCTACCATGTCCAGGCGACCAGCGTCGCCAGCGCCTTGTGGCGCTGGATCTCCGAGGGTGACGGGGACGTTGTGATCACCGATGTCGCCCTGCCGGACGAGAACGGGCTCGACCTCCTGCCGCGAATCCGCACGCTGCGGCCGGACCTGCCGATCATCGTGATGAGCGCGCAGAACACGCTGCTGACCGCGGTGCGCGCCACCGAGCGCGGCGCGTTCGAGTACCTGCCCAAGCCGTTCGACCTCGGCAATCTCCTCGCGGCGGTCCAGCGCTCGCTGAGCCAGCGGTCACGCCGCGCCGCGGCCGGCACCGCCCCGGTGATCGGAGAGGAGCAGCTCCCGATCATCGGCCGCTCGCCGGCGATGCAGGAGATCTACCGCATCATCGCACGGCTCACGCCGACCGACCTGACCGTCCTGATCGCCGGCGAGTCGGGCACGGGCAAGGAGCTGGTCGCCCGTGCGCTGCACGATTTCGGCAAGCGTCGCAACGGCCCCTTCGTCGCCGTCAACATGGCGGCGATCCCGCGCGAGCTGATCGAGAGCGAGCTGTTCGGCCACGAGAAGGGCTCGTTCACCGGTGCCGCGGCACGCCGGGCCGGCCGCTTCGAGCAGGCGAGCGGCGGCACGCTGTTCCTCGACGAGATCGGCGACATGCCGCTGGAGGCGCAAACGCGCCTGCTCCGTGTGCTGCAGCACGGCGAGTTCGTGCCGGTGGGCGGCGTCAACCCGATCCGCGCCAACGTCAGGATCGTCGCCGCCAGCCATCGCGACTTGCGACAGATGGTGGGGCAGGGACTGTTCCGTGAGGACCTGTTCTACCGGCTCAATGTCGTGCCGCTGCGCCTGCCGGCGCTGCGCGAGCGGCGCGAGGACATCCCGGCTCTCGTCCAGCATTTCCTCGCCCGGGCGCAGGCCGAAGGCCTGCCGCTCAAGACGCTCTCCGCGGAGGCGATGGCCCAGCTCAAGGCCTACCCCTGGCCGGGCAATGTCCGGGAGCTTGAGAACCTGGTCCGGCGGCTCGCGGTGCTCTACGCCGAGGACGAGATCGGTGAGGCCGTGGTGGCTGCCGAGCTTCAGCCGGCGAGGTCGCCGGGTCCAAGCGGCACTGTTGAGCCCGGCACGGAGGATAGCCTGGGTGGCGTCGTCGATCGCTATCTGCAGCGCTATTTCGACCGGCAGGACGGTGGCCTACCCCCGCCCGGCGTCTACGACCGGGTGCTGCGTGAGATAGAGCGGCCACTGATCGCCAAGGCGCTCGCCGCGACCCGCGGTAATCAGCTCAAGGCGGCCGACATCCTCGGCCTGAACCGCAACACGTTGCGCAAGAAGATCCGCGATCTGGACATCCAGGTCGTGCGCGGCCCATGATGGCGGTGTAAAGGACCTTTCCTTCCGCCGCGCACGAGGTCGGTTCTTGCTCTCGTTCCTCCGCCCCGGCGCGTCGAGCGCGTGGGAGCGGGTCCGCCGGGTCGACATCGAGCGACGCCTCGCTCTCGTCCTGACTGTTGCCGCGATCGTTTCGGGGCTGGCGACCTACGTCGCAATCTCGGGCGCGCCGCCTTACGGCTCCGACGTCCGCACGATCCTGATCCTCCTCAACCTCGACCTGGTCCTGCTCCTTCTGCTGGGGTTGATCATCGCCCGGCGGCTGGTCGCACTCTACCTGCAGCGGCGGCAGGGCTCGGCCGGCTCGCGACTCCATCTCCGCCTCGTCGCGTTGTTCGGCCTGGTGGCCAGCACACCGGCGATCCTGGTGGCCGTCTTCTCGGTGGTCTTCCTCAGCAACGGGCTGGAGGCGTGGTTCAGCGAGCGGGTCCGCAGCGCGCTCGAGAACTCGCTCGCCGTCGCCGAGGCCTATCTCGCCGAGCACAAGGAGAATGTCCGCGCCGACGCGTTGGCGATGGCCGCGGACATCGACCGCGAGACGGGGTTCCTCCTCGACCCGACCGAGCGGCTGCGCCAAGTGGTGAATGCGCAGGCCGCAGTCCGCTCGCTGACCGAAGCGGTGGTGTTCGACGCGAGCGGACTGGTCCTTGCCCGGGCCGGCCTGAGCTTCACGATGGACATGGCCATCGAGCAGCTCCCGCCGGACGCGCTCGAGCAGGCCGATCTCGGTGAGGTGGTGACCTTCACCAGCGACACCGACGACCGCGTCCGTGCGCTGGTCCGCCTCGACGGGCTGGGCGACGTGTACCTGTTCGTCGGACGCTTCGTCGATGCCACCGTGCTCGGCTCGATGGAACGGACCCAGGCCCTCGTCGCCGAGTATCAGATGATCGAGCGGCAACGCTCCGGCATCCAGGTGACCTCGGCGCTGATCTTCGGGATCGTTGCCCTGCTCCTGCTGTTCGCCGCGGTCTGGGTCGGGCTCACCTTGGCGAACGAGCTGGCGGCGCCGATCAGCCGGTTGATCGACGCCGCCGATCGGGTCCGCGGCGGCGACCTGTCCGCGCGGGTGCCGGAGGCGCCCGAGGCGGACGAGATCGGCGTGCTGAGCCGCGCCTTCAACCGGATGACGAGCCAGCTCGAGAGCCAGCGTGCGGAGCTCGTCGAGGCCAACCAGCAGCTCGACGAACGGCGTCGCTTTACCGAGGCCGTTCTGACCGGCGTGACCGCGGGCGTGCTCGGCCTCGACGCCCAGGGATGCATCGTCCTGCCCAACCGCTCGGCGATCGACTTCCTCGGCGGCGACGACGTCCTCGGCCAGCGCCTGGACGAGCTCGTGCCGGAGCTGGCCCCGATCCTCGCGCGCGCGGCCACCGGCGACGTCGCGGTCGTCACCGAGCAGGTCTCGGTTCGTCGCGGCCAGACGCAGCGGATCCTGCTCGTTCGTGTCGCGGCCCTGCACGATCAGGAAGGGATCGACGGCTTCGTCGTCACCTTCGATGACGTGACCGAGCTGCTCAGTGCCCAGCGGCAGGCCGCCTGGGCCGAGGTCGCCCGTCGCATCGCCCACGAGGTGAAGAACCCGTTGACGCCGATCCGCCTCTCCGCCGAGCGCCTGAGCCGCAAGTACCTGCCGCAGATCGGCGAGGGGCGCGAGGCCTTCGCCGGCGCCGTCGACACGATCATTCGCCAGGTCGACAGCATCGGCCGGCTGATCGGCGAGTTCTCGGCCTTCGCGCGGATGCCCGCGCCGGTTCTGCGCGAGGAGGCTCTGGCGGACCTCGCGCGTGAGGCGCTGCTGCTGCAGCAGGGGGCTTGGCCGAGGCTCACCTTCCGCCTCGAGCTGCCCGAGGACGATCCGGTCCGGCTGCTCTGCGACGGGCAGAAGGTCACCCAGGCCCTGACCAACCTGCTGCAGAACGCGGTCGACGCGCTCAGCGAGCGGAGCGAGGTGCCGCCGGACCGGCCGGGCACCGTGGTCCTGCGTGTGACGCGGCAGGGCGGCTCGGTCGTGATCGAGGTCGAGGACGACGGCCCGGGTCTGCCCGAGGGTGACCGCCAGCGCCTGCTCGAGCCCTACGTGACCAGCCGCGCCCGTGGCACCGGGTTGGGGCTTGCCATCGTCAGGAAGATCATGGAGGAACATGGCGGTCGGGTGGAGCTGGCGGATCGCCGGCTCGGGGGGGCGATCGTCAGGCTGATCTTCCCTGAGACGGCGGTGCGGCAGGCTCGGCGTAGCGGGCCGACCGACACGGCCTCGCCCGATGCGACGCCTCCCAGGGAACCCGCCAGGACCGAGGGATGAGCAAGGACATCCTGATCGTAGACGACGAGCCCGCGATCCGCGAGGTGGTGGCGGCGGTGCTCGAGGACGAGGGCTACCGTCCGCGGCAGGCCGCCGGCAGCGATGACGCCTTCCGTGAGATCGCCAAGCGGGCGCCGGGCTTGGTCTTGCTCGACATCTGGCTCGAAGGGAGCCAGCTCGACGGGATCCAGATCCTCGAGCGCCTGCAGGCCGAGCACCCACACGTCCCGGTGATCATGTTCAGCGGCCACGGCACGATCGAGACCGCGGTCGCAGCGATCCGCAAGGGGGCCTACGACTTCATCGAGAAGCCGTTCAAGTCGGACCGCCTGTTGCTGGCCGTGTCGCGGGCCCTGGAAGCGAGCCGGCTGCGGCGTGAGAACGCCGAGTTGCGCGAGCGTGCCGGGGAGGACGCGGAGCTGATCGGCACCTCGCCGGCCATGGCCAAGGTGCGGCAGACGATCGAGCGCGTCGCGCCGACCGGGAGCCGCATCTTCATCATGGGACCACCGGGCTCGGGCAAAGAGCTGGCGGCACGCATGATCCACGCGCGGTCGCGTCGCGCGGATGGGCCGTTCGTCGTCGTCAACGCCGCAGCCCTCGGCGCGGATCGTGTCGACGTCGAGCTGTTCGGTGCGGAGCCCGGCTATGGCGGCGCCGATCAGCCGCGACTGATCGGCATGTTCGAGCGCGCCCACACCGGCACCCTGTTGCTCGACGAAGTCGCGGACATGCCGCTCGAGACGCAGGGCCGGATCCTGCGCCTGTTGCAGGAGCAGCGGTTCACCCGGCTCGGCGGCGACCAGCGGATCGAGGTCGACGTGCGCGTGCTCGCCTCGACGCATCGCGACATCAAGGCGGACATGGCGGCCGGGCGATTCCGCGAGGATCTGTTCTACCGCCTCGCCGTGGTCCCGCTGCAGATGCCGCCGCTCAGCGAGCGGCGCACCGACATCCCGCTGCTCGCGCGGCATTTCATGCAGCGCGCGGCGCGCGCTGCCGGCATGCCGCCGCGGACCATCACCGACGACGCGATGGCCGTGCTGCAGACGGCCGAGTGGCCGGGCGACGTGCGCCAGCTGCGCAACACCATCGAGTGGATCCTGATCATGGCGCCCGGCGACGCCGACACGCCGATCGGCGTCGAGGGCCTGCCACCGGACCTCGCCAACAGCGCCGCCGGCGCCATGGATCCGAGTGCCAACGCCGAACTGGTCTCGATGCCGCTGCGCGAGGCCCGCGAGCATTTCGAGCGCGCCTACCTGCACGCCCAGCTCGACCGCTTCGGCGGCAACATCTCGCGGACCGCGACCTTCGTCGGGATGGAGCGCTCGGCGCTGCATCGCAAGCTGAAGACCCTCGGCCTGAACAGTGACGACTGAGGCGGTCGCGCAGCAGGGCCGGCCGTGAAGGTCATCGTCTGCGGCGCCGGCCAGGTCGGCTTCAACATCGCCCGCTATCTCGCCATGGCGGGCAACGACGTGACGATCGTCGACCAGAGCGCCGAACTGGCGCAGCGGATCGGCGACAGCCTCGACATCCAGTCGATCGTCGGCCATGCCTCGCTGCCGGGCACGCTCGACCAGGCCGGCGCACAGGACGCGGACCTGCTGATCGCCGTCACCTACGCCGACGAAGTCAACATGGTGGCGTGCCAGGTCGCGCACACGCTGTTCAACGTGCCGACCAAGATCGCGCGCATCCGGAACCAAGCCTATCTCGAGAGCCGGTGGCAGGATCTGTTCCGGCGCAACCACCTGCCGATCGACGTGATCATCTCACCGGAGCGTGAGGTGGCGCACGCGATCGCGTTGCGCCTCGACGTACCCGGCGCGGTCAATGTCGTTCCGTTCGTCGACGACGTCGTCCGGCTCATCGCGATCCGTGCCCAAGAGGACTGCCCGGTCCTCAACACGCCGCTGCGCCAGCTCACCTATCTGTTCCCGGACCTGCACATGGTCGTGGTCGGGATCGGCCGGGGCGAGCGGTTCTTCATCCCCGACGCCGACGACCAGATCATGGCGCAGGACGAGGTCCACTTCGTGGTCGACACCGACCACATCGCCCGGGCGCTGCCGGCGTTCGGGCAGGGCGAACGGGTCAGCGAACGGGTCGTCATCGCCGGCGGCGGGAACATCGGTCTGTTTCTCGCCCAGGAGCTGGAGGAGCGCTATCCGTCACTCAATCTGACGGTCATCGAGGCGAGCCCGCAGCGAGCCGAAACGGTCGCCGACCGGTTGCAGCGCGGCATGGTCCTGCGCGGCGACGCCCGCGACCGCGACCTGCTCGACGAGGCGAACATCGGCGCGACCGAGGCCATCGTCACGGTGACCAACGACGACGAGGTCAACATCATGGCGGCCTTGCTCGCCAAGCGGCTCGGCTGCCGGCGCGCCATGGCGCTCGTCAACAACACCAGCTACACGCTGCTGATGCGGGCGATCGGCATCGACGTCGCGATCAATCCTCGTGACACGACGGTTTCCAGCATCCTTCAGCATGTCCGGCGCGGGCGCATCAAGGCGGTGCACACGATTCGCGACGGCGAGGCCGAAATCTTCGAGGCCGAGGCCCTGGAGACCTCGCCACTCGTGGGACGGCCGCTCAAGGAGCTGCGCCGCTCCGGCGGGATGATCGTCGGTGCCATCGTCCGCGACGGCCGGATGATCACCCCGCGGGCCGACACGGTCGTCGCGGCGCATGACCGGGTCGTGATCGTGGCGCGCAGCGACATGGTGAAGAAGGTCGAGCAACTGTTCGCGGTGCGGCTGGATTACTTCTGACCACGCCGCCTTGCATGGCGCGCCCGCGAAAAAGCCGCTTGCTACGACCAGGACGCCTCGGTAAGCGGGACTCGTGCCGGCCTGAAGGACCTGCGACCTGGCCTTGTCACCAACGAAGGCGCTACCCGACGGCGTGACCCGGGCATGACCGATGCCGCGCGCCGCCCTGTCGCTGCGCAGAAGATCAAAGGTCAATCCATGGCGAGCGAAAAGCAACAGAACCTGCAGGACGTGTTCCTAAATCACGTCCGAAAGAACAAGGTTCCGGTGACCGTGTTCCTGATCAACGGCGTCAAGCTGCAGGGCGTGATCAGCTCGTTCGACAATTTCTGCCTGTTGCTGCGCCGGGACGGGCATGTCCAGCTTGTCTACAAGCACGCGGTGTCGACCGTGATGCCGAGCGCAGCGGTCCGCCTCTACGATCCGAACGCGGCAGAGGAGGGTCCGCCACCGGCGTGACCGGAGACTCCCCGACCCCGTCGGCCGAGGGGAACGGGCGCGGCCGCGCGCTGGTTGTCGTGCCGCTGCTCCACCCGGATCAGGATCCCGAGCCGCGGCGCGACGAGGCGGTGGGTCTTGTCGAGGCGCTCGACCTTGCGGTCGCGGGCGCGGTCACCGTCGTCCTGCGCCGCCCGGTGCCGGCGACGCTTCTCGGGGCCGGCAAGGTCGAGGAGATCGCAGCGCTGCTCCGCGACGCGCCGGTCGAGCTGGTGGTCGTCGACGCCGCCCTGACCCCGGTCCAGCAGCGCAACCTCGAGCGCCGCTGGCAGACCAAGGTCATCGACCGCACCGGGCTGATCCTGGAGATCTTCGGCGCTCGCGCACGGACACGCGAGGGTGTACTTCAGGTCGAGCTGGCCGCGCTGTCCTACCAGCGCTCCCGGCTGGTCCGCTCCTGGACCCATCTCGAGCGCCAGCGCGGTGGCTTCGGTTTCGTCGGTGGCCCGGGCGAAAGCCAGCTCGAACTCGATCGGCGGCGGATCGGCGAACGCATCGCACAGCTTAGGCGCGATCTCGAGGCCGTGAAGCGGACCCGACGGCTGCACCGTGCCGCGCGGCGCCGCGTCCCCTACCCGGTCGTGGCACTGGTCGGCTACACCAATGCCGGCAAGTCGACCCTGTTCAATCGGCTGACCGGCGCCTCGGTCACGGCGCGGGACCAGCTCTTTGCAACCCTCGATCCGACCATGCGTGCGGTCCGCCTGCCGTCGGGCGACGAGATCATCCTGTCGGACACCGTGGGCTTCATCTCCGAGCTGCCGACGACCCTGGTGGCGGCGTTCCGCGCCACGCTCGAGGAGGTGATCGCGGCCGATCTCATCCTGCACGTCCGCGACATCAGCCATCCGCAGACCGCGCAGCAGCGGGCGGATGTGCTGAAGGTGCTGGCCGAGCTCGGGGTCGCCACGGATCCGGCAGCCGCGGCCGGAGCGCCGCTCCTCGAAGTGTGGAACAAGAGCGACCGGCTCGACCCCGCCCAGCGCGCGGACCTGGCCGCGCTCGCCGCGCGCCGCGACGATGTGGCGCTGGTCTCCGCGTTACGGGGGGAGGGGCTGGATGGCCTGATGGCGCTGATCGAGCGCGCGCTGCGCCAGCGCCGCCAGGTGCTCGATCTCGAGCTCGATCCGACGGAAGGTGCGCTGCTGGCTTGGCTGTACGCGCGTGGCGAGGTCATCGAACGCCAGGATGGCGACGCGCGCATCCGTCTGCGAGTGGCGCTGGATCCGGTGTCGATGGGGCAGCTCGAACGCCGCCGTGGCGCGTCCGGCCCGGCGGACGAGCCACCTGCGCGGTCAGGCGGACGCGCTCGCCGTCGCGCGCCGGCCGCTCGGTAGGACCGACCAGAGCCGCTCGAGGTCGTAGAACGCCCGAGTTTCGGCACGGAAAATGTGCACGATCACGTCGCCGGCATCGATCAGGACCCAGTCCGATCCGGCGAGGCCCTCCGCACCGACCCTTTCGAGGCCCGCTTCCTTCAGCCGTGCCAGCAACTTGTCGGCGATCGCGGCGATGTGCCGCTGGGATGTGCCGGTGGCGACCACCATCGCGTCGGCAATCTCGGTCTTTCCGGTCAGGTCGATGACCACGGGCTCGATGGCCTTGTCGTCCTCCAACGATCTCTGGATGAGCGCCAGCAGCGCGTCCGTCGACGGCGGCTCGGCCTTTCCGTTCGCAGCCTCTATGACCCGCGCTCCCACTTCCTCGCTGCCGCACCTGCGACACGCCGGATCGCCGTGCTCGACGCAGGATGCGCGCGCAGCCTCGCGAACGCCCATGCCGGCGGCCTCATGCCACAGAGCTCCTGCAGCCGGCGATCTTCGACCCGCGCGCCGGCGAAGTGATGCGCCACCACGCCGGACATCGCACGTTCAGAATAGGGAGCGCGCTCGAACGCCGCAACGGGCACCGTCCGCAACAGGGCCTGCCAATGCCGCCACCGAGGAAGTTGGACGAGATTGTCCGCGCCGATCAGCCAGACGAACTGGTGCCCCGGCCAAGCGACCAGGCGACGCACCGTGTCGATCGTGTAGAACGTTCCGAAACGTGCCTCGAGGTCGAGCACGCGGATGCGCGGGTGCGCGGCCGTGCGCCTCGCCTGCGCCAGCCGGACGGCGAACGGCGCCATGCCCGCGACAGGCTTGAGCGGGTTCTGGGGGGCCACCAGCCACCACACCTCGTCCAGCGCCAAGCGGCGGAGCGCCTGCTCGCTGAGGTAGCGGTGCCCCTCGTGCGCCGGGTTGAAGGAGCCGCCGAGCAGGCCGACACGGCGCGCGCGGGCTGCGGCGGCCGGCTCCGGCGGCAGGGGCAGGTCGAGCCGGACGACCGGGCGGCGCTCGGTCAACCGTGCGTTAACCATTCGCCGCCATGCTGACCACGCCATGCCGGACCGTGCTCCCACCCCGCTGCGTCTCCTGCATCAGATGGCGCGGTCCGGCGGCACCCTCATCAGCCGCTGCCTCGCCTGCATGCAGGGCGTCGCGCTGTTGAGCGAGGTCCACGCCGGCGCCACCGGCTTCGTCAACCCCCTGGCGCAGGCGCAGGCCTGGTTCGCGCCGTTCGACGCCGCGGCCTGGGCCGCGCTGGCCCGTCGTGGCGCCATTCCCTTTCCCGACGCGATCGAGACGATCGAGCGGGCCCTTCGCCGCCAAGGCCACCGTCTCGTGCTCCGCGAATGGTCGCATCTCGACTTCACCGGTGTCCCGATCCTCGCCGAGCCGCCGTTGCGGTCGCTGACGGCCGAGGCGCTCGGGAACCGTTTCGACTTGATCCGGTTCGCTACGGTGCGTCATCCGCTCGATCAATATCTCAGCGCCAGCGCCGTGCCGGCGCTGCGCGGCAAGCTCGCCGTCGGGCCGTATTTCAAGGGGTACCGCCGGTTCGCCGAGATGGCGGCGGAGGTCGGGTTCGTGACCTACGAGTCGTTCTGTGCCGACCCGGCGAGCACGATGCGGCGCCTGTGTACCAGCTTGCGGCTGCCTTTCGATCCGACCTTCGTCGACCGGCAGGCGAGCTGGACACGCATCACGGGCGATCATGCGATCGGCGGCGGTCGGGGTGGGGCGGCACCGCGCATGCTGCCGCGCCGGGCCTGTCCGCGCGACACGCTCGACGCGATCACGAGCAACGCCGATTATCGGGCGAGCTTGGAGGTGCTCGGCTATCGCCGGTCGGAGCGCGAACTCACACCGGCCGGCACTGACCCGTCCCGCGGACGAGATATTTGTACGTCGTGAGCTGCTCGACGCCGACCGGGCCACGCGCGTGCAGTCGGCCGGTGGCGATCCCGATCTCCGCGCCCATGCCGAACTCGCCGCCGTCGGCGAACTGAGTGGACGCATTGTGCAGCACGATCGCGCTGTCGACCGAGGCGAGAAACCGCTCGGCCGCGCCTGCGTCCTCGGTGACGATGCTGTCGGTGTGGTGCGATCCATAGGTCTCGATGTGCCGGATCGCCTCGTCGAGACCGGCGACGACACGTACTGCGAGGATCGCATCGAGATATTCCGTTCGCCAGTCGGCCTCGCTCACCGGATGCGCCCGAGGCTCGAGCGCGCACACCTCGGCGTCACCGCGGATCTCGCAGCCACCGGCGATCAGCGCGTCGAGCACCGGTGGCAGCAGGCGGGGCGCGGCCGTGCGGTCGCATAGCAGCGTCTCGGCGGCGCCACAGATGCCGGTTCGGCGCAGCTTGGCGTTGACGGCGATCCGCACCGCCATATCGGGATCCGCCGCCGCGTGCAGGTAGACGTGGCAATTGCCGTCGAGATGGGCGAGCACGGGGATCCGGCTCTCCTGCTGCACCCGCTCGATCAACGACCTGCCGCCGCGCGGCACGATCACGTCGATGTGCTCGCACATGCGCAGCATCAGCCCGACGGCGGCCCGGTCGCGGGTCGGCACGAGCTGGATCGCGGCCTCCGGCAGACCGGCCGCGCTGAGGCCGGAGCGCAGCGCCGTGAGGATCGCCGACGAGGAATGGAAGCTCTCCGAGCCACCGCGCAGCAGCGCCGCGTTGCCGGCCTTGAGGCACAGACCGCCGGCATCGGCGGTGACGTTGGGCCGGCTCTCGTAGATGATGCCGACCACCCCCAACGGCACCCGCACGCGCGCGATGTCGAGGCCGTTCGGCCGACGCCAGCGCGCGATCTCGGCCCCGACCGGGTCGGGCAGCTCGGCGATCGTGTCCAGCCCACGGGCCATCGCCTCGATCCGGCGCTCGTCGAGCGCCAGACGGTCGAGCATGGCGGCGGAGTGCTGACGCTGGCGGGCCAGCGCCATGTCGCGGGCGTTGGCCGCGAGGATGGCCGCCGAGCCGTCCCGCAAGGCGCAGGCGGCGGCACGCAGGGCCTCGTCCTTCTGCGCCCGGCTCGCCCCGGCGAGTGTCCGGGCGGCATCGCGCGCCGCGTCGCCAAGGGCGGCGAGGCGAGCCTCCAGCGCGTCGTCGATCACGGTGGCCATCGCGGGTCTCCCCCCGGAGTGGGGCCTGTCTAGCTCAACGGCAGACCGAGGGTGAAGGCCTGGGGCGATCAGTGGCCTCCGGGCAGGCCGCGATCGTCGCCACCGACGCGCACGAAGCCGTCCGAGCCGAGGTCGCGGCCGATGGGGATCTTGTGGACCAGTGGTCTGCCCGCGGCCGGCAGGGCGGTCCGCCGTGCAGCGCGTCGAGCATCGCCTCGACGTCGCGCAGCCGGGCGCTCAGACGGAGGACCAGGCGCTGGCCGAGCTTGGCGTCGGCCCGCAGCGGTTCGAGGAAGCTGTCACCGTGGATCACCCCGGCCGAGGCCGAGGCGACGGCGCGGTCGATGGCGCTACGCGCGCACCGCTCCAGCCCACCGCTCTCGCCCGGAGACCCGGGCTCGCCGACGAGACCCTGGGGAATGCTCTCGCCGGCGCCGTCCGGCACCGGCGAGCGCGGGTCAGGCGGCGCGGGCCACCGGTGGCGGCGGGGCATTGGCGACGCCGACATACCAGGGCGGATCGTTGACGACCGCCACCCGGCTGTCGTGGAAGCCGTTGAACCCCGTCCGCAGGGCGTTCGAGTAGGCCCCCATCATGCCGACCTCGAGCCACTCGCCCTGCTGAACATCTGCAGGCAGCCAATGGGGGCCGGGCATGCTGTCGATGCTGTCGCAGGTCGGCCCGAACAGGTCGAACGCCTCCAGCGCGGCGGCACGCGGCCGATCGCGGACCACGCGCATCGGGAAGTGCGGTCCGATCCACTTCAGCTCGGCCAAGTTCCCGTAGACGCCGTCGTTGAGGTAGAGCGACCGCCCGCGACGCAGCTCGACACGCGCCAGCACCGAAGCCCCGGTGGCAACCAGCGCGCGACCGGGCTCACATTGCAGGTGGCAGCGCAGCCCATGACCGCGCACGGCGTCGCGAATCACGCCGGCGAAGCTCCCGAAAGACGGCTCGTCGCCCGTGTAAGCGGCCGGGAAACCGCCGCCGACGTCGAGGTGGTCGATGCCTCCGGCGCGCCCGGCGACGTCGGCCGCCATCGCGATCGCGCGCGCGAACGCGCGTGGCTCGACGCACTGCGAGCCGACGTGGAATGTCAGGCCGACCTCACGCGCGACCGCGCGGGCGGCTCGCAGCAGGGCCACCGCCTCGTCGGGCGAGCAGCCGAACTTGCCGGTCAGCGCGAGCACGGCGCCGTCGCCGGGGACGGCGAGGCGGACGAACAGCTCGAGGTCATTGGCCCGCCCGGTCGCCGCGACGACCTTGGCGAGCTCGTCCGCGTGGTCGAAGACAAACCGTCGCACACCGTGATCACGGTACGCCTCGGCCACCGCCTCCGGGCTCTTCACCGGATGCATGAAATGGCAGCGGGCCTCGGGCAGGAACTCGCGCACGCGGCGCACCTCGGCGATCGAGGCGGTGTCGAACTCGCGTACACCACCCGCCCACAACGCCCGCAGCACAAGCGGCTCGTCGTTGCATTTGACGGCGTAGAGCACGTCGCCCGGGAACGTCGCCACGATCTCGCGGGCCGCAGCGACCAGCGTACGCGGGCGGATGCACACGACCGGATCTGTGGTGGAGTGAACAGAAAGCAGCGCCGCGGCGCTGCCGTAGGCCTGGACCATACCGACCTCCCAACCCCTGGGGGAGTTAGTGATCAGACAGCCGCAGCCGCGCGCGCCGCAGTGCGTTGGCTTCCTTTCAACGCAGCGGCATATGGGGGAGGGGGACGGGCAAGTAAAGACCTTTCTGACCGCGCGGACAGCTTCTAAGCTCGGGTGTGACCGCGGTTGGGGCATCCATGATCGACCTCTACACCTGGAGCACGCCCAACGGGCGCAAGGTCTCGATCATGCTCGAGGAGTGCGGGCTCACCTACGCCGTCCATCCGATCGACATCACGAAGGGCGAGCAGTTCGATCCGGAATTTCTGAAGATCAGCCCGAACAACAAGATTCCGGCCATCGTCGATGGCGACAATGGATGGAGCGTGTTCGAATCAGGTGCGATCCTGATCTGCCTCGCCGAGAAGACCGAGAGCTTCCTGCCCACCGACCCGCGCGCGCGGCTGACGACGCTTGAGTGGCTGATGTGGCAGATGGGCGGGATCGGGCCCTTCCTCGGGCAGGCGCACCATTTCCTGCGCTTCGCCCCGGAGCGGATCCCCTACGCCATCAAGCGCTATGTCGACGAGGCGCACCGCCTCTACGGGGTGATGGACCGCCGCCTCGCTGCGCATGAGTGGCTCGCCGGTGACTGCTACAGCATCGCCGACATCGCCACTTGGCCGTGGATCTCGCGCCACGAGTGGCAGACCATCGACCTCGCGGACTACCCGAACGTACACCGCTGGTACGACGCGATCCGCGCCCGCCCGGCGGTCCAGCGTGGCTACGACGTACCACGCATGGGCCAGCAGATCCCGCCATGAGCCTGCTCGCGACCGCATCGGTGCGCCGGGTCCAGGAGGCGCTGACTGGCGCCGGCTCGGCTGCGCGTGTGGTGGCGCTGACCGACACGGCGCGGAGCGCCGAGGACGCTGCCCGCGCCGTCGGCTGCCCGCTCGGCGCGATCGTCAAGTCTCTCGTCTTCATGGTCGCCGACCAGCCGGTGATGGTGCTGGTGGCCGGCGACCGGCGCTGCGACCTGGCTGCGCTGCCGGCGGCGGTCGGAATCGACGGCAAGGTGCGCCGCGCCGATGCCGACCAGGTCCGTGCCGCGACCGGCTACGCCATCGGTGGCGTGGCGCCCGTCGGCCACACGCTGCCGGTCGTGATCGACGCGAGCCTGGAGCGTTTCGAGGAGGTCTGGGCGGCAGCCGGCCACCCCTACTGCGTCTTCCCGACGACCGTGGCGGAACTTGTTCGACTGACACGCGGGCGGGTCGACGACGCTATTGCGGTCTGACGGCAGCGGCTTGGCGCGCGCGTGGCCGCGCGCTACCCGAGCGGCGGTCGGGGAGAGAAGCGATGCTCAGCTACGTCCACGGCGCCAGTGCGGTGCCGCTGATCGGCGAGACGATCGGGGCGCATCTCGACAGCGTGGTCGCCCGCTGGGGCGAGCGGCCGGCGCTGATCGTGCGCGACCAAGGCGTGCGCTGGAGCTTCGCCGAGCTTCTGGCCGAGGCCGACGCGGTGGCGGCCGGCCTGCTGGCGCTGGGCCTCGAGCCGGGCCAGCGAGTCGGCATCTGGTCGCCGAACAATGCCGAGTGGGTGCTGACCCAGCTCGCCACCGCCCGGGCCGGGCTGATCCTCGTCAACATCAATCCGGCCTACCGCCTCCACGAGCTCGACTATGCGCTGAACAAGGTCGCCTGCCGTGCGCTGATCACGGCGAGCCGCTTCAAGACCAGCGACTACATCGAGATGCTCGGCGAGCTCGCACCCGAGCTGGCGACCGCGCGGCCGGGTGACCTGCACGCGGTGCGCCTGCCGGAGTTGCGCTGCGTCGTGCAGATCGGTGGCCAGAGCCCTGGAACGATCGCCTTCGAGGAGCTGCAACGCCTCGCCAGCGGGTCGGCCCGGGTGCGACTGGCGGAGATCGGCCGCGTGCTCCAGGCCGACGATCCGATCAACATCCAGTTCACCAGCGGCACCACTGGCTCGCCCAAGGGTGCGACCCTCACGCACCACAACATCCTCAACAACGGGTTCTTCGTCGGAGAAGCACAGCGGCTGGGCCCCGACGACCGGGTCTGCATCCCGGTGCCGCTCTATCACTGCTTCGGCATGGTCCTGGGCAACCTCGCCTGCCTGACGCATGGCGCGGCGATGGTCTATCCCGGCGCGGGCTTCGACCCGCTGGCGACGCTGGAGACGGTGGCCGCCGAGCGCTGCACGGCACTCTACGGCGTGCCGACGATGTTCATCGCCATGCTCGACCACCCCGACTTCGCGCGCTTCGATCTCGGTTCGCTGCGCACCGGGATCATGGCCGGGAGCCCCTGCCCGATTGAGGTGATGCGCCGCGTCGTCGCGCAGATGCACATGCGCGAGGTGACCATCGCCTATGGCATGACGGAGACGAGCCCGGTGAGCTTCCAGAGCTCGGTCGACGATCCGATCGAGCGGCGGGTCTCGACGGTCGGCCGTATCCACCCGCATGTCGAGGTCAAGATCGTCGACGGCGAGGGGCGGGTGGTGCCGCGCGGCACGCCGGGCGAGCTGTGCACGCGCGGCTACTCGGTGATGCGCGGCTATTGGGACGACGCGGCCAGGACCGCGGAGGTGATCGATGCGGCAGGGTGGATGCACACGGGCGACCTCGCCACGATCGACACCGAGGGCTACGCCAACATCGTCGGTCGCATCAAGGACATGGTGATCCGCGGCGGGGAGAACATCTACCCGCGCGAGGTCGAGGAGTTCCTCTACACCCATCCGGCCGTGCGCGACGTGCAGTGTTACGGCGTGCCGGACGACCGCTATGGCGAGGAGCTGTGCGCCGCGGTGATCCTGCGCGACGGCGCGTCACTGACGGCCGACGAGCTGCGCCGCTACTGCGAGGGGCAGATCGCGCATTACAAGATCCCGCGTTACGTCCGGTTCGTGACGGGCTTCCCGACCACGGTGACGGGCAAGGTGCAGAAGTTCGTGCTGCGCGCGGAGACCGCGGCCGAGCTGGGGCTGAGCGAGACGCGGACCGCCTGATCAGCCGGCGCCGAGGGGTCGTGGCGCCGTTGCCTTCCGACGCAGCGCCTCCATGACGACCGCGGGGATGGCGAGGCTCGCGATCGCGAGCGAGGCAATCAGGGACGGCAGCGGTGCGGTGAACGGTCCGTACCACCAGTCGAGCGCGCGTAGCGCGTAGCAGAGCACGACGTGGAACGCGAAGACCGGCAGGGCATGCCGGCCGAGCAGGACGAGGAAGCGATTGTCGAGCAGGCGCCACGTCGCGAAGGCCAAGGCGCGCATCGCTCCCTCGGCGCGTGCCGCGGCGACCAGCAGCCAGGTCAGCACCCAAGCGAAAGCGGCGAAGTTGAGGACGGACAGCGGGCCGAATTCGCGGCGATGCTCGAGGACCTTGAGCCGCTCGAGGATCTCGTCGGGCATCAGGCCGAGAGTGAACAGCAGCCGCCACACGGCGCAGATCGCGAGGACCACGAGTGCCAGCATGAGCAGCTCGCGGCGCTCGGGGCGGAGGATCGCTGGCCAGTCGAGCCGCCAGACCCTGGTCGCGGCGCCGAGGATCAGGCCGGAGAAGAACACGATCTGCCAGGCGAACGGGTTGAACGCACCCTTGATCGCCGGCTCGGGGTCGATGACGGCGAGCGCGGCGAGGAGTGCCTCCTCCAGCGGCTTGTGCCCGCCGAGCTGGACCAGGAGCCAGCTGGTGAGCACGCAGGCGACCGGCGCCACCCAGTTGCGCCGCGCCAGCCACCGGAGGAACAACGGCGAGACCAGCAGAAAGAAGATGTATTGCGGGAGGATGTCGAGATAGACCGGCTGGTAGAGGAGCAGGGCGGCGAGGAGGGTGACACTGCCCCCCGGCTCGACCAGTTCGCCCAGCCACCAGCGATAGACCGCCCATGACAGCGGGACGGCGCTGGCGAGGCCCAGCACCACGACGAGCAGGCCGAGGTTCCAGCCGTAGAGGGTGAGCGCGCGCCGCCACAGGCGCCGGCGCACCGCCGCGGCGTCTCCGCGCTCGCAGGCGCGGACGTGCACAAGACCGACCAGCAGTCCGGAGACGAAGAAGAACCCCTGGGCGCTCTGCACGAACCCGATCTGCCCGGGGTGCAACGCATAGAGGGCGAAGCCGCCGCTGAGCTGGAGATGGGACATCAGCATCAGAACGAGGCAGAGCCCGCGAAGCCCGTCGAGAGCGGTCACGCGCTCCGACGAGCCGCCGTGATCCTGTGCCGCGCGCCCGCGCACCGTCGCGTGTCCTCCCGGCATGGCAGCGCGGCCACGGTAACGCGCATGCGTCGCGGCACGGTTCCGCGCCACGCTGCGCTGTGGCCGCCATGGCAGGTAGGACGCGCGCGCCTCACGATGGTTCCCCGATGGTGCGCCTTCTTCTCGCCGCAACCCTGCTCGCGAGCGTCGCCGCAGCAGGCGGATCTCGGGCCGCGACGTCACAATGCGCGGCGCCGCCCACGCTGGTCAGGGCGCCCCCGGAGTTCGCCGCCAGTCGCCGGGCGCTACGCGAGCGCGGCCGGCTCGTCGTCGTGGCCCTCGGCTCGTCGACCACCGAGGGTATCGGCGCATCCGCGCCCGGCCTGACCTATCCTGCGCAACTCGCCAGCCTGCTCCAGGCGCGCTTGCCGAACCATTCCATCGCGGTCCACAACAAGGGTGTCGGCGGCGAGACCGTGGCCGACAATCTCCTCCGCCTCGAGCGGGACGTGCTGGCGCTGGGACCCGATCTCGTCGTCTGGCAGGTCGGTACGAACGATGCCCTGCAAGCCATTCCACCGGCGCAGGTCCGTGGCGAGCTTCTGGCGGGCTTGGCCCGGCTGCGCGTCGCGGGGATCGATGTGGTGCTGATGGACCCGCAGCCGCTCGCCGAGGATCGGGGAGACGATGGGGCCGTGATGGCGACGATGCTGCAAGCGGCCGCCGCCGAGGCGGGAGTGGCGCTCGTCCCGCGCGGCGCGCTGATGCGCCACTGGCTGGGCAGCGGGGTCTTCACCGTGGCCGACTTGTTCGTTGCCGACCGGCTGCACATGTCCGATCTCGGCTATCGTTGCCTCGCCGAACAGGTGACGGACATGATGGTCGTGGGCTTGGGCCTCGACGCCCTGGCGGCTCCCTGATGCGCCGCGCGGCCCGCTAGCGGCGGCGCATGAAACGCCGCCTCGATCAGCTTCTGGTCGACCGCGGGTTGGCCTCGAGCCGCGCCAAGGCTCAGGCCATGGTGCTGGCGGGGCTGGTCTATTCGGGAGAGCGGCGCCTCGCCAAGGCCGGAGAGGCGGTGGCGGACGACGCGCCTCTGGAGCTGCGAGGTGTGTCCTCCCGCTATGTGTCGCGCGGTGGCGAGAAGCTGGCCGCTGGGCTGGACGCCTTCGCCATCGACCCGGCGGGGCTCGTCGCGCTCGATATCGGCGCCGCGACCGGCGGGTTCACCGACGTCATGCTGCAACGCGGGGCGGCGAGGGTCTACGCGGTCGATGTCGGCTACGGCCAGCTCGACGCGCGGCTGCGGGCCGATCCGCGGGTGATGGTTCGCGAGCGCACCAACGCCCGCCATCTGACCGCTGCCGACGTGCCCGAGCCGATCGACCTCGTTGTCTGCGATGCCAGCTTCATCGGCCTGCGCCTGGTGCTGCCGGCCGCCTTGCGGCTGACCCGTCCGGACGCGGCGCTGGTGGCCCTCATCAAGCCGCAGTTCGAGGCCGGCCGACGGGAGGTCGGCAAGGGCGGCGTGGTCCGCGATCCGGCGGTGCACGAGCGCGTCTGCGCCGAGATCCGCGCATGGCTCGAAGGCGAGGGGTGGACGGTCCTCGGCGTCGTCGAGAGCCCGCTCAAGGGACCGGCCGGGAATCGCGAGTTCCTGATCGGCGCTAGGCGGCGGCCGTGAGCCGGGCGAGCCCGGCTTCGAGGTCGGCGATCAGATCGTCAGGATCCTCGAGTCCGACATGGAGGCGCAGCACGGGGCCGGGCTCGGTCCAAGGCACCGCCGTGCGGAAGCGCTCGGGATGGGTGACGAGGCACAAGGACTCGTAGCCGCCCCATGAGGCGCCGATGCCGAACAGGCGCAGCCCGTCGACCATGGCATGGACCGCCGCCGTCGGGCAGGGCCGCAAGACCACGCCGAACAGCCCTGACGCGCCGTTGAAGTCCCGCTGCCACAGAGCATAGCCGGGGTCGGACGGGAGCGCGGGGTAGAGCACTCGCGCGACCTCGGGCCGGGCCTGAAGCCAAGTGGCGATCCGCAACGCGCTGCGCGCGTGGCGCTCGAGCCTGGCATCGAGGGTGCGCAGCCCGCGCAGCGCGAGCCAGCAATCCTCGGGCGAGGCGGGTGCGCCGAACTCGTAGACACCGGCCCGGACGCGGTCGTGGACCGCCTCGGTGGTCGTCACGACGCCCATCATCAGATCGGAGTGTCCGCCGATGTACTTGGTCACGGCATGGGCGACGATATCGACCCCCTGGCGCAGAGGCTTGAGCAGCAGGGGCGTCGCCCAGGTCGCGTCGATCATGGTGAGGACGCCGCGAGCGCGGGCCGCCGCGACGATCGCCGGCACGTCCTGCACCTCGAAGGTCAGTGATCCCGGGGATTCCAGGAACACGAGCCTGGTTTCCGGCTCGATCAGCGAGGCGATGGCGGTGCCGATGCGCGGGTCATAGAAGGTCGTACGCACCCCGAAGCGCGCGAGCGTGGCGGTGCAGAAGCGGCGCGTCGGACCGTAGCAGCTGTCGACCATGAGGAGGTGATCGCCAGCGCGCAGCAGCGCCGCCAGGGGAAGGTTCATGGCGGCGAGGCCGGACGCCAGCGCGATCGCCCGGTAGCCGCCTTCGAGCTCGGCGATCGCTTCCTCGAACGCGAACGTCGTGGGTGTCCCAGCCCGGCCATAGGACAGGCCGACGAAGGGCTTGCGGCTCTCGAATTCGGCGACCGTCGGCGCGAGAATCGTCGAGGCCCGATAGACCGGCGGGTTGACGATCCCGCCGTGCCGTTCCGGGTCCCGTCCGGCAGTCGTCACCAGGGTTGCGTCGTGCATCGGCGGGCGTGCTTTCCGAAGTCGGCGTCGGGTGCGGTTATCACGGCCGGCGGGCCGGCGACAGCGCTGCCCGATCCCTGTTGGCAGACCACCACGTGACGTGCGAAGTAACCGGCATGGGAGCAACGCCCGCCGCACATGGCTCGTGGCGCGGCACTTGCTTCGAGCCGGAAAACCATTCGGGAGGGCACTCATGCGACTGACGACTGCCACGGCCGCCGGCGCGCTGCTGGTCGCCGCAGGGCTCGCTGCCGCACCGGCCAGCGCGGGCGAGACGTTCGACGCGGTCAAAGCCAAGGGCTTCGTGCAGTGCGGCGTCAACAACAGCGGTCTGCCGGGCTTCGCCCAGGTCGACGACGCCGGGAAGTGGTCGGGCCTCGACATCGATGTCTGCCGCGCGGTCGCCGCCGCGGTGTTCGGCGACACCGAGAAGGTCCGCTACACGCCGCTCTCGGCGGCCGAACGGTTCACCGCGCTGCAGTCGAAGGAGGTCGACGTCCTGTCGCGCAACTCGACCTGGACGGCGGCCCGCGACACCGCGCTGGGCCTCGATTTCGTCGCCGTCAACTACTATGACGGGCAAGGCTTCATGGTGCCGAAGGGCCTGGGCGTGGGCAGCGCCACGGAGCTCGACGGCGCCTCGGTCTGCGTCCAGTCCGGCACCACGACCGAGCTCAACCTCGCGGACTACTTCCGCGCCAACAACATGACCTACGAGCCGGTCGTTTTCGGGAACAACGACGAGGTCATCGCGGCCTTCCAGGCAGGCCGCTGCGACGTCTTCACGACCGACCAGTCGGGTCTCTACTCGAGCCGCACCAAGTTCGAGAACCCCGACGACTGGGTGGTCCTGCCCGAGGTCATCTCGAAGGAGCCGCTCGGCCCGGCCGTGCGTCACGGCGACAACGAGTGGGCCGACGTCGTGCGCTGGGCGTTCTATGCCATGTTGGAGGCGGAGGAACTCGGGGTTACCAGCGCCAACGTCGACGAGATGAAGGACAGCACCAATCCGAGCATCCGCCGGCTGCTGGGCACCGAGGGCGAACTCGGCCAGGGCCTTGGTCTGCCCAACGACTTCGCCTATCAGGTGATCAAGCAGGTCGGGAACTACGGCGAGAGCTTCGAGCGCAATGTCGGCATGGCGACGCCGCTGCAGATCGCGCGTGGCCTCAACGCGCAGTGGAGCGATGGCGGGTTGATGTACGCGCCGCCGTTCCGCTGATCCGGTTCGGGACCCGGCCCCTGTGCCGGGTCCCGTTTCCCTGTAGGGGCAGGACGAGGTCGGAGGAAAACAGCCATGGCGAGTGGGGTGCAGCAGGGCGACGCGGCACCACGGCCTGCGTTCTACAACGACCCCAAGATTCGTGGCCTGTTCTTCCAGGTCCTCGTGCTCGGCCTCGTGATCGGCGGCGCGCTCTACCTGATCGGCAACACGCTGGAGAACCGGGCCCGACTCGGGGTCGCCGCCGGGTTCGGGTTTCTCGGCCGTCTGTCCGGCTTCGACATCTCGCAGACTCTGATCCCCTTCAGCGCCAGCACCGGCTCGTTCGGCCGCGCCTTCATCGTCGGGCTGCTCAATACTCTTTATGTCGGCGTGGTCGGCATCGTGCTCGCCACGATCATCGGCTTCGTGATGGGCATCGCCCGGCTGTCGAGCAACTGGCTCGTCAACCGGGTGGCGCTCGTCTACGTCGAGGTGATCCGCAACCTGCCGCTGCTCCTGCAGCTCATCTTCTGGTACGCGGTGGTTCTGGCCGCCCTGCCGGCACCGCGCGAGAGCATCGAGTTCCTCGGCGGTGCTCTCAACATTCGCGGGCTGTTCCTGCCGCGACCGATCTTCACGGAAGGCATCGCCGTCGAACTGGGTGCGCTGGTTGCCGCCATCGTCGGCGTGTTCTTCCTCGCGCGCTGGGCCAGGGCGCGGTTCGAGCAGACCGGCCAGCCGTTCCACACCTTCTGGGTCGGCCTCGGCATCCTGATCGGGCTGCCCGTGGTGGCCCATCTGCTGTTCGGCGGCCCGGTCGAGATGGAGTACCCGCAGCTGACGGCGTTCCGGGTCCAGGGCGGCTTCGTGCTGTTGCCCGAGTTCCTCGCCATCGTGCTCGGCCTCTCGGTCTATACGGGCGCGTTCATCGCTGAGATCGTCCGCGCGGGGATCCTCGCGGTCAACAAGGGGCAGTGGGAGGCTGCGGGGGCGCTCGGCCTCAATCGCGGCCAGATGCTGCGCCTCATCATCATTCCGCAGGCGCTGCGGGTGATCATCCCGCCGCAGACCAGCCAGTACCTCAATCTGGTCAAGAACAGCTCGCTCGGGGTGGCCATCGGCTATCCCGACTTCTTCAACGTCGCGAGCACGATCAACAACCAGACCGGGCAGGCGGTCGAGGTCATCGCCATCACCATGGGCGTCTATCTCACCTTCAGCCTGCTCATCTCGCTGTTCATGAACTGGTACAACGCGCGTATGGCGCTGGTGGAGCGCTGAGCCATGGCCGTCTCCCACACCCCACAGGCCGACCTCGCCCCACCCCTCGCCGAGCGCCAGGACATTCTCGGCTGGCTGCGGCGCAACCTGTTCAACACGCCGTTCAACAGCGTCCTGTCGGTGCTGCTGATCGGCCTGATCGTCATGACCGTGGGTCCACTGCTGCAGTGGGCGGTCTTCAATGCGACTTGGTGGGCGAACAGCAAGGCGGAGTGCACCGCCGGCGGCGCCTGCTGGGCGATGTTCCGTGTCCGCTGGAAGCAGTATCTCTACGGTCTCTACCCGGAGTCCGAGCAGTGGCGGGTCAACCTCGCGGCGCTCATCCTCGTTGCCGGCATGGTGCCGCTGTTCATTACGCGGTTCGGGCCGAAGCTCTGGTGGGCGATCGGGCTGCTCGTCGTTTACCCGGTCGTCGCCTACTTCCTGTTCTATGGCGGGATCCTCGGCCTGCCGGTGGTCGAGACCGCATTGTGGGGCGGCCTGTTCCTCACGCTGGTCATCGCGCTGACCGGCATCGTCGCGTCCTTACCGCTGGGCATTCTGCTCGCCCTCGGGCGGCGCTCGAACCTGCCGATCATCAAGGCGCTGTGCGTCGCCTTCATCGAGCTGGTCCGCGGCGTGCCGCTGATCACCGTGTTGTTCATGGCCTCGGTGATGCTGCCCTTGTTCCTCCCGGTCGGCGTGAACTTCGACAAGCTGCTGCGGGCACTGATCGGCGTGGCGTTGTTCTCGGCTGCCTACATGGCCGAGGTGATCCGCGGTGGGTTGCAGGCGATCCCCAAGGGCCAGTACGAGGCTGCGGCCGCGTTGGGCCTCGGCTACTGGCAGACCACGGGCCTGATCATCCTGCCGCAGGCGCTGAAGCTGGTGATTCCCGGGATCGTCAACACCTTCATCGGCCTGTTCAAGGACACCTCGCTCGTCCTGATCATCGGTCTCTATGATCTGGCCGGCATCTCGCAGGTGGTGATCAAGGATCCGGCGTGGCTGGGTCTCGCCGCCGAGACCTACCTGATCGCCGGTGCTGGGTTCTGGATCTTCTGCTTCGCCATGTCGCGCTACTCGATGTACATCGAGCGCAAGCTCGACACCGGCCACAAGCGTTGAGCGACGAGGGGGGGACAAGCCATGGCCACGGCCGACGGCGCGCCGATCATCCAGCTCCGCGACGTGCACAAGTGGTACGGCGAGTTCCACGTGCTCAAGTCGCTCAACCTCGCGGTCGAGAAGGGCCAGAAGGTGGTCGTCTGCGGACCCTCGGGCTCCGGCAAGTCGACCATGATCCGCTGCATCAACCGGCTCGAGGAGCATCAGCGCGGACAGATCGTGGTCGACGGCATCGAGCTGACCTCGGACGTCAAGAATGTCGAGGCGATCCGCCGCGAGGTCGGCATGGTGTTCCAGCACTTCAACCTGTTCCCGCACCTGACGATCATCGAGAATCTGATCCTCGCGCCGATGTGGGTGCGGCACATGCCGCGCCACGAGGCGGAGGAGACGGCGATGCATTTCCTGCGCCGGGTGCGGATCCCCGAGCAGGCGCAGAAATATCCCGGCCAGCTCTCGGGCGGTCAGCAGCAGCGCGTGGCGATCGCCCGAGCCTTGTGCATGAAGCCCAAGATCATGCTCTTCGACGAGCCGACCAGCGCGCTCGACCCGGAGATGGTCAAGGAGGTGCTGGACACCATGGTCGAGCTCGCCAACGAGGGCATGACCATGATGGTCGTGACCCACGAGATGGGCTTCGCCAAGGCGGTCGCCGACCTGGTGGTGTTCATGGACCGCGGCGAGATCGTCGAGATGGCCCCCCCGCCCGAGTTCTTCGCCAACCCCCGCAACGAGCGCACCCAGCTCTTCCTGAGCCAGATCCTCCAGCATTGAGCCCGCTCGGGATCTCGGGCGATGGCTTCGAGCCCGAAGGCGTTGCGCGAGACAGGGAGCGGTCCGGGCCGCCGCCGCTTCGACCCAGCGCGAAGCCTACTCGCCGGGATTCGATCATGACGCGCGAGGCGCTGCCGGCGCCTCACATCTCCTCGACGTAGCCGTGGCGGCTCGCGGGGAACCAGTCGTCGTCGAGGAGCCGGTCGAGGCTGTATGGGCATTCCGCCGGCAGCGCCGCGGCGGCGGCGCGATCGCCGGATAGAGCAAGCTTGCGCGCGGTACGCTTACGCTCACCACGGTAGATGTCGGCCAGCGCCAGCTCCAGCTCGCCGCGCAGGGTCGGGGTCAGGCGTTCTTGAAGCTCACGGCGGGCATCGTCCGTCAAGATGATCCAGCGCCGCCGAGGGTGCCGGTCGCCCGCATACTCGAGCTTCAGGAGGTGCTCGATCAACCGGCAGGCTTGGCTTCGAACGGCGCGCCATTCCGACCTCGCCAAGTCGTCCACCTCGGCGGCGAGGTTCTCCAGGTCGAGCGGACCGTTCCAGCGCGACCGGGCGAGGTCTCGCAGGGCTTCGGCCTGCCCCTTCGCCCAGGCGTAGTAGTCCTCGTCGTAGAGCGCCGCTGCGCGCGTCGCCATCGGGTCATCTCCCGGCGTGCCGGCGGAGCGTAGCACAAGTAGCGATAACCGGCAGCGCGACGGCCCCAAGGATCACCGCTCGAGCTGCGTCACGTCGACCGCGACCGTTACCGTGTGCTCGCCGCCACCGAACATGATGCCCTGGACGGGGCTGACGTCGCCGTAGTCGCGGCCCCAGGCGAGTGTCACGTGTTCGTCGCCGGGGATGAGGTCGTTGGTCGGGTCGAGGTCGACCCAGCCCTGGCCCGGGACCCAGATGGCGAGCCAGGCGTGGCTCGCGTCCGCGCCGATGAGCTTCTCCTTGCCCTCCGGCGGGCGGGTCAGCAGATAGCCGCTGACGTAGCGGGCGGCGAGACCGAGGCCGCGCAGGCAGGCGAGCTGCAGATGGGCGAAGTCCTGGCAGACGCCGCGGCGCAGGCGGAACACCTCCGGGACCGGCGTCGTGACCGTGGTCGCGGTCGGGTCGTAGGTGAAGTCGCGATGAATACGATGGGTGAGGTCGCGCGCGGCCTCCAGCACGGGGCGGCCGGGGCGGAACGAAGCCCGGGCATAGGCGAGAAGATCGGGGTCGATCGGGGTGTAGGGCGAGGCGAAGCGGTACTGGACCGCATCGAGGGTCTCGACCGCTCGGTCCTCGTCGAGGACCGCCAGGACGTCGTCCCAAGGTGGGGTGGCGGAGGGCTCCGGCACGGCGCGCGGGCGCACGTCGACGAAGCTCAGCGCGCGAAGCGTCAGCTCGGTGTGCGCCTGCTGGATGGTCAGGAAGGTGACCGGGTTGCCGAAGTAATCCCGGTCCTCGTGGCGGACCGTGGGAGCCGGGGTGACCTCGAGCGCCGTGTCGCCCGTGATCTGGTGCGGGCACTGGCGCGGCAGCAGGTGCAAGACGTGATGCGAGATCGAGACCGGATGGGCGTAGGCGTAGGTGGTGCGGTGGCTGACCTCGTAGATCACGGGGGGTCCCTCCGCCGCATACCGAGGGTCGTCACGGCGGTCTCGGCGTGGGCGAAATGCGCGCGCGCGATGATGTCGGACAGCTCGGGCAGCGCCTTAGCGGCATCGTCCAGCAGCGCCGCCAGCGCCGGGCGCTCGCCAAGCAGGTCGGGCTCGAGCAGCGTTTTGAGATCAGCGAGACGCAGTGCGGTCAGCTGGCTAAGGACGAGGCGCTGCTCGGCGCTGCGGTGCGGCCCGTCGCTCGGCAGTTCGGCGAGATGCTGGTCGATGGCGGCGAGTTGGAAGGCGAGGGAGCGCGGGTTCGTCTCGTCGAGGAGCAGCAGGTCGAGGACCGGCGCCAGCAGCGGCGTCATCACGTAGCGCGAGCGATAGGTCATGAAGCTGTCGCCGAGCTCGAGGAGCAGCCGGAGCGAGCCGTCGCCCTCCGGATCCGGCGCCTCGAGGACCAAGCCCCGGGTCAGCTCGACCAGCCGCGCCGCGCGCTCCAGGCGGCGCCCCATCTCGAGGAAGCGCCAAGCGTAGTTGCGGGTCATGTTCTCGGCTTCGGTGCCACTGAAGGCGTTCAGATAGCGAACGCCCTCGTCGAGCAGGTCGAGCGCCTGCGCGGCCACGATCCGGCCCTGCGGCGCCCGCCACCGCCGGTCGACGTGGAGCGCGTTGAGCATGCGCCAGGCATCGTGGCTGATCTGGTCGCGGACGAGTGTCGCGGTGCGATGCAGGTGGTCGAGCCCCTCGCGCAGGCCATAGGGGCGATCCGGCTGGAACATCAGCGCGCCGAGCTGCTCGTCGAGCGTGCGGATCGGCCACGCGTCCTCCGTCGCCGGCGTGCGGCCCTTGCGCAGCACGATGTCGACGAGCCGGTGCAGCAGGTCGGGTCGTGCCTCGGGGCGGGAATCCTCGAGCAGGCGGGCGAGCACGCTGCGCAGCAGGCGCATCAGCGTCTCGGTCCGCTCGGCGTAGCGGCCGAGCCAGAACAGGTTGTCGGCGGTGCGCGAGAGCAGGTCGCGGCCGGTGCGGCGGAGATGCACGTCAGCGATCGCCTCGCGCATCAGACTGATCTGCTGTGGCTCCGGCTCGTCGCCGACGATCCAGAGGTCCTTGCTGCCGTAACCGTTCGGCAGCCTGGTCGTCGTCGGGCCGCCGGCGAGCCGGACGAGGCCGCCCGGGAGCACGCTCCAGCCGTCCTCGCCCTGGACGAGGAAAGTGCGGATCGCGAAGGGCGTCGGGCGCAGTTCGGTGCCGTCGAAGGCCGGCGTCGTCGCCAGTGCCACTGGCTCCTGGGCGACGAGGAGATGCCCCTCATGCCCGAGGCGGTCGACGAAGGCCAGCAGGGCATCGCCGGTGAGCGACGAGCCGGGGATGCTCGGGCCGACCTCTCCGGGGTCGCTGCGCTGGGTCGCGCGGCCGACGAAGAGGCCCTCGAGGCGTGCCAGCGTCGCCGCCCGCTCCTGCGCGTTGCCAAGCCAGAAAGTCGGCGCGTCCTCGAGGCGGAGCTCCTCGCCGAGGAGGTGCCGGCACAGCCGCCGCGAGAAGGGAGCCAGAACCCGGTTGTGGAGAACGCCGGCACCGATGGCGTTGGCGATCCGGACACGGCCCATTCGCGCGGCCTGCGCAAGCCCCGGCACGCCGAGCAACCCCTGCCCCGGCAGCAGCAGCGGATCACAGCGCGTGCCCGGGATCTTGCGGAGGATCGTCGAGACGCGTTGCAGACCGTCCAGTGTCTTGAGATAGACGGCGTTGTCCCGGACCGTGAGGTCCCCGCTCTCGACCAGGGTGAAGCCCAGATAGCGGGCGATGTAGGCGTTACTGAAATAGGAGGGATTGGCCGGTCCGGCGCTCAGCACCACCACCCGACCGTCCGGCAGGGCGGCCTGCTGCAGCGCCTGCTGCATCGCAAGGTAATAGCCGGCCAGACGGCGTGCGTGGCAGGCGAGGAAGAGATCCGCCAAGCCGTGGCTCAGGGCCACGCGCGAGGCGAGCAGGTAGCCGTTCCCGATCGCGAGGTCGGCCTGGTCGCCGAGGACGCGCCAGGAGCCGTCCGCGGTCCGCGCGATGTCGCAGGCATAGACCAGCAGCATCGGTCGCCGCGGTCCGGGCGGCCGCGCCGCGGGGCGCAGGAACTCGTCGCTGCCGAGCACGAGCGCCGGGGGCAGCACGCCATCGCGGAGCAGCCGCGCCTCGCCATAGAGATCCTGCAGCACAGCCTCGACCAGCCGGGCACGCTGGATCAGGCCGCGCTCGATCCCCGCCCATTCCCGCTCGTGCAGCAGCACGGGGACGAGGTCGAGCCGCCACGCGTGGGCGCGGTCGTCGGGATCGGCATAGACGTTGAAGGCGATACCGCTCTCACGGAGCAATCGGCGCGTGCTCTCGGCGGCTGCGTGGCGGCCGGCGGGTCCCAGAGCCGCCCAGCCAGCGGCGAAGCGCTGCCAGTGCGGCCGCACCACGCCGTCGGCCGTCAGCATCTCGTCGTGACCGTGCAGCCGAGTCGCATACCGAGCGAGAAAGTCCGGCACCACCGGCATGTCGCTGGTCGGACGCGCGGCGACCTCGACGGCTTCGTCCATCACCGGCATGTACTCCTCGGCGGCAGGGATGCACGAACCGTGCCGGCCTGTCCACGGGCGCGCGACGAGGTTTGAGCGCCCGACCGAGGGGATCGGCGCACCATGTCGAATGCGATCGAGAGCCGCCGCGAGCCCACACTGCGCGGGATCCCGCGCAGCATCTGGATGCTCGGGTTCGTCAGCCTGTTCATGGACACCTCGTCCGAGCTGGTCCACAGTCTCCTGCCGATCTTCCTCGTCGGCACGCTCGGTGCCTCGACCGTGACGGTCGGGCTGATCGAGGGCATCGGCGAGGCAACCGCCGCGATCACCAAGGTCTTCTCCGGAACCCTCAGCGACTGGCTGCAGCACCGCAAATGGCTGGCCGTCGCCGGCTACGGCCTCGCCGCCCTCACCAAGCCGCTGTTCCCACTGGCGACCAGCATCCACATGGTGCTGACAGCGCGGTTCCTCGACCGGGTCGGCAAGGGCATCCGCGGCGCGCCGCGCGATGCTCTCGTCGCCGACCTGGCGCCCCGGCACCTGCTCGGCGCCGCCTTCGGCCTGCGACAGGCACTCGACACCGTCGGCGCCTTTGCCGGACCGCTCCTCGCGATCGCGCTGATGGCGCTGTTCGCCGACGACATCCGCCTGGTCCTCTGGGTGGCCGTGCTGCCGGCCCTGGCGGCCGTGCTGCTGCTCGCGCTGGGCGTGCGCGAGCCGGAACGGGTCCGGCCGCTGGAAGTTGCGCCGCGCCCGCCGCTGCGGCTCGCGCAGCTGCGCGGGCTCGGCGGGGCCTACTGGACGGTTGTCGGCATCGGCGCGGTGCTGACGCTGGCTCGCTTCAGCGAGGCCTTCCTCGTCCTCAAGGCAGCCGATGTCGGTCTCGCCGTCGGTCTCGTGCCGCTGGTCATGGTGGTCATGAACGTTGCCTATGCGCTATCCGCCTACCCGGCGGGCGCGCTGTCCGACCGGCGTGGTCGCGGGCGGGTGCTGGTCATCGGGGTGGCGCTGCTGCTCAGCGCCGACCTCGTCCTCGCCGCGGCCGACGGGCCGGCGCTCCTCGCCGTGGGTGTCGTCCTGTGGGGCCTGCATATGGGGTTCAGCCAGGGGCTGCTCGGAGCGATGGTCGCGGAAACGACCGCCGAGGCGGTCAGAGGCACGGGCTTCGGCCTCTTCAACCTGATCAGCGGGCTGGCGCTCCTGCTGGCAAGCGTGATCGCCGGGGCGCTGTGGGCGGTCGGCGGGCCGTCGGCGACGTTTCTCGCCGGCGCGGGCTTCACGCTCCTGGCGTTCCTCGGGCTCACCGCCCTGGTCCGCCGGGGCTTGCTGGCCGGGCCCAAGCGATGAGCGCCTATCTCGCCGTCGCGGTCGGCGGGGCCCTGGGCAGCATGGCCCGGTTCTGGTGCTCCGGCCTCGCCGCCTACTCCTTCGGGGAGACCTTTCCCTGGGGGACGATGCTGGTGAACATCGTCGGCTCGTTCGCGATCGGCCTGTTCGCGACGCTGACCGGACCCGACGGCCGGCTGTTCGTTCCCGGGGAGTGGCGGATCTTCGTCATGGTCGGCCTCCTCGGCGGCTTCACCACCTTCTCCTCCTTCAGCCTGCAGACCCTCGCGCTGGTCCGGGACTCCGAGTACCTGTACGCTGCGGCGAACGTGTTGGGCTCCGTCCTGCTGTGCCTGGTCGGCGTTTGGCTCGGGCACCTGCTGGCGCTGCTGATCAACGCGCCGCGGTGAGGTGACACCATGGCCGTCCTGCACAACGCCGTCCTGCTTAGGCTCTTCATGGGCGAGAACGACCGCCATGGACGCCAGCCGCTGTACGAGGCGGTGGTGCTCAAGGCGCGCGAGCTCGGCCTCGCCGGGGCCACGGTCCTGCGCGGGCCGCTCGGCTTCGGCCACTCGAGCACGCTGCACACCGCCAAGATCCTGCGTCTGTCCGAGGATCTCCCGATGGTCGTCGAGATCGTCGACAGCGAGGAGAAGGTGCGCAGGCTGATCAGCGCTCTCGAGCCCATGCTCGCCGCCAGCAGCACGCTGATCACCGTGGAGCGCGTCGAGGTCGTCCGCTACGGCCGCGAGAACGGGGCACGGTTCGGCTGAGACCGAGGCGGGGGAGGGAGCGATGGAGGCGCCCGCTTCCCGGAGGCCGGATCATCCGAACCGCCTGAGATCCAGCGTGTGCGGGAACTGGGGATGCGGAGCCGCGGGCAGTGGATCGACGCGGCCCGGCGTGTGGCCGAACGGCTGGAAGCGCGCGAGACGGCGGCCCTCGGCCTCGAACTCGTTGATCGGCAAGGTCTCGAAGTTGCGGCCGCCGGGATGCATCACATGGTAGGTGCAGCCGCCGAGCGAGCGGCCGTTCCAGCGGTCGACCAGGTCGAAGACCAGCGGCGAGTGGACCGGGATCGTCGGGTGCAGGCAGCGCGGCGGCTGCCAGGCACGGAAGCGCACGCCCGCGACCCGGGTCTCGAGCTGGCTCGTCGGTGCGAGCGGTATCTCCCTCCGGTTGCAGGTCACCGCCCAGCGGTCGTCCAACGCGCCCGACACCTTGACCTGGAGGCGCTCGACGGAGCTGTCGACGTAGCGCGCCGTGCCGCCAGCGACGACGTCCTCGCCCATGACGTGCCACGGCTCGAGCGCCGCGCGCAGCTCGATCTCGATCCCCCGTGGGCGGATACTGCCGTAGAGCGGGAAGCGGAACTCGAAGTGCGTGGCGAACCAGTCGGGTCGCAGATCGAACTCGGTGGCCACCCGGATCTCCGCCAGGACCTCGCAGAAGTCCTCCCAGACATAGTGGGGCAGCATGAAGCGGTCGTGCAGCGCCGTCGCGAAGCGGATCAGCGGTCGACGGTACGGCTCGGCCCAGAACCAGGCAATGAGCGCCCGGAGCACGAGCTGTTGCGCGAGGCTCATGCGCGCGTGCGGCGGCATCTCGAAGGCACGGAACTCGACCAGGCCGAGCCGACCGGTCGGGCCTTCGGGGGCGTAGAGCTTGTCGATGCAGATCTCGGCGCGATGGGTGTTGCCGGTGACGTCGGCGAGGAGGTCGCGGAAGATCCGGTCGACGAGCCAGGGCGGCACAGCGCCGCCAGCCGGTTCCGGGACCTGCGCCAGCGCCACCTCCAGCTCGTAGAGCTGGTCCTGGCGGGCCTCGTCGATCCGCGGCGCCTGGCTCGTTGGCCCGATGAACTGCCCCGAGAACAGGTACGAGAGCGAGGGGTGGTTCTGCCAATAGGTGACGAGCGAGGCGAGCAGGTCCGGGCGGCGCAGGAACGGGCTGTCGGGCGGGCTCGGTCCGCCGACGACGACGTGGTTGCCACCGCCGGTGCCCGCCTGGCGCCCGTCGAGCATGAACTTGCAGGTGTCGAGCCGAGCGCGTCGCGCCTCCTCGTAGAGCGCCTCGGTGATCGCGACCTGCTCGTCCCAGGAGTGGGCGGGATGGATGTTGACCTCGATCACGCCCGGATCGGGCGTCACCTTGATCACGTTCAGCCGCGCGTCGGGCGGCGGCGGGTAGCCCTCGAGGTGGATCGGCAGTCCCAGCTCGGCGGCCACGTCCTCGACCGCTCCGACCAGCTCGACAAACGCGGCGGCATCTTCGAGCGGCGGGAGGAAGACGCACAGCCGGCCATCGCGCGGCTCGACGGCCAGCGCGGTGCGCACCGCTCCCGCCTCGATCGTCGATCCTGCCGGCGCAACGGGCACTGGCGGCGCCGGTGCGCGCGGCTGCAGCAGCGGTGCCACGGCTGGCAGGGCGGCGTGGGCGGCGAACGGGTCGAGCGGATGGATGTGGGGGTAGTCGGCCGGCGCGACGTAGGGCAACGAGCCGAGCGGGAGTCGGAAGCCGACCGGTGAGTCGCCGGGAACGAGAAACAGCCGCCCCCGCCGCGTGGTCCACAGCTCGCTGCGCCAGCCCCCGCCGTCGCGCGCCTGCCAGCGCTGGATCGGCAGCACATAACCGCGCGGCTGGCCGAGGCCACGGTCGAACACGCGGGCGAGGCGGGCGCGGTCCTGGGGGTCGTCGAGCCGGTTGTCGGATGGATCGAGTTCCTCCGGCAGAAGGTGTTCCTTGAGCAGGTAGTGCGCGGTGTCCTCGAAGGCCGGCTGGGCGTGGGCCGGATCGACCCCGAGCCGCTCGGCCAGCGCCGCCGCGAACCGCTCCGCAGCGTCGACGCCGGCCCCCGTGTCGACCCTCTCGGTGGCAATCAGCGCCGGATCGCGCCACAGGGGCAGACCGTCGCCGCGCCAGTAGAGGGCGAACGCCCAACGCGGCAGAGGCTCGCCGGGATACCACTTGCCCTGGCCGTAATGGAGCAGGCCACCCGGCGCGAAGCGATCGCGGAGCCGCCGGATCAAATCGTCGGCGCGCTGGCGCTTGGTCGGGCCGACCGCCTCGGTGTTCCACTCCGGTGCATCACGATCGTCGATCGCGACGAAAGTCGGCTCACCGCCAACGGTGAGGCGCACGTCCTGAGCGGCGAGGCGGGCGTCGACGGCGCGCCCTGCAGCCAGCACAGCGGCCCATTGCTCGTCGGTGTAGGGCTTGGTGACGCGCGGCTGCTCGAAGATCCGTGAGAGCTTCATCGCGACATCGAAAGTCACCTCGCACGGGTCGACGACCCCGGTAATCGGCGCCGCATTCTGCGGGTCGGGCGTCGCCGCGAGCGGCAGATGGCCCTCGCCCGCGAGCAGCCCCGAAGTGGGATCGAGACCGATCCACCCGGCCCCCGGCAGGTACACATCGGCCCAGGCGTGGAGGTCGGTGAAGTCCTCCGCCGCGCCGGACGGGCCATCGAGCGCCTTCATGTCGGGCTTGAGCTGGATGAGGTATCCAGAGACGAAACGCGCCGCGAGGCCAAGCTGGCGGAGGATGTTGACGAGCAGCCAGGCGCTGTCGCGGCACGAGCCGCAGGCCAGCGCCAGCGTCTCCTCGGGCGTCTGTACGCCCGGTTCCATGCGGATGAGATAGCGCACATCGCGCCACAGACGTTGGTTGAGGTTGACCAGGAAGTCGACCGTACCCGTGCTCGCGCGGGGGACCTCGGCCAGCCATGCTGCGAGGTGCGGGCCCGGCGGCGTGCATTCCAGATAGGGCTCGAGATCCTTGCGGAGCAGCGGCTCGTAAGTGAGCGGCACCTGCTCGGCGCTCGGCTCGAGAAAGAAGTCGAACGGATTGACGACCGCCATCTCGGCCGTCAGGTCGACTTCGATCGACAGCTCACGGGTCCGCTCGGGGAAAACGAACCGCGCGAGCCAGTTGCCGTGCGGGTCCTGCTGCCAGTTCAGGAAATGCTTTTGCGGCTGGACCGTCAGTGAGTAGCTGAGGATGCGCGTACGGCAATGCGGCGCCGGCCGAAGCCGGACGACCTGCGGCCCGAGGGCCACGAGCCGATCGTAGCGGTAGACCGTTCGATGGCTGAGCGCCACGTGCATGACCATGAAGCGAGCGTTCCTCCGACAGCGGCTGGCGCGGTTCTAGGCACATCGGTGGGTGGCGGCGAGCCTGTCGCGCACCGTCGAGATTCGCCCAGCTGTAAGCAAGGGAAGGGCCATCGGGCGCGGATCGGTGACGGCTGGCCGACCGGCACGCCGGCGTTGTAGGAACGCGCCGCCCGCCGCCGAGCGGGGACGCGCCGCCCGCCGCCGGGTCATGTCACCGATCATCGCCATCAACGGGCTGACCAAGACCTACGCCTCCGGATTGCCGGCGCTGAGGGGCATCGACCTGGAGATCCGCAAGGGCGAGATCTTCGCCCTTCTCGGCCCGAACGGGGCCGGCAAGACGACCCTGATCAGCATCGTCTGCGGCATCGTCAATCCGAGCGCAGGGCGCGTGCTTGTCGACGGCTACGATGTCGTCCGCGACTACCGGGCGGCCCGGGCGAAGATCGGCCTCGTGCCGCAGGAACTGACCATGGAGGCGTTCGAGAGCGTCCGGGCGACGGTCGCCTTTAGCCGCGGCCTGTTCGGGCGGCCGCCCGATCCGCCGCACATCGAACGGATCCTTGGCGACCTGTCGCTGTGGGAGAAGCGCGACAGCCGCGTCATGGCGCTGTCCGGCGGAATGAAGCGCCGCGTGATGATCGCCAAGGCCCTGTCGCACGAGCCGGAGATCCTGTTCCTCGACGAGCCGACGGCCGGGGTCGACGTCGAGCTGCGCCGCGACATGTGGGCCATGGTCCGACGCCTGCGCGAGGCCGGCGTGACCATCATCCTCACCACCCACTACATCGAGGAGGCTGAGGAGATGGCCGACCGGATCGGGGTGATCCACCAGGGCGAGCTGGTTCTCGTCGAGGACAAGGCGGTCCTCATGGAGCGCCTGGGCCGCAAGCGGCTCATCCTGCAGCTCCAGGCACCACTCCGGCGCCTGCCGGCCGAGCTCGCCAACCGCCCGCTGGAGCTGAGCGCCGATGGCTGGCAGCTCGTCTACACCTACGACAGCCAGCAGGCGCGAACCGGCATCGCCGGCCTGCTGCGCCAGTTGGCCGATCTCGGCATCGCCTATCGCGACCTGCACACCGTGCAGAGCTCGCTCGAGGAGATCTTCGTCAGCCTCGTCCGGGGCCGGTCATGAACCTGCACGCGATTCGCGCGATCTACGGCTTCGAGCTGGCGCGGACCTGGCGCACTCCGCTGCAGAGCATCGCGACCCCGGTGATCTCGACGTCGCTCTACTTCGTGGTGTTCGGCGCGGCGATCGGCTCGCGCATGACCGAGATCGACGGAGTCGCCTTCGGCGCGTTCATCGTGCCCGGCCTGATCATGCTCTCGATCTTGACCGAGAGCGTCGCCAACGCCTCGTTCGGGATCTACATGCCGCGCTACAACGGCACGATCTACGAGGTGCTCTCGGCCCCCATCTCTTACGTCGAGATCGTGCTGGGCTATGTCGGTGCGGCCGCGACCAAGTCGATCATCCTCGGCCTGATCATCCTCGCGACGGCGCGGCTGTTCGTCTCGTTCGAGGTCGCCTACCCGGCGGTCATGCTGGCGTTCCTCGTGCTCACCGCGGTCACCTTCAGCCTGTTCGGCTTCATCATCGGCATCTGGGCCGACGGCTGGGAGAAGATGCAGCTGGTGCCCGCCATGGTGATGACGCCCTTGGGCTTCCTCGGCGGCACGTTCTACTCCATCGAGATGCTGCCGCCGTTCTGGCAGAAGCTCAACCTGCTCAATCCGGTGGTCTACCTCGTCAGCGGTTTCCGCTGGAGCTTCTACGGTATCTCGGATGTCGCGGTCGGCCTGAGCCTCGCCATGACGCTCGGCTTCATGGTCCTTTGCCTCGTGGCGATCGCCTGGATCTTCCACACCGGGTACCGCCTGAAGGCGTGATCGGCCGCCGGCGCGGCATGTGGGTACGGACCGTCGGGCGGACCACGCTTGACCACATCGCCTTTGATGGGCTCATTGGCCGGAGCCGAGGCCGCCCGGGAGGCGCAGCGCCGTGTCAGCCGACCTCATCCGTCGCTTGATCGAGGCCACGAGCGAGGTGATCGAGTCGCACGCCGATCAGCTCACCGCGCTCGATCAGGCGATCGGCGACGGCGACCACGGCGTCAACATGGCCCGGGGGTTTCGCGAGATCGCCGCGCAGAAGGAGACGCTGGCGGCGCTGCCGCTCGGTGAGGCGCTGCAGAAAGCGGGCATGACGCTGGTCATGAAGGTCGGCGGAGCGTCCGGGCCGCTCTACGGCTCGCTGCTGATGGACATGGGCAAGGCGGCACCGGCCGGCATCCCGACGCTGCCCGAGCTGGCGACGATGCTGGAGGCGGGAGTGGCAGCGGTGCAGCGGCGGGGCAAGGCCGAGGCCGGCGAGAAGACCATGCTCGACGTTCTCATTCCGGTGAGCCGAATGCTGCGCCGCCTGATCCAGGACGGGCGCGACGTCGATTACGGGACCCGCCTGGTCTCGGTCGCCGCGCACGCCCTACACCGCACCAGCGAGCTGAAGGCGACCAAGGGCCGCGCCTCGTTCCTCGGCGAGCGCAGCATCGGTCACATCGACCCAGGGGCGTGCTCGAGCGCGCTCCTGCTCGGCGCCGTGGTGCGCGCCGTCGAGGAAACCCTGACCCCGACCGGCACGGGATGATCCCATAGAGGTTGCCGCCTGCGGCCCGGGCGGGCATGTCCCTCCCGCCCGAACCACAGAGAGTTGCGAGCATGGCCCAGGCGGGACCGGCCGGCGCGGCCTCCGCGTCCGTCGTCAAGGCGCGGCGGATCACCCAGCAGTTGAGCGAAGCGCGGAGCTTCATCGGCAAGATCTGGCGTCTCGCCGCCCCCTACTGGTGGTGCGACGACCTCGGTATCGACCGAACCATCCTCGGCGTCCGGGTGCAGCTCCCCGAGCGCTGGATCGCGCGCGGCCTGCTCGCCGTGATCATCGGCATGGCGGTGTTCCTGGTCTGGCTGTCGAAGGAGCTGAACGCCTGGAACGCCCGCTTCTTCAACGCGCTGCAGGAGAAGAATGAGCCCGCCTTCTGGGCCGAGCTGCAGTTCTGGGCGATCCTGGTATTCATCTTCATCGTCGTCGCGGTGTATCGCCTGTGGCTCAGGCAGATGCTGATCATCCGCTGGCGGCGATGGTTGACCCAGGTCTACTTCCGGAACTGGCTCGGAAACCGCGTCTACTACCGGATGGAGCTGGTCAATTACGGGACCGACAACCCGGAACAGCGCATCGAGCAGGACGTCAATCTTTTCTGCCAGCAGACCTTGGCGATTAGCCTCGGCCTTCTGTCGGAGATCATGACCCTCGTCACGTTCAGCGTCATATTGTGGAACCTGTCGGCCAACTTCGAGCTGCCGCTGTTCGGTGGGCTGAACATCCCCGGCTATATGATGTGGGTCGCGATCGTCTACGCGATCATCGGCTCCTGGGCGACCTACAAGATCGGGCGGCCGCTGGTCCGGATCAACTTCAATCTCGAGCGCTACAACGCCGATCTCCGCTACCGCATGGTGCGCGTGCGCGAGAATGCGGAAAGCATCGCGCTCTACGGCGGCGAGCCCGACGAGCGGCGGCGCCTCCACGAGGCCTTCGGCAGGATCTACGATACGTGGTGGGACTACATGAAGTACAACAAGCGTCTCACCTGGCTGACGGTGTTCTATTCACAGGTGGCGAGCATCTTCCCGATCGTCGTGGCCGCGCCACGCTACTTCGCCGGCGAGGTGGGCCTGGGTGTGCTGACGCAGACCGCCGGCGCGTTCGGGCAAGTGCAGGGATCTCTCTCCTGGTTCGTCGACAGCTTCACCACCCTGGCCGACTGGAAGGCGACCGTGGACCGCCTGACCACCTTCGGTGAGGCGATGGACAAGGCCCGCCGGCAGATCGAGACCGAGAGCGGATTCGATCTGCATGCGCGGCCCGATGCGACGCTCGCGCTTGACGATGTCGAGGTGGCCTTGCCGGATGGCCGCGTCCTTCTGTCCGACATCGACCTCGCCGTCGGTCGCGGCGAGCGGATCGTCCTGCAAGGGCCGTCGGGCAGTGGCAAGACCACGCTGTTCCGCGTGCTGGCCGGGCTGTGGCCGTTCGGGCACGGTCGGATCCAGGTGCCGGAGGGGGCCCGCGTCCTGTTCCTGCCGCAGCGTCCCTACATCCCCATCGGCACGCTGGCAGAGGCGCTGTGCTACCCCGACAAGCCCGAGCAGCATCCGACGGAGCGCTTGGCCGCGGTGCTGCACGAGGTCGGCCTGTCGCACCTCGCCGACCGGCTCACCGAAGAGGGCAACTGGGCGCTTGCCCTCTCCCCGGGCGAGCAGCAGCGGCTGGCCTTCGCCCGGGCACTGCTCCTCGAGCCCGACTGGCTGTTCCTCGACGAGGCGACCTCGGCGCTCGACGCGGCGATGGAGGCGCGCCTCTACGGACTGCTCCGCGAGCGGTTGCCGGACGCCACCGTGGTCAGCATCGCCCACAAGGAGACGGTCGTGCCGTTCCACGACACACGGCTCGTCATCGACCCGATCGGCAAGACGCTGCGCGCAATCCCGATTGCGGCCGGGGGCTAGGCTGGCGGCGTGGTTCCGTCCACGGGGCGAAACAGCCGTAGCGGGCCCAGCCGCCCGCGCACGGTCGAGGCGGGGATCGGCTGCCACGCGGCAGGGTCGGCGCCGGCTGCCTCAAGCAGGGCCGCGGTCACGATCGGCCCGCCGCCGATCTCGCGGGTGAGCTGCTCGCAGCGTTGGGCGACGTTGACCGTATGGCCGAGGGTCGCGAACTCGAGCCTCTCGGCGTCACCGACCGCTCCCGCGAACACCTCACCGAAATGGGCGCCGATGCCGATCGCGATAGGCGGCTCGCCGGCGGCGACGCGGGTGCTGTTCCAGGCGGCAAGCCGCTGTTGCAGCGCGGCTGCGGCTGCGAGCGCGCGGCGCGGTGCGTCAGGGTCCGGCTCGGGGATGCCGAACACGGCCATGACCGCGTCGCCGATGAACTTGTCCACGATGCCGCCCGCACCCTCGATCGCCTGGCGCTGCAACGCGCGGATCTCGGTGAGGAGTCGGCCGACCTGCTCGGGTGTCACGCGCTCGGCGAGCGCCGTGAACCCGACAATGTCGGCGAACAGGACGGCGGCCAACTGCCGACGCCCGCGGGAGAGCGCGGCGACACCCTGCGCGGCCACCAGCGCGGCCACGGGCCGCGGCAGGTAGCGCGACAGATTCGCGGAGCGCTCGGCCTCGGCGAGGCCGCTCGCCAGGGTCTCGCGGGCGCGGCGCACGACCAGAGCCAGCACCGTGCCCGTGGCGACGATCATGGCCAAGCGGAGCGTGTTGGCATGGTCGCCGAACAAGCAGCCGGGCGGTGGCGGGATCGAGCGTCCCGCCGCCCTCCGCGCCCGGCCAGGCAAGCAGGACGAGCCCGGCCGCCGCGACACCGGCGGTCGTTACCGTCTCAGTCGTCGCAATGTAGCGGAGCGTGCCGACGGCAAGCAGGAGATAGATGACCAGAAAGGGTGGTAGGGCCGCCACGGCGGGGAGCGGGATACCGATCATCCGTGCAGTGCCGACCAGCACCGCAGCGTAGACGGCGAGGTCGAGGAGCGCCAGCGGCACGCCCATCCAGGCCTGGAGACGGCGGCGGGCTGCCATCGCCACCGTGGCTAAGCCCAATGCGACATAGGCGCCGAGCCCAGCGACCACGAGGAGGATGTGGTGTGGCATCAGCGCCGGCGGATGCGCCGCCAGGAACAGGCCGAGCAGGCCCAGCGCGATCGCGCACCTGACCACGGCGGCGAGGTGCATAGCGTCCCGCTCCGCCGCGGCGATCGCGGCGGCTTGGTGGCCCGTGCCCGCAGGCGGCCTCATCCGCCGCCGACCGCCAGACGGTCCTCCAGGCTCCAGACCTTTCGGCCCGAGGCTTGGACCGCCTTATGGTGGGCGAGCAGCCAGGCGACCGTGTCCGCGAACTCGCTGCGGAGCGGCGTGCTGGCATCACCGTAGATGAGGCGGTCGACGTCGCAGGCGACCGCCTGCCGGCTGAGCGCGACGCGCAGCGCGTCGTCCTGGATCAGCCGCAGCGCCGCCTCGACATAGCCCGTCTCGTCGGCGGCGATGGTCCACTCGGGCATGCCGAAGCGGCGCAGCAGCATCGCGTCGGTGCGGTTGTGCGGCTCACGGCCCTCCATGGCGATCACGGGCAGACCCTGGCGGATCGAGTCGATGACGCTGTGCATGCCGCCGAACGGGAATGGGCTCAGGTTCAGATCACACTGGCCGAGCCGGACGAGGTAGCGGTTGTAGGGTAGGATGGGGTGGACGGCGGCATTGGGCAGGATGCGCCCGACGAACGCGCGCGCCGCGGCCAGCTCGACGCCCCCGACGTTCGGGAAGAGGTGGAACTCCAGCGGCCGGCCGCAGCGCTGGCGCATGGATGCGAGCAGGGTCAGGAAGCGCGGGTTGAGCTTGAGGAGATTGCTCGGCAGCGCGATGCGCAGCACGGGTGGTCGCTCGCGGATCTCGGGCGGTACCGGCACGTAATGCGGTGAGCGCTCCAGAATGTGCGCGGTGTCGGGGATGGTCAGCATGGTCTCGGACCAGACCTCCGGCCCGCTGACCAGCCCGGCCTCGGCGATGCAGTAGTCGATCGTCTCGCAGTGGCTCGTAGCCGTGTGCCCGAGGCCCATCACCTGGATCGGCGCATGGCGCAGGTTCGCCAGCGCCACGCCCCAGTGCCGCATGCCTACGCTGGGGAAGTAGACCAGATCCGGGGTCGCGCCGCGCACCAGTTCAGTCGCCTCGCTCAGGTGGCTGCCATCGGTCCGCCGCGTGAAGCCGTGGACCTCGTGGAACAGTGCGCGGACGTGATCGTCGACCTCGCGCTGGTCGGTGACCAGCACGCTCCGGAAGCGCGCCTTGAGCTGGCGGAGATACTGCCCGAAATAGCGATACTGGACGTGGTTGGAATGCATGATCTCCGAGGCGACGACCACGGTCGGGCACTCGCTCGGTTGCCGCACCGCGGGCAGGGCGGCGTCGCGCAGGCCCATCCGGTAGAGCGCGTCGCGCAGGATCGGGTTGAGCCGCCGCTTGATCGCGTGCTTCCCCGGGTGCTCCGCATAGGAGCAGAGCATCCAGGCGTTCGACAGCAGCACGACGTGGTCGGCGCTCAGCGGCAGCCGCGCCGTGGCCGGCAGCCGCTCGACCAGCTCGATCAAATCGTCGCGCCGGCGATGCCCCGCGACGGTCGCGACCGGCTTGGTGGCGAGAAGCGCCAGCACGGCGAGAAGCGCGAGGTCCGGCGGGCCTTCGAGGATGCGCTCGACCGGCAACCCGACCTCGTCGTCGAGCGAGAACAGGGTGAAGATCCGCAACCAGGCGGCTCGGCGGGCGTCGGCATCCGCGGCGTCGAGGCCCGACGCGAGCAGCGCCAGCGCGTGGTCGCCGCTCTCGAAGCCGCTGGCCTGGATGGCATCGACCAGCGCGCCGTGGGCGACGGCCAAGCGGGCGAAGTCGTCCGCCGTCAGGTTCGCGGTCGGATCGAGCAGCGCAGCGATCGCGGCGGCGGCGATCCGCGTGCAAAGCGGCCGCGACAGTTCCGTCGCACGCTGTTCACGGCCGCGGTCGACGACGAGCGTCCCCGAGGCCAAAGCGAGCGCGACGTGGCGAAGGGCGGCGACCGGATCGCCCTGCCGGCGATAGACGGCCGCTTCCAGCGCGACGAGATCGGTCATGCATCACCCGTGCTGACCGGCGGAGAATGCCGTAGGCGTCGGCGTGCCGTCACCCTCGCAGGGACGGTCCCTCCTCAGCTCAGCACGTCGAGCGGGCGCAGCGACTCGATGCCGAACAGAACAAGGATCTCGAAGCCGGGCGCGAAACCGAGCGCCGCGCCGCCGTCGAGCACCAGCGAAAGCTTCGTCTCTCGCTTGTAGGTCCAGGACTGCAACGTGGCGAAGCTATCGGACTGGTCGATGAGCCCGTTAGTGTTGGTGTCGAAGTCGTTGAAGTCGAGCGGGTTGTCGGGCTGACTGAGCCACACGTAGTCGACTTCTGCGTTGAAGTCGACGACGAAATTCCGTCCGGCCGCGCTCGCGCTGTTGACGACGAAGCCGAAGCGGTCGGGGCCGGCACCACCGTCGAGAATGTCGTCGCCGAAGTTCCCAGACAGCAGATCCGAGCCGTCGCCGCCATAGAGCACGTCGTTGCCACTACGACCGAGGAGCTGGTCGTTGCCGTTGCCGCCGAACAGGATGTCGCGCTCGGTCGTGTCACCGCCGTCGATGAAGTCGTTGCCGTCGCCGCCATAGAGCCGGTCGAGCCCGTCATGACCGCGGAGCTGGTCGTTGCCGGCATCGCCGAACAGCGAATCGTCGTCGCCTCCGCCGAACAGGGAGTCGCCGCCGTTGCCGCCGAGTAGGCGGTCCACCTGGTCGCTGCCGAACAAGGTGTCGTTCCCCTCGCCACCGAACAGCGTGTCGATGCCGCGCCCGCCGAACATCAGATCGTCGCCGGCATCGCCGGCAAGCGTGTCGTTGCCCAGGTCGTCGCTCAGCCGATCGTTGCCGTTGCCGCCCGAGAGCGTGTCGTTGTCCCCACCGCCGGTGAGGGTATCGGCACCATCCTGGCCAGAGAGGCGGTCGCGGCCGTTCCCGCCGAAGAGACGGTCGATGCCGGCGTCGCCGAACACCGAGTCCGTGCCGTCGCCGCCGAACAGCGCGTCGTTGCCATTCCCGCCGATCAGCGTGTCGTTGCCGTCTCCGCCGATGAGCGTATCGTCGCCGTCGCCGCCCTCGACCCGATCATTGCCGCCGGCACCGTCGCCGTAATCGTCACCGCCAAAGAGTTTGATCAGGTCCGCCCCACTCGTGCCGGTGAGGCTGTCGACCTCGGTGGTGCCGAACAGGTTGGCCATGACACGCGGTCCTCCTCAGCAGGACTCGCGCAAAGCTACCCCTTTGTTGGGGTCACTTCAACTTTTCGGAGAGAAAAGGGTCAGTCCAGGACGTCGATCGGGCGCAGGAACTCGACACCGAACAGGACCATGAGCTGCTGGCCCGCGGGCAAGCCGGCGGCCGCGCCACCGTCGAGCACCAGCGACAGCCGTGTCAGGTCGCCGAAAGTCCAGAACTGGAGGAAGGAGTTCGCGTCGGAACCGGTGATGAAGCCGTCGAAATCGGTGTCGAAGCTGGCGAAGGAGAGCAGGTTGCCGCGCTCGCGCAGGAGCACGTAGTCCTGCGCCGGATCGAAGTCGGCGACGAAGGCTCGGCTCGGTCCCGTGGTCAGGTTAACGGTGAAGATGAACCGATCGAAGCCTTCACCACCGATCAACACGTCGGCGCCCTCGTCGCCCGAGAGGAAGTCGGCGTCGTTGCCGCCAAGAACGATGTCGTTGCCGTCCCCGCCGAACAGGAAATCGTTCCCGTCGCCGCCGATGACGCGGTCGTTCCCGTCCTCGCCGTACAGAATGGCGGTCTGGTCCCCGGCCAGCAGGTAGTCGTTGCCGGTGCCGCCCTTGAGGAGCGCCTGCCCGGGCCCGGCGGAGAGATAGTCGTTGCCCCCACCGCCGTAGAGAATGTCGGCATCGTTGCCGCCATAGATCACGTCGCGTCCGTCATTGCCGCTGATGATGTCCTCGCCGTCGCCGCCGAACAGCGAACTGCCCAGACTGCCGGTCGCCAGCTTGAGAGTGTCATTGCCGGCACCCCCGTAGATCCGGTCCACCCCGGTACCGCCCGACAGCAGGTCTCCGCCGTTACCGCCATACAAGCTGTCGTTGCCGGCACCGCCGAATAGGGAGTCGTTCCCGTCGCCGCCGAACAGCGCATCGTTGCCGGCGTCACCCGCAAGGTTGTCGTTACCGAGCGTATCGATCAGCCGGTCGTTGCCGTTGCCACCGATGAGTCGGTCGTTGTCGCTGCCGCCAACCAAGGTGTCATTGCCGTCGCCGCCGGACAGCGTGTCGCTGCCGCTGCTCCCGAACAGCAGGTCGTTGCCGGTCCCACCGAACAGCGAGTCGTTGCCGCCACCGCCATTGCCGACATCGTTCCCGCCAAACAGGCTGATGGTGTCGGCGCCGCTGGTCCCGATGCGCGTGTCGTTGCCGCTGGTACCGTTGATCACCGCCATGGTTCTCTTCTCCTTTCAGATCCGTGACCCGCGCCCGACGGCAAGAGCGATGCGGCGGGCCGGTTGCAGCTGGATGTCGCTTCGCTGCCCTGATCGAGAGACCAGCTTCGCGGAGTTCTAATTCCGGATCCCAACAGTGCTTCGTCGAGCGGGAATCCATGCACCGCCGGTGTCACCGCGCGGCCCCAGGTCACGAACCTGACCGCGCACGCTCCGGCAGGCGAGGCTGTTAGCACTGTTGCCGTCGAGGACGCGGTCGCAGTGGTCGATCCGAGGATCGCCGGACGCGCCGAAGGCAGAAAAGCCTCGGTCCGCGCGAGCGGTGAGGATGTCCGCGCCAGCGCCCCCGGCAACTCGGTCGTATCCGACGCCGTCGACCAGGCTGTCGCTGCCGGCTGTACTGGCGACCATAGGCATCCGCTTCCCTCCCGCTGCGGTACGGGCCGGCCGGCGATGCTTCCTCGGCGCCCGCCGGAGCGCCGTTCTCGTAGGATGGCCCGGCTTCGACCGCTGTGCGGATCATCACCGCGGCGGTGGTCGCTTGGCCAGCACGCACAGCCTCGGCCCGCGTACCACTTGAACGCGAGCTGGACGGGCAACCGGCCGGCACCGAGCCGCGGCCGGCCGGTCCGTCAGTCGATGAACCGCGGCATGATCAGGCGGGGCAGGAACAGCACGAGGTCGGGAAAGAGGATGACGACCAGAAGCACGAGCAGCATCGGCGCGAGGATCACGGCGACGTCGCGCAGCGCGGCGGCGACGCGGATCTCGCCGATCGCGCAGGCGATCAGGAGGCACAGGCCGTAGGGCGGTGTGACGAGGCCGAAGGCGAGGCTGATCACCCCGATCAGGGCAAAATGGATCGGGTGCATGCCGACATGCTGGGCGACCGGGAACAGGACCGTGCCGAGGATGATGATGGCTGGGATGGCGTCGATGAAGCAGCCGATCACGAGGAAGGCCGCAGCGACCAAAAGGCCGAAGCCGACCGGCCCCAGGCCCAGACCCTCGATGCCGGCGATCAGCAGGGTCGGGATCTTGAAGTAGGCGAGCAGCCAGCCGAAGGCGGACGCGGTGCCGATGCAGAACAGCGAGATCGCGGCGAACCGGCCCGTGTCGTAGAGCACGTGGGCGAGCTTCGCCGGGCCGACCGTGCGGTAGACGAGGGTGCCGAGGACCAGCGAATAAAGGACCGCGACGACGGAGGCCTCGGTCGGGGTGAAGATCCCGCCGACGATGCCGCCGACGATGATCAACGGCGTCATCAGGGCGAGCGCGGCCCCGACCAGCGCTCCAGCGAGCTCGGCGAGCGAGCTGCGGGCGTGGACCGGATAGCCGTAGCGCTTCGCGTAGACGTAGGTCGTCACCATCTGCGACAGGCCGATCAGAATGCCCGGGACGACTCCGGCGAGGAACATGCCGCCGATCGAGACCGACATCAGGCCGCCCCACACGACCATCAGGATCGAGGGCGGGATGATCACCCCCATGACGGCCGAGCAGGCGGTGATGGCGACCGCGAAAGATGCGCTGAACCCGGCCTTTTTCATCTGTGGGATCAGAAGCGAGCCGATCCCGGCCGCGTCGGCCGTCGACGAGCCCGAGATGCCGGCGAAGAACATCGAGACGACGATGTTGACGTGGCCGAGCCCGCCGGGGAGATGGCCGACCAGCGCCCGGGCGAGGCGGATCAGGCGGTCGGTGATGCCGGCCGCGTTCATCAGGTTGGCCGCGAGCAGGAAGAACGGCACCGCGAGCAGGACGAAGGAGTTGTAGGAGCGGAACATCTCCTGCAGGAGCAGGACCGGGGTCAGGCGCGGCTCGATGAAGAATACCGGCGCGCAGGCCAGGGCGAGCGCGAACGCCACCGGCACCCGCAGCAGCACCAGCCCGAGGAAGGTCCCGAACAGGATGAGGGCAACGAGTCCAGGGGTCACGAGCCACGGTCCGGCGCCGGTGGCGATCCACGGCCGAGCATGAGCGCCTCCCTGCCTCGCGGGATCCCGCGACTGGCGATGTCCCGCCTGTACCCGGCGGGCGCTCGCGTGGGAAGATCGCGCCGGAGGCGGGCCCGCGACTTAGGCGGCAACGCCGCGGCTCATGTCGGGAGGCTGATGGATGAACGTCTGCATGGTCGGCTACGGCATGATGGGCGTCTGGCACAGCGAGGCGCTGCAAGGGAAGGGCGCTGTGCTACACACGCTGGTCGGCCGTCGGCCGGAGGCGGCGGCGGAGTTCGCCCGGCGCTACGGCTATCGCAAGTGGACGCTGTCCCTCGAGGAGGCGCTGGCCGACCCGGCGGTCGACATCGTCATCCTCGCCACGCCGAGCGAGCAGCACGAGGCGCAGGCGATCGCATGCCTCGAGGCCGGCAAGCACACTCTGATCGAGATCCCGATCGCGATGAGCCTGGCCGGGGCCGAGCGGGTCGTCGCGGCGGGCGAGCGCAGCGGCAAGATCTACGGGCTCAGCCACCCGATGCGGTTCCGCCGCGAGCGCGAGGCGCTCCGTGCGCGCGTCGCGGCGGGCGAGGAGCGCATCCGCCACATCGCCGGGCGCTTCTTCATCAAGCGGCTCGTCAATATCGGCGCCACAGGCTACCGGCGGAGCTGGACCGACAACATCCTCTGGCACCATTTCTGCCACTTCGTCGATCTCGGTCTGTACCTGTTCGACGGCGCGCCGGTCCGTCGCGTGCAGAGCCATTACGGACCCTGTCACCCGCAGACCGGGATCCCGATGGAATGCGTGGTGCTCGTCGAGACCGAGGCCGACCAGACGCTGCTCGTCCACGGCAGCTACCACGCCACTTGGCGTCTCTACGACAAGCTGATCGTCACCGATCGCGAGACCTATCTGTTCGACATTCTCGCCGGAACACTGCGTACCGAGGCAGGGACCGTGGCGATCGAGAGCGAGCAGGCAAATGCGGAACGCATCATCGACGACTTCCTCGCTGCGGTGCGCGATGCCCGACCGCCACGAGCCTCGGGGCCCTCGGTGCTGCCGGCGATGCGAATCCTGCAGGAGGTTCAGGATGCGTGGGACGCGCGCTTCGGGGTGCGCGACCTGCCCGGGCGCCCGGTGCATCGTGACTCCGCCTGACCCTAGCCGGCAGCGGGCAGCGCGGCCGCGACGTCGCGCTCGAAGAGCGTGAGCAACTCGCGCAGGGCGCACCCGCGACGGCTGCGCAAGGACGGGTCGCGCTCCAGGATCATCCGGGCATCGTCGTGGGCGGCAGCGAGAAGGTCGCGATCCCGGCAAAGGTCGGCGAAGCGCAGCGGCGGGAGGCCACTCTGCCGCGTGCCCAGCACCTCGCCCGGGCCGCGCAGGCGCAGGTCCGCCTCGGCGATGCGAAACCCGTCGTCGGTCCGACGCAGCACGCGGAGCCGCTCGGCGGCCGTAGCCGAGAGCGGTTCGTCGTAGAGCAGCAGGCAATGGCCCGGACGCGAACCTCGTCCGACGCGACCGCGGAGCTGATGGAGCTGGGCCAGACCGAACCGTTCGGCGCCCTCGATGACGATCACGGTCGCCTCGGGCACGTCGACACCGACCTCGATCACCGTCGTGGCGACGAGGACGCGCGTCACACCGCGGGTGAACGCCTGCATCGCCGCCGTCTTGGCCGCCGCCGGCAGCCGGCCGTGCACGACACCGACCGCGGCGCCGAAGTGCTGCCGCAGAGCGGCGGCGCGAGCCTCGGCCGCGGCACGCTCGCCCGACGGCTCCTCGATCATGGGGCAGACCCAATAGGCACGCTCGCCGCGTACGAGAGCCCGCTCCAGCGCCTGGATGACGTCGGCGAGCCGACGGATCGGCACGGCGGAGGTGGTGATCGGCCGGCGACCCGGTGGCTTGCCATCCAGGCGCGAGGTCGCGATGTCGCCATAGGCGCTCATCAGCAGCGTGCGCGGGATCGGCGTCGCGGTCATCAGCAAGGTGTGGACGCCCGGGCCCTTGCCACGCAGCCGCAGTCGCTGATGGACGCCGAACCGGTGCTGCTCGTCGACGACGGCGAGCGCGAGGTCCGCGAACTCGACACCCTTCTGGAACAGGGCGTGGGTGCCGATCACGAGCCGGGTGGCACCAGTGCCGATCGCCGTTAGGGTCTTGCGCCGCGCCATGCTGCGCTCGGATCCGACCAGCAGGGCTGGCTCCACGCCAAGCGGTTCCAGTAGCTGTCGGAAGGTCGCGGCGTGCTGGCGAGCCAGCACCTCCGTCGGGACCATGAGCGCCGCCTGATGGCCCGCCTCGACGGCGTCGGCCATGGCAAGAAGCGCCACCAAGGTCTTGCCGCTGCCCACGTCGCCCATGAGCAGCCGCAGCATCGGGCTCGGCCGGGCCATGTCGGCGAGGATCTCGGCGAGCGCCCTCCGCTGTGCCGCCGTCGGCGCGAACGGCAAGGTCGCCAGCAATTTGCGGCGCAGGGCACCGATCGCGACGACGGCGCGTCCAGCAGCCGCGAGATGGCGGCGGCGGTGCATCACCAGGGCGAGCTGGGTCGCGAGCAGCTCGTCATAGGCCAAGCGGCGCAACGCCTCATGCGCCGCCGCGGCGGGGTTCGCCGGGCGATGCAGCGCCTCCAGCGCCGCGCGCCAGGCGGGCATGCGCTCGCGTCGCTGGAAGGCCGGATCGAGCCACTCGGGCAGATCGGGCGCGTGGCCGACGGCGATCTGCAGGAGCCGCCGCAGCCGTGCCTGCGTCAGGCCGCCGGTCGATGGATAGACCGGCAGCAGGCCGACGCCGTCCGGTCGCAAGGGTTCCGGATGGAGCATGCGCCAGCGGCCGTCATGCCGTTCGATCCGTCCATGCAGGCGCAGCGTCGCGCCCTCGGGGTAGCGGCGCCTTGGCCAGTCGCCGCGAACGCCGAACAGGACGAGGTCGATCTCCGTGCCCGCACCGGCGGTGACGACGCGCCAGACAGCGCCCGGTCGTTGTGCCGGGCGATGACGCAGGACCGAACACTCGACGGTGAGGGCGCGGCGTTCGACGGCATCGCCCAACTTGGCCAATGGCGTCGGATCGACGAAATCCGTCGGCAGGTGGGCCAGAAGGTCGAAGAGCCGTGGCGCCGGCCGCCCGAGCAGCTTGGCGAGCAGCCGCAGCGCCGCCGGTCCGGTTCCCGGCAGCATGTCGAGCGGACGGAGCAGGACCGCGGCACCGCCATGCGCCGGGTCCGGCTTGGCCGTGGCTGAGGCATCCACTACATGCACAGCGCTTTCTTAGGCCCATCCGCAGCAGCAGCTCCAGCCGAGGTCCGACCGTGACGGAGACCACCGCGATCCGCCGCAAGCGGCTACGCCACCGCAGCCGGTATCGCGGCTTCCTGGAAAGCGATCTCCTGCTCGCGCGCTTCGTCGACGTCTCTCTGGAGACGCTCGACGACCGCCAGTTGGACGAGCTCGAGGCACTGCTGGACGAGCCAGACGGCGACCTCTGGGCCTGGGTGACGGGCAGCGCACCGGTTCCCGCCCGCCACGACAACGAAATCTTTGCGATGCTGCGCGCGGCGCGCGGTAGCTGACCGATGTCGGTAGCCGATCCTCTGATCGTCACCCCGAGCGGCCGCGAGGGCTCCCGCCAGCCTGCCGGCATGACCCTGCTGGCAAATGCCCTCGAGGGTCTCGACGGTCGCTTTCTCGCTGCACGGTTGCAGCGAGGTGCGACGAGCTGCGTTCTCCACGTCGCTCGCGACGCGCCGCGCGCCGCGCTTCTCGAGCAGCTCGTGCGGTTTTTCGCGCCCGAGGTGGAGATCGTTAGTGTCCCGGCCTGGGACTGCCTGCCCTACGACCGGATCTCGCCGAACGCCGAGGTGATGGCACAGCGCCTAGCGGCACTCGGCACGCTGGCCGGGCCACCTGCGGCGCGGCCGCGGCTCGTGCTGACGACCGCCAACGCGATCGTGCAGCGGATGGTCCCGCCCGAGGTTGTTTCCGGGGGAGCCTTTGCCGTCGCGAAGGGCCAGCGACTCGATCGAACCGGCCTGCTGGGTTGGCTCGAGCGCCATGGGTACAGACGCAGCGGCACGGTCGTCGAGCAGGGCGAGTACGCCGTCCGCGGCGGCCTGATCGACCTCTTCCCCACGGGCTCGGCGCGGCCTGTCCGTCTCGACCTGTTCGGTGATGTCGTCGACAGCCTGCGCGTCTTCGACCCGATGACCCAGCGCTCGGGCGAGCGCGTGGCGCGGATCGTCCTGCGCCCGATGAGCGAGGCCCCGCTCGACCCCGACGCGGTCGAGCGCTTCCGAAAGGGCTATCTGCAGCACTTCGGCGCCGTTACCGAAGATCCTCTGCTGGAGGCAGTCACCGCCGGTCGAGCCTTCCCGGGCATGGAGCACTGGCTCCCGCTGTTCCACGAGCGGCTCGTCACGCTGCTCGACTACCTGCCGCCCGACGCGGAGATCGGGCTCGACCATCTGGCGGTCGACGCGATCGAGGCGCGTGGCCAGCTTGTCGCTGAGCATTACCGGGCACGTCGGGAGCCCTCGCCGACGGGTGGGAGTTTCGGCAGCGTCCCCTACCGCGCCTTGCCGCCCGAGCTGCTCTACGTCGATCCGAGCGTTCTCCGGCGCGAGCTGGCCACGCGCCGCTGCTGGCGCTTCTCGGTCTTCGGGCCGCCGCCGGCCCGGCCGGATGACATCACCGCGATCGAGGATCTGGGCGGGCGGCCGGCCCGCGACTTCGCCCGTGAGCGAGCCGACCGATCGGTTAACCTGTTCGATGCAATCGTGGCCCATCTGCGCGATCTCGCCCGCGCCGGGCACCCCGTCCTGCTTGCCGCGTTCAGCGCCGGAGCAGCGGAGCGGCTGCGGCAGCTCCTCCACGATCATGGCCTGCATGAGATCACGCTGCGCGAGAGCTGGCACTCGGCGCGGACCGGCGCCGGCCCGGCGATTGTCGTCCTCCCGCTGCTACACGGCTTTGTGGCGCCCGAGCTGATCGTTCTCGGCGAGGAAGACCTGTTCGGCGATCGCCTACGCCGCTCCGCGCGTCGGGCCAAGCGTGCCGATCGCTTCATCGCCGAGGTCGCCGCGCTCTCCGAGGGCGATCTCGTCGTCCATGCCGAGCACGGCATCGGGCGGTTCGTCGGGCTCGAGACGCTGCAGATCGGCGGCGCGCCGCACGATTGCCTGAAGATCCTCTACCAGGGCGACGACAAGCTCTTCGTGCCGGTCGAGAACATCGAGCTCCTGTCACGGTATGGGCATGCCGACCAGGAGGTGCAGCTCGACCGCCTGGGCGGCGTGGCGTGGCAGGCGCGCAAGGCACGCATCAAGCAGCGCATCCGCGAGCTGGCCGGGGAACTGATCAAGGTCGCGGCCGAGCGCGCGACCCGGGAGGCGGAGACGCTCCGTCTCCCGGAGGGTCTCTACGACGAGTTCGCGGCGCGCTTCCCGCACGAGGAGACCGACGACCAGCTCCGCGCCATCGAGGCCGTGCTCGACGATCTCGCCTCGGGCCATCCGATGGACCGGCTGATCTGCGGCGATGTCGGCTTCGGCAAGACCGAGGTGGCGTTGCGGGCTGCCTTCGTGACCGCCGCGGCGGGTCGCCAAGTGGCGGTCCTGGCACCGACGACGCTGCTCGTCCGGCAGCACTTTCACGTGTTCAGCGAGCGTTTCCAGGGGCTGCCGATCCGCGTGGCGCAGCTTTCACGCTTCGTCAGCGCGCGCGACGCCGCCGCGGTCCGCCAGGATCTCGCCGAGGGGCGCATCGACATCGTGATCGGGACCCACGCCCTGCTCGGCAAGGGGGTCGCCTTCAAGTCGCTGGGTCTCGTGGTCATCGACGAGGAGCAGCACTTCGGCGTGGCGCACAAGGAGCGCCTGAAGCAGCTGCGGGCCGAGGTGCACGTATTGACCATGACCGCGACACCGATCCCGCGTACGCTGCACATGGCGCTGGGCGGGATGAAGGATCTGTCGATCATCGCAACGCCACCGGTCGACCGTCTCGCCGTGCGGACGTTCGTGATGCCCGCAGACCCGGTGGTCATCCGCGAGGCGCTTCTGCGCGAGCATTATCGCGGCGGCCAGAGTTTCTATGTGTGCCCCAAGATCAGCGACCAGGCGCGGCTGGCCGAGGACCTGGCGAAGCTCGTGCCGGAGCTCCGCATCGCGATCGCCAACGGCCGGATGGCGCCGGCGGCGCTCGACGAGGTCATGGGCGCCTTCTACGACCGCCGTGTGGACGTTCTCGTCGCCACCAACATCATCGAGAGCGGCCTCGACATCCCGACGGCGAACACGCTGATCGTCCACCGCGCGCATCTGTTCGGCTTGTCGCAGCTCTATCAGCTTCGCGGCCGCGTCGGCCGATCAAAGGTGCGCGGCTATGCCTACTTCACCGTACCGGCGAACCAGAAGCTGCAGGAGGCGGCGGAGAAGCGGCTCCATGTCATCCAGTCGCTGGAGGGCCTCGGTGCCGGCTTCCAGCTCGCCAGCCACGACCTCGACATCCGCGGCGCAGGCAATCTGCTCGGCGAGGAGCAGTCCGGGCAGATCAAGGAAGTCGGCTTCGAGCTGTACAACCAGATGCTCGAGGAGGCGGTCGCCGAGCTGAAACGCGCCGCGGCGACGGCAGAGGTGGAAAGCGACTGGGCGCCACAGATCACGGTCGACGCACCAGCCCTGATGCCCGAGAGCTATGTGGGCGATCTCGACCTCCGGCTGAGCCTCTACCGGCGCCTCGGGGCGCTCGAGGAGGCAGCCGACGTGGAGAGCTTCGCCGCCGAGCTCATCGATCGGTTCGGGCCGCTGCCGCCGGAGACGGACAACCTGCTCCAGATCGTCGCGATCAAGCAGCTCTGCCGGCGGGCGAACGTGCAGAAGCTGGAGATCGGGCCGAAGGGACTGGTGCTCGGCTTTCGTGACAACCGGTTCGCCAAACCGGATCGGCTGATCGGCTGGATCGCCGACAGCCGGGGTCGGATGCGCGTGCGCCCGGACCATCGGCTGGTCGTCCTGAAGGAGACCGCGACCCCGAGCGACCGGTTGCGGGTGGCGCGGCAGGTGGTCGGCGAGCTGACGCGTCTTGCAGCCTAGCGCGCCGGCCCGCCGCGGCGCGGAAGCGCGTGACAGCCCGTGAGCCCACGCAATATAGCAGAGTTATGGCAGCATCCACGCCAAGCGAAGCTCGGCACGCTCGCCAAACGGGGACCCGGCAGTGAGCGATGCGGCCGCCGAGGCGGCGGTGGCGCTGCTCGCCGGGCTCCCGGATCCGGTCGTCCTCCTCGACGGCGCTGGCGTCGTCACCTGGTCGAATCAGTCCGCCCGAGCCTGCGGGGCGGCGGATGGTGGCGAACTCGGCGCGCTGTTGCCACCCTGGCTGGCCGAGCCAATGCGGGTCATGGCCGTGGCGGCGCGCGATCAGCCAGGCTCGGCACAGGTCGCTGTTGTCGCCGGGCCGGGCGATGCCCGAACGGAGCTCTACGCGGTTGCTCAAGGCCATCTCGTCGGGCTGCTGTGGCGGGCGGTCGGCGACACCGATCGCTCGGCCTCGGACCCCGAGCGGACCGGCATCAAGCTCGACCTCCTGCTGGACATGATCCCCGCCGCGGTCTGGGTCGCCCACGACAGCGAGGGTGCGCGGCTCACGGTCAATCGCCAGGGCGCGGAGTGGCTCCGGCTGCGGCGCGCCGACAACGCGTCGCTGAGCGCGCCTGCGCCCGAGCGCCCGCGGCACTTTCATGTCGAGCGCGCCGGCGTCGTGGTACGGCCCGAGCATCTGCCGATGCAACGGGCGGCCCGCGGCGAGGTTGTGACCAACGAGGAGCTGCGGATCGTCTTCGATGACGGCGGTCACTACGACGAGCTGTTCAGCGCGCGGCCGCTGCGTGACCGCGCCGGTCAGGTGGTCGGTGCCGTCGGTGCGGCGATCGACATCACCTCCCGCCGGCACGCTGAGGAGGAACTGCGGCGCAGCGAGGAGCGGTTCCGGGACTTCGCGCTGTCGGCCTCGGACTGGATGTGGGAGACGGATGCCGACCACCGCTTCGTCTGGATGTCGCCGAACGTCGCCAAGCTGACCGGGGTCCCCCCCGAGTGGCACTATGGCAAGACCCGCCTCGACCTGATGGCGCCGTCGACCGATCCGGCGATCATGGCCGAGCATCGTGCGGTGCTGGAGCGCCACGAGGCATTCCGCGATCTGGAGTTCCTGCGCCGTGGGCCGAACGGCGACACGTGGCTCAGCACGAGCGGCGTTCCCGTCTTCGACGAGCAGGGGCGATTTCGGGGTTATCGCGGGGTCGCCCGCGTGGTCACGGCGCGTAAGGAGGCGGAGGCGCACATCCGCAGCCTCGTCCATCAGGACTTCCTGACCGGGGTGGGCAATCGCCGGCTGCTGTTCGACAGGCTCGGGCCGGCCATCGCGTTGGCCCGTCGCCAGCATCGGCATGGCGCGCTGCTCCTCCTCGATCTCGACGGGTTCAAGGCGGTCAACGATCGGTTCGGGCACGCCGTGGGGGATCGCCTGCTGGTCCAGGTCGGTGAGCGCCTCGCGGCAGCGCTGCGTCAGAGCGACACCTTGGTCCGTCTCGGCGGCGACGAGTTCGCGATCCTCCAGCCGGAGGTCGCGCGGCCCGACGAGGCGGTCGCGCTGGCCGAGCGGATTGTCGCGGCGCTGGCCAAGCCGTTCGACCTTGCGCGCGACTCCGTCAGCGTGAGCTGCAGCCTCGGCATCGCACTGTTCCCCAGCGAGGGCCGCTCGGCCGATCAGCTGATGCGCAATGCTGACCTCGCTCTCTATCGCGCAAAGGCGGAAGGCGGCGACCGGTACCGTCTGTTCGAGCCGGCCATGGATCAGGCGGTCCGCAAGCGTCGCAGGGCCGCGCGCGATCTGCAGGACGCCCTGCACGGCGGTCAGCTGCGCCTCATGCTGGTGCCGATCCGAAGCCTGCGTACCGGTGGCATCGTCGGCGGCGAGATCAGCCTGCGATGGCAGCAGCCCGACGGCCGTATGGTCGACGTCGCACGCGTGCTCGACGAAGCGGCGCCACGCGCGCTCGTGAATGCCTTGGATGCGTGGACGCTGGAGCAGGCTTGCCTCCTCGCAATCCCTCGGGGCCTCGAAGAACGCGACCCGCTTTTGATCCTGCCGCTGCGCACGACGCGGCTCGGTGGCACGAGCTTCGTTGATGCTGTGCGGGCGCGGCTAGCCGACGATCGTCGCCGCGTGGCTTCCATCGAGCTTGCGGTGCCGAGCGCTGCCCTGCTGCACGCGGAAGTCGATGCCGTGTTGCAGGCGCTGGCCTCGATCGGCGTGCCGCTGGCGCTCCACAGCCACGACGGCGAGATCGGCTGCTCGGTATCGCGGTTCGCCGCGCTGCCATTCCGGCGCTTGGTTGTCGACCTCTCGCTGGCCGGCGACGGCGCCGCGCGCCGGGTCCTCGGCGCCTCGCTGCGCGCGGCGCAGGTCGCCACGAGTGCGCTGGGTCGTAGTGTCGGGGCCCGCGGCGTGGCGCGGGTCAGCGACGAGCGGCTTCTGCGGACGCTCGGCTATGATATGGTCCTGGGGCCGGTCGTCGGCCCGCCGCTTGCCGCGGAGGCGTTCGCGGATCTGTTGCGGGACGGGGAGGTGGCGAGCTGACCGGCGCTTGACCGGCCCGGCCGCGCGGGCCCATCTGCAGCCGCAGGACCTCGGGGTGATGCGCGGTCGCCGACGCCGCTCCCGGGCAGTGTCGTCGGCGGCGTGACCGGCCGACGCGCCAGTGTCGGGAGCAGCTCGGATGGCGGAGGGACGACCCGCAGCCGCCGGCATCTTCGCGCCGCTGCGCCGGCGGCTGTTCCGGGCCATCTGGGCGACCACACTGCTCGCTCAGTTCGGTTGGCTGATCCAGAGCGTCGGTGCCGCTTGGCTGATGACCCAGCTCGATCCGGCGCCGGACATGGTGGCGCTCGTGCAGACCGCGACCACGGCTCCGATCCTGCTGCTGTCGCTTGCCGCCGGGGCCCTGGCGGATCTGTGGGATCGGCGTCGCGTTATCCTCCTCTCGCTCGTTCTGACGGCGCTGGTCTCGCTTCTGCTGGGCGCGCTGACCTGGCTGGGGCTGATGGGACCGCTCCTGTTGCTCGCGCTCACCTTCGCGCTCGGGGCTGCCGCTGCCCTGGGCCAGCCGGCGATGCAGGCCCTGGTTCGCGACCTCGTCCCGGCACGCGAACTGGCCTCGGCGGTGACGGTCAACGCCGTCGGCTTCAACCTCGCGCGCTCGGCGGGGCCGGCGCTCGGTGGGATCGTGGTCGCCCTCGGCGGTGCCGCCAGCGCCTTCGCCATCAATGCCGTCGCCGGCGTCGGCCTGATCGCCGTGCTGGCGCGTCTGCGCCGCGAGGGCCAGCCGAGCGACCTGCCGCGTGAGCGCTTCGCGGGCGCCATCCTCTCCGGCCTGCGCTACGTCAGCCGAACGCGTGCCATCAGCGCCACCCTGCTCCGCGGCGGCGTGTTCGGCCTCCTTGCGCCGTCGATCCTCGCGCTGCTGCCACTCGTCGCCCGTGATCTCCTGGCGGGCGGGCCGGAGCTCTTCGGGTTACTGCTCGCCTGCTTCGGGTTGGGCGCGCTGGGTGGAGCCTTCCTTATCCACCCCGCGCGGCAGCGGATCGGCGCCGAGAACCTCGTGACGGTGCTGTCGGGCCTGGGCGGTGGGGCGGCGCTCGCCGTCGGCCTGAGCCCCACACTCCCGGTCGTCCTGGCCGCGCTGCCACTCGCCGGCGCGGCGTGGCTCGGGTCCTTCTCGACGTTCAACATCGCTGTGCAGATGTCGAGCGCCTTCTGGGTTCAAGCCCGCGTGCTGGCACTCTACCAGACGGTCGTGTTCGGTACCATGGCACTCGGCAGCTGGGGCTGGGGCATTGTGGCGCGGTCGATCGGCCTGCCCGACGCGATCGCGCTGTCCGGCGCGCTGATGGTGCTGAGCATGCTGCTGCATCGGCTGGCGCGCCTGCCGACCGGCGAGGCGCCCGACCTGCGTCCGGCGCCAGCGCCGCTCGCTCCCGAGCCGAGCCTGCGCTTCGACCCTGAGGAGGGTCCCGTGCTGGTCCTGATCGAGTATCGCGTCCTGCAAGGCGACGCCGCACGCTTCGATCAGGCCATGCAGGCGGTAGGGGTGCTGCGCCGGCGCGACGGCGCGAGCCGCTGGCAGCTTTTCCAGGACACCGCCGATCCGGAGCATTGGGTCGAGGCGTTCATCGTCCCGAGCTGGCTCGAGCATTTGCGGCAGACGCGTCGCCGCACCGCCGCCGACCATGCGGTCGAGCGGGCCGCACTGGGCTTTCACCTGGGCGATCCGCCGCTGGTCCGTCGACTGATCCACCGCCACCACCCGGACGCGGAGGTCGCAGACATGGCTCCGTGACGCGGGCTGCTCGGAGCGGTAGGCGGGCTCAGTCCGCGAACGGGTCGCGGACCAGGATCGTATCCTCGCGGCTCGGACTGGTGGAGAGCAGCGCCACCGGGCACTGGACCAGCTCCTCGAGCCGCTTGACATATTTCACGGCGTTGGCCGGGAGGTCGGCGAAGCTGCGCGCCCCGCGGGTGCTCTCCGGCCAGCCGGCAAGCTCCTCGTAGACCGGCCGCGCTGCGGCCTGCGCGCCGATTCCCGCCGGGAGGTGGTGCAGGGTCTGCCCGCCGAGATTGTAGGCGGTGCAGATCTTGAGTCGTTCGAAGCCGTCGAGCACGTCGAGCTTGGTCAACGCTAGGCCGTGAATGCCGCTGATCTTGACCGCCTGACGAACCAGCACGGCGTCGAACCAGCCGCAGCGCCGCGGGCGCCCTGTCACCGTGCCGAACTCGTGCCCCCGTTCGCCGAGGAGGCGGCCATTCTCGTCGGCCAGCTCCGTCGGGAACGGCCCGGAGCCCACCCGTGTCGTGTAGGCCTTGGTGATGCCGAGCACGAAGCCGACACTGTCGGGGCCGACCCCGGCGCCGGTCGCAGCCGCCGCGGCCACCGTGTTGGACGAGGTCACAAACGGGTAGGTGCCATGATCGACGTCGAGCATGGCACCCTGGGCGCCCTCGAAGAGGATCCGCCGGCCGGCCCGCTTCAGCTCAGCCAGACGCAGCCACACCGGCTCTGCGAACGGAAGGAGCAGCGGCGCGATCGCCGTCAGCGAAGCGAGCAGCCGCTCGGCAGCGACCTCCTCGATCCCGAGCCCGCGCCGCAGCGCATTGTGGTGCAAGAGCAACTCGTCGAGCTTCGCCTCGAGGATCGCCGGGTCGGCAAGATCGCAGACCCTGAGCGCGCGGCGGGCGATCTTGTCCTCGTAGGCCGGCCCGATGCCACGACCCGTCGTGCCAATCTTGCCCGTCCCTCCGGTGCGGCGCTCGCGGGCGAGCTCGCGGGCACGATCGAGTTCGCCGTGCAACGGCAGGATCAGGGCGGCGTTCTCCGCGATCCGTAGCGTATCGGCACTGACGACCACACCCTGTCGGCGGACCGCCTCGATCTCCTCGAGCAGGGCCCACGGATCGACCACGACGCCCGAGCCGATGATCGAGAGTCGACCCGGGCGGACCACGCCCGACGGCAGCAGCGAGAGCTTGTAGGTGACGCCGTCGACGACGAGCGTATGCCCGGCATTGTGGCCGCCCTGGAACCGCACCACGACGTCGGCGCGCTCCGACAGCCAGTCGACGATCTTGCCCTTGCCTTCGTCGCCCCATTGCGAGCCGACCACCGCGACGTTGGCCATAGGTTCCCTCCTGGCGTGATCGTGGCTGCTCTTAGTGCCGAGTCCGCATGGACCGGAAGGGGCGGCAGACCGGTTCCGCTAGCGGGTCGCCAGCAGTGCCTGCATCTCGCGGCGCACGTTGGGGTCGACTTCCGCGGCGGCGGCATTGGCGAGGACCGTACGGCTGTATGCCGGGTCGGCCCGATGCAGCGCGCGCGCGGCGAACAGACGAACCTCGGGGTCGGCGTCGCCGAGACCCAGGCGCTCGATCAGGGCGAGGGTTTCCGGCGTGTTCAGCCGCGACAACGAAACGAGGACCGCGCGACGAAGCTCGAGCGACTGACCAGCGTAGTACGCCTCCTCGAGCTCGAGAACGTCCTCCTCGCTGCCCTGGCCACCCCCGAGCTCGGCGACCCGGCGCAAGAGCTTCCGCAT
>CALKJU010000051.1 GCA_937995535.1 uncultured Alphaproteobacteria bacterium
CCGCCCGTGAACCTGCTCTTCGTCGCCGACCCGCTCGAGACCTTCAAGACCTACAAGGACACCACGTTCGCGATGATGCGCGAGGCCGCCGCGCGGGGGCACGTGGTCTGGGCCTGCGAGCCGGCCGACCTCGTCTGGCGCAGCGGCTCGCGCGTCGTGGCCCGCCGCGCGCGCGCGATCACGCTCACCGGCGACGCGAAGGCGTGGTTCGACGTGGTGCAGGAGCGCGAGCTGGCGCTGGCCGACGCCGACGTCGTGCTGATGCGCAAGGACCCGCCGTTCGACAGCGAGTACTTCTACGCCACCCACCTGCTCGAGCAGGCCGAGCGCGAGGGAGCCACCGTGCTGAACAGGCCGCGCGCGCTGCGCGACCACCCGGAGAAGCTGGCGGTGATGGAGTTCCCGCAGTTCGTCGCACCCACCCTCGTCACCCGCGACGCGCGCGCGATCCGCGCGTTCCACGACGAGCACGGCGACATCATCCTCAAGCCGCTGGACGGCATGGGCGGCATGGGCATCTTCCGCGTCGGCCCCGACGGCCTGAACCTCGGCGCGATCACCGAGACGCTGAACCGCCACGGCGCCGTCACCGTGATGGCACAGAAGTACCTCGCCGAGATCGTGCACGGCGACAAGCGCGTGATCGTGATCGACGGCGAGCCGGTCCCCTTCTGCCTCGCGCGCATCCCGCAGGGCAGCGAGATCCGGGGCAACCTCGCGGTGGGCGGCAAGGGGGTGGCGCAGCCGCTGTCGGAGCGCGACCGCGAGATCGCGCTCGGCGTGGGCCGCGTCCTGGCGCCGCGCGGCATCGTCTTCGCCGGGCTCGACGTGATCGGCGCGAGCCTCACCGAGATCAACGTCACGAGCCCGACCGGGTTCCAGGAGATCATGCAGCAGACCGGCTTCGACGTCGCCAAGGTGTTCGTCGACTCGGTCGAGCGCGTCGTCGCGCGAGGGCGCTGACGGCCCGGCGCTCGCCACCGCCTGCCTTGCCGACGGTGCCCGGCTCAGCGCGTCGTGCGCCCGCACTTGACGTCCGGGTGGGGGATCTCGGTGCAGTGCTCGAACGCCTCAGGCTTGATGCCGTGCACGGTCCGGTACCGCGTGAAGCACTCGACGCTCTCGTCGTACAGCCGCCGCCAGGTCGCGCAGTCGGTGTCGGGCGTGACGCCGACCGGCGGGCGCTTCTGGATCGGCGGCACGCGCGCAGCGGCCGGCGGCAAAGGCGGCGCGGCGACGGCCGCGGGCGCGCTCGCGGGGCGCGCTGCTGCCGGCGGGGCCGCGGGCGCCGAAACCGGCCGCGGCGCGGGTTCGATCGTGATCACGGTGGCGCGCGACCGGTACTTGTCGGGCACTTGGTCCGAGAAGTGCGTGCGCCCTTCGTCGTCGACCCAGCGGTAGACCGTCTGCGGCCAGGCGGCTGCGCCGGCGAGCAGGGCGATTGCGGTCAGCGCGGCGCGAAGCCTGCCCGGCCCGCCCGGCATCCGCCTGCCGACCGCGCCGCCGCGCGACGTCGGGTTCACCACCGTACTTCGAACCGGCAGGCGTCGTCGCCGCAGGCTTCGCAGGCGACCTCGACGACGCGGGCGTCGGGGTGCACCAGCGCGCGGAACAGCCGCTCGAACGTGGCGGCGTAGAAGTCGCACGCCGGCACGTCGCTCTGCAGGCCGCGGCACATCGGGTTGTCGCGGATCGTCAGCCTCACCGGCCGGCCCGCGGTCGCGGTGAACTCGCCGCTGCCGGCGAACGTCCAGGCGTGGCGCGTGATCGCGCCGAGCAGCATCCGCGCGGCGAGCGGCGCGGGCAGCCGCTTCAGCAGCGCCTGCACCGGCTTCGGGATGCGGTGCGCGAGCAGGTAGTCGCCGGTGCGCCCGCCCGCCTCGCGCGCGACGCGCGCGGCGTCCGCGGTGCCGAGCGCGGCGCGCAGCACGGCGTGCAGGCGCACGACCTCGGCCTCGTCGACCATCGCCTGCGGCGGATGGTCGACGTAGGCGGCCAGCCCGGCGAGGCCGAACAGGCGCGCCATGCCGTCGGCGCCTAGCCGGTCGCGCAGCACCTCGGCCACGCGCGTGATCGCGTTCGGGCCGATCCGGCCGGCGGCGTGGTCGAGCACGGCGGCCATGGCCAGCCCCGGGGCTAGACCGGCGCGCGGCGGTCGAAGGCGTCCATCTCGGCGTCGCTCAGCTGGTCCTTGCCGCCGCCGCAGGCCGACGCTTCCATCGCCGCCAGTGCGGCAGCGGCGATCTCCTCGCCCTTCTTGCGCCTCTTCATCTCGATCTTCGGGCCGTGCATCGTCACCCAGCCCTCGTCGGCGGCGGCGATCGCGGCGGCGTCGGGGCGCTCGTGCACGCGCGGGTCGGCGAACTTGAAGTCGACCTTCTTCTTGCTCTGCGGGCCCCAGTAGCCGACGCGGCCGAGGTCGTAGAACGTGCGCTGCATGCCGCTCTTGGCGAAGGCCTTGAGGCACCCCATCAGGTAGGCGCGGCGCTCCTTGTCCTTCGTCCAGGGGTACTGGAAGAACGCCTTGTTCATGAAGAAGCGGCGGTAGTTGTGCATCACGCGGTCGAGCAGCTCGGCGCGGTCCATCGCGTCGGGCTTCATGATCGGCGTGACGAAGTTGTACTTCTCGAAGTCGAACACCTCGACCTTGTCGCCGAGCTCCTGGAACAGGTCGCTGAACGGCCACGGCGTGTACATCGCCCAGTTGGCCATGTCGGGGTTCCAGTCGCGCGCCATCTGGTACGTCTCTTCGAGCGTCTCGGCGGTCTCGTTCTCGAGGCCGACGATGAACTGCGCCTCGGTGACGATGCCGGCGTCCTTCAGCAGCTGGATCGCCTTCTTGTTCTGCGCGATCGTCGTCTCCTTGTTGAAGCGGTCGAGCTTGAGCTGCGCCGCCGCCTCGGTGCCGAGGCTGACGTGGATCAGGCCCGCCTTGCGGAACAGCGGCAGCAGCTTCTCGTCGCGCAGGATGTCGGTCACGCGCGTGTTGATGCCCCACAGCACGTCGAGCTTACGCTCGATCAGCTCCTCGCAGAATGCGATGAACTTCTTGCGGTGGATCGTCGGCTCCTCGTCGGCGAGGATGAAGAAGCCCACGTCGTGGTTCTTCACCAGGTCCTCGATCTCGTCGACGACCTTCTTCGGGTCGCGGATGCGGTAGTCGCGCCAGAACTTCCACTGGCTGCAGAAGCTGCAGGTGAACGGGCAGCCGCGCGCGAAGTTGGGGATCGCCACGCGCCGGTTCATCGGGATGTAGATGTACCGGTCCCACTCGAGGATCGACCAGTCGGGCGTGATGCGGTCGAGATCCTCGATCGGCGGCTCGGCGGGGGTGGCGACGACCTTGCCGGCCTCGCCTTCGCTCGTGTCGAGGTACGCGATGCCGCGCACGGCGCCGCGGTCGCGCGCCCAGGTGCCGTCGTCGACGGCGCGCACGAAGTTCAGGAACACCTGCTCGCCCTCGCCGCGCACGACGGCGTCGATCCAAGGCGCTTCCTTCAGCACCTGCGGGTACATGAACGTGCCGTGGATGCCGCCGAGCACGGTGACGATCGCCGGGTTCACCTCCTTGGCGATCTGCAGCAGCCGCTCGGCCTTGTAGATCGCCGGCGTGATCGCCGTGAGGCCGACGATGTCGGGCTCGAGTTCGGCGATCTTCGCGCGCACCTGCTCGTCGTCGAGGTGGTGCGTCATCGCGTCGACGAAGTGCACGTCGGTGTAGCCGCCGGCCTTGAGGTAGCCGGTGAGGTATGCCACCCACGCCGGCGGCCAGTTGCCGGCGATCTCGGCGCCGCCCGAGTGGTAGTTGGGGTGGATGAACAGCACGCGCATGGCGCTCTCCTCGATCGTCGCGGGGCCACGGTACGCCTCGCGGGCCGTGTCGTCCTTGCGCTGTGTCAATTTCGGTGGACGCGACGATCGCGCACTCAGGTTGACACCCAGCTCCCGGAACGCGGCTTGCTACAGTCGACGGCGCCCCCGTCCTCCGAACCCCTTCCGCCAGGAGCACCGCCCATGCACGCGACCCGCCGCCACGTCGTGCTCGCCGCCGCCGCGCTCGGCACGGCCCTCGCCGCGCCGGCCGCCCTCGCCCAGTCCAAGCTCAAGGTCGCGGCGATCTACACGGTGCCGGTCGAGCAGCAGTGGGTCAGCCGCATCGACAAGGCGCTGAAGGCGGCCGTCGCGCGCGGCGAGATCGATTACGTGTTCAGCGAGAACGTCGCCAACGCCGACTACGAGCGCGTGATGCGCCAGTACGCCGAGGCCGGCCACCAGCTGATCGTCGGCGAGTCGTTCGCCGTCGAGGCCGCGGCGCGCCGCGTCGCCAAGGACTACCCGAAGACGGCGTTCCTGATGGGCAGCAGCGGCAAGCCGCAGGCGCCGAACTTCGCCGTGTTCGACAACTACATCCAGGAGCCGGCGTACCTGACCGGCATGCTCGCCGGCGGGATGACGAAGACGAACAAGATCGGGATGGTCGGCGGCTACCCGATCCCCGAGGTCAACCGTCTCATGCACGCCTTCATGGCGGGCGTGAAGGAGACCCGGCCGGATGCCGTGTTCTCGGTCACCTTCATCGGCTCCTGGTACGACCCGCCGAAGGCCAAGGAGGCCGCTTTCGCGATGATCGATCAGGGTGCGGACGTGCTCTACGCCGAGCGGTTCGGCGTCTCCGATGCCGCCAAGGAGCGCGGCGTCAAGGCCATCGGCAACGTCATCGACACCCAGAACGACTATCCCGGCACGGTGATCGCCAGCGCGCTGTGGCACATGGAGCCGACCATCAATCAGGCGATCGACCTCGTCGCTGCCGGCGAGTTCAAGGCCGAGGACTACGGGCCGCTGAGCAACATCCAGGTCGGCGGCTGCACCCTCGCGCCGATGGACCCGAAGCTCGTGCCGCAGGACGTGATCGACCTCGTCAAGGCCAAGCAGTCGGCCATCATGTCCGGCAAGCTGGAGGTCGCGATCAACGACGAGGAGCCCAAGCCGACACGCTGAGCCGTTCCGGGGTCGGTGCCGGCATGAGCGACGTCGTCCTGCGCCTTGCCGGCATCACCAAGCGCTTCGCGGGGCTGGTCGCCAACGACGCGATCGACCTCGAGCTGCGCAGGGGTGAGATCCTGGCGCTGCTGGGGGAGAACGGCGCCGGCAAGACGACCTTGATGAGCATCCTGTTCGGCCATTACGTGGCCGACGAGGGTCAGGTGCTCGTGGCCGACGACGCGGGCGCGCTGCGACCGCTGCCGCCCGGCTCGCCGCATGCCGCGCTCGCCGCCGGGATCGGGATGGTGCACCAGCACTTCGCCCTGGCCGGCAACCTGACCGCTATCGACAACATCATGCTCGGCACGGAGCCGCTGTGGTGGCCGCGGCAGCGCGGTCAGGCCGCACGGGCCCGCCTCGACGGGCTGATGCGCGCCTCCGGACTGCAGATCGCGCTCGATGCCCCGGTCGCGGGCCTGTCGGTCGGCGAGGCGCAGCGGGTCGAGATCCTGAAGGCGCTCTACCGCGACGCTCGGGTCCTGATCCTCGACGAGCCGACCGCGGTGCTGACGCCACAGGAGGCGGAGCAGCTTTTCGCCGTGCTCCGCCGGTTGGCCGCGCAGGGTCTCGCGGTGGTGTTCATCAGCCACAAGATGGGCGAGGTGATGGCGCTCTCCCACCGGATCGCGGTGCTCCGCGGCGGGCGCAAGGTGGCCGACCTGCCGGCCGGAGCGGCCGACCGGGCGCATCTCGCCGAGCTGATGGTCGGGCGTGTCGTTCCGGAGCGGCGGCGCGAGCCCATGCCACCGGGCGCGCCCTGCCTGGAACTCGCCGGCGTCAGGGCACCGGGCCTGGAACCGGTCGATCTCGTCGTCCACGAGCATGAGATCGTCGGCGTCGCCGGCGTCGCAGGCAACGGGCAGGCGGCGCTGTCGGGCCTGCTGTGCGGGCTCGTGGCCCCCCTCGCCGGTACGCTGCGCCTGGCGGACCGGTCCTGGCCCACGGGCGGACCGGCGGCGGTGGTCGCCGCGGGCGTCGCCCGCATCCCCGAGGATCGCAACCATGACGGAGTGATCGGCGACTTGACCGTCGCCGAGAACGCCATCCTCGCCGACCGTCGCAGTCCCGCGCTGCAGCGCGGCGGGGTGCTACGGCCGAGCGCGGTCGCCGCGCACGCCCGCCGCCTGATCGAGGCTTACGACGTGCGCTGCACGGGGCCCGAGCAGCCGGTCCGGCTGCTCTCCGGCGGCAACGTGCAGAAGCTGATCCTTGGACGCGAGCTGGAGCGCCGGCCGCGGCTGATCGTCGCCAACCAGCCCGGCCGCGGCCTCGACGTCGGCGCTGTCGCCTACGTCCACGACCGCCTGCTCGACGCGCGCGAGCGCGGCGCCGGAATCCTGCTGATCTCAGAGGATCTCGATGAGCTGCTCGCGCTCGCCGACCGGATCGCGGTCATCTTCCGCGGCCGCCTCGGGCCGGCCCTGCCCACCGAGACGCTGAGCCTGCCAAGGTTGGGGCTGATGATGGCCGGACATCTCGACGATGCGGCTTGAGCCGCGAGCACATGTCGAGCCGTGGCGGGCGGCGGCGGCGCCGGTCGCGGCGCTCGCCGCTGCGTTCGCCCTCTGCGCTCTCCCGTTGGCGCTCGCCGGAGCCGACGTCCTCGCCGCCTACGGGAAGATCGTCACGGGCAGTCTGGGCTCCTGGTTCGCACTCGGCGAGACGCTGGCCCGCGCGACACCGCTGATGCTCACCGGGCTCGCCGCCGCGGTCGCGTTCCGCGCCCGACTCTGGAACATCGGCGGCGAAGGTCAGCTCTACGCCGGGGCGCTGGCCGCCGTGGCGCTCGGCTCGGGCCTGGTGTCGGCGCCCGCCGTTCTGCTCCTGCCACTGGTGCTGCTCGCCGGCGCCGCGGCGGGCGCCCTGCTGATGCTCGGACCAGCTTGGCTCAAGCTGCGCCTCGGCGTTGACGAGGTGGTCACCACGCTGCTGCTCAACTTCGTGGTCCTGCTGTTCGTTTCCATGATGCTGGACGGGCCCCTGAAGGATCCGCTGGGGATGGGCTGGCCGCAGTCGCCGCCGATCCTCGACGCGGCGAGCCTGCCGAAGCTGGTCGGACGCGGCCGTGTCCATGCCGGGCTGCTGCTCGCCATCGTCGCCGGGCTCGCCGTAGCCTTCGTCGTGCACCGCACGGTCTGGGGTCTCGAGCTGCGCGCGGTCGGCGCCAACGCCGACGCGGCGCGCTTCGCCGGCGTCCCGGTGGAGCGCACGGTCCTCGGCGTTGCGGCGCTGTCCGGCGCGCTCGCCGGCCTCGCCGGGGTCGGCGAGGTCGCCGGCCTCAAGGGTTACCTGACCCAGGACCTGTCTCCGGGCTACGGCTACGCCGGAATCGTCGTCGCCATGCTCGCCGCGACCAACCCCCTGGGCGTGCTGGTGGCGGCACTCTTCATCGCGGCGGTGTTCGTGGGCGCCGACAGCATGAGCCGGGCGATCGGCGTCTCCAGCTACCTCGCCAACCTGATCGTCGCCACGTCGCTGCTGACGATGCTGCTCGCCGGGCTGACGCTGCGCTGGCGCGTGCGCTGGTGATCCCCTTCGCCACCAACATGCGCGCGGCCGGGCTGATGAGCCTGACCATGGCACTGTTCTGCGTCAGCGACGCGATCCTCAAGGGCCTCTTCCAGCGCCTGCCGATCGGCGAGGTGATGGCGCTGCGCGGTGCCGCCGTGATCCTGGTGATCCTGGCGGTGCAGGGTGCGCGCGGGCGGCTGCCGCCGCTCGCCACCTGCCTCGACCGCACCACGCTGATCCGCGCTCTGGTCGAGCTCGCGGTCGCGACGGCGTTTTTCCTCGCCCTGCGCGCGATCCCCCTGGCCAACGCGACGACGCTGATCTTCGCCTCGCCGATCCTGATGACCGCGCTCGCCACCCTCGTCCTTCGCGAAACCGTGGGCCTGCGCCGCTGGGTTGCGGTGCTCGTGGGCTTTCTGGGCGTCCTGCTGGTCACCAGCCCCGGTGCGGAAGGCTGGCAGCCGGCCGCGCTGTGGGCGTTGCTGGCCGCCTTCCTGGTCGCCATCCGCGACCTGATGACCCGCTTCATCCCGGGCCACGTCGACGCCGGGGCGGTGGCGCTGACCACGGCCGCGGTTGTCACCGCCGGCGGGCTGACCACCCTGCCCTTCGCCTGGGTCCCGCCGACGACGCCCGAGCTCGCCCTGATCGGGGTCGGCGCGGTCCTGATCGCCACCGCCTACGCCACCATCGTCATGACCTTCCGGATGGGCGAGATGTCGTTCGTGGCGCCGTTCCGCTACATCTCGATCCCGCTGGCGATCCTCGTCGGCTGGATCGCGTTCGGCGACGTTCCGGGGTGGCACATGCTGGCGGGCGCCGCGGTGATCGTCGCCTCCGGCCTGTTCATTTTTCACCGCGAGCGGCTGCACGCGGTGCGCCGCGCCCCGGCGTGAGCGTGGCCGCGGAAACGGAGCGCCGAGCTTTGTCAGGCCGGCGCTCGGTGACTTGCCCGAGCGTGGCATACATAGCAATCCGTGCCATAGTCGTTCTCACGCCACCTCCCGGTCACCTGCCATGACGGGCGTCTACAGACTGAAGGTCGACAAGCAGGGCCGCCTCGTGCTTCCAGCCCCGTCACGGCGAGAGCGAGGGCTCGAGCGCGGTGGCGCGGTCACCTTGGAGATCGGAGAGCGCGAGGCGCGCCTCGTCTCCCATCGGCAAGCGCTACGGCGGATCCAGGAGATCATCCGGCGCCATGTGCCCGAGGGCATCCTCCTGTCCGACGAGCTGATCGCCGACCGCCGCGCTGAGGCGGCGCGCGAGGCCGCCGAGGATTGATCACCGTCCTGGATGCAGCGGCGCTGATCGCCGAGCTCAACGGCGAGCCGGGCTCCGAGCTGGTAGTCGACGCCTATCCCGACGTCCTCGTCAGCGCGGTCGACGTCCCGGAGGTTGTCGCGAAACTCACCGAGCGTGGCGCCTCGGTGGAGGAGACAGCGGAGATCGCGAGGCGGATGCGCTGTCCGGTCCAGCCCTTCGACGCCGCCCAGGCCCTGCTCGCGGGCCAGCTTCGCGGCCCCACGCGCGCGCTCGGGCTGTCCTTGGGCGAGCGCGCCTGCCTCGCCTTGGCACTGACCGTCGAAGCGGACCGCGTGCTGACCACCGACCGGCCTTGGCTGCGCCTCGATCTCGGCCTCGCCGTGCACGTCGTCCGGTGAGCGAGGTCGTCGACATCCTGCTCTCCGCGGCGTTCTGGGCTGCCACCCTGCGGATCGCCACACCACTGATCCTCGGCACGCTGGGCGAGCTGATCTGCGAGCGGGCCGGCGTGCTCAATCTCGGCATCGAAGGCATCATGACCGCCGGGGCGATGAGCGGCTGGCTGTTCGTCCATCTCGGCGCGCCGTTGTGGGCCGGCGTGCTGCTGGCGGCACTGGTCGGCGCGGCGTTCGGCCTGCTGCACGGCTTCTTCACCGTGCCGCTCGGCCTTTCGCAGCACGTCACCGGCATCGGCATCACGCTCCTGGCCACCAGCCTCGCCTACTTCACTTACCGCGTGCTGCTGCCCCAAGCGACCAGCCCGCCCCGCATCGAGCCGTTCCAGCCCCTGGGTCTAACTTGGCTCGGCCCGGCGCTGGCACCGCAGACCGCGCTCACCTGGCTGGCGCTGCTGCTGGTCCCGGTGGTCGCCTGGGCGCTGTACCGCACGCCGCTCGGCTTGGCCGTGCGGACCTGCGGCGAGAACCCGGCCGCGGCCGAGGCGCAGGGCATCGACGTCTACGCCGTGCGGATCGGCGCGGTGATGGTCGGCAGCGCGCTCATGGCCGTCGGCGGCGCGTTCCTGACGCTCTCCGCGTTCAACGCCTTCTTCTTCGAGATGGTCAACGGCCGTGGCTGGATCTGCGTCGCCCTGGTCGTGTTCGCCTCCTGGCGGCCGGGCAAGGCGCTGCTCGGTGCTCTCCTGTTCGGCGCCTTCGACGCCTTCCAGGTCCGCCTGCAGCAGCTCAGCGGCGGGGTCCTGCCCTACCAGATCTTCCTGATGCTGCCGTTCCTGCTGAGCATCATGGCGCTGATCGTCATGTCCCGGCGCGCCGCCTACCCGCAGGCGCTGATGCGCCCCTACGTCAAGGGGCAGCGGTAGATCGGCGTCGGGAGCGGCTCGACGCCGATCGCTCGCGGCCTCTGGAGTGCCGGCTACTTGTGCAGGACGGTCAGCGAGCGGGCATCGACGCAGAAGCTCGAGCCCAGATCGGTGCGCCACTGGACGCGGATGGTGTAGTTGCCGGGCGTCAACGGGGCCGACTCCCACGCGAAGCTCTGCGCCCCTCTCTGCCCCTGCCCGATGAACGGGATGTCACCCGGCGGCACGGTGCTGTTGCCGATCCGCAGGCGTACGAAGCCGGTGTCGAAGGCCTCACCGAAGAGTGACGCGGCCGCGGAGAACGTCACGACCACGGACGAGGCGGCGCCGGCCCCGACGGTCACCGTTCGGCTCATCGCCGGCATGTTCGCGTAGATGGTTGTTGTCGTGCAGGCCTCGACGATCTCGTCGACGCCCGAGAACTTGGTGATGCTCCCGGTTCGACTGTTGGCGGCGTCGGCTGGATGGCCCTGACCGGCGACGAGCGCCAAGGCGAGACCGGCGACCGCGACGGAACGCCTTTGGTAACGCTGCATGGATGTGTCCTCCTTGAACCCGCGAGGCTCTCCCGCTGGAGACGGACCGACGCTAGGCTTTCAAGTCGGACAGCTCAGTGACGGCCGGCACATGGAGCGACCGACAAGGCCACGGCCGGGCGGCTTGCCCACCCACGGACCCCTCGCTAGGGTCCGCCCCGGCGCCGGCCCGGCCGGACGCACGCCCAAGGGAGGTTCCAAACCCATGCATCGCCTCGCCGCCGGAGCGCTCGGCCTCGCCGCCGCCGCCGTCGTCAGCCTCGCCGCGCCCTCACCGGCAGCGGCCTGCACGATCGCGCTGATCCCCGGCCTGACCACCGACGCCTTCTACATCACGATGCGCAAGGGCGCGGAGATGGCGGCCAAGGCGGTGGGCTGCGAGCTGCTCTTCCAAGGGGGCCCAGAGTTCAACCCGACCGTCCAGGTGCCGGTGCTGCAGGCGGTCATCGCCCGTCAGCCCGACGCCATCCTGATCGCGCCGACCGACAAGCAGCAGCTCATCGCGCCCTTGCAGCAGGCCGTCGAGGCCGGGATCCCGGTGATCACCGTCGATACCTTCATCGACGACGGCAAGTACCAGGACGGCTCCGGCCTCGGCGATTTCCCGCTCAGCTACATCGCCACCGACAACATCCTCGGCGGCTTTCTCGGCGGCGTGGCACTGGCGCGGTCGATCGGCGAGCGCGGCAAGGTCTATGTCAGCAACGTCAAGCCGGGGATCAGCACCACCGACCAGCGCGAGGAGGGCTTCAAGCTCGCCATGCGCGCCTATCCGAACATCACCGTGCTCGACACCCAGTTCAACGACAACGACGCGAACAAGGCCGCCGCCCAGGTGCAGGCGGTGTTCGCCCGCAACGAGGATCTGGCCGGTGTGTTCGGCGCCAACCTGTTCTCCGCCCTGGGTGCGGCCGACGGTGTGAAGGCGCTGGGCAAGTCGGGCGTGATCAAGGTCGTCGCCTTCGACACCCCGACGCGGATCGTCGACGATCTCAAGTCCGGCCTGATCGACTTCGCGATCGCCCAGCATCCGGCGGAGATCGGCTATTTCGGCGTGATGAGCGCCTTCGCGGTCATCAACGGCCAGTCGATCCCGCCGGCGATCGGCACCGGCATCACGGTCATGGACAAGGACAACGTCGACGACCCCGAGATCGCCAAGTTCATCTACTCCGACTGAGCCCAGCGTGGCGCACCGATGCTCCCTCCCCCGTGCTCCGCGCGGGGGAGGATGAGGACGGCGCCGGCCGCCGTCCACGACCGCCGAGATCGCTGACCATTGGCCCCCTCGCTCGCCGCGACGCCCGAAGCCGAGCGCCATCCGGCGCTGGCCTTCCTCGCCACCGCCTGGTCGTGGCTGTTCCTCGTTCTGCTCGCGGTCTTCTTCGAGACCTGGGCGCGGCTCGCCTACGGCGTGTCGTTCCTGCTCAACCCCTTCAACGTGCAGAGCATCGCGCTGTTCGCCGCCTTGCCGCTCCTGCTCGGGCTCGGCCAGACCTTCGTGATCATCGCCGGCGGAATCGATCTCTCGGTGGGTTTCGTGATGGGCCTCGCCGCCGTGGTCATGGCCCGCGTCATGCAGGTGCTGACGCCCGAAGCCCCGGCGCTTGCGCTTCCGGCCGGCATCCTCGCCGCCTTTCTCGTCTCGCTGCTGCCGGGCCTGATCAACGGCACGCTGATCTCGCGGCTGCGCGTCCCGCCCTTCATCGGCACGCTCGGCATGTACGGGGTGGCGCGCGGGGTCGGCTTCCTCGCCGCCAACGGCACCACCGTGCCGGTCAACAATCCCTGGCTGTTCGCCATGGGCACCGGCAAGTGGCTGGGCGTGCCGATCCCGATCTGGATCACACTGGCCCTCGTGCTCGTCATGCACTGGGTCCTCTCGCAGACCCGCTTCGGGCAGTACACCTACGCTCTGGGCGGCAACCGCATCGCGGCCGTCCGTTCGGGCATCAACGTCAAGCGGCACACGCTCCTGCTTTACACGATCAGCGCCGGCTGCGCGGGCGTCGCCGGGATGGTCTACACGGCGCGGTTCTCCGCCGGTGCGGCGCAGGCCGGCGAGCCGCTGCTGCTCGACAGCATCGCGGCCGTCGTCATCGGCGGGGCGTCCTTGTTCGGCGGCTCAGGCACGATCATCGGCACGGTCATCGGCGCCCTGATCATCGCGGTGATCCAGTACGGCCTCGTGTTCATCAACGTCGAGCCGTTCTGGCAGTTCGTCGCCGTCGGCGTGGTCATCATCGTCTCGGTGTTGATCGACCAGTCACGCACCCGACTGACGGGCGAGGCCAAGGATGAGTGAGGCCGGGGCCACGGCACCGATCCTTGCCTGCCGCGGGCTGACCAAGCGCTTCGGCGGCGTCACGGCGCTCGAGAACGTCAGCTTCGATCTGCACCGCGGCGAGGTGCTGGCGCTGGCTGGCGACAACGGCGCCGGCAAATCGACCTTGATCAAGGCGATCTCGGGCGTGCACCACCCGGACGAGGGCGAGATCCTCTTCAAGGGCGAGCGGCTGACCCTCGCCAACCCGCGCCACGCCCGCGAGGTCGGCATCGAGACGATCTATCAGGACCTCGCCCTGGCCGACAATCTCGACGTCGGTGCCAACGTCTTTCTAGGGCGCGAGCCGGTGGTCCGCGCGCTCGGGCTCCTGCCGCGGATCGACCGCAGGGCGATGCGCATGGCCGCCGCCGGGGTGCTGGAAACGCTGGAGATCGACATCGCCCCGAAGAAGCTCGGCCTGCCCGTGCGCTCGCTGTCCGGCGGACAGCGGCAGGCGGTGGCCATCGGCCGCGCGATCTACTGGAAGGCCGAGCTCCTGATCATGGACGAGCCCACGGCGGCCCTCGGGGTTCCCGAGCAACGGAAAGTCGTCGAGCTGATCCACCGCCTCAAGCGCCAGAACGTCGCGATCATCTTCATCAGCCACAACCTGATCGACATCTTCGCCGTCGCCGACCGCATCCTGGTCCTCCGCCGCGGCCAGAAGGCCGGCGAGCGCCGCCCCGCCGAGACGAGCCACGACGAGATCGTCAAGCTGATGGTCGGTGGCTAGGCTGCCGAGTGGCAGCGCTGGTCCGCGACAGCTTTTCATGCCCGCGCCGGCTGCTATGTGACGATCGACTGGCCCGTGTCGCGGGCGCGCGGCGGGAGGTGCCAACGGATGGCTGCTCGGACCCTCGATGGAGGCCCGCTCGGCGACAACTACGATTCCGTCGCCAAGCTCTTCCACTGGCTGATCGCCGTGCTGGTGCTGGTCACCATCCCCGCCGGGGTGACGATGCTCGAGGTCGGGCCCGGGCCGGTGCAGAACTTCCTGTTCATCCTCCACAAGGGGATCGGAACGACGCTGATCCTGCTCGTCGCGCTGCGCATCCTCTGGCGAGCGACCCATCCGCCGCCGGCGCTTTTCGGTATCCCCGACTGGCAGATCCGCGCCTCGAAAGCCGTCCACCACCTGCTCTACGTGATGCTCGTCGTCATGGTGGTGAGCGGCTACTTCCGTACGGTCGCCGGCGGCTATCCGATCGAGCTGCTGCAGTGGCTCGGGATCCCGCCGCTGATGGGCAAGAACAAGACGGTCGAGGACATCGCCCTCTGGGTTCACTTCATCGGCGCCAACGTGATCGGCGCGTTGATCGCGGTCCATGTCGGCGCCGCCCTGCACCACCTGCTCGGCCGGAAGGACCACGTCTTCTGGCGGATGTGGCCGGGGCGCGGTTGAGCCGCTGTTGCAGCGCCGCTGCGGCGGACATACCGGCGTGAGCCGGATCGCTCATGGCGCTTGACCGCCGCCGGCGGGTCCCGTTCCGTCCGCGCCGCTGCGAGCCGGGCACCGGAGGACCTGCATGGGTGCGTTGAAGGAAGCGCATGGTGGTGCGCTGAAGGAGCTTTATCTCGACGAGCGCGCGGCGGCCGAGGCCAAGCGCCGCTCGAAGGAGCTGCGCTCCTGGGATCTTACCGAGCGGCAGATCTGCGATCTCGAGCTGCTCTTGAACGGTGCCTTCTCGCCGCTCGACGGCTTCCTCGGCCGCGCCGACTACGAGGCGGTGCGCGACCAGATGCGGCTGGCCTCGGGGATCCTCTGGCCGATCCCGATCACCCTCGACGTGACCCGCGAGTTCGCCAAGGATCTCCGCGCCGGCGAGGAGATCGTGCTGCGCGACCGCGAGGGCGTGGCGCTCGCCATCATGACCGTCGCGGACGTCTGGGAGCCCGACAAGCGGCTCGAGGCGGTGGCCGTGTTCGGCTGCGACGACGACGCCCACCCGGGCGTGCGCTACCTGATGCGCCACGCCGGGTCCGTCTACGTCGGTGGGCGGCTTCAGGGTCTCGAGGCGCCGACGCACTACGATTTCCGTCACCTGCGCGACAGCCCGGCCGAGCTGCGGGCACGGTTCCGCAAGCTCGGCTGGCGCCGGGTCATCGCCTTCCAGACCCGCAATCCGATGCACCGCGCGCATCAGGAGCTGACCTTCCGCGCGGCGCAGATGGCCGAGGCCAACCTGCTGATCCACCCGGTGGTCGGGATGACCAAGCCGGGCGACGTCGACCACTACACCCGGGTCCGCTGCTACGAGCGGCTGCTGCCGCACTATCCGGAGCAGACGACGACCCTGAGCCTGCTGCCGCTGGCGATGCGCATGGCCGGGCCGCGCGAGGCGGTCTGGCACGGCATCATCCGCAAGAACTATGGCTGCACGCACCTGATCGTCGGCCGTGACCACGCCGGACCCGGCAGGCGCAGCGACGGCACGCCGTTCTACGGCGAGTACGAGGCGCAGGAGCTGTTCCGCAAGCACGAGGACGAGATCGGCGTCTCGATGGTCCCGTTCCACGCGCTGGTCTACGCCCAGGACCGCGCCCAGTACGTGCAGCAGGACGAGATCCAGCCCGGCGAGACGGTGCTCGACATCTCCGGGACCGAGCTGCGCCGGCGCCTGCGCGAGGGCCTCGACATCCCGGACTGGTTCTCGTTCCCGGACGTCATCGAGGAGCTGCGGCGTACCCACCCGCCCCGCCACCGCCAGGGCTTCACCGTCTTCTTCACGGGCCTCTCGGGCTCGGGCAAGTCGACGATCGCGAATGCCCTGCTGGTCAAGCTGATGGAACTGGGCGGCCGCTCCGTGACGCTGCTCGACGGCGATCTTGTGCGCAAGAACCTCTCCTCCGAGCTCGGCTTCTCGCGCGAGCACCGCGACCTTAACATCCTGCGCATCGGCTACGTCGCCAGCGAGATTACCAAGGCCGGGGGGATCGCGATCTGCGCGCCGATCGCACCCTACGCGGCGACGCGGCAGAAGGTCCGCGACATGATCGAGCCGGTGGGCGGCTTCCTCGAGGTCCACGTCGCGACGCCGCTGGAGGTCTGCGAGGGCCGCGATCGCAAGGGGCTCTACGCCAAGGCCCGCGCCGGCATTCTCAAGGAGTTCACCGGCATCTCCGATCCTTATGAGGCCCCCGAGACGCCCGAGCTGCGCATCGACACGACCAAACTACCGCCCGACATGGCGGCGCAGCAGATCGTGCTCAAGCTCGAGGCGCTGGGTTTCATCCGCTAGGTGCGCCACGTCGAGCGGCACCGAGCTGGGGGGGGCCGCCCCGCGGCTGCTCCCAAGGCATCCCTGGCGCGTGCCGTCCGGCGGCGGGACGCCCTGCGACACTCTGTCGGCCGGGTTTTGCTGCACTGCACAATGAGCGCTCTTGCGTCTTGCGGGGCCCGCTCTTAACTGTTGTGCACCGCAGCAAAACCCGTCACCGAGGAGTGAAACCCATGGCCGCCCGTGCCTCCGTCAACCCGACCTTCCCCGCGTTCAACGTCCCCGGCGTCAACGTCGAGGCGCTGGTCGCCCTGCAGAAGGCCAATCTCGAGACCTTCGTCCAGGTGCAGAAGCTGGTCACCGAGGCGGCGCAGGCCGCATGGGCCCAGCACCTGAAGCGCGTCGACGGCTGGCAGGCCCAGATCGAGAGCGCCTTCAAGGGCTTCGACCTGGCGAAGAAGCCCGAGGCCTATGCCAAGGACGCGCAGGCCGCCGTCGAGACCGCGATCGCCGAGGCGCGCAGCGTCGTCGAGCACGGCGTCAAGACCCAGCAGGAGGTCGCCAAGCTGGTGACCGAGCGCATGGTCGCCAACCTCAACGAGCTGAAGACCCTCGCCGCCTGAGCTGTACCGGCGCGGGCGCCCTCCCGGCCCGCACCGCCGATCCAGGCGACACGGAGCGTCCCGGCTGGCAACAGCCGGGGCGCTTCGACTCCGCGGGCAGAGGTCACGCCGCGCGGTGGCCCTCGCTGGTCTGGTCCTGGCCCTCCAGCATCCACGCCCGCTCGGTCGCCTTCACACCGGCCGCCAGCACCGCCTCGTCGGGCAGCTTGGTGAGCGGCGTGTAGAACGGGTGGTGGTGTGCCTTGTAGGGATTGTTGGTCGCCTTGTTGTAGCAGCAAATGAGCAGATTGCGACGGGTCGGCGACAGGTTCGCGGCCGAGCAGTGCAGCGTGTTGCTGTGGAAGAACAGGGCGTCGCCCGGGGCCATCTCGCAATAGACCAGTTCGAGTGCCTTCATCGCCTGCTCGACCCGCTCCATGTCGGCGCCGGTCTGGCCGGCGACCCGGCCGTGCTCGATCCGCCCCAGCTTGTGGCTGCCCTTGATCACCTGCATGCAGCCGTTCTCGCGCGTCGCCGGGTCGAGCGCGATCGCCACCGACAGCATGTCCGGGTACAGGCAGCCGTTCTGGTACCAATAGCCATAGTCCTGGTGCCACTCCCAGCGCCCGCCGCCGCCCGGCCGCTTCATCGTCAGCTTCGAATGGTAGTGGTAGACCTCGCCGCCGAGCAGCCGCTCAGCGCCGCCGGCGACCCGCTCGCAGCGGGCGATCGCCCCGAACACGTCCTCGGACGGGTGGTTCCACAGGGCGAGGTCGGTCGAGCCCCCCTCCGCATCGCTCAGCGCCAGCACATGGGCGGCGATCGACGGGTCGGTGCGGATCGTCTCCCGCGCCAGCTCGACCTCCTCGGCGAGGAGGTAGCCGCGCTTGAAGACGTAGCCGTCCTCCCAGAAGGCCGCGTGGTCGGCATCGGTGATCGCGTCGAAGCGTGGCATCGGCAGCCCTCCTGATCGGTCGGCGGCGAGGATAGCGCCCCCGTGGCGATCGGCTAGACCGTAGCCATGTCGACCGATCGGACCGGGCCGCATCCTGCCGGCGACCTGCTGCTCTGGGTCGGCATCCTCGCCGTCTCGGCGATGTGGGGCAGCTCGTTCCTGCTCGCCAAGCTTGCTGTCGCGAGCGTCCCGCCGGCCTCGCTCGCGGCTTTTCGCGGCGGCATCTCGGCGCTCGTGCTGCTCGCCGCGTTCGCCACCGCCCGGCGCTCCCTGTGGCCGCGCCCGGGCGAGGTCGGCTTCGCCCTGATCCTCGGCACGCTCAGCGGCTGGCTGCCCAACCTGCTGACCAACCTCGCGCTCGGCAGCATCGACAGCGCGCGCGCCGGGATGCTCAACGGCACGACCCCGCTGTTCGTCATGCTGCTGGCGCACCTCGCGCTGCGCGACGAGCGGATGACGGCCGTGACGCTGGTCGGGATGGGCACCGGGTTCGCCGGCCTGCTGCTGCTCGTCGGCCCCGGCGGTAGCGGGACGCTCGTCGGCCACCTGCTGATGGTCGTGGTCGCCCTCTGCTACGCCACCGGTACCGTCTTCGCCCGGCACCGCCGGCCGGCCGACCCGGCGCGCCTCGCCTTCCTGCAGCAGAGCTGCTCCGGTCTCGGCGCGCTGGCCGTCGCGCTCGCCTTGGAGGGTGGGGTGAGCCTGCCGCCGGTCGCCGCCACCTGGCTCGTGCTGCTCCTGCTGGGCACCCTCGGCACCGCGGCGCCGATGGTCGTCTATCTCTGGCTGCTCGGCCGGACCACGGCGACGCGGGTCGCCACCGTCGGCTACCTCCAGCCGGCCTGGGCCGCCGCGCTCGGCGCCCTCCTCCTCGCCGAGCCCCTGACCCCGACCGCGCTCGCCGGCGGCGCGCTGGTCCTCGCCGGCGTGTGGCTCACCGGGCGGCGCCTCACGCGCTCGCCAGGTCGTTCCGGCTGAACGGCAGGACGCGGATCCGCTTGCCGGTCGCGGCGGCGACGGCGTTGGCGACGGCCGGGCCGATCGGCGGGACGCCGGGCTCGCCCACGCCGGTGGGCGGCTCCATCGAGGCGACGATGTGCACCTCGACCGCCGGCATCTCGTCGATCGTCAGCACCGGATAGCCGTCGAAGTTGCCCTGCTCGACCCTACCGGCGTCGAGCGTGATCTGACCCTTGAGGATGGCGCCCAGCCCGAAGCCGATCCCGCCCTCCATCTGCGCCTTGATCACGTCCGGGTTGACCGCGACACCGCAGTCGACCGCGCAGACCACGCGGTGCACGCGCACCGTGCCGCCTTCGACGCTGACCTCGGCCACCTGCGCCACGTAGGAGCCGAAGGATTCCGCGACCGCGATGCCGCGCGCTCGACCCTCGGGCGGGGGCGTCCCCCAGCCGGCCCTCTCGGCCGCCAGCTCGAGCACGGCGCGGTGTCGCGGGTGACCCTCGAGCATGGCGAGGCGGAATGCCAGCGGATCCTGCCCCGCAGCCTCGGCCAGCTCGTCGATGAAGGCCTCGGTGGCGTAGGCCGTGTGCGTGCTGCCGACCGCGCGCCACCACAGCACCGGCACGCCGACGTCCGGTGAATGCAGGTCGACGACGAGGTCGGGTATGGCGTAGGGCAGGTTGCTCGCCCCCTCGACCGAGGTCGCGTCGACCCCGTTCTGGACGAGAAAGCCCTCGAACGGCGTGCCGCGCAGGATCGACTGGCCGACGATACGATGCCGCCAGCCGACGATCCGCCCCTCCGCGTCGAGTCCGGCTTCGAGCCGATGCAGATACATCGGGCGGTAGCGGCCGCCCTTCATGTCATCCTCGCGCGTCCAGAGCAGCTTGACCGGCGCCTTCCAGCCGATCGCCCTGGCGGTGGCGACCGCCTCGACGATCACGTCGCCGTCGGTGACCGCACGTCGGCCGAAGCCGCCGCCGGTCATCATCACGTGCAGCACAACGTCCTTGGGCTCGACGCCGGCCGTCTGGGCCGCGAGGTATTGGTAGAGGTCGGGCATCTGGTGCCCGCCCCACACCTCGATCTTCCCGAGATGGCGCCGTGCCACGGCGTCGAGCGGCTCGAGCGCCGCGTGGGCGAGGTAAGGGAACTCGTAGTCGGCGGTGACGACCTTGGCCGCCCCGGCGATCGCCGCGGCCGCGTCACCCTCGGCGCGGGCGACGGCGGCGCCGTCGGCGTCGAGCAGCGAGCGGTAGAGTTCGGTCAGCTCGGCCGTGCCGCGGGTCTCGGCGGCATGCTCGTCCCAGGTGACGGCCAGCGCCTCGCGGCCCTTGAGCGCGGCCCAGGTGGTCTCGGCCACGACCGCCACGCCCGTGGGGATCTGCACCACGTCGACCACGCCCTTGACCGCGTGCGCGGCGGTCGCGTCGAAGCCCGCCACCGTGGCGCCGAAGCGCGGCGGGTGGGCGACCACCGCGGTCAGCATGCCGGGCAGCCGGACGTCGATCGTGAACGCCTGCGTCCCGCTGGTCTTCGCCACCGAGTCGAGCCGGCGCAGGTCCGGGTTACCGATGTAGCGCCACTGCGACGGGTCCTTGAGGCGGACCTCGGCCGGCACCGGCATGAGCGCCGCCTTGGGCGCCAGCTCGGCGAAGCTCGCCTGCTTGCCGTGCGGATGGCGGACCACGCCGCTCTCGACCGTGATGCCGTCGGTCGGCACACCCCACGTCCGCGCTGCCGCCTCGATCAGCATCGCCCGCGCCGCCGCGCCGGCCTGGCGGTAGCGCAGGAAGGAGCTGGCGGTGCCGGTCGAGCCGCCGGTACCCTGGATCTCGCCGCCCCAGGCGAGGTTGCCGAACAGCTTGGGATTACCCCAGCCGCCCTCGACGCGCATCTGCGCCCAGTCGGCGTCGAGTTCCTCGGCGACCAGCGTGGCCGTGCCGGTGTAGATCCCCTGGCCCATGTCCATGTGCGCCGCGCGCACGGTAACCGTGCCGTCGAGGCCGATGGTCAGGTAGCCGTGGAACGGCCCGGGCAGCGCCTCGGCGGCGAGGGCGCTGGTCAGCCGCCCGGTCGGCACATGAATGCCGAGCGTGAGGCCGACCGCGGCCAGCGCGCCGCTCTTGAGAAAGCCACGCCGCGACGGACGCAGCGGGGTGCGGGGCAGCGTCGCCAGCATGGCTCAGGTCTCCATCAGCCGGGCCGCCTCGTGCACCGCGGCCCGGATGCGCTGGTAGGTGGCGCAGCGACAGATGTTGGTCATGGCCGAGTCGATGTCGGCCTCGGTGGGTCTGGGCGTCGCCTGCAGCAGCGCCACCGCCGCCATCACCTGGCCCGGCTGGCAGTAGCCGCACTGCACGACGTCGAGCTTCTCCCAGGCGGCCCGCACGGCGCGGGCCGCGGGTCCGTCGACACCCTCGATGGTGGTGATGGCACTCCCCACGGCGGCCGAGACCGGCATCACACAGGAGCGCACGGGCTCGCCGTCGACATGAACCGTACAGGCGCCGCAGAGCGCGGCACCGCAACCATACTTGGTGCCCGTAAGGCCGGCGAGGTCGCGGATCGCCCAAAGGAGGGGCATGTCGGGGTCGGCGTCGACCTCGTGGGCCACGCCATTGATGGTGAGGGTGAGCACCAGCGCGGTCTCCCTGCAACGCAACCGACGCGATTCTAGACGAACCGGCGTGAAAGGCCATTGACGCGCATCCATCTCGGGCATGGATTGTTGGTATGGAGAGCATCCGCGCAGTGAATTTGGCTGCGATCGACCTCAACTTGGTCAAGGTCCTCCACGCCCTCCTCGAGGAGCGCGCGGTGACAGCGGCGGGGCGGCGTGTCGGGCTGAGCCAGCCGGCGACCAGCAATGCGCTGCGCCGGCTGCGTGCGCTGCTCGGCGACCCGCTGCTCGTGCGTGGGCCGCGCGGCCACGAGTTGACCACCTACGGGCGTGAGCTGCGCGAGCCGGTGGCCGCCGCGATCGCGGCGCTGCAGCGCGCCTTCGCACCGCCAGCGCGGTTCGAGCCGGCCGCAGCGCGTCTGACTTGGCGTCTCGCTACGACCGATCTCTCGGCGGTCACCGTGCTCCCCGAGCTGCGCCGCATCCTGGCTCGCGAGGCACCGGGCGCCGACCTCGTGCTACGGGCTGGCGAGCGCGACCAGGTGCTCGGCTGGCTGGCCGAGGACGCGGTCGATCTCGCAGTCGGCCTGTTCCGCGACCTACCAGCCGCGATCGCCGCGACGCCGCTGTTCGACGAGCGGCTGGTACTGATGGTGCGCGATGGCCATCCGCTCCTCGCGGGCCCGCCTACCGCAGAGCGCCTCGCCGCGTTTCCCGCAATGCTGGTCTCGCCGCGCGGCGATCCGCACGGAGTGGTCGACGAGGCCCTGGCGACGCTCGGCCTGCGCCGCCGCGTCGCGCTGACCGTCCCGCACTCCCTGCTCGCCCCGTTTCTTCTTCGCGGCAGCGACCTGACGCTCGTCTATCCGAGCCGGCTGGCGCAGCTCCTGGCCCGGCCGCTGAGGCTTGCCGTACTGCCCGAGCCGCTCGGCTTGCCGGGCTTCACGTCGCAGCTCGTCTGGGCGCGGCGCAACGAGCGCCATCCGCCGCTCGTCTGGCTACGAGATGCCGTCCATCGCGCCGTCGCCACTCAGGGCGACGCTTCCCGGTAGTGGTAGCCGTAGACCCGGGCGAAGCCGAGACTTCGGTAGAGGGCCAGCGCCGGGGCGTTGTCGTCCTCGACCTGGAGGTAGAGCCGCTGCGCGCCCTCCTCGGCGGCCCAGCGGGCAAGGCGCAGCAGCACGCGCCGGCCGAGGCCCCGTCGGCGCAAGCGCGGCACCGTGCGCATGGCGAAGATCCCGGCGAGGTCACCGTCGCGCACGCACAAGGCCGCCGCGGCCGGCTCGTCGTCCTGCCAGACGAGCCCGAGGCGGTGCGGGCGGCGGATGCGGGCGAGGATCGCCGCCCGTTCGGCGCGCAGGTCCGCCGGCAGCCGCTCGTCACACAAGGCGTTCATCACGGCCGGCGTGGCGCGGGTCAGCAGCTCCACCGCCGGATTTGGCTCCGCGTCGGGAATCGGCGCCAGCAGCAGCGAGGTGGGCGTGGCCAGCGCGTAGCCACGGGCCGCGAGGACCGCGTCGAGATCCGGCGGTTCCACGAGGTCGGCGATGTGGAAGCAGGACGGGGCGCCCTGCGCGGCCAAGAATGTCTCCACGGCCTGGATCGCCTTGCCGACGTCCTTGCCGGTGAAGTCGAGCGTGCGGGCACAGCGCAGGCGGCGGTTGGCGCGACCGCCCCACGTGATCAGCCAGCCGTCGATCAACCGCGTGCCGAGCGGCGGCCACCCCCACAACGCCGCCTGCTCGACCCGGCGAATGAGTTCCTCGCGGTCCATGCCGCGCCTTGTCGCGCGGAACCGATGCTCATGGAACCGCCGAGGTGCCGCCACTCCAGAAATAGTCGGCGCCAGCAGTCCGGTACCAGACGGGGTTCCCGTTGACGGGCTCGCCCTCGCGCGTCAGGCCGACATAAGCGAGCTCGCTGCCCCGCCCGACCACCTGGACCACCGCTGCGCGACGCGACGGTATGCCGTGCCGGATGTTAAGACGGCTCGTCGCGACCACCGTGCCTTCCATCTCGATCACGGCGGGCGGCAAGGACACGACGTCCTGACGACATGCCGCGTGCTCGGTCACGATGTCGCGCAGGAGCTGCTCGTAGGTGCGCCGGCTCTGCGCGAGCCCGGTCACGGGGTCGGTCTTACGTCGTGGGTCGAGGAAAAAATGGCCGACCACCGCGCGGCTCGGGTCGAGGGCGAATCGGTGACAGATGCAGGCGACGATCCACACGTACTTGCGATAGGCCTCGTCCGCGTCGATCCCGTCCCCGAAGCAGTACTCGACGCCGATCGCCGCGTCGTTGGCGTCGAAGCCGAACAGTCGGTCGTCGGTCGGCACGTTGTAGAGCACGTGCCACGCCTTTTCGGGGGCACCCGTCAGCGCCGGGATGCATTCGAGGATCTGCCGGTCATCGACGAACAGGTGCGCCGAGGCCGACATCTCGTCGCGGCTGCGCTCGTAGTAGCGGACGTTCTGCTCGGCTGTGGACCGCGGATTGCCGGTGTCGTGGACGACGACGAAGCGCACGCCAGGATCGAGCGGGCGCCGCGGGCGGCGCTTCGAGGGACCGGTCAGGTAGCGCGGCGTGATCGCGTAGCGCATGAGAAAGTCGGTCATCGGCGCTCATCCCACCGCGGGCGGCTCGGCGAGGCTCGCCCCCTCGGCGGCACGCCTCGCGCGCGCGTCCAGATCGGGGACGGCGCGCTGCATGAAGCCTTCGATGAAGTCGGTCCCGGCATAGCCGATGGCGATGAGCGTCACGATCTGCTGCATCGCGATCTTCGTCGCGTCGCCGAGATCCAGGGTCAGCAGCCCCAGCACGCCGGCGACGAAGCCGATCGCGAGGCTGAGCAGCAGCCGACCGGGCTCGAATGTCTCCGCGAAGGTGCGACCTTGCTGCGCCGCCTCCTCGCGCGCCTTCTTGAGCCCGACGATGGCACGCACGCCCTGTCCGACAGTGCCCAGCAGACCGCCGAGCAGAGCGGCGTTGAGAAACGCTGCGACAAGAAACGGTTGGTCCGACATCGGGCATCGTCCCAGCGCTGGCCGCGCGGTTCGCGGCAGCAGGAACTGAAGCGCGGATCGACCGCCGACGCTGTGACGTTGCGCACGCGTCGGCGCGCGCTAGAAGCGCCGCGAGCCGCCACGGAGCCGCCTTGCCGCCCGACCCGCCGCGCCGCGATTACCGCGTGATCTACGCCGACCCGCCCTGGACCTTCGCGACGTGGTCCGAGCGGGGCAAGGGACGCAGCGCCGAGGCGCATTACGACACGCTGAGTCTCGCCGAGATCAAGGCCCTGCCGGTGGCGTCCTGGTGCGCGCCCGACGCGCTGCTCCTGCTCTGGGCCACCGACCCGCTGCTGCCGAAGGCGCTCGAGGTCGTCTCCGCCTGGGGCTTCAGCTACAAGACGGTCGGCTTCTACTGGGCCAAGCTGCACCCCGGCCGCGGCGGCCTCGTGCTCGACGAGCGCGATTTCTTCACCGGCATGGGATTCTGGACCCGGGCCAACCCCGAGCCCTGCCTGCTCGCCACCCGCGGCCACCCGAAGCGCCTGTCGGGCGGGGTGCGGCGCCTGGTGATCGCCCCACGCCGCGAACACTCGCGCAAGCCCGACGAGGTCTACGAGCGGATCGAGCGGCTCGCCGCCGGCCCCTATCTCGAGCTGTTCGCCAGGGCCACCCGCCACGGCTGGGACGCTTGGGGCCTGCAGGCCGGCCTGTTCGACGGTGGGCCCCGACGTACACGGCGACGGCCGTCGCGAGAGCGCGGCCGTCAGTCCGGCGGTGACGCCCCCGGCAGCTCGACGCCCGCGTAGATCTCGTCGAGCGTCAGGGCCACACCGAGGGCGGCCAGCTCGACCTGCCCGCCACCGACCAAGTCCTGGACGAGCCACCCCTCCGCGCCCCGCAGGTTGACCTGCACACGACGCTTGTCCTGCCAGACCAGCAGCACCGCCTCGACGCTGGGTAGTGACTTGTAGAAGTCGAGCTTGTCGGTGCGGTCGTCCTTCTCGGTCGATGGAGACAGCACTTCGACCAGCAGGCGGGGGGCTGTGAAGACCCGTTCCGGCAAGGGCTCGCAGCTCACCATCACATCCGGCAGCCGACACTCGTCGTCCTGCTCGGAGCTTGCGACACCGACGCCGAAATAGCTGGCGCATGGCCGTCGCAGTCGCACGGTCAGGGCGTCGTGGACGTTGCGCGCGATGGCACCGTGCCGCCCGGTGGGTGGCGCCATGGCGACGACCTCGCCATGGACCAACTCGTAGCGGGTGTCGGTGCCGTCCTCCCAGCGGAGGAACTCGGCGACCGTCATCCGGCTGTGTCGGGAGGGCTCGACCATGCCATGCGGTCTAGCACGGCCGCTGGTGATCCGGGCAACACCGGTCAGCCGAGGCCGCGCTCCTTGGCGATCCTGTCGTAGGCCGCGTTGATCGCGGCGAGGCGGGCGTTGGCCTGCTTCAACATCTCCTCGGGCACACCCTGCGCGATCAGCCGGTCGGGGTGATGCTCGCGGACGAGCCGCCGCCAGGTCGCACGGATCTCGGCGTCGCTGGCCGAGCGGTTCAGACCCAGCACCGCATAGGGATCCGGCTCCGGCGCCCTCGGCGTGGGCGGGCGCAGAGTGGCGCCGTAACGGGCGAGGATCGCCGCGAAATCACGTTGCGTGAAGCCGAGGATCGCGGCGAGCCGCGCGAGCCAGGCGACCTCGGCCTGGTTCAGCGCGCCATCGGCGGCGGCGAGCGCGAACAGATCGTCGAGCAGCGCCTCGAGCACCGCCGGATCCTCGGCGAACAGCGCCGCCACCTGGCGGGCATAGGGCTCGAAGCCTTCCGGGCTGCGCTTGGCCTCGTCGAAGATCCGCGCGACGCTGCCGACATCGGCGTCGTCGACGTCGAACAGCTCCTTGAAGGCGCGCACCTCGTCGCGGCTGACGACGCCGTCGGCCTTGGCCAGCTTGGCGCCGAGCACGATCACGGCGGTGGCGAACGCGACCCGGCGGGTGTCGAGCGGGTCGATCAGGTCGGGCGGCGCCTTGGGCAGGATGCGCCCCTCGGCCCGCCATTGATCGTAGACATGACCGGCGACGGCCCCAAGCAGGGCGCCCAGCGGCCCGCCCATCGCCAGCCCGGCCGCAGTACCGAGCAGCTTGCCCCAGATCGCCATGGGCTCAGGCGGCGAAGGCGGCAGCGCGACGGGCTGAGCGGATTGCGGGCAAGTCCGGCGGCTCCGTGGCGAGGGTCCGGAGACGACCTATAGCGGAGCCGGCAGCGAGATGCAGGAGCTGGGCATGGACCGCAGTCGGTGTGGAGCCGCAGCCGAGGGCGTGCGCAGCAGGCGTTCCGTCGAGCCGCGCGGTCTGCCGGCCGAGCGCCCAATCGAGAGTCACGAAGGTCGTCCCTGGCGGCCTGGAGGCCAGTTGCGGGCGTCCGCGAAGCCCATCCCTTGGTCGAGCCAGTCAAGCGCGCGCTTGCCGATCGACGGATCGACTACGATGACGCCGGGCAGACCGAGTAGTCCGCGTCGTACCGACGTGATGCGCCGGCGGTGCAGCCAATGCGTGGAGCGGGGAACCCACTCGCTCTGCAGGGGGACGGTCTTGGGGATCAGCACCTCACCCTCGGCAAGGAGAGCCTGAGCCCGCTCGCCCTGCTCCTGATCGTCGTCGACCAGGACCTGGACGACGACGCCGGTGTCGACGACCCTTTACGGGAGTGCTTCTCGAACGTCTTCCCCATCTCGCGGGTCATCGCGTCGATCCCCCCTTCTGCCGGTCGATCGGGATCGGCGGCCCGTGACACTTGGCGCCGCCTCGTATCTCCTCGATGGTCGTCAGCGGACACCGCCGCGCCGCCGGCCACTCGTTCAAGAACGGCAACGCTAGGCACGCCCATAGGCCTCCCGTATAGCCCAGCCCGGATGGCAGGTGGGCAGGGCGGATGACCGGGCGGTGGCAGTTCTGGATCGATCGCGGCGGGACGTTCACCGACATCGTGGCGCGCGCCCCGGACGGGACCATTCGCGTGCACAAGCTGCTCTCCGAGAACCCGGAACAGTACGAGGACGCCGCGCTGCAAGGGATCCGCGACCTGTTCGGGCTCGGCCGTGCGGATCCGCTACCCGAAGCCGCCATCGAAGCCGTCAAGATGGGCACGACCGTGGCGACCAATGCGCTGCTCGAGCGCAAGGGGGCACCGACCGTCCTCGCGATCACCCGCGGCCTCGGCGACGCCCTGCGCATCGCCTACCAGAACCGGCCCGACATCTTCGCCCGGCAGATCATCCTGCCAGAGCAGCTCTACGGGGAGGTGGTCGAGATCGACGAGCGGCTGCGCGCCGACGGCTCGCTCGACCGCCGGCTCGACCGCGACGCGGCACGGGCCGACCTGGCGGCAGCGTTCGCGAAGGGCTTTCGCTGCATCGCGATCGTGCTGATGCACGGCTGGCGCTTTCCGGCGCACGAGAATGCCGTGGCCGAGATCGCACGGCAGGTGGGCTTCACCCAGGTCTCGGTGAGCCACCAGGTCTCGCCACTGATGAAGATCGTCGGCCGCGGCGACACCACGGTGGTCGACGCCTATCTCTCGCCGATCCTGCGCGCCTATGTCGACCGGGTGGCCGCCGCGACCGGCTCGGTGCGGCTGATGTTCATGCAGAGCAATGGCGGGCTGGTGGACGCGCACCGCTTCCGGGGCAAGGACGCGATCCTCTCCGGACCCGCCGGTGGGGTGGTCGGTGCGGTCAAGACCTCGCGGCTCGCGGGCTGCGAGCGGATCGTCGGCTTCGACATGGGCGGCACGTCGACCGACGTGACGCACTATGCAGGCGCCTACGAGCGCGCCTTCGACACCGAAGTGGCGGGCGTGCGGGTGCGCGCGCCGATCATGAAGATCCATACCGTGGCCGCCGGCGGCGGCTCGATCATCGCCTTCGACGGCCAGCGCTTCCGGATCGGCCCGGAGAGCGCCGGGGCCAATCCCGGCCCTGCCTGCTATCGCCGCGGCGGGCCGCTCACCGTGACCGACGCCAACCTGATGGTCGGCAAGATCCTTCCTGATCTGTTCCCCGCGGTGTTCGGACCGGGCGCGGACCAGCCACTCGACGCCGAGATCGTCCGTCAGAAGTTCGCGGCGCTGGCCGACGAGGTCGCGGTCGCAACCGGGGTGCGGCGGACGCCCGAGGAGCTGGCGCAGGGCTGCCTGGCCATCGCCAACGACAACATGGCCAACGCCATCAAGCAGATCTCGGTCCAGCGCGGCTACGACGTGACGCGCTACACGCTGTGCTGCTTCGGTGGCGCCGGGGCACAGCACGCCTGCCAGGTGGCCGATCTTCTCGGTATCCGGAGCGTGCTCGTCCACCCCCTGGCGAGCGTGCTCTCGGCCTACGGCATCGGGCTCGCCGATATCCGCGTGCTGCGCCAGCGCGCGGTCGAGCGGCCGCTCGGCCCGGAGCTGATGGCCGAGCTGGCGGCGGCCACCGCCGCGCTCGAGGCCGAGGCGCGGGCCGAGCTCACGGCGCAGCAGGTCGAGGCGCGGCTGATCGAGACCGAGGCCCGGGTCCACCTCCGCTACCAGGGCACCGATACCACGCTCGACGTGGCGGCCGGCACACCCGACGCGACGCGCGCCGCCTTCGAGCAGGAGCACCGCACGCGCTACGGCTTCATCGTCGAGGGCCGCGGGCTGGTGGTCGAGCAGGTGACGGTCGAGGGCGTCGGCCACATGGCCGAGGTCGTCGAGCCGGAGCTGCCGGTGGTCCCACGCGGACCCGACGACCCGCTGACGCCGCTGCGGCAGGTGCGTCTCTACACGAACCGCGCCCCGCATCAGCCGGCGGAGCCCTTCGAAGCCCCGGTCTTTCGGCGCGAGGCGCTGCGGCCGGGCGATCGCGTCTCCGGCCCGGCGCTCGTCGCCGCCGAGACCACCACGGTCGTGGTCGAGCTAGGCTGGGCGGCCGAGGTCACGGCCCGCGATCACCTGCGGCTGGAGCGAAATGCGCCATTGCCGCGCCGCGCCGTCCTCGGCACCGACTGCGATCCGATCCTCCTCGAGATCTTCAACAACCTCTTCAGGACGATCGCCGAGCAGATGGGCGTGACCCTGCAGAACACGGCCTACTCGGTCAACGTCAAGGAGCGGCTGGACTTCTCCTGCGCGCTGTTCGACGCTGCCGGCCGGCTGATCGCCAACGCCCCGCACATGCCGGTCCATCTGGGCTCGATGGGTGAATCGGTGCGCACCATCCTGCGGCTGCGCGGCGCGACGATGCGCCCGGGTGACGTGTTCGCCCTCAACAATCCCTACAATGGCGGCACGCACCTGCCCGACGTCACGGTCGTCATGCCGGTCTTCGGCGAGCGCGGCGAACTCCTCTTCGTCTCGGCCTCGCGGGCGCATCATGCCGATATCGGCGGCATCACCCCGGGCTCGATGCCACCCGACAGCACCTCGATCGAGGAGGAGGGGGTGCTGTTCGACAATTTTCACCTCGTCGCGGACGGCAGGCTGCGCGAGGCCGCGCTCCTCAAGCTGCTCGGCTCCGGACCCTATCCGGCGCGCAACCCGCAGCAGAACCTAGCCGACCTCCAGGCGCAGATCGCCGCGTGCCAGAAGGGCGCCAACGAGCTCTTGCGGATGGTCGAGCAGTTCGGCCTGACCACGGTCCGCGCCTACATGGAGCATGTCCGCGCCAACGCGGCCGAATGCGTCCGCCGCGTGCTCGACGTCCTCCAGCCCGGCAGCTTCACCTACCCGCACGACAACGGGCCGGTGATCACCGTGCGCATCGCCATCGACAAGGACGCGCGCCGCGCGCATGTCGACTTCACCGGCACGAGCCCGCAGCAGCCGTGGAACTTCAACGCCCCGGCCGCCGTCACCCGGGCCGCGGTGCTGTACGTGTTCCGTACCCTGGTCGACCAGGACATCCCGATGAACGAAGGCTGCCTCGAGCCGATCGACATCACCATCCCCGAGGGCTCGCTGATCAACCCGACATGGCCGGCCGCGGTCTGTGCCGGCAACGTCGAGACCAGCCAGTGGGTGACCGACACGCTCTATGGCGCCCTGGGCGTTCTCGCCGCCGCGCAGGGGACCATGAACAACTTCACCTTCGGCAACCACAACTATCAGTATTACGAGACGATCTGCGGCGGCTCCGGGGCAGGTCCGGACTTCGACGGGACCGGCGGTGTCCACACGCACATGACCAACTCGCGGCTCACCGATCCCGAGGTGCTCGAGTGGCGCTATCCGGTCCTGCTCGAGTCGCACCGCATCGACCGCGGCTCGGGCGGGCGCGGCCGGCACCGGGGTGGTGACGGGACGACGCGGCGGATCCGCTTCCTCGAACCGATGAGCGCGGCGCTGCTCTCGAACCGTCGTCGCGTGCCGCCCTTCGGGCTCGCCGGTGGTGAGCCCGGCCGCTGCGGCGATCAATGGGTCGAGCGCGCGGACCGCCGCATCGAGCCGCTCGCGGGCTGCGACCGCGCCGAGTTGGGCGCCGGCGATGTGTTCGTCGTCCAGACGCCGAGCGGCGGCGGCTACGGCAAGCCGGACGGCTGAGGCCGGTCAGAAGCGGATCGCGAGACGCGCACCGAGCTGGTGCGCCGGCTCCTGCTGGGCGCCATCGGACACCGGCAGCACCGCGGCGTAGCCGGCCGACAGGGTGAGGCCCGGCTGCGCCTCGAGGCTGGCACCGAGATTGAGGCTCACGCTGCGCAGCGCGTCTCGCTCGATCGTCTCGCGCTGCACGAAGCCCGTTCCCTGCTCGGCGATGCGGATCTCGTAATCGTCCGTGGCGAGGCCGTGGTTGTAGGCGACGCCGCCGGTCAGCCGCAGCTCGCTCAGCGCCCGCAGGCGGATCGGCACCGTCTCGCCGGACACGCCCAATGACAGCGTCGTCGTCTCGACCGGATCCGCACTGTAGGTCAGATCGGAAACGTAAGGGTTGGAGATCCGGTAGCTGTCCACGTCCTGCCGTAGCCAGCTCAGCTCCGCCCAGGGTGTCAGCGTGCCCCGCTCGGTCTCCACGTCATAGGCGACGCGCTGCCCGACCCGCTGGCTCGAGCCGCCGAAGCTCGCGGTAGCCGACTCCCCGACGAACGAGTCGAACGCGCTGCGCCGGTAACTGTCGTCGCTGAAGATGAACGACGAGCTGAGCTGGAAGCCGCCGACGCGGTGGCCCAGGACCATGCCGGTCGCGCGGCTGGCGACTGTCGAACTCTCACTGCCGCCATCCGTTCCCATCGAGGTCGCGGCGCCATACTCGCTGGCGAGCAGCGCGATGTCGGTGCCGCCACCGAGGGCGTAGCGCAGCGCCATGCCCCCGTCCGCCGTATCGGCGGCGCGCTGTTGGCTGAAGCCGAGCCGACCACCATCGGCATGCCAGGCCGGAGGTTCACTGAGATCGACGCCGCGCGCGAGCGCACCGAACGGCAGCAGCGCGAAGCCCGCCTCCGCCGTGTCGACGAGGCTGAACGTCTGGAACACCAGCCCCGCGTCGATGTCCGCGTTGAGGCGCGCCATCGTCTCGGTGCCGGCGTTGATCGTGTTCGCCCAGTCCCAGCCGCGTGTCAGGTAGTGCTTGAACACCTGGCTGATCAGCAGTTGGCCCTTCTCGCCGAAATGCTGACTGTCGACGAACAGGGCGTCGATCTTCGAGCGCGCCGCATCCGGGGTGGTGACGTTGGTGAAACCATAGCGCTGCGGGTCTTCGAACACGCGATTGAACGCGGTGTTGAGGTCGACGGCAAGGAACCGCGGCCGAGTATTCGCGATCTCCACCACATGCTGGTTCCAGATCACGGTATTGTTCTCGGCGCGCGGCTGGTGCTGCGGATTACGCGCGATGTCGTGCACCAGGGTCAGCAGGATGCGGCGGTTGCTGCCCAGGGCGCCGGCCGAAACCAAGCGGTTGAGGCCATTCTCGTAGTCCTGTCGCGAACGGTCGAGATTGTTGAGCCGGTTGATGTCGTTCTGGCCGAAATAGACGACGGTGAGATCGCCATAGGCGTAGGCGATGCCGCGAGCCAGCCAGCGATCGACCTGCATCTTGAAGCTGTTGGTCGCCTGGGAGCCGGTCGGGCCGTTGAACGCGGTCGCGCCGGAGACGGCGAAGGGCGAGAAGAGGGAGATCCCGCCCTCCGCGCGCAGATGCTCACTCCAGTTGCGATAGTCGAGGAAGGCGGGATCCGAGACGGCGGCTTGGTGCGCGGGATCGGAGTAGCTGTCGCCAAACGTCACGAGGCGCCGGATCTTGATCCGGTCGAACGTGCTCTGGGTCGGCACATAGGGGTTCCTGACCGCGTAGGTCTGCGCGGCGGCGGTCGGGCCATACCCTGTGGCGAGGGCGGCGAAGCTGACTGCAGCGGCGAGCTGCGCCAGGCGTCGGCATGTCCGCGACGCGACCATGGCGTCCTCCGTGGCCTCAGGTGAGAGCTCGGACGATAGGGTGGCTATTTCGTTCCGTCGACGCAGCCGACACGCCCGAGACGCGCCACTCGCCGCACTCGGTTATGCGCGGCGGTCGTTTTCTGCGGGACCGTCGGCCGGCCGCGGACACCGGCGGGCTTTCGGCCCACCGGCACCCGCGCCGATCTCATTCGGGCTGCGACTTGCCCGCTTCCTGCTTCTGCCGGATCGCCGCGCCGAGGATGTCGCCGAGCGACGCGCCGCTGTCCGAGCTGCCGAACTCGGCCATCGCCTGCTTCTCGTCCTCGACCTCCAGCGCCTTGATCGACAGGGTCAGGCGCCGGTTGATCTGGTCGATGTTGGTCACCTTGGCGTCGAGCTTCTCGCCCTTGGCGAAGCGCTCCGGCCGCTGCTCGCTGCGCTCGCGCGACAGCTCGGCCTTGCGGATGAAGCCGACCGCGCCGCCGGTGGTCTCGACCTCGATGCCGGTGGGACTGACCTCGAGCACCGTGCAGGTGACACGATCGCCCTTCTTCACGCCGGCGACCGCCTCCTTGAACGGATCGCCGGTGAGCTGCTTGATGCCGAGCGAGATGCGCTCCTTCTCGACGTCGACCTCGAGCACCTGGGCCTTGACGCGGTCGCCCTTGCTGTACGCCTTGACCGCCTCCTCGCCCGGCTGGTCCCAGGAGAGCTCGGACAAGTGGACCATCCCGTCGATGTCGCCCTCGAGCCCGACGAACAGGCCGAACTCGGTGATGTTCTTGACATCGCCCTCGACCACGGAGCCCGGCGGATGGGCCTCGAGGAAAGCTTCCCACGGGTTCGGCTGGACCTGCTTCAGACCCAGGCTGATCCGCCGCTTCTCGCGGTCAACCTCGAGGATCATCACCTCGACCTCCTGGCTGGTCGAGACGATCTTGCCCGGATGCACGTTCTTCTTGGTCCAGCTCATCTCGGAAACGTGGACGAGCCCCTCGACACCAGGCTCCAGCTCGACGAACGCGCCATAGTCGGTGATGTTGGTGACCCGCCCGGTGAGCTTGGCGCCGACCGGGTACTTCAGCTCGACGCCGTCCCACGGATCGGCCTCGAGCTGCTTCATGCCGAGCGAGATGCGTTGCGTCTCGCGGTTGAAACGGATCACCTGGACCTGGACGTTCTGACCGACCGTCAGCACGTCCGCCGGGTGATTGACCCGCTTCCACGAGATGTCAGTCACGTGGAGCAGGCCATCGAGCCCGCCGAGATCGACGAACGCACCGTAATCGGTGATGTTCTTGACCACGCCCTCGCAGATCTGCCCCTCGCGCAGGGTCGCGAGCAGCTCGTTGCGCTGCTCGGCGCGGCTCTCCTCGAGCACGGCGCGGCGTGACACGACGATGTTACCGCGGCGGCGATCCATCTTGAGGATGATGAACGGCTCCTGCTTGTTGAGCAGGTGCCCGACATCGCGGACCGGGCGGATGTCAACTTGGCTGCCCGGCAGGAAGGCCACGGCGCCACCGAGGTCGACAGCGAAGCCGCCCTTGACCCGGCCGAAAATGGCCCCCTCGACCTTGCTCTGCTCGTTGAACGCGCGCTCGAGCCGGTTCCAGCTCTCCTCGCGCCGCGCCTTGTCACGCGACAGCACCGCCTCGCCGCTGCGGTTCTCGAACCGCTCGACATAGACATCGACCTTGTCGCCGACCCGAACCTCGGGCGCCTGCCCGGCGCTGCCGAACTCGCGCAGCGGCACCCGGCCCTCCGACTTGAGGCCGACATCGACGATCACCTCGTCGCCGTCGATCGCGACCACGGTGCCGCGGACCACGGTGCCCTCGATGCGCGCCGCCTCGCCGAGGGTCTCGTCGAGCATGGCCGCGAACATGTCGCGCGAGGCCTGCATATCGGCGATCTGCGTTGCTTCCATGAAAGCTCCAACGAGCCACGGACGGGAATCGCCCGCCGTGGGCCAGGGTTGACAACAGGTTCCGCGAGGTGCGGCGGTCGATCGACCTAACGCATCGCGTCGACGTGTCGACGGGCGGCATCGAACGCCGCGTCGGCATCGAGCTCGGTCGTGTCGACGACCCAGGCGTCGGACGCAGCACGAAGCGGCGCCACCGCCCGCTCCTGATCGCGGCGGTCGCGCTCGCGCAGCTCCTCGAGAACGGCCGCGAATATAGGCGCTTCGCCGCGTCGACGCAATTCGTCGTGGCGCCGGCGGGCCCGCTCCTCGGCACTGGCGGTGACGAAGATCTTCACCGTCGCGTCGGGCCGGACCACGGTCCCGATGTCGCGCCCGGCGAGCACCGCGCCCGGTCCCTCGCCGCCGAAGGCACGCTGGAACGGCAGCAGGGCGTCGCGGACCGCCGGGTAGGCGGCCACCTGCGAGGCGATCCCGCCCAGCACCTCGCCCGACAGGTCGACGCCGGCGACGTCCTCGGGTGCGAGCCGCCGCGCCTCAGCGGCTGCGGCCTCGGCGTCGCCCGCGTCGATGCCGCGGCGCTGCAGGCGCCGCGCGACAGCCCGGTACAGCAACCCCGTGTCGAGGAACGGCAGCCGGTAGTGCTCGGCGAGGCGGCGGGCGAGCGTGCTCTTCCCCGATGCGGCCGGGCCATCGACGGCGATCACCAAGGCCCCACTCACGCGCCGGTTTCCACGATGTCGGCGCCGAGCCTGCGCATCAGGTCGGCAAAGCCGGGGAAGCTCGTCGCGATCGTCTCGGCGCCGTCGACCGTCACCGGTGCACGGGCCACGCCGCCCAGAACCAGGAAGCTCATCGCGATCCGGTGATCGAGATGCGCGTCGATGCGGACGCCCCCCGCGGGTCGTCCGCCACCGTCGACGATCAGCGTGTCCCCCTCGACGGCGGTGTGCACACCACAGGTGGCGAGCCCCTCCGCCATCGTGGCGAGACGGTCGCTCTCCTTGACACGCAGCTCGGCCAGACCGTGCATGACGGTTCGCCCACGCGCGCACGCCGCGGCGACGGCGAGGATCGGGTACTCGTCGATCATGGTCGGCGCCCGCGCCGCCGGCACCTCGACCCCTTGAAGCTCCCCACCCTCGATGACGAGGTCCGCGACCCGCTCGCCGCCGGCGTCGCGCTCGTCGACGAACGCAAGCCGCGCCCCCATCTCGCGTAGAGTAACGACGAGACCCGTGCGGAGCGGATTGACGCCAACCCCGGGCACGCGGATCGCCGAGCCCGGCATCACCGCCGCGGCCACCATGGGGAATGCGGCTGACGATGGATCACCGGGCACGGTGAAGCTGGTCGCGCGCAGCGCCGGGCCACCGACGATCGCGGCGCGATAGCTGCCGTCCGGAAGGTGGTCGATCCGCAGATCCGCGCCCATTCCGGCGAGCATCCTCTCGGTGTGGTCCCGTGAGGCCGCAGGCTCGGTCACGCTGGTGACCCCGTCGGCCGCGAGCCCGGCGAGCAGGATCGCCGACTTCACCTGCGCGGACGCGGCGCGAGATCGCCAGTCGATGGCCCGCAATGGCCGTCGACCGGTGATCGCGAGCGGCAGCCGACCACCGGAGCGCGTCAGCACCGAAGCCCCCATCGCCTGCAGCGGCTCGGCGACGCGCGCCATGGGCCGCGCGCGCAGCGAGGCGTCCCCGGTGAGAAAGGTCGTGAACGGCAGACCGGCGAGGATCCCCATCAACAGGCGACAACCAGTGCCGGCGTTGCCGAGGTCGAGCGGCTCGGCGGGCTCGGCGAGCGCCTCTGCCCCGTGGCCCTCGACACGCCACACGCCATCGGCGGCACGGTCGACCCCCACGCCGAGCCGCCGCAACGCCCCGGCCGTCGCGAGCACGTCCTCGCCCTCCAGCAGCCCACGGATCTCGCTCGTCCCGTGCGCCAGAGCGGCGAGCATGAGGGCGCGGTGCGAGATCGACTTGTCGCCAGGTACCGCCGCCGTGCCGGCGAGCGGCCCGTGCGGCATGGCACGGAGCTGCATCGGGTCGTTCCTCGAGGCGCGCCGGGCGCGCGCTCTGGGCAGCGACGTCGCAGCGGCGCGAAGGCTATTGCCAGCCTCGGCCGATCATGGCAATTGCCCGGCGCCTCGAATTCCCCTTGACAATGTGGAGCCTTCGCTGGTGGCCAAACCCGAGTGGGGCACCAAGCGCATTTGCCTCAGCTGCGGTGCGCGATACTACGACATGCAACGCTCGCCGATCGTCTGCCCGGCATGCGGCGCGGTGTTCGACCTGGAGGTCGCCGGCCGCGCCCGCCGCGCGCGACCGGTCACCCGCGCCGCCGTCGCCGCTGATGCCGAGGAGACTGTCGTCGACGAGGCGGAGCTCGCCGTCGTCGCCGAGGGTGAGCTTGATGAGGCCGAGGCCGAGCTCGACGAGGACACCGAGCTGACAGACGAGGGCGAGGAGGACGATCAGGAGCGTCTGATCGAGGATGCTTCTGAGCTGGGTGAGGACGAGGACGATGTTGGCGAGGTCATCGACAGCGTCGATGAGGACGAGCCGCGCTGAACTGCGCGGATCCCTTGCGTCGCTCGCCGGCAACCCTTATCTAGCCCGTCGCCTGGGGCCGTAGCTCAGCTGGGAGAGCGCCTGAATGGCATTCAGGAGGTCGGCGGTTCGATCCCGCTCGGCTCCACCAGGACCCTCAAGTCAGCATGTCGCCATCAGTCGCCCGGCAGCGCATTTGTCGGCCCTGGACGCCTGGAATAAAGTGCGGCATCGTCCGTCTTGAAATCGGCAGTTGAGCCGAACCGCTGGTGACGCAGCGCAGCTGCGTCCTCGGTCGGCGATGAGATCCGGTCGGCGCCCCCCGCACGACCGGCCTGACTGGCGGTCCTGGTGCGTATCGCCCGGGACCGCTTTTTTTTGATCATCAGCGGCGCGCGGCGAGAAGCGTCTCCGCCAGCTCGGCGAACCCCAGGCCGCCCGGCGCGTCGGTGACGTAGGCCGGGAGGATCGTCATCCGCTCGGCGAAGCGGCGTAGATTGGCCACGCCGACCGAGTTGCCGAGGTATCCGAACATCGGCTGATCGTTCGGGGAGTCGCCGGCGAACACGCAGGCGTCCCGGATCCTGTCGAGGTCCTCGCCGAACGCCTCGGCCAGAAAGCGCCGCGTCATGCCGAGCTTGTCGTAGGCGCCGAACCAGCCATTGACATGGATCGAGCTGACCTTGGCGGTGCAGCCGGCCCCCTCGAACAGCGCCACGATGCGGGCCACGGCGGCTTCGTCGAGCGGGGCCACGTCTTCGCACCAGTCGATAGCAAGATCAGCCTCGCGGTAGAGCTGGTCGGAGGCCAGCCCCGCCCCCGGCACCTCGGCCAGGATGCGCACGGCCAGCGCATCGAGCCGGTGACGGTTCGCGCGGCGGGTCTCCTCATCGACGAGGAAACGGCGGATCAGCCGGCGCCGCTGTGGATCGTGGCGGAACCAGAACGCGCCGTTCTCGCCGACCACGCCCGCGACGGGCCAGATCCGGGCGATATGGTCGCACCAGCCAGCCGGGCGACCGGTGATCGGCACGACGTGGAGCCCGGCCTGGCTGAGACGCTCCATGGCGGTATACGCGACCGCCGGCAGCCGGCCGTCGAGCGTGAGCGTGTCGTCGATGTCCGTGAGCACCCAGCGCACCGCGCGGCGTGCGGCCACAGGCCAGCGAGCGAGCGGGGCGAGGCTCATCCTCGTGCGGCCGCGAGCGCCGGGTGGATCGTCCGGTAACGGGCGAACGCCACGGCGTAGGTGGCGGCCCAGTCGGTCCGCGGGACGAAGGTCTCGCCGGCGGCGGGGGCCATCGCCTCGGCTGCGTCGGCGGCCGAGGCGTACCAACCGATGCCCGTCGCGGCGAGGATCGCGGCACCGAGGCAGCCGGCGTCGGCGATCGGTGGGCGGCGCACTGGCCGGCCGAGCACTGTGGCGACGATCTCGCACCAGAGCGCTGAGGAGGCGCCACCGCCGGTCACGGCCAGCTCGCGCACACGCACCTCGCCGGCCCGCTGGAGCGCGTCGAGCGCGACGGCCTGCTCGAGCGCGACGCCCTCGAGGGCAGCGCGAAACAGGTGCGCCGGCCCGTGATCCAGGCCGAGGCCGGTCACCGTGCCACGTGCCGTGTCATCCCAGTAGGGGGACATCACGCCCGACCAGTAGGGCACGAGGAGGAGCCCGTCGGCTCCGGGGGCGACGTCGGCCGCGGCGGTGGCCAGCTCGTCGAGCGGCCGCCCGGTCAGCGTCACGACCCAGTCGACAAGCTGCGTGCAGGTCCGCAGGCACGTCTCGAGGATGAAGCCCTCGCCCGATGGGCTGACCAGGGTGCGAAAGCCGAGGTCGTGGCGGTAGGCGGGCGCGTGGATCCCGCACACCGCGCCGGAGCCGAGCGACAGATAGGCCGTGCCGGGCGTCAGCACCCCGAGCCCCAGGCCGCACACCTGCCCGTCGCCGCCGCCGGCGACCACCGGGGTTCCCGGCCGCAGGCCGCAGGCGGCCGTCACCACCTCGCCGAGCACGGTGCCCGGCGGCGCCAGCGTCGGCATCTGCCCGCGGCCGACCCCGACCTCGCGCAGCAGCCTGTCGGACCAATCGAGCGCTGCCATGTCGAGGAGGCCCAGCGGGTCGGCACTGGCCGTACTGGTGATGGCGCGGCCCGTCAGGCGCCCGACCAGGAACGCGTGAACATCGACGACGCGCACGGTGCGCACGAGCGCCTCCGGCTCATGCTCGGCGAGCCAGGCGAGGCCGTAGAGCGCGGGCGTCGGGTCGGGTGGCTTGCCCGTAATCGCGCGCAAGGTCTCGCGCCCCAGCCGGGCGCTGAGCGCCGCCACCTGCGGCCGTGCCCGCTCATCGAGCCACAGGATGCCCGAGCGTATCGGCCGGCCGGACGCTTCGATCAGCGTGAAGGTCTCGCGCTGGTGGGTGATCGCGACCGCGGCGATCCGCTCCGTTCCGAGCCGGGAGGTGATCTCGTCGAGGCATGCGCACAGGCCCTGCCACCAGTGCTCGGGGTCCTGCTCGGCATAGCCTGGATACGGCCGGCGCGTGGGATGAGGCCGGCGCGCGCTCGCGACCGGCCGACCCGTGGCGTCGAACGCCACCGCCTTGGTCGCGGTGGTCGAGGAATCGACCCCGATAACAAGGTCGGGGGTGGTCACGCCGCCTCGGCGAGTGCCCGCGCGTCGCGCCGATCCTGGCGGCCACGGAGCTGCACCACGGTCAGCGTCTCGTCGGGCGCGCAGTTGGCGTAGGTCAGCAGCTCACCCTTGCCGATCGGCCGCGTCACGGTCGCCCGCTCGGCGAGCCCAAGCGGCAAGGCACCCTGGGCGCGGGCATCCGCCGCAGTCAGCGCCCAGCCGCGGTAGCAGCGCTCGCCGATCCGGTCGAGCACCTCGCCCGGGGAGAGATCGCGCTTGGCCCGCGCCGCCACCTCGGCCACCGGGCGGTCGAGCGGCTCGAGATCGGCGCGGCCGTGGAGCACGGCCCGCGCGGCCGAAAGCGGCACCTCGATGCTGGTCAAATGATAGGGCCGGTAGAGCGTGTAGCAGGGTCCTGGCCCGACTTTCAGATCGGTCATCCGCTCGGCGAGCCGCGGATGGTGCATCTCGACGACGCAGAACACACCCGGTGCCACGCCCTTGCCGACCGAGTAGTCCACGACACCGCGACGCGACAGCACCCCGCCCAGGTCGCGCGGGCACAAGGTCGCCGCCAGATCGTCGAGGCCGGCCGCCGGCCCGTGCATGCCCGGCACGTCCGGAACGAGGCCGGTGGCGTTGGCCACCGCCACCATCTCGATCATCGTCTTCGACCCGTCGACGAACTCGACGAGCATGCGCGGGCTCATCTGGCGCCGCGCCGCCTCCGCCGCGTAGTCCTCGGGCATCGCCTCGACGACGAGCGGATTGTTCTTGCCCTTGCCCGCGGCGACCACGGTCATGCCGAGCGCCTCGGCGAAGCGGACCAGCTCCACGGTCGCCGCCGGCTCGTCCCCGGCAGCACCGGTGTAGATCACACCCGCGCGGCGCGCCTCGGCGCTCAGCAGCCGCCCCACCGTCACGTCGCACTCGACGTTCATCATCACGACATGCTTGCCGCCGGCGAAGAGCTGGAGGCAGAGCGCGGCACCGAAGTTCGGGTTGCCGGTCGCGTCGATCACGACATCGATCCGGCCGCTCCCGGCCATCAGGCCCGCGTCCTCGAGCACCGCCACGGCCCCGGCCTCGATCGCCCGGTCGACGGCGGCGGCGCTCTCCGCGCCGCGCCACTGCTCGGCGCCCAGACCGGCGATGGCGAAGGCGTCGAGCACGGTCCGGGCCCGCAGGTCGGCCACGGCGCCCAGCCGCAGCCCCGGCATTTGCAGGATCTGACAGACGATGTCGGTGCCCATCTGGCCGGCACCGGCGAGCCCCACCGTGACCGGCCGGCCGGCATCGGCGCGAGCCCGCAGCTCGGCGGCGAGGGAGAGGCTGGCCATCGGCGGTCGACTCCGGCGGAAACCCTGTCGGTGTGGCGGCACAATGGTTCGCAGGCTAGACCGACATCAAGAGCCTCGCCGGCCCGCACCGTCGACGGGAGACCGCCCTTGCCACGTTTTGCCACGCGTCTCAACGCTTTCGCCGCTGGACCGGGCCCCAGACCGCGCACACCGGAACTGCTCGCCCGCGCGGCAGCCGTGCCGGGTCTCGACGTGGTCGATCTCAACTACCCCGACCATCTGGACGCTCTCACGCCGGGCGAGATCGTCGAGATGCTCGCGGATCTCGGGCTCGGGCTCAATGGCTTCGCCATGCGCTACTATGGCGATCCGGCTTTCCGCGCCGGCGCCTTCACCAACCCGGACCCTGAGGTGCGCCGCAAGGCGATCGAGCTGACCAAACGCGGGCTCGATGCGCTCCAGGCCTGCGGCGGCGGGTTGATGACTTTGTGGCTCGGCCAGGACGGCTTCGACTACGCCTTCCAGGCCGACTACCGCAGCTTGTGGGAGCTGGAGCTGGAGGGCATCCGCGCGGTTGCGCGGCACGCGCCCGACGTGGCCATCAGTCTGGAGTACAAACCCGACGAGCCGCGCGCGTTCGCCCTCCTGCCCGACGTCGCTACGACACTCCTGATGATCCGTGAGGCGGGCCTGCCCAATCTCGGCGTCACACTCGACTTCGCGCATGTGCTCTACGCTGGCGAGCAGCCGGCGGCGGCGGCGGCGCTGGTCGCCCGCCACAGCCGGCTCCTCGGCCTGCATCTCAACGACGGCTACGGCAAGCGCGACGACGGCCTGATGGTCGGCAGCGTGCATCTCGTGCAGACCGTCGAGCTGCTCCGTCAGGTTCGCGCCGACGGCTACGACGGTGCCATCTACTTCGACACCTTCCCCGACGCCTCCGGCCTCGATCCGGCCGCCGAATGCGCCGCCAACATCCGCACGGTGCAGGCGCTGCTGCGCGTCGTCGACCGGCTCGACGCCTCGAACGCCCTGGCCGAGGCGATCGCGCGCCAGGACGCGGTGACGGCACAGCAGCTCGTCCAGCGGGCGCTGCTCGGCGACCTGTCGTGAGCGAACGGCACTTCGACGTCGTCGTCCTGGGCAGCCTGCATCTCGACGTGATGGTGGCGGCCCCGCGCCTGCCTGCGCTGGGCGAGACGCTGCCGGGCTCCCACTGGGCCTTCAAGTGTGGCGGCAAGGGTGGCAACCAAGCGATCGCCGCCGCGCGCCATGGCGCCTCCGTGGCGATGGTCGGCGCCGTCGGCGACGACGCGTTCGGCCGAAGGCTCAGCGAGAACCTCGTCGCCGCCGGCGTCGATGTCGCGGCCGTCCGCGTCGAACCGGCGTACCCCACCGGCATGAGCGTCGCGCTGCAGCAGCCGGATGGCGACTACGCGGCCGTGATCGTGTCCGGGGTGAACCTGCAGCTAAGCGCGCCCGACGTCGACGCCGCGCTGGCCCGGTTGCGCCCAGGCGGCGTCCTCGTCCTGCAGCATGAGATCGCGCCCGCCGCCAACCGTCTCGCGGCTACCCGAAGCACGGCCGCCATCCGCCTGCTCAACGCCGCCCCGGCGCGGCCGATCGACCACCCGGTCGACCTGCTCGTCGTCAACGCACTGGAGGCCGAGATGCTTGGCGCCGCGCCGGTCGGCGATCTGGCGAGCGCGTTGCGCGCGGCCAAGGCGCTGCGCGGCCTAGCCCCGCGCACCGTCGTCACCGCCGGCGCCCATGGCGTGGCATTCGCCGGCGAAGGGGAGCAAGGCATGGTCGCCGCGATCCCGGTGCCGGTCGTCAGCACCCACGGCGCCGGTGACGCGTTCGTCGGTGCGCTGGCGGCGCGGCTGGCGGCCGGCAGCGGGCTGGCGGTGGCCTGCGCCTACGCCACCGAGGCCGCGGCGGCAGTCGTCGCGACGCCGGAGGGAGGACGGCGCGTTTGACCGCCTGCTTGGCCGCCAACCGAGGACTCGCCTAAGGTGGCGATGTCTATCGGAGCGTCGTCACAAGCGCCTGATGCCATGGCGGTCAGACACCTAACGCGTCCGCGTGCGGTCAGGCTGGCGGCGAGCGAAGCGAGCCACTACGCGTGAGGGTCACGCTCGATCTCGACCGGCTCCTGGCGGAAGGTGAAATCACGCCAGCCGAGCACGAGAAACTGACCCGTCTCGCGGCTCGCGATACCGCCGTGCTCGCCTTCAACCTGCTTGTGGGCTTCGGCGTGATCGCGGTCAGCGGCGCTACCCTCGCGCTGCTGCCGGCGCCGGCCACAGCGATCAGCCTCGGCCTCGTGCTCACGATCGGCGGCGTCGGCCTGGTTCGGGCGGGCCACCGGCAGTGGCAGCTGCTCGCGAACATCGGCGTCGTCGTGGGCGCGCTGTTGTTCGGTGGGGGTGTGGTTGCGTCCGGCACTGGATCGGTTGGCTCCTTCCTGCTCGTGGCCGCAACCTTCGGCGGCGCCGGCGTGCTGGTCCGCAGCGCGTTGCTCACGGCCCTGGCGGTTCTGGCATTGGCCTCGTGCGTGGGTGCACGCACTGGCTACCTGCATGCGGCCTACTTCCTCGGCATCCAGGAACCAGCATGGACAGTCGTCCTATTCACTACCCTGGCGGTCGCACTGCATCGGCTGTCCGCGCGGCTGCCGCCCGACTACGGTGGGCTAGCGGTCGTCGCGGCCCGTACGGCGCTGTTCCTCGTCAATTTCGGGTTCTGGATCGGCTCGCTGTGGGGGGATCGCTCACGAGACGGCGCCGTCTTGATCCCGGACTGGGTGTTCGCACTCGTCTGGGCGGCCGCGTTGCTCGCCGCCGGCATGTGGGCGTGGCGCCGGAACGAGCGCTGGCTGCTCAATGTGGTCGCGGTGTTCTTTGCGATCCACTTCTATACGCAGTGGTTCGAGCGTCTGGGCGCCGAGCCCAAGACGGTGCTGGTCGGCGGCCTGCTCGCGCTCGGCTTCGCGCTTGGCTTGCGGGCGCTCAACGGCCGTATAGCGGAATGGCCGGACCACAGGCGAGCCGAACCGATCAGCCCTCCCGGTTGACGAGCCCGGCGTGACCTTGACTCCGCGTGTCCTGCGCTACAGGTTGATCACCTGTATCGATTGACAGACAAAAGTTCGCCGCCTGAAGGGCAGGCGACGCCGGGAGATCGGGGCAGGGTGGCGACGGCGTTGGCGCAGCGTCAGGCGGGCGGTGGGGTGTTTCGACTCCCGCGCTGGCTCGCCGGTGATCACCCGTTTCCGTGGCTGGCGCCGCTCACCGCCATGCTCCTCGCCTTCGGCGTCTATCCGCTGCTCTACGCGGTCTGGCTGAGCTTCCAGGAGCGCAGCCGGGTGACCCGGCAGTTCGAGTTCGCCGGAGTGAGGCAGTGGGCCACGGCGCTGGCCGACGACCGGATGTGGGGTGCGCTCCAGACGACGGTCGTCTACACGTTGGCCTGCCTCGCGATCCAGCTGGTGCTGGGGATGGCGGTGGCGCTCCTGCTCGACGCCGACCGTCGTGGCTACGGGCTGCTGCGCGCGCTGATGACCCTGCCGCTGGTCGTCCCGCCGGCCGTCACCGGCATGATGTTCCTGCTGATGCAGGACGCACAGTTCGGTGTCCTCACCTACGGCCTCGTACAGGCGGGGCTGCTCGATCCGACGCAGCCCTTGCTCGGCGCCTCCTCGACCGCGCTCGCCGCCATCATGCTCGCCGACGTGTGGCAGTGGACGCCGTTCATGGTGCTGATCTTCCTCGCGGGCTTGCGCGCTTTGCCGAAGGAGCCATTCGAGGCCGCCGCGATCGACGGTGCCTCGCCGGTCCAGGCGTTCCGCTATCTCACCCTGCCGATGCTCTCACGGGTGATCGCGGTGGCGGTCCTGATCCGCTCCATCGACCTCTTCCGGATCTACGACTACGTCTACGTGATGACCGGCGGCGGCCCGGGCACGCTGACCGAGACCTTGAGCTTCTATGCCGGCCGGATCTTCACCCTGGCCAACTTCCCTTATGCGGCCACGCTCAGCCTGATCGTGCTGCTCGTGCTCAACGCGGCGGCGATGCTGTTCATCCGCCTGACCCGGATCCGCTTCTGATGCACGGCAGCGTCGCCACCCGTGTGCTGCGCGACCTCGCCGCCTGGGCGACCGTGCTCCTGTTCATGTTTCCGCTGTTCTGGTGGGTGCTCTCCTCGTTCAAGCCGTACACGGCGATCTTCAACACCACGCCGATCTTCTTCGACTTCACGCCGACGCTGGACAACTATCGGGTAACGCTCGCTGGCGCCTCGCGGGTCGGTCTCGCCGTCGAGCGCGGCGGTGGCGTCGGCACGGTCGCCGGCGGTGCGTCGAGCTACTTCTCGATCCCCTCGATCGTCGACAGCATCATCGTCGCGGTCGGCTCGACCGTGCTCGCGGTGATCCTCGCCACGCTCGCCGCCTACGGCCTGTCACGCTGGGAGATGCGCGGCAAGCAGCATTTCGTGTTCTGGGTGCTCGCGCAGCGGATGATGCCGCCGATCGCGGTGGCGATCCCGATCTTCTTCATCTTCCGCGACCTTGGCCTGCGCGACACCCATCTGGGCTTGGTCCTCGCGCACACACTGATCAACCTGCCGCTCGCGGTGCTGCTCATGAAGAGCTTTCTCGACGACGTGCCGCGCGAGCTGGACGAGGCGGCGATGATCGACGGTGCCTCCCGGCTCGCCGTGTTCCGTATGGTGACGCTGCCATTGGTGCGCGGCGGGCTCGCCGCCACGGCCGTCCTGTGCTTCGTCTTCTCGTGGACCGAGTTCCTGCTGTCCTTGCAGCTGACCACGAGCATCCGGACGATCCCGGTCAAGATCTCGACCTTCGTCACCTCGACCGGGACCGAGTGGGGGTTCATCACGGCGCTCGGCTCGGCCGCGCTGGTCCCCTCCTTCATCTTCATCATGCTGGTGCAACGCCATCTGGTCCGTGGCCTGACCCTCGGCTCCCTGAAGGACTGAGCGGCGCGGACGAGGGAGTCGTAGGGCTCACACAACCGGGAGGTAGGAGACATGAGCTTTCGCGAGCACGACAGGAAGACCTTCATCGCCGATTCGGCCAGGGCCTATGCCCAGCGGCGGATCGGCAAGCGCGAGTTCCTGCGCCGCATGGGCCTCGCGGGCGTCGGCTTCTCGGCCTTCGCCGCGGGATTTCTCGGCGGCCAGCGGCCGGGCGGCGGGCTGCGGATCAGCAAGCAGGCGTTGGCCCAGGACAGCGGGCCCGATCCCGAGATGATGAAGTGGCTGGCCGAGGTCGGCCGCCCCTTTGCCGGCACCACGATCCGCTACACGTCCGAGGCGACCCCGCCGACGATCGTGCTGAGCCAGCTCGTCAAGGACGAGTTCACCGCGGCCACCGGGATCAATGTCGAGATCGAGATCGTCCCGCTCGAGCAGGTGCTGCAGAAGGCGACCCTCGACGTGCAGGGCCAGCTCGGCACCTACGACCTCTACTACCTCGACCAGTCGTGGATCGCGACGTTCTCCCCGGACATGGAGGATCCGCGCGCCTACTACGACGCCAAGCCCGACCTCGCCATGCCGGGCTTCGACTGGGACGACTTCAGCCCGCCGCTGGTCGACGGGATCGCCAAGTTCGAAGGCCGGCTCGTCGGCATCCCCTTCGACATTCCCATCGCCATCCTGATGTACCGTAAGGACCTGTACGAGAAGCACGGTCTCAAGGTGCCGACGACGATGGACGAGTACATGGCCAACGTGAAGGCCATCCAGGCGGCGGAGAGCGCCAGCGGGATCTACGGAACTACCGGGCAGATGCGCTCCGGCCACTACTCGCTGGAATGCGAGTGGACGATCTGGCTGTGGGGCAACGGCGGCTCGATCTTCAACGCCAGCGACATGTTCTCGGGCGGTGACGAGGAGGGCATCCGCGGGCTCGAGTACATGATGGAGCTGTCGAAGAACTGCCCGCCCGGCGCGCTCACCTGGACCTGGGATGGCCAGGGACAGTCGGTCACCCAGGGAATCGCCGGCCAGTTGGTCTCGTGGGGCGAGTTCTTCCCCGGCTTCGACGGCACCGACAGCAAGGTGGTGGGCCTGATGGAGGCGGCGATCCCGCCCACCCCGACGCGGGTACGGCCGTCGTCCGAGGCCGGCTTCGGCGAGATCCCGCACATCGGCCACCAGGGCGGCTCCACGCTCTCGCTGTCGAAATATTCGAGCAACCAAGAGGCCGCCTGGCTGTTCATGCAGTGGGCGACGAGCAAGGACGTGGTGGCACGCGGCTGCGTGCTCGGCGGCGGCGCCTCGCCGGTACGGCTGTCGGCCTTCGCCGATCCGCGCACCAAGGAGGCGGCGCGCGTCGGCCCCGGCACCACCCGGCACTTCCCGGCGATCGAGTACACCATCAACAATATGATGGGTTCGGAGCCGGACTTCCCGGCCTGGGCGGAGATGGCGAACAACCTGATCCCCGTCGAGTTGGGCAAGTACCTCAACGGTCAGACCAAGACTGCCGAGGAGTGCATGGCGGCGATCGAAGGGCCGGCCAACGAGATGGCCGCACCCTTCCGCCGCACCTGAGCGGGACGCGGGAGGTGGGGGCGACCCCACCTCCCGAAGGTGCCATGAGCGCGCACGATCTGGTCATCGGCATCGACAGCAGCACCACGGCGACCAAGGCGATCGCCTGGGACGCGCAGGGCCACGCCGTAGCCGAGGGTCGCAGCCCGCTGCCGCTGTCCAACCCGGCGCCCTCCTGCTTCGAGCAGGACCCCGAGGACTGGTGGCGCTCGCTGTGCGACGCGCTGCAGGAGCTTCGCCGGCAGGTCGACCTCGGCCGCGTCGCCGGCCTCGCCATCGCCAACCAGCGCGAGACGGTGGCGGCGCTGGATGCCGAGGGCCGGGCGCTGCGCCCCGCGATGCTGTGGCTCGACGAGCGCTGCCGTGAGGACGTGCGCATCCTGCGCGACGCGCTCGGCGCCGAGACCATCTTGCGGCTGATCGGCAAGACACCCGATCCGACCCCGGCGCTCTACGAACTGCACTGGATGCGTCGCTGCGAGCCCGACCTCTATCGGCGCGCCGCCCACTTCGTCGAGGTCCACGGCTATCTCGTCCACCGCCTCACCGGGCAGTGGGTGACCAGCTGGGCCAGTGCCGACCCGCTCGGTGTCTACGATCTCGCCGGCAAGCGTTACGCCGAGCTGCTGCTCGAGGTCCTGGAGCTGCGGCCGGAGCAGTTCGCAGCCGCACGGCAACCCGGCACTCTCCTCGGCGAAGTCACCGCGGAGGCGGCGTCAGCGACCGGCCTGCCCTGCGGCACGCCGGTGATCGCCGGTGGCGGTGACGGCCAAGCCTCCGGGCTCGGGGTCGCGGTGCTGGGACCGGGTCGCGCCTATCTCAACCTGGGCACCGCTGCGGTCTCCGGTGTGTACGGCGACACCTACGCCACGAGCCCGGCCTGGCGCACCCTTACCAGCCTGTCAGGCGGGGGATACATCTACGAGCTGTGCCTGCGAACCGGTACCTTTCTCACCGACTGGCTGGTCAAGGGTCTCCTCGACGACGACTACGCCCGCCTGGAACGCGCGGCCGCGGGCTTGCCGATCGGCGCCGCAGGGCTGCTGCTGCAGCCATACTGGAGCGGTTCGATGACGCCCTACTGGGACGCCGAGGCGCGCGGCAGCATCGTCGGCCTGAGCGCGGAGCATGGCCGGGCGCACCTCTATCGCGCCAAGATGGAAGGGGTCGCCCTCGACCTCGCGATGGGCTTCGCCGGCATCCGGGCCGCCGGCGTCGCGGTCGACGAGATCGTCGCCATCGGCGGCGGCTCGCGCTCGGATCTGTGGCTGCAGATCGTGGCCGACGCCACCGGCACGCCCGTGCGTCGCTCACCGACGGCCGAGGCCAGCGCCCTCGGCGCCGGTGTCGTCGCCGCAGTCGGCGTCGGTTGGTTCCCGACCGCGGGAGAGGCCGCCCGCGCCATGTCGCAGGCGACCGTTCCCGGTGCGCTGCCCGACGCGCGCCGCGCCGCCCGCTACGCCGAGCTGCGCCGAATCTACGAGAAGCTCTATCCGGCACTGCGGGAGGTCATGGGCGAGCTCGCGGTCTTCAAGGCATCGGCCCCGTGATCGGTGGTGCCGAGCTGATCCGCGACTTCGTCGCCGGCCGCTACCGCGACCCGGCGACCGGCGCGCCCGTCCACTGCCCGATCCGTGTCGTCGCCATCGAGGACAGCCTCGCCGGCGCGGAGGCGGAGCTGGTCGCGCATGCCGGGCTCTCGGGCACGCTCGCCGTCGTCGCCGATCCGGCGACCCATGCCGCGCTCGGTGCGCGGGTGCAGGCAGCACTGCGCGGATCGCGGAGCATCGTCCTCGAGCGTCCCCGGAGCGATTCGGAGACGGTGGCGGCGCTCCAAGACCTTGCCGGGTTCGCCGACGGCCTCGTCGCGGTCGGCTCCGGCACCATCAACGATCTGGTCAAGACGGTCGCGCATTCAACGGGTCGGCCGTGTGCCGTGTTCGCCACCGCCGCTTCGATGAACGGGTACACGACCAGCACCGTGTCGCTGACCCGTGGCGGCTTCAAGGTCAGCGAGAAGGCCAAGGCGCCGGTCGGCGTGTTCTTCGATCTCGACGTGCTGTGCGCGGCGCCGCCGCGGCTCGCCGCCGCCGGGCTCGGGGATTCCCTCTGCCGGTCCCCAGCCCAGATCGACTGGCGTCTGGCTGACCGGCTGCTCGGCGCGGGCTACAGCGAGACGCCGTTCGCCCTGCAGAAGGCCGACGAGCCGGTGCTGCTCCAAGGGGCCGTCGGGCTGCGAGACGGGGACCGAGCCGCCATGCGGGCGCTGGTCCACATCCTCGTGCTCACCGGGCTCGGCGTCTGCATCACCGGCACCAGCCACCACGGCTCGATGGGCGAGCACCTGATCAGTCACTATGTCGACATGTTCGCGCGCCCACATCCCGGAAGCTTCCACGGGGAGCAGGTCGGCGTGGCGTCGCTGGTCATGCGGCGACTGCAGGACCGCGTGTTACGCGCGGAGCATCCGCCGAAACTGCGCCCACTGCCGATCGACCCGGACTCGCTGCGCCGGCGCTACGGGGCGGCCGCGGAGGCCTGCGCGGCCGAGCTCGCCGGCAAGGCGCTCGATGGTGCCACCTGCGACCGCCTGAACGCTTGGCTCGACACGCACTGGCAGGCGCTGCGCGCCGAGCTGGCCGAGGTCGCACTCCGGCCGGATCTCTTGCAGACCGTGCTCGCGGCGGCGGGCGCGCCGACGAGCGGCGCCGGCCTCGGCCTGCCGGAGTCCTTCTGGCGCGACGCGATCTGTCACGCGCGCGGGGTACGCAATCGTTTCTCCATGCTCGACGTGGCGGCCCATGCCGGGCTGCTCGACGATTTCGCCGCGGGAGAAGGCTGACTTGGCCGTGGTCCTGATCCTCGGCGCCGGCGTGATGGGCACGGCCTTCGCTACGCCACTCGGCGACGCGGGCAACGAGGTGCGGCTCGTCGGCACCCACCTCGATGCCGAAATCATCGAGCGGATTCGCGCCGACGGGGTCCATCCGCGCTTGCGAACCCGCGTCCACGAGCGCGTGCGCGCCTACCACCATCACGAACTGGACCTTGCCCTTGGCGACGAGGTCGTGCTGATCGTCCTCGGTGTCAGCTCGCCGGGCGTGCCGTGGGCTGTCGAGCGCCTGCGCGGCCGCCTGCCCGGGGCACGTCTCGTCCTGTTGCTGACGAAAGGACTCGAGACGCATAGTGGCACGCTGCGCACCTTTCCCGAGCCGGTGGAGGAGGCGTTGGGCGTGCCGTGCGGCGCCATCGCAGGTCCGTGCATTGCCCAGGAGCTGGCCGTCCGCCGCGTATCGGCGGTCGTCTGCACCTTTGCGCGGCCCGAGCCGATCGCGGTCGTGCGAAGGCTGGTCGAGGTGCCCTACTACCTGGTACGCGGCTCGACCGATCGGACCGGCGTGGAGGTGTGCGCGGCGGCAAAGAACTTCTTCACCGTCGGGATCGGCGCCGGCAACGCGCCGGAGCCGGCCGCCAGCGGTGCCGCCGCTTTCAACCACGCTGCGGCCCTGTTCGCGCAGGCGATGCTGGAGATGGCCGACCTCAACGCCGCGCTGGGCGGTCGCCCCGAGACGGTGCACGGGCTGGCTGGGGTCGGCGACCTCTATGTGACCGTCCAGGGCGGCCGCAACAGTCGGCTCGGCCGCCATCTCGGCGCCGGGCTCCGTTACAGCGAGGTGATGGCCGGCCCGATGGCCGGCGAGACGGTCGAGGGTGCCCTGCTCGCCCAGGAGGTCGGGCCGACCCTGCTCTCGATGATGGCCGACGGCGCCCTCAGCGCAGCGCGGCTGCCGCTAGCCCGGGCGATCGTCGAGGCGATCGCGGCGGATCGGCCGCTGGACATTCCCTGGGCGGCGCTGCATCGCCAAGCCGAACTTTACGGGGGAGGAGCGTGACGAAGATCGTGATCGGCGCCGACCATCTGGGCGTCGAGCTGAAGCGGGCAATTGTCGAGCACCTCCGTGCCAAGGGGCACGAGGTCACCGATCTCGGCGTCGACAGCGTGGAGGCGGTCGACTATCCCGACATCGCCAAACCGCTGGCGGAGCGCGTGGCCAGCGGCGACTTCCCGCGCGGGATCCTGATCTGCGGCACCGGCGCGGGGATGGCGATCACCGCCAACAAGGTGCCGGGCGTGCGTGCGGTCTGCGTGCAGGATCCCTATACGGCCGAGCGTGCGATCGCCAGCAACAACGCCCAGGTGATCACCCTGGGGGCGCAGATCACCGGGGCGCCGGTGGCGCGGATGCTGGTCGACATCTGGCTGGCCAACGAGTTCCAGGGCGGGCGGTCGACGCCCAAGGTGGCGAAGATCGACGCTGTCGATGCCCTGTACCGTAAGGCCGGTTGAGCAGGCGGCGCCGTGCGATCGGAGGGCTTGGTGGAGGACAGCGACGGCTGGGGGGCCGAGGAGCAACAGCGCACACGGATCGCCTGGCTTTACTATGTCGAGGGCCAGACCCAGGCCGAGATCGCCCACCGGCTCGGCATCAACCGGATCAAAGTCAACCGCGAACTGGCGATCTGCCGCGACACGGGACTCGTGCAGATCCGCATCAACGGCCGGCTCGCCTCCTGCGTGGAACACGAGAGGGCGTTGGAACGCCGTTACCGCCTCAAGGAGGCGATCGTCGTTCCCTCGCCGACGCCCGGCCGCGAGCTCTACCAAACGCTTGGTATGGCGACCGGCAACTGGGTCTCGGACCGACTCCGGCCGGGGCAGACCATCGCCATCGGCTGGGGCCGGACGCTGCTGTGGAGTGTGCGCTCGATCCGCCGTCGCCAACTCGGCGGCATCACGGTCGTCTCGCTGCTCGGCGGGCTCGGCCGGGGCTCGGAGATCAACACCTACGAGACCGCCTCGCGCTTCGCCGAAGCGCTGGGTGCGCAATGCTACTACATGGCCGCGCCGACCTATGCGAGCACCCCTGAGCTGCGAGACATGCTCATGGAGCAGGCCGGCGTCGCCGAGAACTATGCGCGCGGGCGCAAGGCGGACCTCGCTGTGGTCAGTGTCGGCTCGCTCGCTCCGGGCAGCACGATGCGCAAGCTCGGCCTGCTGACCGAGAACGAGATCGACTCGCTGAGCGCCGCGGGCGCGGTGGGCGATCTCCTCGGGCACTGGATCGACGCCGCCGGCCAGATCATCGACCACCCGTTGAACCGCCGCGTGGTGGGCCTTCCGCCGAGCGATCTCGCACAGCTCCCTGTGGCGGCGCTGGCCTCCGGCGGACCGACCAAAACCCAGGCGATCCGCGGCGCGCTGCTTGGCGGCTACTGCAACGTGCTGATCACCGACGAGGACACGGCCGCGCGCCTGCTCGAGAACTGAACCGTCTCAGCCCCTTGGCCGCATCGTCTCGTCGAAATCGTCCAGGCTCGGAAAGGGCAAGGGTGCCAGCGAGTCGAGGCGGCGCAGATGCGCGGCGAACGCGGCGAGATAGTCAGCCCGCACCTCGTCCGTGACGTAGGGCACGTGCCAGGCGACGAACGGCGGCAGCACCTCGAGCCCGACATAGGCCAGCGTGCCCTGCAGCAGCGGGCGGAGCATGTGCTCGAGCGGGCCGTGGACGGCGTCGGGGCCGAACATGTGCTCACGCCCACCGAGCGTGACCGCGACCAGCGCCCTGCGGCCCCTGAGCCCGCCGCGATCGTAGAAGCGCCGCCCGCCATAAGTGACGCCCGACAAGAGCACCCGGTCGATCCAGCCCTTGAGGATCGCCGGCGGGGCGAACCAGAACAGCGGGAAGACGAGCAGCAGAAGCTCGCACCACAAGAGCTTGTCCAGCTCGTGACGGATGTCCGGAGCGAGCCCGCCCAACGCCTCGTTGTGCCGTTGCTCCAGCGCGTAGTTGAGGTAGTCCGGGTCGCGGCGAAAGGCGAAGTCAGCGGCCTTCGCCAGAGGGTCGAAGCCCATGGCGTAGAGATCCGAGATCTCGACCCGGTGTCCGTCGGCGCGAAGCGTCGCGACCGCGCGGTCCTTGAGCGCGGCGCAGAACGAGCGCGGCTCGGGATGGGCGTGGACGAGGAGGACCTGCATCGCCGCGGCTTACCGCTGCAGCTCGCCGAGCAGCCGCGTCGTGTCGCCGAGACGCACCGCGAGGTGGCGCAGGATCGCCTGCTGCACCGCGATCATCAGCTGTGGCTCGTCGTGGTCGATGCGGGCCAAGGCCTCTCCGGACAGGCACCATGCCGTCGCCGGCGTCTCGGCGATGACCGACGCGCTGCGCGGCTGGGCAAGGATGTAGGCCATCTCGCCGACCATCGCTCCGCCGACGGCGGCGCGCAGGCGGAGCTGTCGGCCGTCCTCCGTCTCGTAGTAGATGCCGACGCGACCCGAGCGGATGATGAACAGGTCCTCGGCCCGCTCGCCCTGGCGGATCAGCACAGCCCCCGGATCGAGATGCCGCAGCTCGAGGTGGCGCGCGACCTGCCCCGCCGCCGCGCCGAGCACGGCCAACGCCGCGACGTCCGTCACGCCATCAGGTGCGTCCCTGGCATCGGCGAGCAGTCGCTCTTCGACCCACTCGAGGCCGTGGTCGAGATCGGCCTCGACCCGCAGCTCGGACTCGACCACCGCGAGCCCGTCGAAGAGCCGCCGCTGCAGCCCCGGTCCGACCGCGGTCGCCACCAGTGTGAACCTGTGCATGCGAGCCAGCTCGACGATCTTGTGCAGGTTGCGTGTGGCCGCGCCGTCGATCCCACCGACACGGCGGAAGTCGAGCACGAGAAAGCGAAGCTGAATGCCGTTGGACTCGAGGCGACGGCGAATGCGCTCGTAGAGACGCGCGGCGCTGCCGAAGAACAGGAATCCTTCGAGCTCGAGCACCTGCACCTGGTCGCCGCCGTCGCGCAGCTTGGCGCGATCGGCCTCGCTCCGGTCGACCGTGCTGCGCCGCGTGGCGAGTGTGGTGGCATGGCGGACGATCGGCAGTCGTCCATAGCTGACCACGAACAGCATCATGCCGAGCGAGAGGCCGACCGCGAAGCCGACGGCGAAGCCTTGCCACACCACCGCCACCACGACGAGCAGCAGCACCGCGCCCTCGGCGCGTCCCAGCCGGCGTGCCGGCGTCACGACCCAGTCACGGACCAGCTCGATCCCGACAAACAGGGTGACGGCGGCGACCAGGAAGGTGGGCACGGCGGCCAGTGCCGAGGCCCCGGCCGCCCAGGCGAGAAAGCACACGCCAGCCGCGACGAGGCCGACCAGCCGGCTCGACACGCCGAGCCGCGCCGGGAGGATGCTGCCGGAGATCGAGAGGGTCCCGGGAAAGCCACCGGCGAGGCCGGCGGCAAGGTTCGCTTGGCCGAGGACGCGAAGGCTGCGGTCGTGGTCGAGATGGCGCCGTGTCCCGAGCTCGACGGTCGAGGTGTCGATCAGCGCCACCAGGACCAGCAGGGCGGGCAGTGTCGCGAGCCCGGGCAGGCTGTCGACCAGCTCGGGCCATGCGACGCCGGCTGGATCGGCCCACCAGGTGATCGGCGTCGACGGGCGGGCCAGCGCGTCGGTGCGGAGCGTCCACCGGGCCTCGCTTGCCTCAAGGTCGATCCCTGCCGCGTGCATGACGGCCCAGAATCCCGCGAGGCCGATGCCGAGGACGAGCGGCAGGTTGGCTGCCGTCGGCCGCACTGCCTGCGCGGTGAGGATCACGCCGGTCACGACCACCGCCAGTCCGAGTTGGGCGATGATGGCCGGATCGGCATCGAGCCGAAGCATGTCCGTGACGATGCCGGGCTTGAACGTGTCGACCGCGCTGGCGAGCAGCAGCACCCCGACACCGCCGACGAGGCCCGCGACGACCGGGAACGGGACCAACTGGGCGAAGCGGCCCAGGCGCCAGCGGCCGAGCAGGAGCATCATGGCCCCGGCCGCGAGCGCCACCAGGGTCGTGCCCATCATCGAAGTCGGCAGGCGCTGCGCGGCCGGCACGACCTCCACGACGGGCCCGAGCAAGGCACCGACGAGCAAAGTGATCTCTGGCGGGATCACGCCCAGCGCGCTCGGCTGCTCGAACCGCAAGGCGATCACCAGGCAGAGCGCGGCCGAGGCGAGTAGGCCCAAGCTGAGCGCAGTGGCGACGGCCTCCGGATCGCCCGCAGGGAGCGCGAGCCGACTGTACGAGAGGCTGTAGACGACGGTCAGCAGGCCGCAGACGAGCCCGAGCACCAACGCCTGGGCAGTGCCACGCCCACGCGCCGGCGCCGGGCCGGGTGGAGCTGATCGTGACGGAGCTGCGGGGTCGGGCGGACGCGCGCGCGGCTCAGCCCTGCGCCGCATAGCCGCCATCGACGGGCAGCGCCGTGCCGGTGATGAAGTCGCTCGCGCGCGCTGCCAGGAACACGGCGGCGCCGGCGAGGTCGTCGGGCAGGCCCCAGCGGCCGGCCGGGGTGCGCGCCTCGACGCGCTCGTGCAGGCCCTGGATCTGCGCCCGCCCGCGGCGGGTCAGCTCGGTGTCGATCCACCCCGGCAGGATCGCGTTGACCTGGATGTTGTCGGCGGCCCAGGCGCTGGCGAGCGCCTTGGCGAGCTGCACGATCCCGCCCTTGCTGGCACTGTAGGCCGGCGCGAAGGGCAGACCGAACAGCGAGGTCATCGAGCCGATCATGATGATCTTGCCGCCGCCGACGTCCCGCATGTGCCGGTAGGCCGCGCGGCTGCACAGGAAAGCCGAGGTCAGGTTCGTGTCGATGACGGTACGCCACTCCTCGAGCGTGTAGTCCTGGGGCTGCTTGCGGATGTTGGTCCCGGCATTGTTGACCAGGATGTCGAGCCGACCGAACGTCTCGGATGCCCGCGCGACGATTGCCTCGCAACCGGCTTCCTGCGCCAGGTCGGCCTCGACCGCGTGCGCGCGCGCGCCGAGCTGGCGCAACCGCGCCACCGCCTCGGCATTCTTCGCCGGATCGCGGCCGGCGACCATCACGCCCGCGCCGTGCGCGGCGAGTCCCCGGGCGATCCCGAGACCGATGCCGCCATTGCCGCCCGTGACCAGTGCCACGCGTCCGCTCAGGTCGAACAAGGTCATGTTGGCGGCGCCTCCCTCGCGTGGCGCACGGTGGCGGCGAATGCCGGCGAGAGCAAGCGTCGCCGGCTCGGCGGTCAGCTGATCGCGCCCCGACCGCACTCGATGCGGTGGCGGACGAGCTCGGACACGGCAAGTGTCAGGGCGCCGCCCAGACCGGCCAGCGCCATGTCCTTCTGCGCATCGAACTCGTCGCCCTGAGTTCCGAGATAGGCTTGGCCGGCCTCCGGATCGACGATCGAGGCGATCACCCACTCGATGATCTCGAACAGCGCGCTGGAGGCCAGAACCATCGCCAACGCGGTCAGCGAAGCGAACGCGCGCGGGACGCCGAAGCCGCGCAGGCCGACCTCGCGCATCGGATAGGCCCACAACAGCCCGAACGCGAAATGGACCACGCGATCGTAATGGTTGCGCTCGAGCTGCAGCCTCTCGGCGGCCGTGAAGCCGAGCGGGACCTCGGCATATGTGTAGTGGCTGCCGACCACGTGCAGGCAGAGGAAGATCGTGATCAGCAGGTAGGACAGGTCCGAGAACGGGAACCAGCGATAGGTCGCGACGAGGAGAACGACCGCCAGCGTGGTCAGGATGTTCTCGAGCACCCAGTCCGCCGGATAAACCGGATCGATCGCCGACCAGATCCAGAAACCCAGAAACCCAATGACCATCGCCTGCAGCGGCCGATTGGTCCGGAAGCTCGGCTCGATCCGCGAGATTGCCGTCGTCAGCATGGCCTCGCGAGTCCGTAAGCTCGCCAACGGGCTCTTACGCTTCGGCGGCCGCGCCGGCAACGAAGCGATCGCCTGCTGGCCCGACAAGCGGCGGGTCTGCTATCCCGGACGCATGATTGGACCTGCTGGGAACCGGGCGGCGGCGCTGTCGCCCCGCGATCCCCTCGCCGTGCTGCGCGAGGTGTTCGGCTACCCGGCATTCCGCGGCGCGCAGGCCGAGATCGTGGAGCATCTGCTGACCCGCGGCGACGCGCTCGTGCTGATGCCGACCGGCGGCGGCAAGTCGCTCTGCTACCAGGTCCCGGCGCTCTGCCTCGACGGACTTACCATGGTTGTCTCGCCGCTGATCGCGCTGATGCAGGATCAGGTCGCGGCGCTCGCCCAGCTCGGCGTGCCCGCGGCGGCGCTGCACTCCGGCCTCGATCGCGATGCGCAGCGGGCCGTCGAGCGCGACCTCGCGACAGGCCGGCTGCGCCTGCTCTACGTTGCCCCGGAGCGGGTCACGGCGCCCGGCTTCCTCGATCGGGTGGCGGCTGCTGCGCCGGTGCTGTTCGCCATCGACGAGGCGCATTGCGTGGCCCAGTGGGGCCATGACTTCCGCCCCGACTATCTGCAGCTCGCCGTGTTGCGCCAGCGCTTTCCCGGCGTGCCGCTGGTGGCGCTCACCGCCACTGCCGACGGGCCGACCCGCCGCGAGATCGTCGCGCGGCTGGGGCTCGGTGCCGGCCGCGTGTTCGTCCAGGGCTTCGACCGACCGAACATCCGCTACACCGTGGTCGAGAAGCTCCAACCGCGTCAGCAGCTCGCACGCTTCCTTGCCGGGCGGCCGGCGACGGAGAGCGGTATCGTCTACTGCATGTCGCGCGCCCGGGTCGAGGAGACCGCCGACTGGCTGCGCCGCCAGGGACGCGACGCGCTGCCCTACCATGCCGGGCTCGACAGGGAGGTGCGCAGCGCCAACCAGGAGCGCTTCCTCCGCGACGAGGGCGTGGTGATGGTCGCGACCATCGCCTTCGGCATGGGCATCGACAAGCCGGACGTGCGTTTCGTCGCGCACCTCGACCTGCCGAAGAGCATCGAGGCCTACTATCAGGAGACCGGGCGTGCCGGCCGGGACGGCCTGCCGGCCGAAGCCTGGCTCGCCTACGGGCTCGAGGATGTGGCGCGGCTGCGCGGCCTGTTGGCACGCTCGGAAGCGCCGGACCATCAGCGCCGCACCGAATGGCAGAAGCTCGAGGCGCTGCTCGGCTTCTGTGAGACCGCGAGCTGTCGCCGGCGGGTCCTGCTCGGCCATTTCGGCGAGGAACTGGCGGAGCCGTGCGGGAATTGCGATGCGTGCCTGGACCCGCCGGCGACCTTCGACGGCACCGAGGCGGCGCAGCAGGCCCTGTCGGCGATCTACCGCACCGGTCAACGCTTCGGTGTCGGGCACCTCGTCGACGTGCTGCTCGGGGTGGACAGCGAGCGGGTGCGGAGCCTTGGTCACGATCGGCTGGGCGTGTTCGGCGTCGGCCGTGCGCATGGCCGTGACGCGTGGCGGGGCTTCTTCCGCCAGCTCGTGGCGATGGGGCTCGCCGAGGTCGACACCGAGGGCCATGGCGGCCTTCTTCTGAGCGACGGCTGCCGCGACGTGCTGCGCGGCGAGCGACGCGTCGTCCTGTGTCGGCCGCGCGGGCGTCGGGCGACCAAGGGGGCATCGCGCGCCGTGGCGGACGCGGGCCTCGACCCGCAAGCGGAGGCACGGTTCGAGGCGCTCCGGGCGTTGCGCGTGGAGCTGGCCAGGGCGCAGGGTGTGCCACCTTATGTCGTGTTCCACGACACGACGCTCCGCGCGATCGCCGCCGCTGCGCCGCGGAAGAGCGCCGATCTCGCGCGACTGCCCGGTATCGGCGCAGCCAAGCTCGCCCGGTACGGTGCGGCCGTCCTGGCGGCGCTGGCGGAAAAAGCACGCTGAACGAGCCTATCCCCCTTGCTCTCGCCTCGCCCTGTGGCATCCTCAACATTGCTCAAACTCGGGAGCGTTGACATGCGTCTGTGGGTTCTAGCGTTAGGGTTGCTGTTCGCGATCGGCGTTGCCGGCGCGCAGGCCTGCCCGTCGATGAAGACAGCGGAAAGCGGCGGCACCGTCGTGGCGCAGGGCGAGAACTCGAGCCCACCGATGACGCGCTATATTCCGCCTTCGCAGCAGGGCGGCTGAGCAGCGTTCGGGCCGGGTCCAGCAGACCCGGCCGCGCTTGTCCGCGGGGGAGGCTTGACGCTCAAGGTCGGCGTGCTCGGCGGTGCCACGGGCGCCGCTGAGTTGCTGCGTGATGTCGGTCTCGAGCCGGTCGCCTTCGCGACGGACGAGTTCGAGCGTCACGATCTCGCCGCGCATGGCGTCGCGCTCGTCGACGCGACCGCCGAGTTCTTCGAGATTCTCGATCATCCGCGGATCCATCTGCTGGACATGCGGCCCGGCCCGGCGATCGACACTCTGATCGATTCGGCCTACGTCACGATGGAGCCGGGCGACGTTCTGGTCGATCTGAGCGGCAGCTATTGGGCCGACACGGCGCGCCGCTGGCGCCGGATGCGCCATCGCGCGATCTACTACCTGGACGTAGCACTGCCGGCGCACGGCCGGCCCGACCTGCTCGCCGGCGGGGATCCTCGTGCGGTGCAGATCGCCCTGCCGGCGCTGGAGCGGCTCGCCCGTGGCGGTCGGGTGCTCCGCGTCGGCACCGCCGGGGCGGCGCATTTCGCGCTGCAGCTCGAAGAAGTTTTCGGCGCCGCGGTGAGCCACGCGCGCAGCGAGCTGCAGCAGCTCGGCGAGGCATGGCCCGGGGAGATCGATCCTGCGCTGCTGCTCCAGGTCCTCGCGCCGCGCGCCGGATCACGGGCCGGCTGGGTGCTCGACGACGCGTTGCGGATGGAGGCGGCGGTGCCGCTGCTCGCCCAGGCGGTGATGCTCGAGCAGGCACGCCAGCTCGACGAGCACGAGACCCCGGAGCTGCCACCGCGGGTGGGCGGCTTCGTGCGGCACGAGGACCTCGATTGAGGATGGCGACGATGGATCTGGTGCGGCTCGGCCGCAGCGGCCTGCAGGTCTCGCCGCTGTGTCTCGGCACGATGATGTTCGGCGGGCCGACCGACGAGGCGGAGTCGATCCGCCTGATCCATATCGCCCGCGACGCCGGCATCAACTTCATCGACACGGCCGACGTCTACAGCTTCGGGCGCGCCGAGGAGATCGTCGGCCGCGCCCTTGACGGCGAGCGCGACCGCTGGATCCTCGCCACCAAGCTCGGCAATGCGATGGGCGATGCACCGCTGCGTCGCGGCCTGTCACGCCGCTGGGCGCATCTTGCCGTCGCCGACAGCCTGCGCCGTCTCGGCACCGACTGGATCGACATCTACTACCTGCATCGGGAGGATCCTCGGACCTCGCTCGAGGAGACGGTCGCGGCGATGGGCGAGCTGATCGTCGCGGGCAAGATCCGCTATTTCGGGCTCTCCAACTTCCGTGCCTGGCGGGTCGCCGAGATCTGCAATCTCTGCGACCGGCTGGCCGTTCCGCGGCCGGTCGTTCTTCAGCCTTACTACAACGCGCTGAACCGCATGCCCGAGGTCGAGCTGCTGCCGGCCTGCGCCCACTACGGCCTGGGTGTCGCCCCCTACAGCCCGGTTGCGCGCGGCGTGCTGAGTGGCAAGTACCGCCCCGGCGAAGCGCCGCCGGCCGACAGCCGGGCCGGGCGCAACGATGCGCGGATGATGCAGACCGAGTGGCGCGAGGAAAGCCTGCTGATCGCCGAGCGGCTTGCGCTGCACGCCGCCGCCCGGGGCATCACCCCGGCACAATTCGCGGTCGCCTGGCTGCTGAACAATGCGCTGGTCACGGCGCCGATCGTCGGGCCGCGCACCGAGGCACAGCTGCGCGACTATCTGGGCGCCGTCGACTACCGGTTCACGGCCGAGGACGAGGCCCTCGTCGACTCGCTGGTCAGCCCCGGCCATCCGTCGACGCCGGGCTACAACGACCCGGCCTATCCGCTCGAGGGGCGGGTGCCGCGGAGCGGCTGAGCGGCCGGCCCCGCGGCGCGCGCCGTCAGGCGGCGGCTTGGCCCTCGATCGTCTTGCCGGCCGGCGCCGCGCTGTGGATCTCGATCTTGCGCGGTTTCTTCGCCTCCGGCACCTCGCGCTCGAGGTCGATGTCGAGCAGGCCGTTGACCAGCTTGGCTCCGGTCACCTTGACGTGGTCGGCGAGCTGGAAGCGGTGCTCGAAGGCGCGCTGCCCGATCCCGCGGTAGAGGTACTCCACGTCCTTCGCCGGCTCCTTGAGCTGGCCCTTCACCGTGAGCAGGTTCTCGTGCACCGTGATGTCGATGTCGGACTCCGAAAAACCAGCGACTGCCATGGTGATCCGATAGGAGTCCTGCCCGCGCTTGATGATGTTGTAGGGCGGGTAGGAGGCGTCGCGGGCCGCCTCGCGGTAGGCGGCGTCGAACAGCTTGTCGAGGCGGTCGAAGCCGACCGAGGAGCGGAACAGCGGCGAGAGATCGAAGCTGCGCATGGCTGGGCCCTCCAGATGAGCGACCGGTTCACGACGGCGCGGTCCCGGCAAGCGGCAACCGCGACCCGAGACATGGGCACGCTCGCAGACCGTTCAAGGGACCGTGCATGGCCGTGCGGCGGCCCCGTCACCATGTCTTGCGCATGACCCTCGAGACCCTCATCCTCGTGAAGGGTGGCATCGTTGTCGTGGCGTGGCTCGCCTTCGCCCTGGTCGAGCGGTGGCGCCCGCTCGCCGATGGGCCGCTCCTCCTGCGCTGGGGTCGCGCGACCGCCGCCGCGTGGCGTCGCACCGGGCGCAATCTCGCGCTGTTCGCGATCAATCTGGCCCTCGGCCCGCTGATCGTCGTCCCGGTCACCTTGTGGGCGAGCGGCTTCAGTCTCGGCCTGCGCCCGGACTGGTGGAGCGGCGGGTCCGGGCTCCTGCTCGACCTGCTGATCCTCGACTTCTGGATCTACTGGTGGCACCGGGCAAACCATGTCGTGCCGCTGCTGTGGCGCTTTCACGCCGTGCACCATCTCGACGAGACGCTCGACACGACGAGCGCGTTTCGCTTCCACGCCGGCGAGGTGGCGCTCTCCGCGCTCGTTCGCGCGGCCGTCATCGTCGCCCTCGACATTCCGCTCGCCTCGGTGATCCTGTTCGAGGCGATGGTGCAGACCGCGGCGCTCTTCCACCATTCGGACATGCGCCTGCCCGCGCGGCTGGAGCGCGCGCTTTCCTGGGTCGTGGTGACACCGTCGATCCACTGGGTCCACCACCATGCGCGGCGCGCCGACACCGACAGCAACTACGCGACCTTCTTCAGCATCTGGGACCGGCTGTTCGGCTCGCGCAGCCGGACCGCCCGCACACCCGGCATGCCGATCGGTGTCGAGCGGCTGCGCGACCTGCCGCTGCCGCGCCTGCTCGTGAGCCCGTTCGCCCCTCAGCCGCGGGCGAATGCCGCGCCGGCGTCGGCTCGCCAATAGATCGCGCCGAGGAACGCCGCGCGCGCGGCGAGGAAGATGAGGAACGCCTGCCAGAGGCCGTGGTTGCCGGCGGCCGGCACGAGCGTCGCTGCGCCGGCGACGAAGACGAGCAGCGACAGCGCCATTGCGTTGCGCAGCTCGCGGGTCCGCGTCGCGCCGAAGAACACCCCGTCGAACAGGAAGGCCCAGATCGACACGGCGGGCAGCGCTGCGGCGTAGGGCAGGTAGGCGCGGGCCGCCACGCGGACCGGCTCGATGTCGGTCAAAAGCGCGATCAGTCCCGTCCCGCCGAGCCCGAACAGGAGGGTCATGGCCACGGCCAGCGCGGCGGCGAGCGCGAAGCCGGCACCGACCGCCTCGCGGAACGCGGCGACGTCGCGGGCGCCGACCGCGCGCGCCACCAGCGCCTCGGTCGCGTGCGCGAACCCGTCGAGGCCATAGGCGGCGGTGGTGAACAGCGTCATCAGCACAGCGTTCCCGGCGAGCGTCACCTCCCCCTGCCGTGAGCCGAGCGCGGCGAACGCGATGAACACCGCCTCGAGGAACAGGCTGCGCAGGAACAGGTCGCGGTTGAGCGCGAGGAGGCGGGCGAAGCGGTCGCGGCGCAGGACCGCGCTCCGCTCGGGCCAGCGCAGCCCGAGCCCGCGCCAGCGCAGCGCGCCGAGCGTGAACCCGGCACCGAGCCCGGCATATTCCGCGATCAGCGTTGCCAGCGCGGCGCCGGCGACGCCCAGGCCCAGCCCGAGCACCAGGACGAACGACAGCACCGCGTTGAGACCGTTGGTCAGGACCAGCAGGAGCAGCGGCCCGCGCGCGTCCTGCATGCCCATCAGCCAGCCGAGGATGACGAAGCTGCCGAGTGCCGCCGGGGCGCCGGCGAGACGGATGAGCAGGTAGGTCCGGAGCTCGACCGCGACGTCCGGGCCGGGCGCGAACAGCAGCCCGGACACCAAGAGGACCAGCGGCGCGGACAGAACGAGGAGCAGTCCGATCGCCGCGGCGACCAGAAGCGCCCGCACCGGCGCGGCGCGGACCTCGACGCCGTCGCCGGCGCCGAGCGCCTGCCCGACCAGGCCGGTCGTGCCCATCCGCAGAAAGCCGAACAGGAAGTAGAGTACGCTCATGACCAGCGCACCCAGGGCAACGGCGGCAAGGAAGTGCGCGCCAGGCAGGTGGCCGACCACGGCGGTATCGACAAGCCCAAGCAGCGGCACGGACAGGTTGGCGAGGATCAGGGGCCAAGCGAGCCGCCAGCACTGCCGGTACGCGGACATGGCCCCGACCGTCCCCCAAGCGACGGGCGACCGCCTTACGCCCGTGCTTCCTGGCCGGCAAGTGGCCGGCCGCCCTCAGGTGGCGAGTGGCTGCAGCAGGCGCAGGATCGCGCCCCAGATCAGCAGCGACAGGCCCAGCCCGAGGAGCAGCGCGCCCGGGAGCGACCAAGGCCGTGCGTTGTCGTTGGCGGCGACCAGCGAGCCGGCCTCGCCGGGGCGAAGGAGCCATCCGTCCATCGCGGTCTCCCTGCGATCGCGGTGAGGCTAGGTCCGCGGCCTTGCGAGATGGTTAACGGCGCGGCGGCGCGACCGCGGCCGCCGTGCAACGCCCGGATCGGCGCTGCGGCTCCATGACAGAACCGTCACCACCCCGTCGCCGCCCTATCGCGAACCGGCAATAGCGTCCGCGGCGCCCGACGCCGCGGTGCCTTGCTCTGGAGGTGCGATGACCACGCTCAGCCGGCTCAAGAACCTGGAGCTCCGCCTGGCCACGACGGATGCCGAGATCGCCGCGGCCCAGGCGCTTCGCTATCGCGTGTTCTACGGGGAGATGGGTGCCCGCGGCAGCCTCGAGACCCACCTCGCCGAGCGCGACGTCGACCGGTTCGACGCCTTCGCCGACCACCTCGTGGTCGTCGACCTCGACCGCGGCGCCTGCCCGGCGAGCTCGGTCGTCGGCTGCTACCGGCTGCTGCGCGAGAGCGCCGCGATCGCGGCCGGTGGGTTCTACACCGCGGCCGAGTTCGATCTCGGCGCGATCACCCTGCCGGGGCGCAAGCTCGAGCTCGGGCGGTCGTGCATCGACCGTGACTACCGCAGCGGTACGGTCATGCAGCTCCTGTGGCGCGGCATCGCGGACTATCTCGAGATGCACGACATCACGCTGATGTTCGGGTGCGCCAGCCTGCCGGGCAATGACCCGGACGCCGTGGCCCTGCCGCTGGCCTACCTGCACCACAACCATCTCGCGCCAGAAGGACTGCGGCCGCGCGCGCTGCCTCATCGGTACGTCCCGGCAGACCGCCTCGACGCGCAGGAGATCGACCTGAAGGCAGCGATCCGCGCCCTGCCACCGTTGCTCAAGGGCTATCTGCGGCTCGGCGGGATGATCGGCGACGGTGCGGTGATCGACGCGGACTTCAACACCGTCGACGTCTGCCTCGTCCTGCCCACCGAGCGGGTCCAGGCGCGCTATCAGCGGCACTTTGCGCAGGTGCGGACCACGTCGGTCCTCGAGGCGGCGTGAGCCCTTGGCCGAGGTCTCGCTGCCTCGCGCGCTGACGCGCAGCCTCGCCTTCGTCGCGCTGAACCTCTTCCTTGTCCCGCCCTACCTGCTGGTCGGCCTGTTCAACGCTGCGCTCGGCCGGGCCCTGATCCGCCTCTATTGCCGCGCCACCTGCCTGATCCTCGGCATCGAAGTGCAGCGCACGGGCGAACCGTTCCGCGCCTGCCCGACCCTGTACGTGGCCAACCACGTCTCCTACCTCGACATCGTCGTGCTCGGCGCAGTGCTCGATGCGACCTTCATCGCCAAGATGGAGGTCGCAAGCTGGCCCCTTTTCGGCCAGCTCGGCCGCCTGACCGGGACGTTCTTCATCCGCCGCCGCTGGCGCGAGGCGCTCGTGCAGCGCGACGCCTTGGCCGCTCGCATGCGCGCGGGTGAGTCGTTCGTCCTCTTCGGCGAGGGCACCAGCACCAACGGCTTGGCGGTGCGGCGCTTCAAGACCTCGCTGCTGTCCGTGGCCGAGCCGTGGATCCTCGACCGGCCGGTGGCCGTCCAGGGCGTGACCCTGGCTTTCCTGCGCCTTCGCAACGGGGCCGCGATCGGACCGGACAACTGCGACCACTACGCGTGGCACGGCGACGCCGAGTTCCTGCCCCACCTGTGGAACGTGCTGCGCCGGGAGGGGCTGGCGGTCACGGTGGTCCTGGACGAGCCCGTGCTGTCCTGGTCGGTGACCAGCCGCAAGCGCCTCGGCGCGGACCTGGAAGCGCGGATCGCGACGAATCTGGCAGCATTACGCCGGGGAGCATCGGTCGCAGCGCTGGAACCGGCGACAGCCCTGCCGCAACGCGCGTGAGGAACTCCCGCCGCCAGACCCACAAAAAAAAGGAGGCCTGTTCAGCCTCCTTCTCAGATCGGACCTGCGTGTGTGGGCTTGCGCCTCGTTATGGCGCGCGATCCTACTGTGACAGCCTGTCGCGGCAAGCCCACAAATCGGCTATTCTCACAACTTACGTTCAACCACGAGTTTCTTGATCTCCGCGATCGCTTTGGCTGGGTTGAGCCCTTTCGGACAGGTCTGCGTGCAGTTCATGATGGTGTGGCAACGGTAGAGCTTGAACGGATCTTCGAGCTCGTCGAGCCGCTCGCCGGCAGCCTCGTCGCGACTGTCGGCGAGCCACCGGTAGGCCTGCAGAAGTGCCGCGGGGCCGAGATAGCGATCACCGTTCCACCAATAGCTCGGGCACGAGGTCGAGCAGCAGGCGCACAGGATGCACTCGTACAGGCCGTCGAGCTTGGCGCGCTCCTCGACCGACTGTGGCCGCTCGCGCTCCGGCGCCGGCGTGTGGGTCTTGAGCCACGGCTCGATCGATTCGTACTGCGCCCAGAACATGCTGAAGTCGACCACGAGGTCGCGAACCACGCTCATGTGCGGTAACGGGTAGATCTTGACGTCGCCGGTCACGTCCTCGATCGCCTTGGTGCAGGCGAGCGTGTTGTGGCCGTCGATGTTCATCGCGCAGGAGCCGCAGATCCCCTCACGGCAGGAGCGGCGGAAGGTCAGCGTGCTGTCCGCCTCGCTCTTGATCTTGATCAGCGCGTCCAGGACCATCGGCCCGCAATCGGCGAGATCGACCTCGTAGGTGTCGAGCCGTGGATTGTCGCCGGCCTCGGGGTCGTACCGATAGATCTGGAAGCGGCGCGGCTTCGCTGCGCCCGGCTTGCCGGGGTGGCTCCGCCCCGGCTTGACACGGGAGTTGGCGGGCAGGCGGAACTCGGCCATGGGCAGGTCCTCGGACGGGTCAGTAGACGCGCTTCTGCGGCGGAACGGGCTGGACCTCGTTGGTCAGCGTGTAGCTGTGTACCGGTCGGTCGCCGAGCTGGGCCCGATGCCGGTCATCGACCCAGCAGAGCGTGTGTTTCATCCAGTTCGCATCGTCGCGCTCGGGGAAGTCCTCGCGCGCGTGCGCGCCGCGACTCTCGGTGCGAAACGCCGCGGAGCGCATCGTGGCGATCGCCTGAAGCATCAAGTTCTGCAGCTCCAGCGCCTCGATGACGTCGCTGTTCCAGATCCTCGAGCGATCCTCGACGCGCAGATGATCGAGCGAGGCGGCGACCTCGTCGAGCCGCCGGCAGCCCTCGTCGAGCAACGGCCCATCACGGAACACGCTCGCGTGACGCTGCATCGTCCGCTGCATGGCAAGGCGGATCTCGCCCGTGCGGAGGTCGCCACTGGCGTGCCGGACCTTGTCGAGTCGATCGAGGGCCCGCTCGCAGGCCCCGGACGGTAACGGCTTGTGCGGCGCCCCCGGCTGGACCAGCTCGGCCGCGCGATGCGCGGCGGCCCGGCCGAACACGACGAGATCGGTGAGCGAGTTGGCACCCAGCCGATTGGCACCGTGCACCGAGGCGCAGGCGGCCTCGCCGACGGCCATCAGGCCGTGAACGACCGCGTCGGGATCGCCGTCGACCGGGCGCACCACCTCGGTCCGATAGTTGGTCGGGATGCCACCCATGTTGTAGTGGCAGGTCGGCACCACCGGGATCGGCTGCTTGGTCACGTCGACCCCGGCAAAGATCCGCGCCGTCTCGGAGATCCCGGGCAGCCGCTCGTGCAGCAGCTTCGGGTCGAGATGCTCCAGATGCAGCTCGATATAGTCCTTCTGCGGACCGCAGCCGCGCCCTTCGTTGATCTCGATCGTCATCGCCCGGCTGACCACGTCGCGCGAGGCGAGGTCCTTGGCGGTCGGGGCGTAGCGCTCCATGAAGCGCTCGCCGTCGCCGTTGGTGAGATAGCCGCCCTCGCCGCGCGCGCCCTCGGTGATCAGGCAGCCGGCGCCGTAGATGCCGGACGGATGGAACTGGACGAACTCCATGTCCTGCAGTGGCAGCCCGGCGCGCAGCACCATCGCGTTGCCGTCGCCGGTGCAGGTGTGAGCGGAGGTTGCGGAGAAATAGACCCGGCCGTATCCGCCGGTAGCGAGACAGGTCACGTGGGCGCGGAAGCGGTGCAGCGAGCCGTCCTCGATGCGCAACGCCAGCACGCCAAGGCAGGCGCCGTCCTCCATCAGCAGGTCGAGCGCGTAGAACTCGTTGAAGAACTGGACCTTGTGGCGGAGCGCCTGCTGGAACAGGGTGTGCAACAGGACATGGCCGGTGCGGTCGGCGGCGCAGCAGGTGCGGTAGGCCTGCCCCTTGCCATAGTTGGTCGACTGGCCGCCGAACGCGCGCTGGTAGATCTTGCCTTCGGGCGTGCGCGAGAACGGAGCCCCGTAATGCTCGAGCTCTAGCACCGCGGCGGGCGCGTTCTTCGTCATGTACTCGATGGCGTCCTGGTCGCCCAGCCAGTCCGACCCCTTGACGGTGTCGTACATGTGGTAGCGCCAGTCGTCCTCGTTCATGTTGCCGAGCGCGGCGTTGATGCCGCCCTGCGCCGCCACGGTGTGGGAGCGGGTCGGATAGACCTTGCTTACGCAGGCGACGCGCAGACCCGCCTCGACCATGCCGACCGCGGCGCGCAGGCCCGATCCGCCGGCGCCGACGACCACGCAGTCGAAATGGTGATCGGTGATCGGATAGGTCTCGGCCATGATCAGCTCCCGAGCGCCACTTTGAGGACCGAGACGACACACAGACCGCCGAGCAGGAACGTCGCGAAGGTGATCGCGACCAGCGTCGCGAGCTTGTAGCCCTCGTGGTGCACATAGTCCTCGACGACCACCTGCAGTCCCAGGCGCGCATGATGGAACGCCGAGAGGATCAGCAGCAGCATCAGGGTCGCATTGAGCGGCGCGGCGAGCCAGGCGGCGACTGTGGCGTGGTCGGCGCCGGCGAGCCCGACCGCACTGAAGACGAACCACAGCACCAGCGGCACGTTGGCGAGCGCGGTGAACCGTTGCGCCTTCCAGTGCGCGACACCTTCGCGGGCCGAGCCGCGGCTGCGGACGAGACCGGTCGTCGAGCGCATTCTGACCCTCCTCAGCCCAGCGACAGGATCAGCATCCAGACCAGCAGGGTCACCCCGCCGGCCGCGGCGAGGACCAGGATCCCCGACTGCCGCGCCTGCTCCTTCTCGAAGCCCCAGCCCGCGTCCCAGGCGAGGTGGCGGATCCCGTTGCCGAGGTGGTACAGCAGCAGGAAAGTATAGCCGAACAGGACCAGACCACCCAGGATGTTGTGCATGACCGCCTGGACGAGAGCGAAATAGTCCGGGCCGCTGGCTAGCGCCACGAGCCACCAGGTGAGCAGCACGAGTCCGGCGGCAAGTGCCACCCCGCTGGCGCGATGTGCGATCGACAGCGCCATCGTGAAGTACCAGCGGTAGATCTGTAGATGCGGTGAGAGGGGCCGTGCGCCCTGCGCCATGCTCTGCTCCCTCGCCATGCCCGAGGCGGTCGCCGCTCGCGATGATTTCGCACGTGCGAGATAGTAGAGAGCGGCCCCGACCCGTCAACGCGCCGCCCGCCGCGGG
>CALKJU010000052.1 GCA_937995535.1 uncultured Alphaproteobacteria bacterium
CGCCACTTCGTGGGACTGATCCTGGTCTTCCTCGCCTTCGTCGCGTTCAGCACCGGCGGGGTCATCCTGCGCATGATCGAGACCCGCGACGGCTGGGCGATCCTGTTCTGGCGCTCGATCCCCTGGCTGCTGGCGGTCGCGCTCTATCTCGCCTGGCGCAACGGCGGTGAGCTCCTGCGGCCGGTGCGCAGCGCCGGCCCGACAGCGTTCCTGGTCGGTGTCTGCGTAACGGGTGCCGCCTCCGGCTACATCTTCGGCGTCCAACACACGAGCGTCGCCAACGTCGTCTTCACCTTCGCCGCGACGCCCCTCATCGCCGGTCTCCTCGGCTGGCTCATGATCGGCGAGCGCGTTGCGCCGCGCACCATGCTCGCGATCGGCGCGGCACTCGCTGGCGTGCTCCTGATGGTCGGCGACAGCCTCGCGGCCGGCGGCTGGCTCGGCAACCTGTTCGCGTTCGCCGCCGCCTGCAGCTTCGCCACCATGCTCGTGCTGCTGCGCCGCGCCGGTCGCGCCGACATGCTGCCCGGCTCGCTGTGGGGTGCCGCCGTCTCGATCACGGTTGGGGCCCTGCTCGCCGGCGACCTCGCACTCGGCACCGGCGACCTCATCTGGTGCGCGGCGTTCGGGACGGTCAACATGACCCTGGGGCTGATCCTCCTCACCGAGGGCGCCCGCTACCTCCTCGCCGCCGAATCGGCGCTCCTGAGCCTCACCGAATCGGTCCTCGCCCCGCTCTGGGTCTGGCTCGCCTTCGCCGAGACGCCGGGACCGCTGACCCTCCTCGGTGGCGCCGTCGTGCTGGCCGCGATGGTCTGGCAGGTCGTCGGCGGCCGCAAAGGGGTGGACTAGGACGGCCCACCCACGCCGATGCATCATCCCGGCTTCGGCCTTGGGGCCTAAGCCGCAGGCGGTCGCCGCCGGTTGAGGAGCGTCGCGGACCGTTCGATGCTCGCGCCGACCGCATCCTCCCACGAGGTGGACCATGGGCGAGATGCCGCCCGCCTATCGCCGCGAGGGTGACCGCGTGCTGATCGAGCTGCGCCTCGACACCGCGCAGCAGCTCTTCGACAATCGCGATCCGGCGCCGTTCCACGACAAGGACCTCGACCCGGCGGCCGTCGCCTACATCACCGAGGCGGCCATGGAGCTGCCGCCCGACGCCAGGCTCGCGCTGGTCATCCATTTGCCGGCGACGGCACCGGCAGCTGCGGCCGCGCCCGATCTCGGGCTCGCCGTGTCGCGCTTCTTCGCCCGCGAGGCAGCCATGACCGCACGCGTGCTGCGTTCGCTCCTCGCCGACGGCCGCCTCGCCCTGCTGATCGGCTTCGCCTTCCTCGCCGCCTGCCTCGGCCTCGTCACGCTCCTTACCGAGAGCGGCATCGATTTCGGCTGGGCCGGCCGCGTGGTCGCCGAGGGCTTGGTGATCATCGGCTGGGTCGCCCTGTGGCGGCCCGTCGAGATCTTCCTCTACGACTGGTGGCCACTGCTGCGCCGCGCGCGGCTCCTGCAACGCCTGGCGGCAATGCCGGTCGAGCTGCGTTCCGATATGTGAGTCGCGCTGTCCTCGGGTACTCGCACCGTCGCGTCGGCCCTGGACGGAACCGCAACCGGCCGCATGCTGCGGGCACGGGAGGCCCGCCACATGCACGCCCGCAACGCCGTGCTCACCCTGCTCGCATCGGGTCTGGTCGGATGCAGCGCGATGCCCGAGCCGGCGGCGGGCCTCCCGTCCAGGCAGGTCGTCTACTGTTACAGCAGCCTTGCCGATATCACTTGCCAGCGCCGCCGCGACCCCATGCTCGAAATCGCGCTCGTCGGCGTCTTCACCCGAACGGCCCCGCCCGACGACCTGCCGATGGAGCCGATGCCGCCCCTGCCTTGACGATCGGAACCACCTTGACCGCCGGTGCCCGTGCCCGCCAGCAGCGGGCCATGGACCGAGCGACACGGCTGGAGATCGAAGGCTTCCGCGCGCTGCGGGCAGGCCGGCGGGGCGAGGCGGCAGAAAAGCTCGCGCTGGCCGCCCGGCTGGTGCCTGACGATCCGGGTCGCCTCGCCAATCTCGGCGCGGCGCTGGCCGTGGCCGGCGACAAATCTGCGGCCCGAGCGGCGCTCGAGCGCGCCGTCGCGCTGGACCCACCTTGTGCTGCCGCGTTCTACAATCTCGGCCTACTCGACCGCGCCGACGGCCGGTTCGCGGCGGCGCGCGAGCGCCTGGAGCGGGCCCTGGCGGTCGACCCTGACCACGCCCGTGCCCGCTTCGAGCTCGCCGCGGTGCTCATGGAGCAGGGCGCGCACATCCAGGCGATCGCGGCGTTCGCGGCTGTGCTCGCTGCCGATCCGGGCGACGCCGAGGCCGCGGGCAACCTCGCCCGGCTCCTGGAAGCGCAGGGCCGCTTCGGCGAGGCGCTGGCGCGCTGGGAATCCCTCGTGGTCGAGGCTGCCCTGCCGGGCCGGATCCGTTGCCTCGCGGCGCTCGGTCGGGAGGTCGAGGCACGAGGCTTGGTGCGCGCGCGGCTCGCCCGTCATCCAGAGGATGGGGCGGCCCTGCTCAAGGCGCTGGCCGGCGGCCCACGGGGCTTTCTACCCCGCCGTCTCGACGGCGTTTGAGGCGCTGCGCCGCTCGCGGCGGTAGACCCCCGGCGTCGCCGCCAGCCGCTCGCGGAGGACCGCCGTCGCCGCCGCCTCCTCGGCGTTCATGGCACGCTGCTCGAGCTCGATCGAGGCGCGCGGGAGCGGCACGCACTGCGCGATCGGGGTGCCCGCGGGCAGCACGCCGCGGAACGCCGGGTCGCGCCACAACGCCGGAAAATGGATCAGCCCATGCCCATAGCTGTCGGTGTCGACGAGCCCGGTCAGGGTCTGAAACGGCAGGTCCGGCCGGTTGAAGGGATGGGTGACGAGCAGGGACCAGCCGGGCTCGGTGGCGAGCGTCCAGAAATTCACGAACTTGACGAGCAGCTCGCCGGCAGCGGGAGCGAACGGGGCGCCCTGCGCCTGCTCGGGCAGGTGGAAGCTCAAGGGTGCGCGCGGATAGCCCGGGACGCTGGCGACGGCCGGCGGTTCCCACTCCCAGGCGAAGCCTTCCGCGCGCACCTCGACGTCACAGGCGAGCGGCACAAGGATACCGAGGCCGAGAGCGTCGATGAACGGCAAGCAGTGCTTGAGCGTGCGCACCTCGCCGCCCAGCGCCGCGGCCGGCACGCGCGACGGCATTGCGCGCAGCCAGTCCGGCAGCGCACCGGCGGCCGCCACCGGCTGCGGCAGGACCGGCAGGAGCTCGGGCGGGCAGCGGCAGAAGATACGCATCGAAGCGTCCGCCTGTCATCGAACCGCAACGATCGGCTTGACCATGCCGACGGGCGCGCGAGAGATAGCGGGCTGGCCGCGACGGGCAACCGTCAGGGCTCCGCCGCCGTCGCCGGACTGTCATCGATCTGCGACGGAGTTCGGCATAAGGGGGGGCCAAGCCCGTCGGGGCGTCAACAAGGGAGTTGCATCGATGTCGAAGCCTACCGTCGACGAGACGCTGCGGGCCGCGGCCGCCTTCCGCCGCCGGACACTCCTGCAGGTCGCCGGCGCCACTGGGGTCGCCGCGGTCACCGCGCCCTGGATCGTCCGCGACGCGCGCGCCGCCGGCGAGGTCAACGTCTTCGCCTGGGGCGACTACGTGCAGGCCTTCGTCGACGACGGGATCGTCAAGAGCTTTGAGGACGCGACCGGGCTCAAGGTCAACCTGTCGACCTACGGCTCGAACGACGAGGCCGAGAACAAGCTGCGCGCCGCGGGCGGCAAGGGCTTCGACATCGTTTTCCCGTCCGTCGACACCGGCCCGAACTATTACAAGGACGACCTGCTGCAGCCGATCGACGAGGGCAAGCTCGCCGTCGACCAGGTACTGCCCGCGATGTACAAGAACTCGTTGCGCCTCGGCGCGGCGCACCGTGGCAACCGCTTCCTCGTACCGTTCGACTGGGGCACCGAGGCGATGACCTGGGACAGCGAGAAGCATCCCGACCTCGCCTACGGCACGATCTCCTACGGCGACCTGTTCTCCGGCGACGTCAAGGCGGCGGTGCGGCAGAAGTCGGTGCTCGTCAGCCTTGCCCTCTACCTCGACGCGGCCGGGATCGAGAAGACCGACCGCGGCATGGACCTCTACAAGTCCGAGGAGGACTGCCGCCGCGTCTTCGAGGCGACCACCAAGTTCGCCATCGAGCACAAGAAGAACATCGGCGCGTATTGGAACAACGCGACCGAGGCGACGGCGGCTTTCACCGACGCCGGCTGCACCATCGGCCAGACCTGGGACACCACGGGCATCCTGCTCGGTCGCGACGTGTCCCCGAAATGGCGCTACACGATGCCCAAGGAGGGCGGCCTCGCCTGGATGGACACGGTCGCCATCCCGTCCGGCGCCGCCAACGTCGAGGGGGCCTACGCCTTCATCAATCACATCCTGACGCCCGAGGCCGGCGGCACGTTCGCCAACCGGACCGGCTACAACTCGGCCGCCAAGGGTGCCGACGCGCATCTCAACGAGCAGGCCAAGGCCGCCTTCGCCATGGCCTATCCGGACGAGGGCGCGCTCGAGGCGCTGTGGTGGTGGCCGATGCAGACCGAGTTCTTCGGCCGGCTGCGCGGCGAGTACGTCGAGAAGCTGACCAACGCCTGAGCGGCGGTGGCGGCCGGGTCCCGGCCCGGCCGCCACCGATCCGCCGTCCCGGGGGGAGCGATGCGCGGCCAGAACGTCGAGCTTGTCGACGTCGCCATGCGGTTCGGTGCGTTCACCGCCGTCCACCCGACCGACCTCGTCGTCGAAGCCGGCGAGTTCTTCTCCATTCTCGGCCCCTCCGGCTGCGGCAAGACCACGATCCTGCGCATGGTCTCCGGCTTTCTCGAGCCGAGCCAGGGCGAGATCCGGATCGGCGGGACGCCGATGCGCGGCATCCCGCCCAACCGTCGACCGACCGCCCTGATCTTCCAGAACCTCGCGCTCTTCCCGCTAATGCCGGTGTGGGAGAACGTAGCCTTCGGCCTCGAGGCGCGCGGCGTCGACAAGCCGACGCGCCGTGCCCGGGCGGAGGAGTTGCTCCGCCTCGTCGCCCTCGAGGGCCAGGGCCACAAACGCCCCTCCGAGCTGTCCGGCGGGCAGCGGCAGCGGGTCGCGATCGCTCGGGCGCTCGCCGTCGAGCCTGCCGTCCTGCTCCTCGACGAGCCGCTGAGCGCCCTCGACCTCAAGCTGCGCCAGCATATGCGCACCGAGCTGCGCGCGATCCAGCGTCGCGTCGGCATCACCTTCATCTACATCACCCACGATCAGGGCGAGGCGCTGACGATGTCCGACCGGATCGCGGTGATGAGCCAGGGGCGGGTCGAGCAGGTCGACACGCCCGACCGCCTCTACGCCGCGCCGGCCACGGCCTTCGTCGCCACCTTCGTCGGCGAGAACAATCTCGTCCGCGGCCGCATCACCCGCGCCGAGAACGGCCTCGCCTTGGCCGACACCCCGCTCGGGCCTCTACGCGCCGCCAATCCCCACGGGCTCGCCGCCGGCGCCGAGGCGATGCTGTTCGTCCGCCCGGAGCGACTGCAGCTCGGCCCGGCCAACGGCATCGACAACCGCCTCGCGGGAACGATCGCCCGCCGTGCCCTCGAGGGCCCCTATCTACACCTCGCGGTCGCTACCGCCGCCGGCACCGAGCTGCTGGTGCATGCCACCAACCGCGGCGGGCTCGACGCCTGGCAGGTCGGCGCGCCCGTCGAGGTCGGGTTCGCGGCCGAGGAGGCGATGGCCCTGCCGACGGGACCGCTCGCCGCCGATGCGTAGCCTCGTCGCCACCTACGGCCGCGGCCTGACGGCGCTGTTCTGCGGTCTCGCCCTGATCTGGCTGCTCGGCCTGATCGTCCTGCCGCAGCTCTTCATGCTGGAGCGCTCGCTGTGGTGGCAGGAGCAGCCGGCCGAGGCCTTCGCGCTGACCAAGCGCATCGACGATCTCTACAACGAGGTGAGCCTCCTCGAGTTCGACCGGCGCGCCGCGGAGGGCGAGGAAGTCGCGCAGCTCGAGGCGCGGATCGCCGCCAAGCGCGCCGAGATCGCCGAGCTTGAGGCCGTGGAGGTGGCCCCGGTGCGGGTCTACGGGCTGGCCAACTACGTCAAGATGAGCGGCCTGCACTTCTGGATCTTCGTCAAGACGATCTTCTACGCGATGCTCGTGACGCTGCTCGCGCTCGTGGTCTGCTACCCGATCGCCTTCGCCGCCGCGCAGCTCGCCAGCCCGGCCAACGCCGCCCTGCTCCTGCTCGGCCTCGTCGTGCCCTACGCGATCAACGAGCTGCTCCGCGTCTATGCATGGTTGATGATCCTCGACTATCAGGGAGTGATTAACTCGTTCCTCGCTTGGCTGGGACTGGTCGACTTCGAGAAGCGCACCTGGGTCCCGTTCCTGGAGTATCCGGGTGCGGTGTTCGTCGCCATGGTCTACGCCTACGTGCTGTTCATGGTCTTTCCCATGTACAACACGATGGAGACGCTCGACCGCAACCAGCTCGAGGCGGCCAGGGACCTCGGCGCCTCGACCTGGCGGACGCACTGGCGGGTCGTCATTCCGCACGCCCGGCCCGGCATCGCCGTCGGCTGCATCATGACCTTCATGCTGTCGGCGGGATCGTTCGCCGTGCCGCAGATCATCAGCCGGGGCACCGGCGGCGACTGGTTCAGTCAGCTCATCTATCGGCAGTTCTTCGAGAGTTTCAACTGGAACGTCGGTGCAGCCTACGCCTTCACCCTGCTCCTGGCCTGCATCGTCTTCATCTTCCTCGTCATGCGCCTGGCCGGGGTCGGCATCCGTGACATCGCCAAGTAGCGCTGCCGCCGCCCTGCCGAGCGCCGGGCCCGTGGCGGCCCCGCCCGAGCGGCGCTGGGGCGAGGCCGTCCTCAACCTCTACATCGTCGTCTTTTTCGTCTACCTGTTCGCGCCGCTGCTGGTCATGTCGCTGGCCGCGTTCAACGACTTCCAGTACCCGTCGGTGACCCAGTGGCGCGGCTGGACGCTGCGCTGGTTCGGCGAGCTCGCCCGCGACGTCCGCCTCCAGCAAGGCCTGATCAACTCGCTGCTGATCGCCATGGGCGTGATCGCCATCTCGCTGCCCTGCGGCCTCGCCGGGGCTCTGATCCTGACCCGCCTGGAGTCGCGCTGGAACGGTCTGCTCTACGGGATCCTCGTCTCCCCGATCCTCACCCCGGGCATCATCCTCGGCATCTCGACCCTGATCCTGTGGCGGAATCTCGGCGTGCCGGGCGGCCTGTTCCTCGCCTGCGTCGCGCAGTCGAGCTTCATCGCTAGTTACTGCATGCTGCTGTTCATGGCCCGCCTGCAGCGTCAGGACCGCACGCTCGAGGACGCCGCCCTCGACCTCGGCGCGTCGAACCTCATGGTCTTCCGTCGCATCACCCTGCCCTTCCTCACGCCGACCATCGCGACGGCCGCGGTGATCGGCTTCCTTCAGTCGATCGAGAACTACAACACGACCGTGTTCGCCATCGGTGGCCAGTGGACGCTGGTGACCGAGATCGGCTCGCGGTTTCGCTTCGGTTTGACCCCGGTCATCAACGTCATCGGCGTCATCTTCGTCGTCATCACGATCGTCTGTGCCGTGATCTGGACCGTCCTGCGCCAGCGCGAGCGGCAGATGACGATACGCTAGTGGGGTGATGCTCGCTGACCGGCGCCGTCCGCGCGGGGGCCCGACCACCGCGGCATCGGGGCAACCGGGTCACGCTCACCGAGCTGTCAAACTCGGCTCCTAGCTAGCAGGATGCCGGCGGCAGCGCCGAGGGAGGAGCACCATGGCCACGGGCCCCGACGACGCGGATGGGAAGAGCTGGGTCGAGGCCGAGCTCCAGGACAGCCTCGACGAGGAGCTGGAACTCGAGCTCGACGACGACCGCGTCGCCCGCGAGCTGCGCACCATCACCAACCTGCGCCACACGTCGACTCTCGAGCGACGGACCTACTTCGTCGAGCTGTTCCGCCTCCAGGCGGAACTGGTGAAGCTCCAGGACTGGGTCCAGCACAGCGGTTACAAGCTCGTGGTGATCTTCGAGGGTCGCGACGCCGCGGGCAAGGGTGGGGTGATCAAGCGGATCACCCAGCGCCTCAACCCGCGGATCGCACGCGTCGTGGCCCTGCCGGCGCCGACCGAGCGCGAGAAGACGCAATGGTACTTCCAGCGCTACGTGCCGCATCTGCCGGCCGGCGGCGAAATCGTCCTGTTCGACCGGTCCTGGTACAATCGCGCCGGGGTCGAGCGGGTGATGGGCTTCGCCTCGCCCGAGCAGGTCGAGCAGTTCTTCAACGACGTGCCGGAGTTCGAGCGGATGCTCGTCCGCTCGGGCATCAGGCTCGTGAAATACTGGTTCTCGATCACCGATCAGGAGCAGCAGCTCCGCTTCCTGATGCGCATCCATGATCCGATGAAGCAGTGGAAGCTGAGCCCGATGGACCTGCAGTCCCGGGTCCGCTGGGAGCAGTACACCAAGGCCAAGGAGGAGATGCTGGAGCGCACCAACATCACGGAGGCACCGTGGTGGATCGTCGAAGGCAACGACAAGAAACGGGCCCGGCTCAATTGCATCCACCACCTGTTGACCCAGGTGCCGTACGGCGAGATCCCGCACGAGCCGATCGTGCTCCCGGACCGTGTCTTCAACCCCCACTACGAACGCAAGATTCTCCCCGACGAGCTGTACGTCCCGCAGGTCTACTGAGACGACTCACCGCTCGTACAGGAACCTCCGATCTGCGCTCTCGTCGTAGGCCGGATCGTCCCAGCCGATCATCTTGCCGGGGTTGAGGAGGTTCAAAGGGTCGGCCTCGCGCTTGAAGGCCAGCTGGAGTTGGTCGACCTTCTTCATCCCGCCGCCCTCGAGCGTGTAGTCGTGCGGGTTGAATATCGGGCAGCCCTGCTCGTCATGGTAGGCGATGATCTGGTCGAGCCGGGCCTCGCTCGTATAGCGCACGAGCTGGAGGCCGAAGCACGCGACCTGTCCGCCGAACCGGACGAACTCGAGATGCATCGGCACCTCGTCGCCGAAATGGTGGTACATCTGCTCGACCTTCGCGACATGGTCGGGCGGCGGAAACAGGGTCTGCAGGTAGGTGACCGTCCGGTCGACCTTCAGCGCGTTCAAGGTCGTGTGGTTCCACGTGTACTCGAAGAGCGGCGGCTGCGCCTTGGGCAGCTCGTCCACGAAGCAGCGCCAGACCTGGCGCGCGGGCCACGCCTTCACGAGGTCGTCGAGCACCTCCAGCGCGAGGTCGGCGACCATCAGCATCACGCAGTGATCGTCGGGGCCGAGCAGCTCCGGTCGGAGGTACTGGTGGCCGACGGGCGCGGCGATCGGGGTGACGAGTTTCTTGAGGATCGCGTCTTCGCGGGCGAGCGCGTCGGCGAAGCGGACCGCGGTCATGAAGTCGGCGAAGGCGAGGACCAGCTCGCACCAGCGCCAGGCCGGCGCCAGCGGCATCTCCACCTCGGTGATGACGCCGTTCGTACCATAGGCGTGATTGGCCTTCTGCACGGCATCGCCGCGCAGCTCCAGGATCCGCGGCTCCCCCTCCATGGTGAGCACGCGCAGACCCAGGATGTTGCCGCGATCGCGGAGCAGCCCCCAGGTGATCGAGCCGACGCCGGAGCTCCCGCCAGCGACGTAGCCGCCGATCGTGCCCGTCTTGTGCGTGCTCGGATGGATGCGCAACTCCTGGCGCAACGGATGGGTCTGGGCGGCGGCGTCGATGTCGCAGAGCTTGGCGCCGGCCTGTGCGCGGACCCGGCCATGACCGATCTCGAGAACGCGGCTCATCTCGGAGAGATCGACCACGAGCCCGCCGTGCAGCGGCATCGCCTGCCCATAATTGCCGGTGCCGCCACCGCGCACGGTGAGCGGCACGCGGTGCCGCCAGCAGGCGCGCATGACGCGCAGAACCTCGGCTTCGTCCCGGGGCGTGACCACGGCGTCGGCGCTGACGTGGTCGAGCTTGGCCTTGAGGACCGGGCTATACCAGTAGAAGTCGCGCGAGCGGCGACGGACCCGCTGTGGCTGGGTGTCGAGATCGAGACCGTCGAGATCGCGAAGCAGCGCCGTGATGTCGGGCATGGAGAGCCTCAGGCGAACAGATGATCGAGCTCGGTATAAGGCGGCGGCCTGGTATCGATCGCGACGCCCGCGCGCAGCACGACGCGGCCTGCTTCAGGCCGCGAGAAGGCCTCGCTCCATGAGCGCCCTTCGAGGATGACGAGGTCCGCGGGGAGACCCGGCGCGATCCGCCCGCGCTCCGGCAGGCCGATGAGCGCGGCCGGCGTCGCCGTCACCGCCTTCACCCAGTCGCCTACCGGATGATCGAGATGCGCGATGCGTACGGCCTCGCGAAAGACCTCGTGCATGTCGAGATCGCCATAGGCGTAGAACGGGTCGCGGGTGTTGTCGCTGGCCACCGCCACCGGGACGCCAGCCGAGCGCGCCTCGTGGAGCACCGTCACGCCGCGGCGGCGCGGGGTGCGGCCCGCCACCCGATCCTGCAGATACATGTTGCACATCGGCAGGGAGACGATGGCGATCCCGGCAGCACGCACGCGGTCGAGGGTCGCGCGCATCTCTGTTTCGAGCTGTGCCGCCAGCGAGCAGCAATGGCCGGCCACCGCTGGGTAGGTGAAACCGCGCCGCAGCATGGTGTCCGCCAGGTGCCGCAGCGTGCGGACCTCGGGGTCGAGCGTCTCGTCGACGTGGCAGTCGACGGCGAGCCCGCGCTCGGCGGCGAGCGCCAGAAATCGGTCGAGATCGGCGTCGAGGTCGGGTCCCGGTAGCGGCACCACGCCGAGCACGGCGCCATGCGCCGCGACGAGGTCGGCCAGCCGCTCGCCGTCACGGCCGCGATAGTCCTCGAGCATGGCGAGGCTCACCGCCTGCAGCTCGATCCGCCCGCGCCAGCGATCGCGCAGCTCGGCGAAGACGGGAAAGGAGATCTGCGCCTGCGGTGGACGGGAGTCGAGATGGGTGCGGATGGCGACGGTGCCATGCGCGGAGGCGCAGCGCAGCGCGAATTCCATACGCGCCAGGACGTCCTCGGCCTTCCAATTGGCGCGGCGGTCCGCCTCGACCGTCTCCAGCGCGGCCCAGAAGCTGCCGTCCGGGTTGGCGGCGCGCGGCCAGATATGCCCCTTGTCGAGATGGGTGTGCATATCCACGAAGCCGGGCAGCACGATTCGCCCGCCGAGGTCGGTTGCGTGCCTCGGAACCGCGCCGGTGCCGGGTCGGACGGCGGCGATCCGCCCGTCCATCAGCTCGATGTCGACCAGGGCGAGCTCGCCGCCGGCGGATGGCGGCGGATCGAGAAGGCAGGACGGCACCCGGGCGCGGGCGAGACAGGTTGTTGTCGCGGAGATCACGTCAATTCTCCCGCCGTACCGCGCTCTCGTGCCAGCGATGCAGGAGCAGCCAGGCGAGCCATGAAAATGTCAGGTAGATCGCGACGCCGAGCAGTGCCAAGATCAGGAGCCCGGCGAACATGCGCGGGATGTTGAGGCGATATTGTGCCTCCAGCACGCGGAAGGCGAGGCCGGTGCCGGTGCCGGCGGTGCCGGCGACGTACTCGGCGACCACAGCCCCGATCAGCGACAGGCCGCCGGCGATCTTGAGCCCGCCCAGGAAATAGGGCAGGGCCGAGGGCATCCGCAGCAGGCGCAGGGTCTGCCAGCGCGAGGCCTGATACAGCTCGAAAAGGTTGCGCAGGTTGTGATCGGCGCTGTCGAGGCCGAGCATGGTGTTGGAGAGGATCGGAAAGAAGGCGACGATCCACGCGCACAGGACGACGGCGGTGAGGGTGTTGTCGACATAGATCAGGATCAGGGGCGCGATCGAGACGACCGGCGTGACCTGGAGCACGACAGCATAGGGCAGGAGCGACAGCTCGACCCATTTGGACAGCGAGCACAGCAGGGCGAGGCCGCCGCCGCCGATGATCGCCGCGCTCAGCGCCAACGCCGCGATCTTCAAGGTCACGAGCATCGACGGCCAGAGCGTGTGCCAGGACGCGACGAGTTCTGCGCCCACGGCCGACGGCGCGGGCAGGATGTAAGGTGGGATGCCGTTGGCCCGGACCAGCCATTCCCAGCCGAGGAGCAGGGCCACCCCGATCGTCAGCGGGGCGAGAATGCGCGCGGTGCGCCCGGAGGTCGCCTGCGGGCGATCGTCAGCCGACTCGATTACCCGCTCCCCCGTCACCGTCGCCATCGCTACTCGCCCATCGCCCGGTGCAGCTCGTCGGAGGCCAGCCGGCAATAGCCATTGTAGGCGCCGGAGGTGCGGAAGCGCTCGTCGCGCGGATAAGGCACGTCGACCGCGAGATCGGCGACGACGCGGCCCGGCCGCGCCGCCATGACGACGATCCGCGAGGAGAGATAGACCGATTCGTAGACGCTGTGCGTGACGAACACCACGGTCCAGCGCTGGTCCTGCCAGAGTGCCAGCAGGTCATCGTTGAGCTTGAAGCGCGTAATCTCGTCGAGCGCGGCGAAGGGCTCATCCATGAGCAGCAGTTTCGGACGGGTGACCAGCGCCCGGGCGATCGAGACGCGCATCTTCATCCCGCCCGACAGCTCGCGCGGATAGGCGTGGCTGAAGCCGGCGAGCCCGACCATGTCGAGGGCGCCCATCACCTCGTCCTGGACCTGGGCGCGGCTCTGCCCGCGCAGGCGGAACGGCAGCCAGACATTGTCGAACACGGTGGCCCACGGCAGCAGGGTCGGCTCCTGGAACACGAAGCCGACGTCGCCCAAGGTCTCGCCCTGCGGCCACTCGATACGCCCCTGCGTCGGCTGACCGAGCCCCGCGATCAGCCGCAGCGCGGTGCTCTTGCCGCAGCCGGACGGCCCCACGAGGCTCACGAACTCGTGTGCGCCGATCGTGAGGTCGAGCCCCTCGAGCGCCACCGTGCCGGTCGAGAAGGCCTTGCGCACCCCACGCAGGCGAACGAGCGGCAGGGTGCTGCCGCCCATCCCGCCGGTCGCGTCCAGCATCAGCCTCCGGTGAGCTGCTTCTTGAGGTCGAGGCCGTGGCCCTTGTTGACGAACTGCAGCGTGTACATTTCCGCCAGCGGCAGGTCGGCCGGGTAGAGCCCCCATCCGACCGACTTCTCGAAGAAACTCTTCCACCGCGCGTCGGTCATGGCACCGATGCCCAAGGTCAGCGCGTCGCCCGAATCGACGATCCCGTACTCTTTCATCGCGGCGATCGAGAAGGCGATCTGCTCGTCGGTCATCTCCGGATTGTCGGCCTTGATCAGCGTGTTGCCCGGCGACGGATCGCCGTAGAGGTAGGATATCCAGCCCTCGATCGTGGCGTTCACGAAGCGCTGCACGAGGTCCGGGTTATCCCGAACCATCGCCGCGGAGGCCTCGATCGTCGTCGAGTAGGTGTCGTAGCCGACGTCGGCCATCATCAGCACGCTGGGCTTGAAGCCGCCTTGGGTCTCGATCGCGAACGGCTCCGAGGTGACGTAGCCCTGCTGGGCGCTGTTCGGATCGGCCAGGAAGGGCGCCGGGTTGAAGGTGTAGGGCTTAACCTGGTCGTCGCTGAGCCCGTAGGCCTGCTTCATCCACAGCCAGTAGGTGAGCCGCCCATCGTTGCTCAAGAACAGGGTCTTACCCTTGAGGTCCTCGAAGCTCTTGACGTCGGGATGGGCGAGGATGACCTGCGGCTCCTTCTGGAAGATCGCCGCGATGGTGATCACCGGCACCTTGTTCTGGGTGAAGTTGAACTGCCCGAACAGGTTGCCACCCATGTTGAAGTCGATCTTGCCCGAGGCGATCAGCGCCGAGTGGTTCACCTGCGGACCACCCTGGCGGATCATCACGTCGAGCCCGTAGCGCTCGTAGATCCCGGTGGCGACCGCCTGGTAGAACCCTCCGTGCTCCGCCTGGGCCTTCCAGTTGGTGCCGAACGTCACGGCGTCGGCGGCGACGGCGGTGGGCATCGCGACCCCCGTCCAGCCGATCAGCGCCCACGCGAATGCCGCCAGTCGCAGCGTCGCCCGCACGGTTCTCGTCCTCATCGTCGCCCTCGCCCTGCCGGATCGGGCCGAGACGCAACGCGCCCCGGCTGCTCAGCGGCACACTAGCAAGGACCGTACCGCCGCGCCCAGTCCCACGCAGCGCGCCGGGCGGCCGCCAATCCGGTAAGGGCGCCTGCCCGGAACGCGAGCAAGTGACGCGACAGGCTTCACAGCCAATCGACCGACACGCCGACCTCCAGCGGCAGGGCCGCGTCTGGCGGGCCGGTGAAACTGCCGGAAATCGGCGAGGCCTGCTCGGGCGCGCGGGCGGCGCAGACGCGAATCAGGTCGCGGCCGCCGAACAGAGCGTTGGTCGGATCGAACTCGACCCAGCCGGCGCCGGGCAGATAGGCGTCGACCCAGGCATGGGTGGCACCGGCGCCGACGGTCGCAGCACCCCCGGACATGGATGGGTCCAGCGCCGGGGAATAGAGATAGCCGCTGACGAAGCGGGCGGCGATCCGCAGCGCGCGCAGCGCCTCCATCATCAGCGCGGCGAAGTCGCGGCAGGTGCCGCCCTGTGCCAGGGTAACCAGCGGCGACTGCGTTCCTTCCTCGTAGCGGGCCCGGTAGGGCAGCGTCTCCTTGATGGCCCGCGCCATGCTCAGCAGCAGCGCCTCGGTGTCGACATCCTCGGAGCCGCGCACGAAGCGCAGCGCCCAGCGGTCGAGCTCGCCCGCCGGATCGGCCCAGTGCCGGGCGAGGTAGGGGGCGAGGTCCGGCGTCTCCTCAGGGTGGTAGTTGAACGGCCAGCGGCGCGCGAACGGCTCCGTGACGAGGTCAGGGTTCTCGAGGCCGTAATGCTCTAGCTCGACCCGGCTCTCGATGCGGCACTCGGTCGTGCGGCCGGCGAACGAGGCGATCGCCACGGAGTTGCCGTAGACGTCGAGCAGCCAGCGAAGCTCGGTCGGCCGCGGCGTGATGCTCAGCGCGGTCTCGCGCAGGCGCATGGCGTGACTGTCGCGCGGGCGCAGCATCAGCCGGTGGCGGCCGAGCTCGACCGGCGCGGCGTAGCGGTAATGGGTGACGTGGGTGATGCGGTAGGGCCGCATGGGTGTTCCTCAGACGAAGGGCCCGGCCGATGACCGGGCCCGACGCTGGTACTACGGACCGGTGGCGCTCGCGTAGCCGCCTCGGCTCAGACCGGTGGTCGGCGCCCGCGGACGATCCCCATGACCACGCTGACCAGGAACAGAATCAAAAAGATCACGAAGAGAACCTGGGCAATGCTGGCCGATGTCGAGGCGATCCCGCCAAAGCCGAGGAACGCGGCGACCAGGGCGACGACCAGAAAAACCAGAGACCAGTACAGCATGTCACGCTCCTCCGACGCTGGCCGCAGATCCGGCTGTGGATTTCAACGTCGCTGTCAGGTGACGGTTCCGTCGCCGCCGTCGCACGGCTGGTGACGCCGTCGATCGCCCTCCGAGCAAGCCCGGGAATTGGCGCGCGCATCTTCGCTCCGCTCCCGCACCAGCAGGACCGGACTTCGGCCGGGCTGACCGCCTCAGCGCCGGCGCAGCAGTTCGCCCAGCACTGCGCCGACCAGCGCCACCGCAGCGACACTCGCCAGCGGGTGCCGCTCGACCTGCCGGGCGAGCAGGCTGGCGGCCGCGGCGGCCTCCTCGGCCAGCGGCTGCGGTGGCCGTGCGTGGCCGCGGCGGCGCGCGCCACTGAGCATCAGCGGCGCCACGAGCCCCCCGGCGATGAGCAGGAGGATCAGCGCCTCGACCGCGGCCCCCGGCGCGGCACCCAGCGCTCCCTCGAGCGCCATGTAGAGGGCCGCCAGCGCGAAGCCGACCGCCGCGGCGAGGACGATCCCCGCCGCGGTGCCGAGCATGATCTGCAGGACCAGCCGCCGCGTGGCCTCGCGCGCCGCCTGCTGCTGCGCCGGCAGCAGGCTGAGCACGCTCGGCAGCAGCGGGACAAGCAGGCGCAGCAGGCTCACCGACGGCTACCGAGCATGGCGAAGAGCAGCCCAATGCCGAAAGCGATGGCGACCGACATCAGCGGCTGGTCCTTGATCCGGTGCTCGAGATCGGAGAGCTGGCTGCGGCCAGTCTCGGCGGCCTGCCGCGCCAGCGTCTCGGCCTCGGCACGGACCCGCTCGAGCGAGGCCGCACCTTGCGACTTGGCATGGTCGACTGCCGAGACGCCGGCCTTCTTGAGTGCCTCGGTCAGGCTCGCCAGATCGGTCTGCAGCTTGGCAAACTCCTTCTTCAGGGTCGCGATCTCGTCCTCGGGTGCGGCGTCCTTGGTGGTGGCCATGGCGTTGTATCCCTCCTGTGGTGGTGTGGAATGGCGCGGTCAGGCCGGCAGCCGGGCCTGCAGGGCGACCGGATCGACGCGCGACTCGCCGAGCACGCGGCCGAGCGCGGCGAGATGCGGGACATGGTCGCAGATGATCTTGAACGCGGCCAGCGCCGGCACCGCCAGCAGCGCCCCGGCGACGCCCCACAACCAGCCCCAGAGCATGAACGACAGGAAGACGATCACCGGGCTCAGGCTCAGGCGGATGGCGACCGTGGCCGGTGTGACGACCTGACTCTCGACGATGTTCAGCCCGAGGATGACCGCGACCGGGAGGAGGGCCATCGCCGGCTGGTCGAAGGTCAGGAGCCCGGCCACGCCGACCAGGCCCACGCAGATCGCCGGCCCCAGGAACGGAACGAAGTTCAGCAGCCCGCACACGGTACCCCACAGGATCGGGTTGGGCATGCCGACCAGCCACAGGCCGAGCGCGGCGAAGGCGGCCAGCCCGACGTTGATCACGGTGATGGTCAGGAGGTAGTAGGAGATCTCGCGGCGGATCTCGGTGCCGATGCGCAGCGCGCGGCGGCGGTTGCGGAAGCCCATCAGTAGGCCGCACAGGTCGCGTCCGATGCGGCCACCCGTGGCGAGGAGGAATGCGGCGAGAACTACGGTCGCGAGGATGCTCGCGACCATCTCGCCAGTGCCCGCGGCGAGCGCGGTCTGCCAAGAGGTGTCCTGGACGACGACCTTCTGCACATCGGGGCTGTCCGCGCCGGTGATCTTCTCCATGGTCTGCGAGGCCCGCTCGAGGTCCGCCAGCGGACCTCGCGACAGGTTGAGCCTGCCGCGCAACTCCTGCAGCGCGGTCGGGGCCTGCCGAAGCCAGGCGGTCGCCGGGTCGGCGAGGGCGTAGATGCCGCCGGTGACGGCGGCAGTGAGGCTCAGCACGACGAGGGCCGCAGCGAGGCCGCGTGGCACGCGCAGCCGGACCAGCGCGCCCACCACCGGCGACAGGACGAGATAGAGGAGCAGCGCGAGCACGATCGGGATGACCAGCGCGCGGCCGAGATAGAGCGTGTAGAGCAGCGCCAGGATCAGGAGGGAGGTGAGCAGCCAAGTCGAGGGCGCCGCCTCGATGATGGGGGGAAAGGCGACGCGCCGGCGCGCGAGTGTATACGAGACCGGATGGATGAGCCGCACCTGTCGTCCCCCGCCCCGCAAGGCACGTCCGCCGACCGCCCGACAACGCGGGATCATGCTGCCGGTTCCCGCTGCCGGCGGAACCGCGCTGGCCGGGCACCGGGTGGCGCGTTAGCTTGCGATGCGGGTGGCCCTCCATCCGGGAGAGGACGGGATGCGGATCGCGGTGATCGGCGGCGGACCGGGCGGCCTCTACTTCGCGCTGCTGATGAAGCGCGACTTTCCCTCGGCCGCGGTCGATGTCTTCGAGCGCAACAGGCCCGACGACACGTTCGGCTTCGGCGTCGTCTTCTCCGATCAGACGCTGGACACATTCGAGCGGGTGGACACGCCGACCTACGAGGCAATCCGCTCGAGCTTCGCCTACTGGGACGACATCGAGGTCCACTACAAAGGCACCGTCCAACGGATCGGCGGCAACGGCTTCTGCGGCTGCGCCCGGGTGACGCTGCTGCGGATCCTGCAGTGCCGTTGCGCCGCGCTAGGCGTAGGGCTGCATTTCGAGCGCGAGATCGATCTGGGCCAGCTCACCGGCTACGACCTGATCGTCGCCGCCGACGGCATCAACAGCCGGGTGCGCGAGACGTTCCGCGATCATTTCCAGCCCGAGGTGGACCTCCGCCCGAATCACTTCTGCTGGATGGGCTCGACCCGCCCGCTCGACGCTTTCTCGTTCTTCTTCACCGAGACGCGGCACGGGATCTTCATCGCCCACAGCTACCAGTACGAGGCCGGCCGCAGCACCTGGGTCCTGGAGACCGACCCCGAGACGTTTCGCCGTGCCGGTCTTGAGGATGCCGACGAAGCCGCGAGCGCGGCGTTCCTGGAGACGGTGTTCGCCGCGCCGCTCGCCGGACATCGGCTGATCACCAACCGCTCGATCTGGCGCCGCTTCCCGATGATCCGCTGCCGGCGCTGGGTCAAAGACAACATCGTGCTCATCGGCGACGCCAAGGGGACCGCCCATTTCTCGATCGGGTCCGGGACCAAGCTCGCCATGGAGGACGCGATCGCGCTGCACGAGACGTTCCGCGCGCATAGCGGGGTCGCCGAGGCGCTGGCTGCGTTCGAGGAGGACCGCCGCGTCGAGGTCGAGAAGACCCAGCACGCCGCCGACGTGTCGCTCGTCTGGTTCGAGCATGTGCGGCGCTTCTGGGGCATGACGCCGGTCCAGTTCGCGTTCGGCCTGATGACCCGCAGCAAGGCCATCACCTACGACAATCTGCGCTTGCGCGCGCCCGCCTTCGTCGGCGAGGTCGACCGCGACGCAGCCGTCAAGGCGCGTGAGCTGGGTTTTTCCGTCGACCTCGACCGCCCGCCGCCGCCGATGTTCCTGCCATTCCGGCTGCGCGAGATGATTGTGGCGAACCGGGTCGTGGTCTCGCCGATGTGCCAGTACTCGGCCGTCGACGGCGTGCCCGGCGAGTGGCACCTCGTCCATCTCGGCAGCCGAGCGATCGGCGGGGCCGGACTCGTCTACACCGAGATGACCGACGTCTCTCCGGAGGGCCGGATCAGCCCGGGTTGCACCGGCCTGTGGAACGAGGCGCAGGAGGCAGCCTGGGCGCGGATCGTCGCATTCTGCAAGGCCAACGGGCCGGCGAAGCTCTGCCTGCAGCTCGGCCACGCCGGCCGCAAGGGTGCCACCAAGCTGTCCTGGGAGGGTGACAACGAACCGCTCGAGGAGAATGCTTGGCCGATCGTCTCGGCCTCACCGCTCCCGTGGTTCCCGCACAGCCAGGTGCCGGTCGAGCTCGACCGCACGGGCATGGACAAGATCGTCGAGCAGTTCGTGGCGGCCACGCGGCGTGCCGACCGCGCCGGCTTCGACATGGTCGAGCTGCACTGCGCCCACGGCTACCTGCTGGCGAGCTTCATCTCGCCGCTGACCAATCAGCGCACCGACCGCTACGGCGGCGAGTTGTTCAACCGGCTGCGCTTCCCGCTCGAGGTGTTCGCCGCGATGCGCGCCGTGTGGCCGGCGGAGAAGCCAATGTCGGTGCGGATCTCGGCCAGCGACTGGGCGCCAGGCGGCCTCACCGACGCGGACGCGGTGGCCGTGGCGCGTGCCTTCCACGATGAAGGCGTCGATCTCGTCGACGTGTCGACCGGGCAGACGGTGCCCTGGCAGCGACCGGTTTACGGCCGCATGTATCAGACACCGTTCGCCGAGCGGATCCGCAACGAGGCGTTCTGCGCGACGATGGCGGTCGGCAACATCACGACCGCGGACCAGGTCAACACCATCGTCGCCGCCGGCCGCGCCGATCTCGTGGCGCTCGCCCGGCCGCATCTGACCGACCCCTACTTCACGGCGCGCGCCGCGGCGCATTACGGCTACCAGCCGCAGCCCTGGCCGAAGCAGTATCTCTCCGGCCGCGACCAGCTCTATCGGCTCGCCGAGCAGGAGAACGAACGTCTGGGCGAGCTGCGCCGGGCCGCCAAGCCGAAGCAGCATTTTCCCTTGGCTGCGGAGTGAGGGCGATGCGCGGGCTCGTCTACGGGCTGCTCCTGTTGGTGACCATCCCGGCCTGTGCCGCCGACGCGCCCGACTTTGCCGCGCAGCGCCAGAAGCTCGTCGAGTGGCTGGCGCTCGAGACGGCCGAGTCCGCGTCGGTCACCGGTGTCAGGATGCTGGATCCGCGCGTCGTCGAGGCGATCGGCAGGGTGCCGCGCGAGCGCTTCGTACCGGAGCCGATCCGCCCCTTCGCTTATGCACCGGTGCCGCTGCCCGTTCATCCGGAGCAGAACCTGACCGCACCGTTCCTGACCGCGCTGATGCTGACCCTGGTCGAGCTGCAGCCGGATTTCGTCGTCTTCGAGACGGGCACCGACACCGGCTATGCGGCGGCGCTGCTGTCGGGCCTCGTCGCCCGTGTCTACAGCATGGAACTGATCCCCGAACTCGCCGAGCAGGCGGCAGCAACGCTCGCCGACCTTGCCCTGACCAATGTGGAGGTGCGTGAAGGCGACGGCTATTTCGGCTGGCCGGCCCACGCACCCTATGACGCGATCATCGTCAAGGAGCAGGTCGACCATCTCCCGCCCCAGCTCCTGGCCCAGCTCAAGCCGGGCGGACGGATGGTCCTGCCGCTCGGTGGCGGTACCGACCAGATGCTGACCTTGGTCGAGAAACAGCTCGACGGACGGGTGCTCGAGCGCCGCGTGCTCCCGGTCCGGTTCTCCCCGTTGCAGGGCGGGGAGCGGATCTGACGCAGCGTCGCTCAGGCCACGAGGCCGAGGTCCTGAGCGTAGGCAAAGAGCGCCGGCGTGCCGCCGGTGTGGACGAAGATCACTCGCTGGCCCGCGGCGAGCCGCCCTTGGCGGACGAGGTCGATCAGTCCGGCCAACGCCTTGCCGCTGTAGACAGGATCGAGGATCAGGCCCTCGGTGCCAGCCGCGAGGCGCAGGGCCTCGCAGCACCCGGCGGTGACCACACCGTAGCGCTCGCCGATATAGGCGTCGTGGTTCTCGATCTCCTCCGGCCGCAGGCGGACCTCGAGGCCGAGCCGCTCCGCCGTGGCATTGGCGACCCGGGCGATATCGGTGGCGCGATCCTCGGCCCAGCGAATCGGCGCGATATTGATCATCCGTAACGGGTGGCCGAGCGCCTTCAGGCCCAGCGCGAGGCCCGCCGGCGTCATGTTGGCCCCCGACAGGACGACCGCGTCGTAGGACAGACCGATGGCGGCGATCTGGCGGTCGATCTCGATCGCCGCCTGCACGTAGCCGAGCGCCCCCAGCGACAGATTGGCGAAGCCCATCGGCGCCACGATGTAGGGCTTGCGCCCGGCCGCCCGCAGCTCTGCGGCACGCCGCTCCAGCTCCGGCTGCAGCAACTCGATCGACGGCAGGTCGACCACCTGCACGTCGGCGCCCATCAGCTTGAAGAGCAGGTAGTTGCCTTGCAGCGCCGGGCCTTTCTCGCCGTGCAGAAGGACGAGCGCGATGTCGAGGCCGAGCCGGCGCGCCGCTGCGGCCATCTGCCGGCACCAGTTCGACTGGGTGTAGGCGCCGGCAACGACGGTGTCGCAGCCCTGCGCCAGTAGGTCGGCGAAGACGTACTCGAGCTGCCTGGTCTTGTTGCCGCCGAAGCAGAGCCCGGTGAGGTCGTCGCGCTTGACCCAGATCTCGGGACCGCCCAGCGCCGCCGACAGGCGTGGGCAGGGCTCGAGCGGCGTCGGCAGCGCAGCGAGCCGCACCTTGGGCAAGCGCGCGAGATGAGCCTCGAGCGCATCGGGGGAAAGGGCGCTCAAGCTCGGAACCTCCGGCAGGGGTCGAGGCGCGGTCCACATGACGCCCGGCCGCGCATCCGGCGGCCGGGCGTCGGAGCGGCGCTCAGAGGCGTGCCTGGATCGCCGCGACGTCGACCGCGGCATAGGCCTCGGAGAGGGCGAAGCCGTCGGCGTCGGCCTGGACCCTCGCCCGGTCGAAGTCGTTGGCAGCAGGCACATAGTCGTTCTTGACAACGTCCGCGGCCTGGATCGGCTTGCTGATCTGACCGATGCCGTGAATCGTGTCGAAGAAGAACTGCCACTGCTGGAGGTCGTGCCAGCCCCAGCCCTGGCGGCTGTCCCACGGGCCGCGGAAGACCTTGGCGAGCTGCATCATCGACTCGACCGCGATCGCCGGCTCCAGGCCCATGTTCGGGAACTGCTCGGTGACGATTTGGGTCGCCGCGCGCGGGTTCAGGTAGCCGAACTCGAGGCCCATCGCCCAGGCGCGCAAGTAGGCCTCGTAGAGCGGCTTCTTGCCCGCATCCTCGAAGTCCGCGCGGCGGATCACGAAGCTGTTCGCCGGCAGCTTGCTGAAGTCGTAAGGCAGGAGATAGTCGAAATCGAGACCCTGGCCGGTCCAGTGCGCGCGCAGGCCCTCCCAGGAGAGCGCCGCATCGCCCTGCCCCTGCTGCAACGCCTGGCCCCAGAGCTGGCCGGCCTCGGCGTACTCGACACTGGCGGGATCGACGCCGAGCTGGGCCAGCTCAGGGTCGACGATCGACTTCCAGCCGATCGAGCCAAGGAGGATCTTCTTGCCGGCCAGCTCCTTGGGGTCGGCCGGCTTCTTGCCCTTCGGAAAGGCGAAACTGAACACGTCGTAGGCGCCCATGTGCCAAACGGACACCAAGGGGATGCCCTGCTCGAGGCCGAGCGAGAACACGCCGGGCGAGGGGAAGCCCATGTCGGACTGATTCTGGTCGACCAGCTTGATGGTTGCGGTGGCCTCCATCGGCCCCGGCTCGAGCGTCGTCTCGATCTTGCCGAAATAGCCGTACTTTTTGGCCACCCAGTATGGATAGTCGTCGAGCACCTCGACCGTGCCGCGGGGGCTGACCCAGCGCACCGTGCCGGTGACCTCGTCGGCGAGCAGCAGCCGCGGCCGCGCGCCGAGCACGGTCAGCCCGGCCGCACCGGCCGCCGTCGTCGTCAGGAACTGCCTACGGTCCATCGCTCCCACCTCCCGCGTTCGGCCGGGCCCGGAGGTCACGCCTCCCAGCCGGCCCATCTTTTGCCCAACCAGTAGAACAGTACGTAGATCGAGATGCCGATCATCGCGAGGATCAAGATACAGGCAAAGAACTGCGGCATCTGGATCAGTGAGCTGTAGTAAGTCAGCCGGTTGCCGAGGCCGAAGCTGCCGCCGACCATCTCGGCTCCCACCGCCGTGAGCAGGCCGAAGATCGAGCCGACCATCAGGCCGACGATGACCATCGGCATGGCCATCGGGATGCGGATCTTGAGAAAGATCTGCAGGGTACTGGCGCCGAAGCTCCGGGCGAGCGCGATCTTGGCGAGGTCGACCCGCCGGAATCCGGTGGCCGAGTTGATCATGACCATGGGCCCGCTGGCCAGCGCCACGGCGATGATCCGCGGTGCATAGCCGAAGCCGAGCTTGAGGATCAGGAGCGGCACCAGCGCCAGCATCGGCGTCGTGACCAGCAGCAGCACGTAGGGGGCGATGATCTTCTCGGCGAACGGGAACTGGGTGATGATCGCGGCCAGCACGAAGCCGATCGTCGCGCCGATGGCGAACCCGGTCAGCAGCTCGACCAGGGTGTGGCCGACATGCGGGGCGATCGCCGGGAAATCCTTGATCAGGGCGCCGACGATCTGGCTCGGTGTCGGCATGATGTAGGTCGGTACCTCGTAGAGGCGCAGCAGCAGCTCGCCACCGCCGATGATCAGGACGGCGACCAGCAAGATCGCCGCCCACTCGGCACCTGTCTTGACCAGGCTGAGCTCCGAGGCGAGCCCGGACCAGTTGGAGATGTCGACGGTCTGCGCGGGATCGCCGCCCTTGCCGAAGGTCGGGATAGTGTCCTTGAGCTCGCGATCGACGCTCGCCATGGCCGCCTCAGGCCGCCCGCGCTGCGGGCTTGTGCTCGATCGAGCGCTTGATCTCGGCGACCAGCTCGACGAAGTGCGGCCGGGTCGTGACCTCGACGTCGCGGGGGCGCGGCAGGTCGATGTCGAACACCCGGGTGAGCCGCCCGGGCCGGGCACTCATGACGAAGATCCGGTCGGCGAGGAACACCGCCTCGGGGATCGAGTGGGTGATGAAGACGATCGTCTTCTTGGTCTCGAGCCAGATCTCCTCAATCAGCAGGTTCATCTCCTCGCGGGTGAAGGCGTCGAGCGCGCCGAACGGCTCGTCCATCAGCAGAATCGACGGGTTGACCGAGAGGGCCCGGACGATCGACGCGCGTTGCTGCATGCCGCCCGACAGCTCACGCGGATATTTCGCGCCGAAGCCGGAGAGACCGACACGCTCGAGGAGGCCGTCGATGCGCGCCCGGTCGGGCGGTTGACGGCGGATCTCGAACGGCAGCTCGATGTTGCGCTGCAGGTCGCGCCAGGGCAGCAGGTTGGCCTCCTGGAAGACCATGGCGATCTGAGCGTTCGGGCCGTCGACCGGGCGGCCGTCGACGAGGATCCGGCCACCGGACAGGCCGTGCAGCCCGGCCATCGACCAGAGCAGCGTCGACTTCCCGCAGCCCGAGGGGCCGATCACGCAGACGAACTCGCCGCTCGCGACCTCCATGGAGAACCGGTCGAGCGCGTGCACGCGGCCGGTACGGGTCTCGTAGTACTTGCTGGCCTGATCGATGACGAGCTTGACCGCGCGATCCGCCATCCCGCCAGCACCTCCCGAGCCTCAGACGCAGTCAGGCTTTCAGACCACGCCCGCAGCGTCAAGGGGTCCCCGCGCGGTGCGGGAGCGCATCGGAGGCCGTGCCCTCTGGAGGCTCAGACCGCCGAAGGTCAGGCGGCGCCGGCCGGGCGACGCGGACGAGCGGGCCCGACGAGAGCCACGGCATGCGGTCAACGATCTGCCGAGGAACCATCACCTGAGCGTGCCAGCCTGGAGTCGTCGCGCGAACAGGGGACGCCGTCATGAGCAGCCGCAACTTCACCAGGCCGCGGCCGACGCGCCGGCAGAATGCTGCGCCGCCCTTCGCCACCGTCCTCAGCCGACGCTCGTTCCTCGGCTGCGGCGCCGCGCTGAGCGCAGGCGCGCTGCTACCGGCGCCCTCATCGCTCGCCGCGGAGGCGCCGTCGAGCCTCACCTTCCCCGAGCTTGCCCGGGTCACCGATGCCGCCGACCACTGGCCGGCTGGCTACGCACGGCAGGTTCTGATCCGTTGGGGCGACCCGATTCGACCCGGCGGGCCGGCGTTCGCGCCCGAGGCGCCGACCGCCGCCGACCAAGGTCAGCAGTTCGGCTACAACGCCGATCTGACCGTCTATCTGCCATTGCCCTGGGACAGCCAGAACTCCGAGCACGGGCTGCTCGTGGTCAGTCACGAATATGCGACGCCGTACCAGATGTTCGCGGGCCTCACGGCCGACGACTACCGGGAGCGCCTCACCGCCGAGCAGGTCGCGGTGATCAAGGCGGCGGTCGGTCTCAGCGTGCTCGAGGTGCGCAAGGCCGGCGACCGCTGGGAGGTCATCGACGAGGCTGGTCTGAACCGGCGGGTGACGCTCGACACCCCGATCCGGCTGAGTGGCCCCTGCGCCGGTCACGCGCGGATGCGCACCGGTGCCGATCCCGACGGCCGCACGGTGATCGGCACCATGCCCAACTGCAACGGCGGTCTCACGCCCTGGGGCACGGTCCTCTCCGGCGAGGAGGGGGCGATGGACTACTTCGCCGGCGACTACCGCGCGCTGCCCGAGCCGGAGCTGGTCGAGCGGCAGGGTTGGGACGAGGACGAGAACGACGAGTACGGTCTGGGCAAGTTCGAGGCGCGCTTCCGCTTCGAGGCCGAGCCGAACGAATGGAACCGGTTCGACTGGGTCGTCGAGCTCGACCCGTTCGACCCCACCGCGATGCCCGTCAAGCGAACCGCCCTCGGCCGTTTCACGCACGAGGGTGCGCAATGCGTCACCGCGCCGGACGGCCGCGTCGTCGTGCTGATGGGCGATGACGACGATTTCGAGTATCTCTATCGGTTCGTCACCGCGCGGCCCTGGAACCCGGACGACCGCGCCGCCAATCGCGACCTGCTCGACGAGGGAACGCTCGCGGTCGCCCGCTTCGGCGAGGACGGGAGCCTCGTCTGGTTGCCGTTGGTCTGGGGCCACGGGCCGCTGACGCCGGACAACGGCTTCGCCGACCAGGCCGACGTGCTGTTCAAGACCCGCCTCGCGGCGGACGCGCTCGGTGCCACGCCGATGGATGCGCCCGAGGGCTTCATCGCCAACCGCGTCACGGGCCGGGTCTACGTCGCTCTGACCGAGAACGAGGACCGCCTGCCGCGCGGCGAGGGCGACGAGGCCGAGCAGGTCAACGCCGCGAACCCGCGCGCGCCGAACCCCGACGGCCATGTACTGGAGCTGATCCCACCCAGCGCTTCCGGCGTGGTCGACTGGGCGGCTGATCGCTGGCGCTGGGACACGTTCTGCCTCTGCGGCGATCCGACCGCGCCCGAGCAGCAGGCGCGTTTCCATCCGGCGACCTCGTCCGCCGGCTGGTTCACCGACCCGGACAATCTCGGCTGCGATCCGCGGGGACGCCTCTGGGTCTGCACCGACGGTCCGCCGGACGCCGGCTTCAACGACGCCCTCTATGCCGTCGACACGGACGGGCCCGGCCGCGCCCTGCCCAAGCTCTTCTACATCCCGCCTGTCGGCGCGGAGTGCTGCTCGCCGTGGTTCACCCCCGACGGGCGTACGTTGTTCCTCGCGGTGCAGCATCCCGGCGAGGTCAAGCTCGACGGCAGCGATGCCGCCTCGATTGCCGACATGGACACGGCTTGGCCCGACCACGCGTCGGGTGTCCCGGCGCGGCCGGCGGTGATCGTCCTGAGCCGCGTCGACGGCGCCGAGGTGGGCGCCTAGCCCGTCGGAAGGATCCGTCCCTCGCCCCGGCCGCAGGCAGCAGGATCGCCTGCGGCCGGGGGACGCCTGCTCGCGGTGCCGGCGACGCCACGCGCGGCCGTCACGGCGCCGGCGGGTGCGCCCCGACGGTGCCCCGGGGCTCGATGGGGCAGACTGTTCTCTCGCCGAATACGTGCTCGAGGACGACCACGGCCAGGGCGGCGGACTTCCGGTCCATCTCCGGGTCGGCGAAGTAATGGTCGAGCCCGATCTCGGCAATGGTGACGCCGCCGAGGGCGAGGATGTCGGCGATCGGGGTCAGGGCGTCGTTGGGGCCGTGCCGGGCAAGGCGGGCATAGCCGAAGCGTGCGTGGGGGCCGATCTGGCCCGAGAGCGGGATGCCGACCAGGTTCACAAGGCGCAGTGCGTCCGGCAGCCGCTGGCGCTCGAGGCGTGCGCTGCTGCGGTCGGTGCGCAGGCTGGCGACGCCCGCGCCGGCCGGCTGGTCGCGCCAAGCGAAGTAGGCGGCGGCCAGCCAGCTCGTGGGCCAGGTGGTCGCGAGGTCGGCCAAGGGCGTGCCGCGCAGGAGCCCGCCGACATTCACCCAGGCGCGCACCGCCTGCGCCTCCTCGGGTGCGAGCAGGTGGCCCAGCGCCTCGGCGACCTCCGCACCGCCCTTGCTGGCACTGAGCAGGATCAGCGTCCGGCCAGCAGCGGCGTGGCGGCGGACCGCGTCGGCGATGATCGCGGCGTTCTCCTCGACCGAGCCGTTTTCGACCGTCGCGACCAGCGTGCTCGCGATCCCGAGCCGGGCCAGCGCCGCGCGCGGCCGGGCGAGATCCGCACCCGTCTCGGGGCTGCGGCGATACATCCAGCCCGGCACTGCCAGGACCAGCACGTCCTCCGTCGCGAGCTCCGGCGCAACACCGGCGCGCAGGGCCGCGAGCTCGGCCTCGTAACGTTCCCGCCAGCAGGCGTTGACCGGATCGGCGGCGATCGTCGCGGCCAGCAGCAGCGCCGCGGTGTCGAGCGAGGTCCCCGCGGCGAGCGCCAGCCAACCGACCCGGTCGGCGGGCGCCGGCAGCGCGTCGAGTCGTCGTGGTGTATCCGTGACCAGCGTCTGCGCCGCAGCGCTGTCGACCGTCGTTGCCACCAACTGCCCGGCGACCATGCCACGCGCGGGAAAGCGGTTGGTGCCGCAGCCGGTCGCCATCGACAGGACGAGCAGGGCGGCGATGGCTTGCAGTGCCGGCATGGGTGCGCGCTATGTTGCGGGAAGAACGAGGCCGCTGGAGCTCGGGGAGGGAACAAGCATGGCGGAGCCGGTGCGGATCCTGGTCGTGGGTGTCGGCAACATGGGGCAGAGCCACGCCAAGGCCTACCATCACAATCCCGGCTTCGAGATCGCCGGGCTGGTCAGCCGCACGATCCACGAGCGGGTCAAGGGGCTGGCGCCCGAGTTGCGGGGCTACCCGCTGTTCACGGACTATCTCACGGCGCTGCGCGAGACCCGGCCGGACGCCGTGTCGATCAACACCTATCCCAACACGCACGCCGAGTTCGCGATCGCCGCGCTGCAGGCCGGGGCGCATGTCTTCATGGAAAAGCCGATCGCGACCAACAACGAGGATGCCCGCGCCGTGGTCGACGCGGCCAAGGCGGCCGACAGGAAGCTGGTCCTCGGCTACATCCTGCGGGTGCATCCGGCCTGGCACAAGTTCGTCGAGATCGCCAAGGGGCTGGGCAAGCCGCTGGTGATGCGGATGAATCTCAACCAGCAGTCTTCCGGCCCGGCCTGGAACTGGCACAAGGCGCTGATGGAATCGCTCACGCCGATCGTCGACTGCGGCGTGCACTATGTCGATGTGATGTGCCAGATGACCGGCGCGAAGCCGGTCCGGGTGCACGGCATCGGTGCCAAGCTCAGCCACGAGACCAAGGTGCAGAACTACGGTCACCTGCACGTCGTCTTCGACGATGGCTCGGTCGGCTGGTACGAGGCCGGCTGGGGCCCGATGATGTCCGAGGTCGCTTACTTCGTAAAGGACGTGTGGGGCCCCTTGGGCAGCGCCTCGATCGCCTACAAGCCGCAGGAGGGGCAGAGCGAGGCCAAGGCCGACAAGGTCAGCGACAGCGCCGACATCGACCAGCACACCAAGACCAACGCCATCAAGATCCACCACGCCGAGATCGACGCGAGCAACAATTTCGTGCGGCCCGACGAATGGATCTCGACCGAGGACGAACCCGACCACCAGGAGCTGTGCAACCGTGAACAGGCTTGGTTCCTGAAGACCATCCGCGAGGACATCGACTTGAGCCAGTCCATGGAGGACGCCGTCAATTCGCTGCGCATCGTGCTCGCCGCGCAGCAGAGCATCGACGAGCGGCGTGCGGTGGAGCTGTAGTAGCGCCACCGTGTGGCGGCGCGCCTTGATCCTCATGCAGTTGGATTGTTACCCGATGGTCGCGGCGTCGAGCGGTAGCAAGTAGCCGCCGCCACGACGAATGGCCGTTGCGCGTCGGCGGCGATCCGCAGCTCGTCGCACCGATCGATGCCGCTGGGACGGGGCTCGATCCGACCTCGTCGTCGCACCCGGCGCGCTACAGTGTCAGCAGCACCATATGCCGCGGCTCGCAATGTAAGGTCAGCCGGTCGCCTGGCCGGACCGGATGCTCGGCAGGCAAGCGGGCCAGGAGCGGGACGGCGAGACCCTGTACCGTCACCCGCTTGAAGCTACCCTGGAAGACAACCTCGGCGACGACACCCGTCCCCAGCGGCACGCCGTCGCCATCGGCCGGGCCGTTGCGGACATGCTCCGGGCGCAGCGCCAGGGTCACCTCGCCACCGCTGGGGCCATCCGCGGCTATCTCGAGCCTCCCCAGGGGCGTGTCGATTACCACGCGGCCGTCGCGGTGCCCGGCGACGGTGCCGGGGATCAGCGTACTCTCACCCATAAAGGTGGCGGTGAAGCGAGTTGCCGGGCGGAGATAGACCCGCTCCGGCGGCCCCTGATCCTCGATCCGGCCATGATTCATCACGACGCAGTGGTCGGCCAGCGCCATCGCCTCCTCCTGGTCGTGCGTGACGTGGACGAATGCGGTTCCGACGCGCTGCTGGATCGCCTTGAGCTCGTCCTGCATCTGCCGACGCAGTTTGAGGTCGAGGGCCCCCAGCGGCTCGTCGAGGAGCAGCACGGCGGGCTCCACGACCAGGGAACGGGCGAGCGCCACACGTTGCCGCTGCCCGCCGGACAGCTCGTGCGGCCGCCGCGACGCGGCGTCCGGCAGGCCCACGAGGCCCAACGCCTCCTGCACCCGGCGCTCCCGCTGGCCGCGCGCCACGCGGCGCATCCTGAGGCCGAAGGCCACGTTGCCGCCGACCGACATGTGCGGGAACAGCGCATAGTCCTGGAACACCGTGGCGGTGGGCCGGCGCGCCGGCGGCAGCGTCGTGCAGTCGCGGCCGTCGATCCACACCGCGCCCTCGTCGGGCACGAGAAAGCCGCCGAGGATCGAGAGCAGGGTCGTCTTGCCGGACCCCGAGGGTCCGAGCAGCACCGTGTAGCTCGCGGGCTCGATGGCGAGGGAGACACTGTCGAGCGCAACCGTATCGCCGAAGCGGTGCGAGACGGCGCGGACCTCCACGGTAGCCGTCACGACCGACGCCGGCGGAGGACGACCAGCTCGATCGAGGCCACGAGCACCGCAGAGACGAGAAAGACGAGCGCGCCCACCGCGTTGGTTCGCGGATTCAAGCCGGCTCGGAGCAGGTTCCAGATCTCGACTGGCAGGGTCGTGTCGAAGCGGGTCAGCAGGAACGCGATGATGAACTCGTCCCATGAGAAGGTGACGGAGAGGAAGAAGCTCGCGAACAGCGCCGGCCAGAGCATCGGGGCGGTGATCAGCAGCAGCACCTGCCACTCGGCGGCGCCGAGGTCGCGCGCGGCCTGCTCCGCCCGCGCCTGCTGCTCGCCCATCTGGCTGTAGAGGATCGCGAAGCAGAGCGGGAGGTTGATGACGACGTGGCCGATCCCCGCGCTCACGCGCGAGCGCGGGGCGCCGAGCTGGTTGAGGAGGATCAGCAGGCCCATACCGATGATCAGGTAAGAGACCATCAGCGGCAGGGTCAGCAGCGCGCGCCAGAGCCCCGACCCGGGCGGGCGGAAACGGGCGAGACCCCAGGCGGCAAGAAACCCCAGCACCACCGCCAGGGCCGAGGAGAGCAGCGCCACCAGCAGCGAGTTGCCGAGTGCGGCGGTCAATCGGCGATCACTCAGGACTGCATCGTACCAGCGGAGCGACGGCCCGGTGAAGGGCGGGACCGGCAGGGTCGTCGCCTGGAGGGAGAACAGGACCAGGACGACCACCGGCAGGAAAATGAACCCGTAGATGAGCGCAGCATAGAGGGCGCCGACGACGCGCGGCAACCGATGCGCCATCAGACCCGCTCCAGGCGCAACCATCGCGCGCAGCCGAGATAGGCCACGGTGACAACCAGCATGAGGATCAACGACAGCGCCGAGGCGAGGGGGAAATCGCCGCGGCGCCCGATCTGCAGCATGATCAGCTGCGGCATCAGCAGCTCGGTGTTGCCGCCGAGGATCTGCGGCGTGACGTAGTCGCCGATGGCGAGCACGAAGGTCAGGAACGCGCCGACCATGATGCCGGGCAGCGTCAGCGGCAGGACGATGTAGACGAACGTCCGCAGTGGCCCGGCGCCCAGGTCGGCGGCCGCCTTGCGGTAGCTGGGGCTGAGCTGCTTGAGACTGGCGAAGATCGTCAGCGTCAGCAGCATGACGAAGAAGTGGACGAAACCGATCACCGTCGCGGCGCGGGTGTTGGCCAGCCGGAGCGGCTCGGAGAGCAGGCCGGCACCGACGAGCGCGCCGTTGACGACACCCTGCTCGGCGAGGACGAGGAGCCAGCTGTAGGAGCGCACGAGGTACGAGGTCCAGAACGGCAGGATCGCCAGCACCAGCGCCAGGCGCTGCCAGCGCTCCGGCACCTGCTCCGCGAGAACCCAGGCGAAGGGATAGGCGAGGAGCACCGCGAGCACGGTGACGAGCGCGGTCACTTCGAGCGAGTTGACAAGCGCCCGCCAGTAGCTGGGGTTGGTGAAGAACGCGACATAGTTGCCGAGCCCGGGACCGTCGCCCTGGAGCGGCTGCAGGCTGGTCCAAGCCATCAGCACGAGTGGCAGGATGAAGAACAGGAGGGTCCACAGCACCGCCGGGCCGACGGTCAGCCATGGAACGAGGCGGGACATGGCGGCGCTCAGCGCGCCTGGAGCATCTCCGTCCAGACATCCTGCATCTGGCGGTCGAGCGCCTCGTCGGGCGCCGGGTAGGGCTGCGCACGGGCGAGGAACGCCGGCTGCTCCGCAAAGCGGAGGATGCGCTTCTCCTCGTCGGTCAGCGCGGCCTGCCGGTTGGCCGGCATGCCCCAGTAGCAGGAGGAGGTGGCGAGGCGCGCCTGGCCCTCCGGGCTCATCACGTAGCGGATGAACTCGAGCGCCAGCTCAGGGCGTGGGCTGTCCGCGAACATGGCGAGGGACTGCGACCAGAGCACGGCACCCTCGTCTGGGATGACGAAGTCGAGCGCCGGGTTCTCACGGGCGAGGCCGGCTGTCACCCACTCACCGCCGCCGACCAGGATGTCGACCTCGCCGGTTGCGAGCGCGGTCTGGCTCGCCGCGACCTCGCCGACGAGGCGCGCATTGGCTTTCATCCCGAGGAGAACGTCGCGGATCGCTGGGAGGTCGTCGGCGCTCAGTTCGGAGGTGCGCTTGCCCACCGCCAGCGCCGCCATGCCCATCACCGGCAGGTAGTAGTCGTAGATCGCAAGGCGGCCACGGTATTTGGGCTCGAGTAACGCCTTGAGCGACCGCAGTTCCGCCGGATCGACTTTCGTGCGGTTGAAGCCGACCGTGTTGTAGCCGAACTTCTCGGTGATCGCGTAGCGCTTGCCGGCGACCGTCGTGTGCTCGTCGAAGCGCACCTCGGGAAAGAGGTCGGCGAGCGGCAGGCGATCCTCCGGCAGCGGCGCGAACAGGCCGCGCTCGACGCCGCGGCGAACGTCGATGGAGTCGATCACCATCACGTCCCAGTCGCCCGGCCGCGACTGCTCGACGATGGCGAGGCCCGCCCCGGTCCCCTCGTACTCCTTCACGTTGACCCGGACACCGTGCGCCTCCTCGAACGGCTGCAACAGCGCCGGATCGGCATGGTCGCACCAGATCAGCGCATTGAGCTCGTCGGCGCCCGCGGGGTGGCAGGCGAGTGCGGCGGCGGTGAGCGTCAGAGCACAGGCGAGACGGCGGGCAGTGCGCAACGCGAGGTTCCCTTCCGGCGAGGGTTGGCAACGACCGAGGTTTAGCCACTCCGCAGCCACTGTCGATCCCGCCGAACGAACGCCATCCGCGCTCACGGCTCCGACGCGGCATTACGCAGTCTACCGGGGGGTCGTTCGTCTCAAGGTTGTGACGCAGGCTGCGACGGAGGGATGCCCATGCGACCGATCTTGCGGTTCGCCGTCCTGGTGCTGGTCACGAGTGGCACCTTGGGCGACGTCGCCGCCGCCGCGTCCGGCAAGGACACGGTGTCGATCATCGACATCGCCGACCCGCCACGGCCACGCATCGTCGCCGACCTGCCCCTGCTCGGCTTCTTCATCGGGCCGCCGACGAATGTCGCGGTCACGCCGGACGAGTGCCTGGCGCTCGTTGCGAGTTCCGTGCTCTGGCTTCCGGAGAGCGAGGGCTGGAAGGTCGAGCCCGAGAATCGGCTGCATCTCGTCGACATCGAGGCCTCGCCGCCGCGCGTTGTCGACCGCGTGACGGTGGGCGACGCGCCCGAGGGGCTCGCGTTCAGCCCGCGCCGCGACCCCGATGTCGCGGTGCTCCTCAATGGCAGCGGGGCTGTTCCCGACGATGCGTGGTTCGCCTACCCGACGAGCAAGCTGTCGTTGCTCGCGCTGGACGCAGTTTCGGTACGCGAGGTCGGCGAAGTCGAGGTCGGAGGGTTCGCGGAAGGGATCGCCTTCAACCCCGATGGCGGCCATCTCTATGTAGGCAACTACAACGACCCGGATCTCTGGGTGCTCCGCGTCGAAGGGACCGCGGTGAGCGACACGGACGTGCGGATCCGCCTGCCGGGCCGGCCCGCGGCGCTGTGCAGCAGCGCCCCGTCACTTGGGCGAACGGTTGACGGCATCACGTAGCAACGGCAGGTCACCGATCGCATCCGCTGCGCAGGGTCACCGATGGAACGCAGGCGCGGTCTTCTGCTGGGCGTGTTCTGGCGCGTCGTGGTGATGCTCGTCCTGTTCAATCCCGTGCTGTCGCTGTCGCATTGGCTGCTGGTGAGCTGGCAGGATCGCCCCGGCCTCGCCCTGATCGTCCTCGCGATCGTGGCGCTCGTGCTGCTCTATATGCTGAGCCTCGCGCGGGAGTTCCCGGGGGTGACGCTGGCGACCGGCATCGGGCTCGGCGTCATCCTCGCCGGGGCGGCCTTACAGGGCTGGGTCGACCTGACGAGCCTCCGCTTCTGGCAGTGGGCGGCGCCGGTGCTGGCCGGCATCCTGTTCGCGGCGGGGCCGGCGTTCGCGATCATCCGCCGGCGCGAGGCCGGGATCAGCGCCGCCGACGAGACCCCCGGCTGAGCACGCGGCATTTCCCGCTAACAGCCCTGTCCGCAAGGACTGCGCCCGCCATATCCCGGCGGAGCCTCAAACCACAGTCGGGGGACGCATGACTGCCGTTCTGCTCGTCGCCGGCGTTGTGCTGCTCGTGGCAGGCGGCGATCTGCTCGTACGCGGTGCCACGACGGCGGCCCGGCTCCTCGGCGTCTCTCCGCTGATGATCGGGCTCACACTGGTCGGGTTCGGTACATCGACGCCCGAACTCGTGACCAGCGTGACCGCGGCCATGAAGGAGGCGCCCGGTATCGCCGTCGGCAATGTGGTCGGCTCCAACATCGCGAACATCCTGCTGATCCTCGGCATCTCCGCAGTGATCTGTCCACTGGCGGTCGACCCCAAGGGCTTCCGCCGCGACTCGACGGTGGTCGTGGTCGCGTCGCTGTTCTGCCTCGCGGCGGTCCTGGTGGGCTTCCTCGGCCGGCTCGTGGGCCTGCTCTTCCTCGCCGCGCTCGCAGCCTACATCGTCTTCGTCTACGTCCAGGAGCGGACGGACAAGGACGAGGCCGGCGAGGTCCTGGAGCACATGGCCGAGGACGCGCCCGCGGCACCGCCGAGCCTGCCCGTGTCGATCGGCCTCGCGCTCGCCGGCATCGCGCTCACCGTGCTCGGCGCGCGCTGGCTGGTCGTCGGCGCCATCGACCTCGCCCAGGGCCTGGGTGTCTCCGACGCGGTGATCGGGCTCACCGTCGTCGCCGTCGGCACCTCGCTGCCCGAGCTCGCCACTACCGCGATGGCCGCGATCCGCCGCCACGCCGACGTCGCCTACGGCAACATCGTCGGCTCGAACATCTACAACATTCTCGGCATCCTCGGCGCGACCGCGGTGATCCACCCGATCGCGGTGCCGGCGCGGATCGCCGAGCTCGACATCTGGATCATGCTCGGCGCCACCGCGCTGCTGGTCCTGTTCGCGCGCTCGGGCTTCACCCTGCAGCGTTGGGAAGGGCTCGCGTTCCTCGCCGCCTATGCGGTCTATATCGGCAGCCTCGCGATGGGCGGCCGGGCCTGACGCAGAAACGGCCGCCCCTTGCGGAGCGGCCGTCGAGCGAAGCGTTGGTGCTTCGCGGGTCGCCTGTACGGGCGGTTCTCCGCCGGCTCAGGCCTCGCGCGCGGACGTGATCGACGTCGCCGCCAGGGCCAAGCCTCGCACCAGGGCGCTAGACATCGGATCACCTCCTTTCCTTGTTGCCACCGCCAGCACTAGGCCATGCGTCGGTGCCGGCGTCAACGGCGCGGCCCACCCCCAGACAGCACACCCGGGTACTCTCAGCGTACGGGCGGCAAAGGAGGTGGCGGGATCGACGGCAGGATTGGCGGGGTGGGCGGTGCCCGGGTCGAGGACGATCGCTTCCTGGGCGGTCTTGGCCGGTTCGTCGGCAACCTCTCCGCGGACGGCGCGCTTGTCGCGCACTTCGCGCGGTCCCCCGTCGCGAACCGACGGATCACCCGCCTGGACATCGCGGCGGCGCGCGCGGCGGCGGCACCGGGCGTCCACGCCGTCCTGACCGCCGAGGACGTGGCGGCCGCCGGGGCCTTCAGCGTCGCGGGCACGGACATGCGCGTCGAGCTGAGCGAGATCGTCCGCTGGGCCAAAGCGCAGCCGAGCCTCCCCGCGGAGGTTCGCCACGAGCCACTGTGCGGCCTGCGGCGATTCGACGGCGAGGCGAGCACTTTCCCTCACGGATGCAACGTCTTCGAGCAGGACGTCGACCCGGAGACCGGAGCGGTGCGCGTCGTCGCCCTTGTCTCGGTCGACGATCTCGGGCGGGAGATGAGCCCGGCGATCGTCGACGGGCAGCTTCACGGCGCGATCACGCAGGGGATCGGGCGAGCGTTGCATGAGCGGGTGGTCCAAGACCGAACGAGCGGTCAACTCCTGTCGGGCTCGTGCCTCGACTACGCTCTGCCGCGAGCCGCCGACCTGCCGCCTTGAGCGCCGGCCGATCCCGTCGCACGACAACCCGCTGGGCATGAAGGGCGTCGGCGAGGTGAGCGCGATCGGCGCGCCGCCGGCGGTGATCAACGCGCTGCGCGACGCGCTGGGGATCGAACATCTCGATATGCCGGGGCGACGCCCGAGCGGGTCTGGCGTGCGGCTCAGAGCGTCTCGAGGTAGGCCAGGATCGCGTCGACGTCCTCGGGCGCGAAGGCGCGCTCCGGCATCGCCGGATGCCCACTGACGATGCCCTCGGCCAGCGGCTCGGCGAGGTCCTCGATCGGGTAGAGGGCCTTGAGGTCGCGGAACGGCGGCGCTTCCGGCAGCGGACTGTCGCCAACATGGCCGATCGCATGGCAGCCGGCGCAGTTCCGCTCGAGCAGCGCGGCGCCACGCTGGATCGGATCCGGCTCGTCCGTGGCGCGCACCAGCCCGACCGGTCCGCCGACCAGAACGAAGAGGAGAAGACCATGACCGACCCGCATCGCTCCGTCCCTCCCGGCCCGCCGACCCAGCGAGCCTAGCACGGCGGCAGAATCCGGCGGAGGACGTTGCGTCGTCGGGGCTTGCCGGGTCGCCATGCCCGGCCGACACTTGCCGTGCCTGCCGCATCCAAGACCGGTTCCTGCCGGTAAACATGGTACGCGGTGGCGCCGGCGCTGCCGTACCCAGGAGGTTCGCTGTCGATGACTCGCCTATTCGTAGTCGCTCTTGCGCTGCTGGTGACCGGGCCGGCCTGGGCCCACAGCGGAGCCGGGGACGTCGGCGGCTTCGCCGCCGGTCTGCTGCATCCCGTCAGCGGAGTCGATCACATGCTGGCCATGATCGCGGTCGGCATGTGGGGCGCGCAGCTCGGCCTGCCGTTGATCTGGCTGCTGCCCGTCACCTTTCCGCTGGTGATGGCGTTGGGCGGCCTGCTCGGCGGCCTGGGCGTGCCGCTCCCGGCGGTCGAGCCGGGGATCGCCGCCTCGGTGCTCGTGCTCGGTGCGATGGTCGCGCTCGCGTTTCGTCCGCCAGCCTGGGTCGCGGCGCTGATCGTCGGGATGTGGGCGATCTTCCACGGCTACGCGCACGGCGCCGAGCTGCCGGCCGGGGCGGACGCCTTCACCTACGGCCTGGGCTTCGTGATCGCGACTGGGCTCCTCCACCTCGTCGGCATCGCACTCGGCTCGATCATCCGCTGGCCCGCCGGTGTCACCGCGCTGCGCGCCGGGGGTGCCGCAATTTGTGCCGCCGGGCTGTGGCTGCTGGTCGGGTAGCGCGCGCTGCGGGCGCGGCGGTCGCGCTCCTCCCGGCCGGCGCGCAGGCGCACACCGTCTCGGCCTCCGCTGGCGCCTTCTGGGGTGGCCTGCTGCACGTGGTGAGCGCGCCGGAGCACCTGCTGGCGCTCGTCGGGCTGGGCCTGTTGCTGGGTCTCGGCGGCCGCGCGGTTTCCGACGAGTCGCTGGTGCTGGTCGTGCCGCTGGCGCTCGCCGCGGGCGTCGGCATCGCCCGCGTGGCCGCGCTGGCGTCTCCAGACCGATACCTTCTCGTGCTCAGCCTACTCGCGGTCGGGGGGTTGGTCGCCGCCGCCCTGCCCATCGCCCGTTCCTGGCTCGCCTGCCTCGTCGTCGGAGCGGGCGGCCTGCATGGCGTCGCCAACGGCGCCGCGCTGCCACCTGAGCTGTCCATGGCCGCGTTCGCCGCCGGGGTCGCGCTGGCCGGCTTCCTGCTCGTCGTCTATGCCGCCGAACTCGCGCGCCGGGCGCGGGCCTTTTGGGCGCGAACCGCTGTTCGCGCGGTCGGAAGCTGGATCGCGGCGACGGGCGTCCTTGTCCTGGGGATGCCCCGCTGAACCGTCAGCCGGCCCACACCTTCGGTGCGACGGCGCGGCCACTCGCGGCGGCCTCGTAGGCGGCGACCACGAGCGCATAGGTCTTGAGATTGTCCCGCCCGGAGGTGGCGGGCTCGCGCCCGGCCCGCAGGCACTCGACCCAGTGACGCTGGGTATTGAGCACGCTCTCCTGGGCGACGTGCCAGGGCTCGCTGGTCCAAGCCCGCAACGGCGTGCCGACATAGCGTTCGGTCGTGCTGCCACCGGTTGTCACGCGCAGCTTCAAGCCGTGATCCAGGGCCAGCGCGCCGTCGCGGCCCTCGATCTCGAGCAGCGTCTCCGGAAACGTGTCCGGCTGGCGGCGCGAAGCGTAGGTCGCCTCGACGACCGAAACGGCACCGGCCTCGTGGCGCAGCAGCATCGTCGCCATGTCCTCCCCGGCGAGGCCCGGACGAATGCTTTGCGTCTCGCAGGCGATCCGCGTCACCTCGCCGAGGAAGACGCGCGCCAGATCGAGGACGTGGATGCCCACGTCGAGAATCACGAGCTGCTTTTCCTGCGCAAGGTAGGGCTGGCCGGCATAGACGTCGTAGCCGGTGCGCCAGCTCAGCCGGGCCCAGGTCAGGGGCCCGAGCGCGCCGCTGCGCAGGACCTCGCCGACCTCGAGCATCGGCGCCTGGAAGCGGAAGTTCTCGTGCACCATCAGCGGTATCCCGGCATCGCGACAGGCCTCGACCATGGCCACGCAGTCCTCCCAGGTCGGAGCGAAGGGCTTTTGCACGATCGCCGGGACCTTGTGCGCCGCGGCGAGCAGGACGAGCGCACGGTGCGACGGCATGGTCGTGACGATATCGACGAAGTCGAGTCGCTCACGGGAGAACATCTCCGCCGCGTCGGTGTAAGCGGTCGGCACGTCGAACGCCTGCCTGGCGGCCTCGGCGCGTCCCGCGTCCGTGTCGCACACCGCCACCAGATCGACCTCGTCGGCGAGCTCTCGCCAAGCGTGCAGATGGTTGCGCGCGAAGAAGCCGCAGCCGATCAGCCCAGCGCGCAGCTTGCCCACCATGATCGCCTCCCGTGCACCGTGCGTGCGTGCATACCAGTGGTCCGACAGGTGATCCAGGCGAGGACCGCAGGTCTGGCCTGCCGCGGCGCCACTGGCGGACCTGTCCGCGTTGCGCTTGAAGCGGACATGCCCGTCGACGCCGCCCCCGCCCTGGCCCTCCCCCGCTCCGAGCTGCTGCGCGGCAATCTGCTCGTGGCCCTAGGCGTAGTCCTATGGGCCACCGCCTTCCCCCTGACCGACCGGCTGCTGCTCGCGTGGGATCCGATCCTGCTCGTCCCGTTCCGGCTCGGCATCGGTGCGGTCACACTCCTCGTGCTCGTCCTCGTCCTCCAGGGCCACCGCGCGCTGCATGATGTCCCCTGGCGGAGCGCTCTCCACGTTGGTGGGCTCGGCGGGTTGGGGGTCGTCCTCTTCGTCGCCGGTCAGGCGCTGTCTGACGGGGTGACTGCGTCGATCATCACCACCACCGGCCCGGCGATCGCTCTCCTGTTGGCTTGGTTCGGCGCGCGTGGACGACCGACCGCCATGGCCTTCTGCGGCGTCGTTCTCGCCATCATCGGCGGCGTGCTGGCGACGCTCGGCGGGGCGACCCTGCGCGCGGGCTTTCGCGGCGGCGAGCTGCTCGTGCTGGCCGCGGTGGTGCTGTGGACCTGGTATTCGCACGCTGGGGTGGCGCGGCTGCCGCAGCTGGGCGATCTCGCCCGGTCGGCCGTGCTGCTCGGCTGCGGCGCACTGGCGTCCGGCCTCGTCGCTCTGCTCGCGCTGGGTGCCGGTGTCGCGCGGCCGCGCATCGGGGCCGAGGTTCCGGCGCTTCTGGAGTTGCTGTGGGTCGGGACGGTCGCGGTCGGCCTGTCGATGCCTCTGTGGTTCGCCGGCGTCCGGCGGCTCGGCGTGACCGTCGCCTCGATGCACCAGAACATGGCGCCGGTCTACGTGATGCTCATGGCCCTCGCGGTCGGCGGCGCGCTTGTGGTCGAGCAGGCCGTAGGCGCGCTCCTGGTGCTCGCCGGCGCCGCCATCACCCAGCTTCGCGGCCGCCGCTGAGGCCGGCTACAAGCCACGCCATGCTGGACAGCTACGACGAGCTGGTGGCGATCGGCGAGCTGCAGCTCGACCCCGCGCAGCGTGCGGCGGCGCAGCGTCTGCAGCGCCTCGCCGACGAGCTACGCGCGAGCGCGGCACCCCGGCGCGCCGCAGGCGGCGGCTTCCTCGACCGGCTGCGGCGGCCCCGCCCGCGCCCCGTGGTCTCTACCTCTGGGGCGGCGTCGGGCGCGGCAAGTCGATGCTGATGGACATGTTCTTCGCCGTCGCCCCGGTGACGGCAAAGCGGCGGGTCCATTTCCATGAGTTCATGCTCGATGTGCAGCGCCGCCTGACCCGCCTGCGTGACAGCGGCGGCCGCGCGGACCCACTGGCCGTCGTCGCAGCCGAGCTGGCGGGGGAGGCCCGGCTGATTTGCTTCGACGAGTTCCACGTGGTCAACATCGCCGACGCGATGATCCTCGGCCGCCTGTTCACCGGCCTGTTCGAGCGCGGCGTCGTCATGGTCGCGACCTCCAACTGGCCGCCCACCCGACTCTACGAGGACGGCCTCAACCGCGACCGCTTCCTGCCCTTCATCGCGCTGCTCGAGGCGCACGTCGACGTCGTTGCGCTCGACGGGCCGACCGACTACCGGCTCGATCGCCTGCGTGGCCTCGAAGTCTACCTGACCCCGGCGGGCGCGGCGGCTCACGAGCGCCTGGAGGCGGTGTTCGCAGCTCTCGGTGACAGCGCCCCGGGCGGCACGGAGACGATCGCGATAGGCTCGCGGCGCCTTGTCGTCCCGCGCGCGAGCCGGGGGGCGGCGTGGTTCAAGTTCGGAGAGCTCTGCGCGCAGGCACTGGGAGCCGCCGACTATCTGGCGCTCGCCGAACGCTACCACACGCTCCTGGTCGAGGACGTGCCGGTGCTGACCGCGGACCGGCGCAACGAGGCACGACGTTTCATGACGCTGGTCGATGCCGCCTACGAGCGGCGGATGATGCTCGTGATCAGCGCGGCGGCCCCGCCCGAGCGGCTCTACCCGGCGGGCGACGGCGCCTTCGAGTTCCAGCGCACCGCGAGCCGGCTCGTCGAGATGCAGAGCCGCGACTGGCTGGAGCGCTGCAAGACCCGCCGTCCCGGCGACTTCGCCAAGGACTTCGCGCCCTACGCGCTGACCAGCGATCTGGTGTGAGGGCCTCGTAAAGGTCCTTGTCGAGGCCGGTTTGACAAATCGTCGTTTCTATGGATCATCGAGCCAGTAGGAAGGCGCCGACAGCCCTCGGCTGCCAGAAGACGTTGATCAATCATAAGAATTGAACGCTCGGCGTCTCCTCCGCTGCAAGGAGTGGGAGGGGGCGATGCGGTACGGACCATGGGCATCGCTGGCGACGGTCGCGGCGCTGACCGCCTGCCAGGGCACACCACAGCTCGGCCAGGGCCAGGCGACAGTGACGGGCAGCGCCGGCGACGCCGGAGCCCAGAGCGCGTCCGTCCAGCTCGAGCGCTGCACCCGGCCGATCGGCACGGCAGCGCTCGTCGAGCCCGAGCAGCAGGCCGTCATCTATCTCAGGGAGCTGAACCTGGAATCACCGCTGCCGGTGGTTCGGCTGATCATGCAGCAGTCGGGCTGCTTCGAGGTGATTGAGCGCGGCGCGGCGACCAGCATCCTCGAGGCGGAGCAGCGCCGGAGCGGCAAGGTCGTGCGCCTTAAGGCCGCCGATTTCCTGGTCCAGCCGAACGTGATCTCGAGCAACCCCAATGCCGGCGGCTACGGCGGCGGGTTGGCGAGCATCGGAAGCGTGTTCGGCCCGATCGGGCTGCTCGCCGGCGCGGTTGCAGGCAGCATCAGCATCAAGGAGGCGCAGGCCACGATCTTCGTCACCGACGTGGGGACGGGCGTGCAGAAGGCCGCCGCCGAGGGCCGCGCCAAGGTCACCGACTTCGGCGGGGTCGGCGGGCTCGCCGGGATCGGCGGGTCATTCGGCGGGCTCGGCGCCTTCGGCGGCTATGGCAAGACCGCCGAAGGCCAGCTCATCGCCGCCGCCCTTCTCGACGCCCACAACAACGTCGTGCGGCAGCTTCGCGGGACCCGGGTCGCGACCGGTGGCGGCAACGACCGCGGCGGCGCCCGGGGGGATACCGAGCTGGTCCGCAACATCCAGGCCGAGCTGCAGGGCCGCGGCTTCTACAACGGCCGCATCGACGGGCAGTACGGGCGCGGGACGCGCGCGGCGATCATCCAATACCAGAACGCCAACAGCCTCGTCGCCGACGGCGAGCCGACCGAGTACCTGCTGCGGCACATGCAGCGGCAGGGGTGAATGCCCCAGCGCGGTTGGGGAGCCCAGCCGCGTCGCCGCTTTGACTCGGGCCGCCGCCCTCCGTAGCATCGGCCGACCGCCGCGTGGGTGCGGCCAAGCCATGATCAGGGGATTGAGCTGATGCGGATGTTCCGGCGGGGCCTGCTGGCCGCCACGATCGTCGCGGGGTTCGCGCTTCCGGCGCTCGCCGCCGACCTGACCATCTGGTGGAACAAGAGCTATTATCCCGAGGAGGACGAGCAGTTCGACCGGACCGTGGCGGCGTTCCAGGCGGCGACCGGGATCAAGGTCGACTACACCTACTACACCAACGAGGACGTGCCGAAGAAGGTGCTCGCGGCGCTGACCGCCGGGGCGCCGCCCGACTTGGCTTATGCCTTCCTGTTCGACCTGCAGCACACCTCGCGCTGGGCCTACGAGGACCAGCTCGAGGACGTCTCCGACGTCGTCAAGGAGATCGAGCCCCACCTCCTGCCGAGCGCCCTGCAGGCGGTCAACCTGCTCAACGGCCGGACCGGCGAGCGCTCGTTCTACGCGATGCCGGTGGCGCAGCAGATCGAGCACATCCATGTGTGGAAGGAGCTGACCGACCAGGCCGGGCTCGATCTCGCCACCATCCCGGGGACCTGGGACGAGTGGTGGAACTGGTGGTGCGAGACGGCGCAGCCGGCGGTGCGCAAGGCGACCGGGAGCCGTCAGGTGTTCGGCGTCGGCCAGCCGATGAGCTCGTCGGCCAGCGACACGATCTTCGCGTATATGATGTTCCTCAACGCCTTCGACGCGCGGATCGTCGACGAGCAGGGCAATCTCGTCGTCGACGATCCGAAGAACCGTGAGGGCATGATCAGGGCGATGGAGAGCTACACGCGGCCGTTCAAGGACCGCTGCGTGCCGCCGGGGGCCGTGAACTGGGGCGACGCCGACAACAACGTGAACTTCCTCAATAAGATTACAGTGATGGTGCCGAACCCGTCGCTGTCGATTCCGGCCTCGCAGAAGAACGCCGAGGACAAGAGCATCTATCTTGAGAAGATGATCAGCATGGAGTGGCCGGACAAGCCGGACGGACGGCCCATCGAGTACGTCACCTCGATCAAGACCGCGGTCATCTTCAAGCAGTCGAAGAACAAGGAGGCGGCCAAGGAGTTCATGCGCTTCTTCCTGCGACCGGAGAATCTCGGCCCGCAGCTCGAGGGCGCGTTGGCGCGCTGGTTCCCGGTCGACACGCGCCTGATCGACACGCCCTACTGGCAGGACCAGAGCGACCCGCACAAGGTCGTCGAGGTGCGCCAGTTCACCCAGCGCCCGCAGAGCGTCTGGCCGCACTACCTCAATCACCGGCTGATCGCGGTCAACGCCGAGAACGCATGGGGGAAGGCGGTGACACGGGTGGTCCTCGAGAACTGGACCCCGGAGCAGGCGGTCGACGAGCTGATCGCGCGTATCAAGGAGGTCGCCGCGAGCTGAGCTGAGCGGGCCGGCCGGCGCCCGCGTGGCGTCGGTCGGCCGCGGGAGGAAGGCCGATGGCCGTCACGACGATCGCCCTGCCGCACGCCGAGCTTGCGCCGCGCGGGCGTCTCTCGCTCGAGGCGACCTGGGGGATCATCCTGGTCCTCCCCTATGTCGTGTTCTTCCTCGTCTTCGTCGTCTGGCCGGTCGTCTACGGGGTCTGGCTCGGCTCCGACGCGGCCGCGTACCGGCGGCTGTTCGCCGATCCGATCTTCACCCGAACCGCCTTCAACACCTTCGTCTTCCTCGCGGTCGGGATCAACGTGAAGCTGTTCCTAGCGCTGCTCCTCTCGGGCTTCTTCGCCCGAACCACACCGTGGATCCGTTGGCTCTCGGTGATCTTCATCCTGCCCTGGGCCGTCCCCTCGATCCCGACGTTGTTCTCGTTCCGCTGGATGCTCAACTCCGAATGGGGAATGATCAACGGCATCCTGTGGGACCTGTTCACCATCGAGGGGCCGTGGTGGCTGGTCGACCCGCAGCTCGCCTTCGGCTCGGTGATCTTCGTCCACGTCTGGAAGTACCTGCCGTTCTGGACGCTGATCCTGCTCGCCGGGCGGATGGCGATTCCGACCGACCTTTACGAGGCGGCGCGCATCGACGGCGCCACGCCCTTGCAGATGTTCACCAACGTCACCTGGCCCTACCTCAAGAATCTTTACATCACCAGCACTCTGCTCTCGACGATCTGGTCGCTCGGCGACTTCAACAGCGTCTACCTGCTGACCGGCGGTGGGCCGGCCGAGCTGACCCACGTGCTCGCCACGCTCGGCATCCGCTACGCCTTCAACTTGCACGAGATCGGCGTCGGCGTGGCCTGCGTGATGGTCGCCGTGCCGCTGCTCGTGCCCCTGGTCATCGTGCTGGTGCGCCGCCTCGGGCGGGGCCCCGAGGCATGAGCACCCCGATCGGCCACCGCAGCGATCTCTCCTATGCGCTGCGGCGCGCCGCCGGCGAGGGTGCCATGCTGGTCCTCGGCTTGGTGATCCTGGTCTGGACGCTCCTGCCGATCTACCACATGGTCATGCTGGCCTTCACGCCGGTCAGCGATGCCTTCGCTGGGCGTTACTGGCCGGACAACCCGACCCTCGACAATTTCCGCATCGTCGTCACGCAGGACCATTTCTTCCTGCGCAGCTTCTGGCAGCAGCTCGGCAACAGCATCTTCGTCGCCGTGGCGACCATGGCGCTGGTTCTCTCCGTCGCGAGTCTTGCGAGCTTCGCCATCGGCCGGCTGCGACTGCGCTTCGGCCACCTGATCTCCAACGCGGCCCTGCTCACCTATCTGATCCCGGCCGCCTTCCTGGCGATCCCGTTCTACAAGGTGATGGGCGACTACGGGCTGCTCAACACGCGCTGGGCGCTGGTCTTCGCCATGTCGACCTTTGCCATCCCCTACGCCATCTGGGTGCTCCGGCAATACAGCGAGAGCGTGCCGTTCGAGCTCGACGAGGCGGCCAAAGTCGACGGTGCCACGCCCTTGCAGATCTTCTGGATGGTCTACGTGCCGCTGCTACGCCCGGCGCTGATCGCCATCGGCACCTACGCGCTGCTCCTCGCCTGGAACGAGTATCTTTACGCCTTCCTGCTCCTGGGTCCGGAGCGGCAGCACACGTTGCCGGTGGCGATGGGCTACTTCCTCGTCACCGACGACAGCCCCTGGCCCTTGCTGATGGCCACCGCGATCATCTACGCCCTGCCGCCCGCGGCACTCTATTACGCGGTGCGCAAGCACATGGTTTCCGGGCTGACGTCCGGAGCGACGAAGGCGTGACGCCTCTCCGTCGCCCGCCGCCTCACTCCATCCGTCGCGCCAGGGAGACGGCGTAGGCCGGGCTGCGCGCGGCGAGAATCGGATCGCCGCTCACGGGCTCGATCCCCGCGGCGAGGTTGTCGGGCAAGAACACGAGCGGGTCGCAGCCGCCCGGCGCACCCTCGGCGGCGACGGTGGTGATCTCGAGCCGGCCCACCTCGACGCGCTGCCGATCGTCCGGCCAGGCCACCGTCGGGTCGGCGAGTGGATCGTCCGCGGCGGGAAGCTGGAGCTGCACCGACCACATTGCCGGTCCCGCGGCGACGCGCTCACGCAGCTCGGCCGCGAGATAGTCGTCGCCCAGCCGCTCGAGCTCGGCCTCGGACAGGCCCTGGATGCCGGCCGCCGGCCCGAACACCCAGCGCGCCGGCTTCTGGTGTCCCTGCGCGTCGGTGAAGAGGAAGGTGTGGATCGCGAAGTAGGGCGCGGTGGCGTAGCTCGCCGAGATCGGCGCCTCGGCCAGGTAGGCCGCCTGCCGCTTGGTCTCCGGATGGGCCTCGGCGAACGCCTTGATCTTGTCCGGGTCGGGCTTGCCGGTTGCCGGGTCGGGCACGCGCACCTGCAGGAAGCCGACGAAAGTCTCGGGATCCGGGGCGAAGAAGACAGGCGTCGAAAGCATGACGAGGTCGTGCTCGGCACCGTCAGCGAGATGGACGCGCAGCGCAAGGCCGCGCGCCGCACGGGCCTTGTCCGAGACCTTGGGATTGCCACCGGCGATCGAGAAGCGCGCGGTCACCGGTGCGGGGCCGGCGAAGAGCGGGCTGGACGAGAACTCGCGTCCCGCCGCGGTCGGCTCGAATCGCCCTTCCGCGCACAGCCCCTTGGCGTGCGAGGCGCGCAGGCCCTTGTGCCGGCCGAACACGGCGTTGAGCGCATCGACCAATGCCTCCGGCGTCGGCTCCTCGGCCGTGGCCGATCCCGGAGCGAGAGCAAGACAAGCGACCAATGCCGTCGCAGCGACCACCCGTTGCATGCGCCACCTCCCCCTTCGTTGGCGGTTTGCGATCGATCCTCAAACATCTCTACCATATCACTCTTTTTCTCCGGCCGTCGAGACCGACGTCCGCAGGCAGGGATCCAGGCTTTGCGGACGATGCCGCGACGGTACCACCGGCGTCGGGACGGTCGTGCGCTGTCAGGAGCCCGACTACTTCAACGTAAAACAGTTAATGCTGGGTGGATCGTCAGACGACCGACCCGGCCCGCGACGCTGCGGCCCACCATGCGGCGCGACCGTCCCGGCCGTCACCGCGCCAGCTCGGCGATCACGCGCTCATTGTAGGACCGGGTCATGCCGGGGATGAGCAGGGCGTCGATCAGCCACCAGAGACCGAGGACGGCGAAGCCGACGAAGCCGATCAGCACGAAGTGGGTGATCCAGGAGAGGCCGAGCAGGACCAGCATGACGCAGCCGGAGCCGATCCGGCCGAGATAGAACCGGTGC
>CALKJU010000053.1 GCA_937995535.1 uncultured Alphaproteobacteria bacterium
CGCCTGAGCTTCCCGCTCACGCCGCGCCGCCTGGGGGTCCTGCCCGAGCTGCGCCTTGGCGAGGACCCGCCGTGCCTCGGCCCGCGCCTCGTCGGGATCGAGCTGAGCGAGAGAGCCGAGCGTCACACGCCTCTGGCGGCGGCCGACCCGGTACTGCACCACCCACACCACCGACCCTCCGGCGCGCAGCCGCACCCCGAAGCCCGGAAGTGCCTCATCCCAGAAGATCGCCTCGGCCTTGCCGGGAAGCAGCGCCAGCCGCGCCACCACCGTCTTGGTCAACCGCATCAACCCCTCGCTCGTCCGGCTGGGAAGCACATGGGAAGCAGCACGATGGCCCTTCGTGAGGTCCCGTGATGCCGAACGTCAGATGGTATGACGGTTTTTCCCCATCGGATCAAGCCTTATGATGGCTCTTGCATCCTCGTGCGGAAGGCGACCATCTGACTACGGATCAGAAGGTTGAGGGTTCGACTCCTTCCGGGCGCGCCAAGAAGGTGAACAGCCTCGCGTCGATCATGACAGTGCTGTGCGTTGCAGAGTCCCAGCTTCTTGAGTGGGTCTACGAGCCAGAGGCGACCTGCTCAACGGCAAACGAGCCCGCTACCTAGCACCGCCTTGCCCGCAAGCGGGGCCAACCACCCCGGATCTGCCGGAGGCTCCAGCTCCTGAGACGGCGAGGCTGCCGGCAAACTCGGAGTGCTTTGGTTTCCTAGCTGGCTTCTGTTCCGTCGTCACGGCGTGACCTTCTGCGCAGGATCCGCCAGAAGCGGACGGCAGCGGGGTGGATCCACTAGGGTCGAGCCCGCGACATCCAACCTAGCGATCCTGGTCAGCTCGAACCCGGCCGAACAGAGAAACCCGCGGAACCGGCGTCCTTCCGACTTCCTCGCGACCTGCTTAGGCGCCTCCGCGACCTCGTCACCACCACAGATGCCCGGTGCCGCGCGAGCCGCGTGACGCGTTGCTGTGCGAAAAAACACTGCCATCCTCATCTACCTGAGGTTACCGACAGCGAAGCTTCAGGTACACCTGCCGCTTTCGCCGGGAAACAGCTGTTCTGGAAGGGACATGATCGCGAGGAGCGCTGTGACCCGTTAGTGCTGAGGGTTCCGTCGGAGAATCGCCCGCATGCCGCCACCGCTCTACGCCCACACGCGTCCGGGCCGGCCCGAGACCGAGTGGGAATTGCTCACTGAGCATCTCGTCGCCGTGGCCGATCGCGCGGCGAGCTTTGCTGCCGCGTTCGGAGCCGGCGAGGTCGGGCGGTGCGCCGGGCTGCTGCACGATCTCGGCAAGGCCAGCGAGCGCTTCCAGGCCTATCTCCGCGGCGAGGCGCAGAGCACCGACCATTCCAGCGCGGGCGCTCAGCTCGCCTGCAGTCACTTCGCGCCGACGCTCGGCAAGCTGATCGCCTATGCCGTCTCCGGCCACCACTCGGGCTTGGCCGACGGCCAGCGCAGCGACGGCCCTTCCTTGGCGGAGCGCCTGGGCAAGGCGATCGAGCCGCACGACCGCTGGCGTGAGGCCGCGGCCCTACCGCAGGATATTCCGCTTCCGCAGCTCGCGGTCCGCGACGACCGTCGAGGCTTTCAGCTCGCCTTCTTCACCCGCATGCTGTTCTCCTGCCTGGTCGATGCCGATCGCCTGGAGACCGAGCGGTTCCTCGTCGGGCGCGCTCGTGACCTCTGGCCGAGCCTCGTCGAGCTGGCGCCCAAGCTCGACCAGTATCTGTGTGCCAAAGCGCGCTCGGCCAACGCGAGTGACGTCAACCGAGAGCGGGCCCGCATCCTGGCGCATGTACGCGGCCGGGCGGACCTCGCGCCGGGCCTGTTCTCGCTGACGGTTCCGACGGGCGGCGGCAAGACGCTCACCTCGCTGGCCTGGGCCCTCGACCACGCGATCCGCCACGGGCTCGAGCGGGTCGTCTACGTGATCCCGTTCACCTCCATCGTCGAGCAGACGGCGACGGTGTTCCGCGAGGCGTTGGGCGAGGAGGCCGTGCTCGAGCATCACAGCGCCTTCCATGGTTCGGCGGCGCGCCCGCCGATTGACGAGGAGGAGCTGCGCTGCGGCTCGGAGCGGCACCGTCAAGCGACCGAGACCTGGGATGTCCCGGTAGTGGTGACGACGGCGGTCCAGCTCTTCGAGAGCCTGTTCGCGGCCGCGCCAGGGCCATGCCGCAAGCTGCACAATCTCGCTCGCGCGGTGATCGTACTGGACGAGGCGCAAACCTTGCCACTGCACCTGCTGCAGCCATGCCTCGCCGCGCTCGACGAGCTCGCGCGTAACTACCGCACCAGCGTGGTGCTGATGACGGCAACGCAACCGGCGCTGCAACAGGCCGACCTGCCGGGCGGCCTGCGCGACGTGCGCGAACTGGCGCCGCCGCATCTCGACCGGGTACCGGCTTTCCGCCGCGTCCGGCTCGATTACTTGGACGGACTCGACGATGCAGCCGTCGCGGATCGGCTGCGCCGCGCGGCGCAGGTCTTGTGCATTGTCAACACGCGTCACCACGCCCGCAGTCTCTACGAAGCGATCCGCGGCGAGGAAGGCGTTTTCCACCTCTCGACCCTGATGTGCGCGACGCATCGCCGGCGCGTGCTCGCGACGGTGCGCGAGCGCCTCGCCGCGCGCTTGCCGGTACGGCTCGTCGCCACCTCGCTGATCGAGGCGGGCGTGGATGTGTCATTCCCGCTCGTGCTTCGCGCGGAGGCGGGGCTGGACCAGATCGCGCAGGCCGCCGGCCGCTGCAACCGTGAGGGTGAGCTGGCGGAACTCGGCGTGGTCCACGTGTTCGCCAGCGCGTGTCAGAGACCGCCGCCAGAGCTGGAGCAGCGCGCGGCCGCCGGCCGCGCGGTACTTCGCCAGGGGCTGGACCCACTCTCCGACGCGGCGGTGCAGCGATTCTTCAGGGAGCTTTACACGCTCAAGGGTGTGTCAACGTTGGATCGAGAGCGGGTGATGGAGCGTTTCGAGGAGAATGTCAGCCACCTCGACTTTCCGTTCGCCAGCGTCGCTGAACGCTTCCGGATGATCGAGCAAGCCATGGTGCCGGTCCTGATCCCTTACGACGACGCGGCATCCGCGCTGCTTGCCGACCTCGAGCGCCTGCCCGTCGTCGGCCGCACCGCGCGCCGGCTACAGCCCTACACGGCCCAGGTGCCCTGTCGGGTACGTGGCGCGCTGCTCGCGGCCGGCGCCGCTCGGCCGCTGCGCGACGCCGACCACCCGGGCCAATTCGTCGTGCTCGCGAACCGCGACCTGTACCGCGAGGACGTCGGCCTCACCTGGGATGATCCGAGCTTCTTGGACACCGAACGGCTGATCGTCTAACACCTGATGTTCGAGCCAGTGACAAACAGGATGCCACACCCATGACCTATGGTGTCTGCCTCCACGTGTGGGGAGAGAACGCCTGCTTCACTCGGCCGGAGATGAAGGTCGAGCGGGTCTCGTACGACGTCATCACGCCCTCGGCCGCTCGCGGGATCCTTGAGGCGATCCACTGGAAGCCGGCGATCCACTGGGTGGTGGACCGACTCCACATCCTCCGGCCACCACGCTTCGTATCGATCCGCCGCAACGAGATCGGCAGCAAGGTGCCCGTACCATCGGCCGAGCGTGCGATGCGGTCGGGCCGTCTCGAGGGCTTGCGCGCCCTGGTCGACGAGGATCGGCAGCAGCGCGCCGCGACGGTGCTCCGCGACGTCGCCTATGTTATCGAGGCGCATTTCGAAATGACGCCGCGCGCGGGCCCCGAGGACAACCCAGGCAAGCATCTCGACTGCTTCAACCGCCGCGCGCGCCGGGGTCAGTGCTTCCACCAGCCCTGCCTCGGCTGCCGCGAGTTCCCGGCGAGCTTCGCCTTGATCGAGCAGGGCGAGCCGCTGCCCGAGCCGGATCCGACCCTGCATGGCGAGCGTGACCTCGGCTGGATGCTGCTCGACATCGAGCACGCGGCAGGCGGAGCCTCGCGCTTCTTCCGCGCCGTCATGCGCGATGGCGTGATCGATGTGCCGCGCCTCGATCAGACGGGGACTGCCGCATGAGCGGGCCGCTGCAAGCGCTGGCCGCCCGCTACGAGCGGCTCGCGACCAAGGGCGAGGTCTCACCCTACGGCTACTCCTCGGAGCGGATCTCATACGCCCTGGTCCTGGCGCCGAATGGGTGCGTCGTCGACGTGCAGCCCCTGCTCGACGCGTCTGCCGGAAAACCGCAGCCGCGGAGAATGGTGGTGCCGCAGGCGGTCAAACGCACCTCCGGCATCGCCAGCAACTTCCTCTGGGACAAGACCTCCTATGTGCTGGGTGTAAGCACCAAGGAAAGCCGGCGCGTTGCCGAAGAGCACGCCGCTTTCAAGAAGCTGCACGAGCGTCTGCTGGCCGGCACCGCCGATCCAGGTCTTCAGGCGCTGCTGGGATTCCTCGCCGCGTGGAAGCCCGCGCGGTTCCCGGAGGTGCCGTTCTCGCCGGAGATGCGAGACACCAACTTTGTCTTCCGGCTCGACGGTGACGAAGGCTTCCTCCACGACCGTCCGGCGGCGCGGAAGATCTGGCTCTCGTACCTGAGGAGCGTCGACGCACCCGAGGCGATGTGCCTGGTGAGCGGCGAGATCGGGCCGATCGCCCGGCTGCATCCGGCGATCAAGGGGATCGCCGGTGCGCAGAGTTCCGGTGCCTCGCTGGTGTCATTCAACCTCGACGCCTTCACCAGCTACGGTAAGGAGCAGGGGGCCAACGCTCCGGTCAGTGAGGCCGCGGCCTTCGGCTACGGCACGGCGCTCAATGCGCTGCTCGCGCCCGGCAGCCGCAACATGCTTCGCCTTGCGGACACCACGCTTGTGTTCTGGGCTGAGCTCGACAACGCCGAGGCCGTCGTCCGCGGCTTCTTCGACCCGCCCCGTCCCGACGAGAAAGGGGAGGCGGCACGGATTCGCCATGTCCTCGAGCAGATGGCGCAAGGCCGCCCGCTCCGCGACGCCGCGCCGGATCTCGATCCGGAGACGCGCTTCTACGTGCTCGGGCTCGCGCCGAACGCCGCACGCGTCTCGATCCGTTACTGGCTGGAAAGCAGTCTCGGCGAGCTCGCCGAGCGCTTCCGAGCCTGGTGGGAAGACCTGCGCATCGAGCCGGATCCGTGGGACGGCCGGGCGCCTGCCCTCTGGCGTCTGCTCTACGAGTTGGCCGCCCAGCGCAAGCCCGAGAACGTTCCGGCGCATCTCGCCGGGGAGCTGACGCGCGCGATCCTCACGGGCGGCCGGCTGCCCCGGGCGCTACTGGCCGCCACGCTGATGCGGCTGCGCGCGGACCACGACGTCAACGGCCTCCGCGCTGCGCTCTGCAAGGCGGTGGTCGTGCGCGACCTCCGCCTCTCCGGATCACCACCCAAGGAGACCTCGCTCGTGAGCCTCGATCCCGACGACCCCAACCCCGGCTACCGACTCGGCCGCCTGTTCGCGACGTTGGAGAACGCGCAACGCTACGCCCTCGGCCGGAACGTCAACGCCACGATCCGAGACCGCTACTACGGCGCGGCCTCGGCCACGCCGGCCGCGATCTTCCCCGTGCTGATCCGGAACGCGACCCATCACCTTGCCAGCCTGCGCAAGACTGGCAAGGGCGGGCTCGCTTACAAGCTCGAGAAGGAGATGGGCGCCATCCTCGACGGGGTCGGCGCGTCCTTCCCCAAGAGCCTTCGGATCGAGGATCAGGGGCGTTTCGCGATCGGCTACTATCACGAGCGCTTCGGCCGCGCCTCCGTCTTGCCCGACACCGACCTGCCCGACGCCGCCGACACGACCAGCGAGGACTGAGCCATGTCACCGATCCAGAACCGCCACGAGTTCGTCTACCTGTTCGATGTCACCAACGGTAACCCGAACGGCGATCCGGACGCCGGCAACCTGCCGCGGCTCGATCCGGAGACCAACCAGGGTCTCGTCACCGATGTCTGCCTGAAGCGCAAAGTGCGCAACTTCGTGCAGATGGAGAAGGACGGCCGGCCGCCCTTCGAGATCTACATGTCCGAGCGGGCAATCCTCAACAACCAGCACAGGCGTGCCTACGAGGCGCTCCAGATCTCTTACGAGAAGAAAGAAGAGTACAAGAAGCTGCCGAAGGAAGAGGCCAAGGCGCGCGAGCTCACCGCCTGGATGTGCCGCAATTTCTACGACGTACGGACGTTCGGCGCGGTCATGAGCACCGGCTACAATGCGGGCCAGGTGCGCGGGCCCGTACAGCTCGCCTTTGGCCGCTCGATCGAGCCCGTGGTGCCCCTCGAGATCGCGATCACCCGCATGGCCGCCACGACGGAGGAGGACGCCGCCGGCAAGGGCGACATTCGTACCATGGGACGCAAGCACATCATCCCTTATGGCCTGTATCGTGTGCACGGCTTCGTCTCGGCCAAGCTCGCCGAGCGCACCGGTTTCTCCCCGGAGGACCTCGAGCTCTTCTGGTATGCGTTGCAGAACATGCTCGACCACGACCGCTCCGCCGCCCGCGGGGAGATGGCGGCGCGGCGGCTGATCGTGTTCCGGCACCGAAGCGCACTCGGCAACGCCCCGGCTCACAAGCTGTTCGATCTTGTCAGCGTGACCCGCGCCGACGGCGGCGAGGGCGGCCCCGCCCGGTCTTTCGACGACTATCGGATCGAAGTCGGAGCGCCGCCCGACGGCGTCGAGAAACTCGAGCTCGTCCAGTAGGATGACCGGTGAGGCGGCGGACGAGGACGACCCCGACCTCGTCCCCATCTCGGCGCTGCAACACCACCTCTTCTGCCCCCGGCAGTGCGCGCTGATCCATGTCGAGCGCACCTGGGCGGAGAGCGCGCTCACGGCGGAGGGCCGGCTCGCTCACGCGGCGGTGCACGCGCCCAAGGCCGAGCGCCGCCAAAATGCCCGCGTCAGCACCGGCATGCCGCTGTGTTCGCGCGCGCTCGGTCTGGCCGGCGTCGCCGACGTGGTCGAGCTGCGCACGACACCCGCTGGGCTCGTGCCCTTTCCGGTCGAGCACAAGCTGGGCCGGCCGAAGGAACACCGTGCCGATGAGGTCCAGCTCTGCGCCCAGGCGCTGTGCTTGGAGGAGATGCTTGGCGTGCCAGTACGGCGCGGTGCGATCTTCTACGGCCGTATCCGGCGCCGGCATGAGGTCGCCTTCGACGCCGCGCTGCGCGACCTCACCCGCCGGACCGCAAGCGAGGTGAGGGCGATGCTGGCCGCCGGCCGGACGCCGCCCGCCGAGTATCGTAAGGAGCGGTGCGATACCTGCTCGCTCCTCGATCTCTGCCGGCCGAAGGCCCTGCAGTGTCGGCGCCCGGTGGGTCCCTGGCTCGCGCGCCTTGTCGAGGACGACGGATGCGACGCTACTTGAATACGCTTTACGTTCAGACCGAGGGTACCTGGCTGCGTAAGGACGGCACCAACATCGTGGTCGAAATCGACGGTCAGGAGAAGGGCCGTGTCCCGGTCCACCTCCTCGGCGGCGTTGTCTGCTTGGGGCGCGTTGGTATGTCGCCGGCGGCGCTCGGCCTTTGCTGCGAGAGCGGGGTCACGGTGACCTGGCTGACGGAGCACGGCCGCTTCCTCGCCCGCGCCGAGGGACCGGTCTCCGGGAACGTCCTGCTCCGCCGCGAGCAGTATCGTCGCAGCGACGACCCGGTCGGTTGTGCGGCGCTCGTGCGTAGCTTTGTGCTGGCCAAGATTCTCAACCAGCGGACGGTGCTGCGTCGGGCGCTGCGCGACCACGGCGCAGCGATGGCGATCGAGGCGCGTGACGCCCTGGAAGTGGCCGAGCGGCGGCTTACCGACGTCGCGCGGCGCGTGCAGAAAGACCAGGCCGGCGATGCGCTGCGCGGGCTCGAAGGTGAGGCCGCGGGCGTCTACTTCGCGGTGTTCGGCCATCTGTTGCGCACGGAGCAGGCGGAGTTCCGTTTCCGGGGTCGATCAAGGCGGCCGCCGCTCGATCCGGTTAACGCGCTGCTCTCGCTCCTTTACACGCTGCTCACCCATGACTGCCGCTCGGCGTTGGAAACCTTCGGCCTCGATCCGGCCGTCGGCTTTCTCCACCGCGACCGCCCGGGGCGCCCTTCGCTGGCGCTGGACCTGGCCGAGGAGTTCCGACCGGTGATCGCCGATCGGCTGGCGCTCTCCCTGATCAACCGGCGCCAGATGGGTGTGCGCGACTTCCGCCGCATGGAGAACGGCGCGGTGATGCTCACGGACGAGGCGCGCAAGGCGCTGCTGGTTGCCTTCCAGGAGCGCAAGAAGGAGGAGATGCTCCATCCCTACCTCCAGGAGAACGCGCCACTCGGTCTGATGCCGCAGCTCCAGGCGCAACTCCTCGCCCGCCATCTGCGCGGCGATCTCGACGGCTACCCACCCTTCGTGTGGCGCTAGGTGATGCTCGTACTGGTGACCTACGACGTGACGACCGACACCGCGGCCGGGCGCCGTCGCCTGCGCCGTGTCGCTTCGGCCTGCAAGGACTTCGGCCAGCGGGTCCAGCTCTCGGTGTTCGAATGCGACGTCGAGCCGGCGCAGTGGGTGGTGCTGAAGGCGCGGCTGGTGGCCGAGATCGATCCCACCAGCGATTCTCTGCGGTTCTACTATCTCGGCAGACACTGGCGGCGGCGGGTGGAGCATGTCGGCGCGAAGCCGACCCTCGACTTCGAGGGCCCGCTGCTCTTTTGAGACCGTGCGCGAACCCCGAGCGTCATGGCAACGCCCCGCGCTTTCGCGCGACGGGAAATCCCCTGTTCCTAGGCCCTTACGTCACCGCTCCGGACGGCTCGCCCTTGCCCGGCGCCCAGGCTCGGCGGTTCGCGCGGACGGACGAGTTCTCCTCGTGCCAGCAAGGTGTTAGACATCCGGAGTCGCCCCCCGCGCGGGGGCGTGGATCGAAACAAGATCGCCGCGATCGAAGGGGTGTGACGCGATGGTCGCCCCCCGCGCGGGGGCGTGGATCGAAACCTTGGTAGGATCAGCGACGCGCC
>CALKJU010000054.1 GCA_937995535.1 uncultured Alphaproteobacteria bacterium
CGCGTCGACGTCGGCCAGGATCTCGAGATGCGGTTGCAGCGGCAACGGGAACACCGCCGGCGCCATCCGCCAGGCGAGCGCATGGCTCCGCCCCATGAAACCAGAGCCGATCAGACCGACATTGAGCCGCTGCATCCCCGCCTCCCCGCACCACCGCCGGGCGCGTCCTAGGCGGTGGCGCCGTCTGATGGCAAGGCGAAGCCGTGGCAGTTGCGGGTCTGTTGCGGACACCTCGACGCAGCGCGGTCGGTCCGCAACCGAAACCCACGCTCGCGGAACGACGCGACCGTCGGTAGGACCTCGAGGCCTACCGGCGCGGCAGGAGCTGATCCATGGACAATGGCGATCTCGATCCGGGCACGATCCTCGCCCATGACGGCCGCCATCCCTACGATGCGGTCGTCCCGCCGATCGTCCAGACCTCGCTCTTCACCTTCGCGAGCTACCAGGAGGCGCTGCGCACCTTCGCCGGCGAGGAGAAGCGCAGCATCTACAGTCGCGTCGGCAATCCGACGGTCGCGGAGTTCGAGTGCCGTGTCGCTGCGCTCGAAGGAGCCGAGACGGCGCGCGGCTTCGCCAGCGGCATGGCGGCGATCAGCGGCGCCGTGCTGGCGAACGTGAGCGCCGGCGAGCGTATCGTCGCCGTCCGCCACCTCTACCCGGACACCTATCGGCTGTTCGAGACGCTGCTGCCGCGATTCGGGATCCGCACCGACTATGTCGACGGCGGCGACCTCGCCGCTGTCGCGGCGGCGCTGCCCGGGGCACGGCTGCTCTACCTCGAGAGCCCGACGAGCTGGGTGTTCGAGACGCAGGACCTCGCCGCCATCGGGGCGCTCGCCCGCCGCCACGACGTGCTGACGATCATCGACAACAGCTGGGCCACGCCGCTCCTCCAGCAGCCGCTGCGGCACGGCATCGATCTGGTCGTCCATACCGCCTCGAAGTACCTCTCCGGGCACAGCGACACGGTGGCGGGCGTCGTCGCCGGCAGCACCGAGCGGATCGCCCGGCTCGATGCCGGGGTGATTCCCTATCTCGGGGCGAAGCTCTCGCCCTTCGACGCGTGGCTGCTGGTGCGCGGCCTGCGCACGCTCGAGGTCCGGCTGCGCGCCCACGAGCAGCGGGCACTGGTCGTCGCCCGCTGGCTCGCGGGGCGGCCGGAGGTCATCCGCGTCCGGCATCCTGCCCTCGACGGCAGGGTCGACGGCCGCCAGCTGCTCGGCTCGAGCGGCCTGTTCTCGTTCGAGCTGCGCGACGGGCTGAGCGTCGAGCGGTTCGTCGACGCGCTCCGCCTGTTTCGTCTCGGCGTCTCTTGGGGTGGCCACGAGAGCCTCGTCTTCCCGGCGGAGATCACGCTCCGCCAGGCCGGTGGGCCGAACTCGGCACGCGCCTTCGGCGTCAGCCCCCGCACGATCCGGCTCCATGTCGGGCTCGAGACGGTCGCTGACCTGCTCGCCGATCTGCAGCGGGCGATGGCGGCCTCGGCCTAGCTGTGGCTTCCGGGCGCCTCGTGCAGACCGCCCGGAGACGTAGCGTGCGCGACTATCGCTCATCACCCGCTCGACGCGGACGCCGCGCTCGTCGGGCGGCACCTCGACCCCCGGCTCGGGCCTTGCCGGCCTGAGGGCAGGCTCGGATGCGGTGGCCGCTTCGCCTTTCGACTAGTGCCGCACCGTCGATCACCCGATACTCGGATGATCGAAGGGCGCCCGCCACGCGGGGGGAGGGGGGCACGACATCAGTTCAAGGAGACCCGCATGCGCATCGCAAGAGCCTTGCCGCCGCTTGTGGCCGGTTGAACCATGGCCTTGGCCTTCGCCGCCGCCAGCGCGGCACAGGCGACCCGGACGGAGACCGTGGCCGCCGCGGCCGCCGCAGCGGGCACGATTCTCAAGGGCGAACTGAAGGGTGACGACAGTATCGAGTATGTTGTCGTCGCGGAGGCCGGTCAGCGTTTGTCGATCGATCTGTCGTCTTCGAATGCGAGCCTCTATTTCAACGTCCTGCCGCAGGGCTCGGAGGAGGCGCTGTTCATCGGCTCCACCTCGGGCAACGTCGCGGATATTCCGCTGCCGGCCGCAGGGACCTACTGCACTGACGCATTCAATTGATCCAGCTTGGCGACGATGTTGGCCGGTGTCGCGGTCCAGGTGAAGGGCCTGGGGTCGGCGTTGTGCTCCGTGAGGTAGCGGTTGATCGCCGCCTGGAGGTCGACCAGCGAGCGGAACACGCCGCGGCGCAGCCGGCGGCGGGTCATGGCCGAGAAGAAGGTCTCGACGGCGTTGAGCCACGATCCGGATGTGGGGGTGTAGTGGAAGACCCAGCGCGGATGGCGGGCGAGCCAGGCGCGGACCTTCTCGTGCTTGTGGGTGGCATAGTTGTCGAGGACGGCGTGGACGATCCTGCCGGCCGGCACCGCCGCCTCGACGGTGTTGAGGAAACGCAGGAACTCCTGGTGGCGATGGCGCTGCATGCAGCGGCCGATCACGGTGCCGTCGAACACGTTCAACGCCGCGAACAGGGTGGTCGTCCCGTGACGGATGTAGTCGTGCGTCATGGTGCCGGCCTTGCCCGGCTTGATCGGCAGCCCTGGCTGCGTGCGGTCCAAGGCCTGGATCTGGCTTTTCTCGTCGACCGACAGCACGACCGCGTGCCGCGGCGGGGCGATGTAGAGCCCAACGATGTCCTCGAGCTTGGCCAGGAACTCGGGATCGCGCGAGCGCTTGAAGGTGCGCAGCCGGTGCGGCTGGAGCTCGTGCCCCACCCAGATGCGTTGCACCGTGCGCAAGGAAAGGCCGCTGGCCTCGGCCATCGCCCGGCCGGTCCAGTGCGTGGCCTCGCCCGGTGGCTCGCTGCAGGTCAGCGCCACCACCCGCCGCACCACCGCCTCGGGCGTCGGCGCCTTGCCGGGCTTCCTGGTCTTGTCGCGCAACAGGCCGTCGACGCCGGCCTCGGCAAAACGCTGCTGCCAGCGCCACACCGCCGGCCGGCTGATGCCGGCCCGCCGCGCGACCTCGGCGACGTCGAGCCGCGCGGCCGAGTGCAGGATGATCCGCGCCCGTGCCACGTGCTTCTGCGGGCGGTTGCGATCGGCAACGATCGCCGCCAATCGCTGGCGATCCTCGGCCGAGACCAGGGGACATACCGTGCGTGCCATGCCGACGGCATAGCACGATCACGTGCCGTCGAGAATCTTTCGTATGCGTCAGTGCACTACGTTGTCCGGGTCTATCTCATGCGCAATGCCGCGCCGCGGGATGAGACAGCAGAGTACTCACTCGGCATCGGCCTTGGCGGTATCGATTTCGCCGACGGGCTGGCTGGCGGACCGGATTGGTGGGCGGTCGCGGGCATTCGTGATGGTGGGCTGAATATCCGGTCCGGCCCCGACACCCGCTACGATGTCGTCGGCAAGGCGCAGAACGGCGAACTGATGCAGAACCGCGGCTGCCGGATGACCGGCCCCACGCGCTGGTGCAACATCCGCGTGGACGGCTCGGGCGTTCAGGGCTGGGTCGCCGGGAAGTACCTCATCGAAGCCGCCGCACCGGCCATGCCGGAGATGCCCGAGGGCGGCCCGGTGGGCAACGGCAAGCCCTTCGACGCGACCGGCTCCGTCAACTGCGCGACAGCGGCCGGCGCGGCGATGCGGACCTGCCCCTTCGGCGTGGTGCGCGACGGACCCGGCAATGCCGGAGTCTGGATCGCGCTCGGCGATGGCGAGGAGCGCCAGATCCTGTTCGAAGGCGGCGCGCCGGTCGCCACGAATGTGGACGCCGCGCTGAGCTTCGAGCAATCGGGTGACCAGTTTTCGATCAGCGTCGGGGATGAGCGTTACGAGTTTCCGCTGGCGCTTGTGAACGGCGGCTGAACCCGGCTCGACATGGCGCGGGGTGTGCGCATGATGATCGGCGCTGTGGTGTTCGGCACTGCCGCCGGTTTGTCCATTGCGCAGCCCGTTTCGCCCCCGACCGAGCAAATTTCGGCCGATTGCGGGGCGGCCATCTATGCGACCGATCAGCTCGTCTGCTCCGACGCCACATTGCGCGCTCTCGATGCCGAGATGCTGCGGCTCTGGACCCGCGCCGGGGCCGAGCGGCATCTCGATGGAGCTGCCCGGTCGGCACAACTGCACTGGTTCCGGAGCCGCAGTCTTTGCGCCTTCGAGCCGGACCACCGTTCCTGTGCGATTGCCGCCTACCGCTCGCGCATTGTCGTGTTGCGCGCCATGCTCGGTGAGCCATGACGCGCGCTCCCACCGACGTGGGGTGCGCCCGTCGACGTGGACGGATCGAGCGAATTGCTTTGCTCGCGCGTGCTGGGCTTCCGAGGGTTGGAAGCCATGACGAAGCACCGATCGCGGCCGCGCCACGCCCTCGGCGCGGTGCCGCGCCAGCCATCTGCTGACCGTGCCGGCTGATCCGAGGCTCGCCTCCAGGCAGACGGCCGGGTGGCACCGCCCACCCGGCCGAGGTCAACTCGTGTGAGCGGCCCGCTCGGAACGCACAGCTAGCCGCCGCTGGCCGCGATCCAGGTGTCGATCCGCTCGGCGAGATAGGGAAAGAACGGGTTCGACTGCATCCGCAGCAGCGAGGCCGGGTCGATCGCCAGCGCGCGCCGCTCGCCACGCAACGCCATGGCGCCGAGATTGACGCCCAGCTCGTCGGCCGGGTCGGGGGTGAGGCCGTAGAGCCCGTCGTCGAGCGGGAAGGGCAGGGCCACATGCGAGAGGGAGAACACCTCGGGCGGCCAGGACAGGCCCAGCGCCCGGACCGTCGGCTCCGCGGCGCTGGCGGCGAGATCCTCCGCGAGGGCACCTCGGTCCTGCGCGACGCCGGCGACGAGCGTCGTGCGGAAGGCGCGCGGTGGCGCCGGCAGCACGCGGGCCAGGGCATCGTCGGCATTCGCGCGCAGCAGTGGGCCGAACTTGAGGCTGCGATTCAGGTCGAACAGGACGAGCTCGCTGCCGTTGGCCGGAAGCAGCGCGTAGAATTGGGAGATCACCGCCGGCGTGCTGACCGTGTCGTCGACGACCGACTGGAAGGTCAGCACCGGGCCCAGCCCGGCGAGCCGTCCCTCGCCTGCGGCCTGCTCGATCCGCGTCTGCAGCGAGTGGGTCAACAGGTAGGATTGGCGCGCGCCGTTGACCGGGAAGGAGTTGTACTTGAACGGATTGAACTCGGGCTCGAGCGCGAGCCACGCGGCCTTGGCGAAGGCCGGGAACACGGCGGGCAGGGCGGCGAGCCCGGCGAAGCGGGCGAACGCCGTGACCCCGATCATCGGCGAGATCAGGACCAGCCGGTCAGGGCGCCCGAGTGAGGGGTCGCGGAGCGCTTCGAGCGCATGGTCGACAGCGAGCGCGCCGCCGTTGGAGTAGCCGACGAGGTGCAGCGGGCGCGGCTCCGGGACGCGGCGGCGGGCCTCGCGGACGGCGAGGCGCGTCGCCGCGGCCCAGTCCTCCCACTTCACCTTGGTGAGACCGGCCGGCACCGTGCCGTGGCCCGGCAGCCGGGGCACCACCGCGAGCCAGCCGCGCGCACGGTAGAGTTCGGCGATATGCCGCTGGCTGAAGGGCGCGTCGGTCAGGCCGTGGAGGAGGACGGCGGCGCCCAGCGGGGGACCGTCCGGCTCGAGCACGAAGGACCGGTTCCAGTCGCGCGCGAGCCGTGGTGGATGGAGCGGGCTTCCCGCGTAGTAGCGATTGATCGCGACGCGCGCCTCCGGGTCGAGTTGGTCCGTCACCTCGCGCGCCACCGCCGCGAAGACCTCGTCCTCGTGGGCCAGGTAGCGCGGCCAGTCGGCGTTGCGGAGCTGCGCCGCGTCAAGCTCCTCCGGCACGAAGGTGTGCCAGCGCTCGAGGGGCGGACCACGCTGCGAGTCGAACGCTCGGATGACCAGAATGGTGAGTAGCGCGATGCCGACCAAGGTGGCCCCGCGTCGCGCCCAGCGCATCAGGCCGCGCAATCCCATGGGCAGCTGCACTCATCCGAGATGTTGCGGCGGCGCCCTGCGGCGCCGGCGGCGTCCGATCCTTCACTCGGCCGTCGCACCGGCGGCTGTCAACCAGCGGCGGAGGGCTCTAGGATCGACGCATGGCCGACGCCGATCGCTTCGAAGCCGCCGCCGACCTGCTCTGGCGCTGCTGGACGGAGGGGCGGCGCATCGACGCGTTGCCTGACGAGCTTCGCCCGGCAAGCCGCCAGGAGGGCTACGCCATCCAGGCCTTCGTCGAGCGGCGCAGCGCGATGCCGCTGTTCGGCTGGAAGATCGCGGCGACCAGCGCCGCGGGGCAGGCGCATATCGGCGTCGATGGCCCGCTCGCCGGCCGGCTGCTCGCCGAGCGCGTCGTGGCGGACGGCGGCCAACTGAGCCTGTCGGGCAACCATATGCGGGTGGCCGAGCCCGAGTTCGCGTTCCGCATCGGCCGCACGCTGCCGCCGCGCGGCACGCCTTGGCCCGTCGAAGAGGTCGTGGCGGCGGTCGCCGACCTTCATCCCGCGATCGAGATCCCCGATTCGCGCTACCTCGACGTCGCCACCGCCGGGGCGGCACAGCTCATCGCCGACAACGCCTGCGCCCATCACTTCGTCCTCGGGGCGGCGGCACCGGCGTCCTGGCGAGACCTGGATCTGTCTGCCTATCCGGTCCGCGCCCGGGCTGGGGACGGCCCGTGGCGCTCCGGCAGTGGCGGCAACGTGCTGGGCGACCCGCGGCTCGCGCTGACTTGGCTCGTCAACGAGTTGTCGGGGCTCGGCATCCCGCTGCAGGCTGGGCAGATCGTCACCAGCGGTACCTGCATGGCTCCTCTCGCCATCGCTCCCGATGACCTGGTCAGCGCCGATTTCGGGCAGCTCGGCAGCGTGACGCTACGCCTCGCCGCCTGAGCCTGCCTGGCGCCGGCCTTCCTTGTGGTCCTCTGGACCTCTCGTTCCCGCGGCGCCGGCAGGATCGATCGCGCCGCCATCGTCCCGTCCCTGGGCGCGATCACGCTCCGTCGCCGGCTGCTCCGCCGCGGTCATGGTGTCGAGCCAGTATCTGCTCGCGCCGCCGCCGACGGCGTCGTTCGCCCGGCCGCTGTTCGGCGAGATGGTGGCGCCGCTGGCCCCTCCTGGCATGGCGCTGAGCGGGCCGGGGATCCCATAACCTAGCGCCGGCCTGCGTGAACTTCTGGGAGGATACGACGATGCCCCACCATCCGGCGCTTAAGCCCGGCCGTGTCGCGGTCGTCACCGGTGCCGCGCTCGGCATCGGCCGGGCCAGCGCGCTCGCGCTCGCCCGCCTCGGGATGCGGCTCGTCCTGGCCGACCGCGACGAGGTCTGGTTGGCGAAGGTGCGCGACGAGGTCGCGGCGGTGTCGCAGGGCGGGGCCGCGTCCGTCCGGGCCGTGACGGTCGACGTCGCCGATCGCGCCGCGGTCGAGCGGCTGCGCGACGTCGCGCTCGGCGAGTTCGGCGAGGTGGCGCTGTTGATGAACAACGCCGCCGCCCGCGGCGGGGGTGGACCGTTGGAGAACGCGGACGGCTGGCGGCGGCTGATCGAGGTGAACCTGATGGGCGTGCTGCACGGTGTGCAGGTCTTCGCGCCGCCGATGATCGCCCAGGGCGCCCCCGGCGCGATCGTCAACACCGGGAGCAAGCAGGGCATCACCACGCCACCGGGGGACACCGCCTACAACGTGTCGAAGGCCGGCGTGAAGGTGCTGACCGAGGGGCTGGCCCACGTCCTGCGCAACACACCGGGCTGCCAGGTCACGGCGCATCTGCTGATCCCTGGCCACACCTTCGTCGGCGTGGCGGCCGCGACCGGTGCGGCGAAGCCGCCGGGTGCCTGGCGCGCCGATCAGGTGGTCAGCTTCATGCTGGAGCGGCTGGCGGCTGGCGACTTCTACATCCTCTGCCCGGACAACGACGTGGACCGCGGGCTCGACTGCCGGCGCATGCAGTGGGCGATCGACGACATCATCGAGAACCGTCCGGCCCTGTCGCGCTGGCATCCGGACTACGCGGAGGCGTTCGCGGCATTCGTCGCGGAGGGCCGGTCGGACGATCCGCCTCCCGCTGGACGCGGACCACGTTGACGCCGCCCTGGGCGCGCGCTTGAAGGGCGCCGCGGTCGGCCGCCGCCGGCCCGCGGCAGGGAGGATGTCCGGATGCGCAAGCTGCTTTCGGCGACGGCGCTGGCCGTCGTGCTCGCCGTCGGCCAGGCGTCGGCCGAGACGACGATCCGGTTGACCGAGGTCATCACCAGCCCGCAGCGCACCGAGGTGCTGAAGGGGATGATCGCGAGGTTCGAGGCCGCCAACCCGGGGGTGACGGTCGAGGTGACCTCGCTGCCCTGGGGGCAGGCCTTCGAGAAGCTCGCGACCATGGTCTCCGGTGGCGAGATTCCCGACGTTGTCGAGATGCCCGAGCGCTGGCTGTCGCTCTACGCCAACAACGACCAGCTCGAGAGCCTGAGGCCGTACCTCGAGCGGTGGGAGGGCACGGCGCAGATCACCGAGCGGACCTTGGAGTTCGCCTCGGTGGTCGACGGCACGCCCTACATGATCCCCTACGGTTTCTACATTCGGGCCATGTTCTGGAACAAGAAGCTGTTCGCCGAGGCCGGACTCGACGGACCGCCGGAGACGCTCGACGACTTCGTCGAGGCCGCGCGCAAGATCAGCGCCCTGGGCGGCGGCAAGTCCGGCTACTGCCTGCGTGGCGGTCCCGGTGGCGCCAATGGCTACACCATGTTCATGCAGACCATGGCCGGCACGAACGCGTTCTTCACCGAGGATGGCACCAGCACGTTGAACGGCCCGGGCCACGTCAAGGGCCTGCAGATGCTGGTCGACATGTACAAGGACGGCCTCGTGCCCCGTGACAGCGTCAACTGGGGTTTCAACGAGATCGTCGCCGGGTTCTATTCCGGCACCTGCGCGATGCTCGACCAGGATCCCGATGCGCTGATCGCCATTGCCGAGCGCATGCCGGCCGAGGACTTCGCGGTGGCGCCGATGCCGCTCGGCCCCGCGGGCAAGTCCTTCCCGACCATCGGCTACGCCGGCTGGGCGATGTTCAAGAGCGCCGCCGACAAGGACGCCGCGTGGAAGTTGATCGCCCATCTCTCGAGCCCGGAGAGCAATCTCGAGTGGGCCAAGTTCGTCGGCGTCGTGCCGATCCACAAGGGCGCCGATCAGGATCCGTTCTTCGGCACCGAGCAGTTCGCCGGCTGGCTGACCGAGCTGAGCGACGAACGCTGGCAGCTTACGCCGGTGCCCGCGCATCTCGAGGAGTACGGTTATTGGGCCGACTCGATCGCGGTGCAGACCGGTCAGGAGGCGCTCCTCGGGCAGCGCAGCGCGCAGGACGTCGCCGACGAGTGGGCCGCCTATTTCACCGCCGCTCAGCAGAAGTTTCTGGCCGCGAAGCCGAACTGAGCGGGGCGCCGATGGCGACGGCGGTCGCCATCGGGTCGGGGCCGCCACGGCGGTCCCGGGCTCTCTCGGCCCTGCTCGAGCCCTACTGGTATGTCGGGCCGGCGATCGTCCTGATCGCGCTGGTGATGGTCCTGCCGCTGGTCGTCGGCCTGTCGTTCGCCTTCCAGCAGGCGCACATCCTCGACAAGACCCAGTTGCGCTGGGTCGGCTTGGCGAACTTCCGCACGCTCCTCGCCGATCGCGTGTTTTGGCTCGCCCTCGGCAACACCTTCTACTGGACCTTCGGCTCGCTGTTCTTCCAGTTCTTCCTCGGCCTCGGCTTGGCGATGCTGCTGAACCGGCCCTTCCACGGCAAGCGGCTGGTCCAGGCCCTGGTGTTCCTGCCCTGGGCGGTGCCGACCTTCCTCTCGGGCCTGACCTTCGCCTGGCTGCTCAACCCGGTCGTCGGGCCCTTGCCGCATTGGCTCCACGGCCTGGGCCTTCTGGCCGAGCCCTACAACATTCTGGGCGACCCGCGGCTCGCCATGCTCGGGCCGATCCTCGCCAACGTCTGGTTCGGGATCCCGTTCTTCGCCATCACGCTGCTCGCGGCGCTGCAGTCGATCCCGAACGAGCTCTACGAGGCGGCCTCGATCGACGGCGCCAGCCCTTGGCAGCAGTTCGTGACCGTGACATTGCCGTTCCTGGCGCCGATGATCGCCATCACGGTGCTCCTGCGGACGATCTGGATCTCCAACTTCGCCGACCTGATCATCGTCATGACGAACGGCGGGCCGGCCAACACCACGCAGATCCTGCCGAGCTACATCTTTACCGTCGCCTACCGGAAGCTCGACTTCGGCTATGCCAGCGCCGTCTCGACGGCCCTGCTGCTGCTGCTGCTGCTCTACGCGGCAATGCTCTACCAACTGCGCCGTAACCTGAGGAACACGGCGTGACGGTCTCGGGCGAGCTGCTCCGCTTTCTCGGCCATCGCGGGGCGCTGCTCCTCTATGTGCTGTTCGCCCTGTTCCCGATGTACTGGCTGGTCAAGATCTCGCTCACACCGCAGCAGCTCCTCTACACCGAGGGCGTGCGCCTGTGGCCGTCGGCGACGACCTGGGCCAACTACGATTTCGTCCTCCTGCGCAGCAGTTTTCCACGCTTCTTCCTGAATTCGGTGATCGTCTCGCTGGGCACCGCGTTCCTCGTCACCCTGGTCGCCAGCGCCGCCGGCTACGCCTTCTCGCGCTTCGAGTTCCGCCTCAAGCGCGCGGTCGTCGTGCTGATGCTGATCACGCAGATGTTTCCGCTGGTGATGCTGATCGCACCGATCTACCGGCTGATCACGCCGCTCGGCCTCGGCAACTCGCTGACCGGACTGATCATCGTCTACACGGCCTTCAACGTGCCCTTCGCGACCTTCCTGATGCAGTCCTTCTTCGAGAGCATCCCGCCGACGCTCGAGGAGGCGGCGATGATCGACGGCTGCACACGCGCGCAGGCGCTGCGCAAAGTGATCGTGCCGCTGACCCTACCGGGCATGGGCGCGACGCTCGGCTTCGTCTTCACCGCCGCCTGGTCGGAGCTGCTCTTCGCGCTGATGCTGATCAACAACGATCAGAAGGCGACCTTTCCCGTGGGCCTGCTGACCTTCGTCTCCAAGTTCTCGGTCGACTGGGGGCAGATGATGGCCGCTGCGGTGCTGGCACTGATCCCCGCCTGCCTGTTCTTCGCCTTCATTCAGCGCTATCTGGTGCAGGGGCTGACCGCGGGCGCGGTCAAGGGGTAAGGGCGCCTACGGCCGATAGTCCCAGCTCGCGCCGATGCCGAAGCGCATCGGCGCGCTGCCGGCCTCGTGCGCACCCAGGTCCGGCGCGCCGTCGAGATCCCGGCTGCCGCGATTGAAGTTGCTCAGCGCCATGCCCTTGTTCCACGCGCCGTCCGGCGCCGCGACCGGCTCGACCTGGTAGCGCCCGCTCGGCGCGGCGCCCGGCGGATCGGTGGGCCCGTGCCCTGGCGCCCAGCGGACCTCGGCCTCGATGGTGTTCGGCCCGGGCGTTCCGGAGTCCCCCTCGGCCGGCATGTTGTGCATATCGTAGTCGAAGGTGGACGATGGAAGGAAGTCGTAGTCGGGGTCGATGCGTTGGTCGCGGATATAGAATTGGCTCGTCATCCAGATGTTGTTGCGTAACGTAATGCGCGGGAGGTTCGCCCGATTCACGTACAGAACCATCTTCGGCGCCTCTTCACCGATGAGCACCGACGTATTGTGGAACACGTAGAGCGGCCCGCGGAACACGTCCGGCCCGTTGCCGGTCGTCCCGGCCTTGATCACGGGACCCGGGTTGTTGAACTCGGTCGGATCCGGATAGGGCTCGGGGCCGACGCGCGCCCGCTCGAAGACGTTGCGGAACACGTAGGCGGGCCCGACCGAGAGCGGGGCGAAGCTGATCGAGGCCCGCGTCAGGTCGAAGTAGTTGCCCCAGATGCGGACGTTGATGCCGCCGCCGTCGGCCTCGATGCCGTCGTCCGCCGCGTGGCGCAGGACGTTGCCGTAGATGTCGCTGTCCGCACCAGGCGCGCCGCCGCGCGGTCCGTTGACCTCGCCACCGATGAGATCCTCGAACGGCCAGTCGGGCGTCGACTCGATGGTGTTGAACCGGAAGACGTGATTGCCGCGCCAGTTGCCGGTTGCGGGCTTGTGGACATGGATCGCGAACGGACCGTGGGGGTGGCCGTTGCGGAAGCTGCATTCGCGCCAGTGCAGCGACCGGACCAGCGGTGCGCGGATACGGCTGTGTTGCACCACGACCCGCTCTGTGTCCGGGTTGCGGATGTGGATCCCGATGCCGCGGCCGATCTGGCCGACCAGATCACCGCATCTCGCCAGAAAGTCGTCGCTGGTCTCGGGCCGACCGAACCGACTGATGTCGACATTCTCGATGACGACGTCCGAGGGAGCGAAGCCCGAGCCTGCGACGGCGCAATTCGCCGCTGCGCTCCTGTTGATGCAGATGCCCGTGTGCGTGCAGTTACGGATCGTGACCCCACGCAGCACGACCTTGCCGTGGCGAATGGCGACGCAGTCCTGGCGCACCCCGCCGCCGTCGATGACGGTCCCGTTCGGACCGCCGTCATAAACCACCCAGCCGGTGTCATCGCCGGCCTCCGATGTCTCGAGATAGTCGAGCTCCGGCGGCAGGACGATCGTCGTCCGGACCGGGAATGCGGGATCGGACGTCTCCCGCCACGTCGTCACCGCAGGCTGCAGCCGGGTCCAGCTACCGTCCTTCTGGCGACGCACCCGGACCTCGTAGGTCGTGCCCGGCCGCAGGTTGACGATGCTGCCGCGGTACTGCCCGACCATCTCCGGCTCGGATGCCGTATCGTAGTAGAGTGGCTGCGCGCTCTGCCAGGCTTTGCCCGGCAAGCGATACTGCAGGGCGGCCTGACCGCGGAACTTGATCTTCCAGTAGACGCCGATGCTCTGATAGGTCGGCACCGCCCACAGCGCGGTCGGTCCCTGTGGATAGTTGGCAAACGCCGGCAACGCCGTACAGGCCCAGACGCCGACGCTGAGAACTCGAAGCATCCGCGCCGTTGAACACCACGTCCACATTGGCGCACGCCCCCCAACCGTTGGTTTGCGGACCTATCGACCGGCCGCCCGGAAGTGTCAATCAGATACCCTTAAACAGCGAATCAGAACGGGTTTCATGCACCGCTGGTTGCTGTCCCCGCTCCGTTGCGCAGTGCCTCCTCCTTGAACACCCGCAGCCCCAGCTCGGGACGCAGGCCGTGGATCTCCTTGACCTCGAGCCGGCGCAGGAAGTCGAGGATGTCGCGGCTGACGACCTGCCCGGGAACGAGGATCGGGAAGCCCGGCGGGTAGGGGATCACGAAGATCGCCGAAACGATCTCGCGGCCTTGGGCCATCAGCTGGTCGATCTCCGGCCCCTCGTGCGGCAGGTACTCGCAGGCGTCGTCGTCGTAGGCGAGGAAGAAGGCCTTGCGGATGTCGCCCTCCGGCGTCGACGCCTGCGGCTGCGGACGGAAGGCCTCGTGAAACCGCGAGAAATCCGGCAGCGCCGGCAGATCCTCGGTGAGCGCCTTGACCTTCCGCGCGTGGACCCGACGCTCCGCCGGGCTCGCGCTCTCGAGCCGCGCGTCGAGCTCGCCGGCGATCCGGCACAGTACCTCGATCAGATAGGCGACCGAGCTCCGCGTGGTCCCGATGTTGGTCATGAACAGCACGGTGTTGCGCGAGGTCTTGTTGATCTGGATCCCGTACCGGTCCATCAGCTCGCGGGTCTTGAAGCTCTCCCCGTCAACACCGGTCCGGCCGACGAAGAGCGTGAGCCGCGTCGGGTCGAGGACAAACTCGTCGCTGCGCCAAGCGGCGAAGAAGTCGGTCCAGCCGCGCTCGGCGTCGTAATAGGTCTCGATCCCGCTCTCGCGGTACTGGGCGGGGATCATGTCGGCTACGGTCAGGAACTTGAAGTATTTGGCGAGCAGCGGGTGGGTGACCGCCTTCTCGCGCAGCACCATCGCCATCTCGAGCTGTTTCTTGACCAGCTCGAAGCCTTCCAGCTCGACCTGGCGTCGGCCGACGTCGAGCGAGGCCAGGATCTGGTAGTTCGGCGAGGTCGAGGTGTGGGTCATGTACGCCTCGTGGAAGGCGTCCGCGACCTGGTGCTGGAAGTCCTGGTCCCAGACGTGGATCATCGAGCCCTGGCGCAGGCAGGTCAGCGTCTTGTGCGTCGACTGGGTGGCGTAGACGCGGATCCGCACCCGCTCCGGATCGGGCAGGAGCCGGGTGCGCAGCCAGGTCTCGTCGTCGGCGTCGCGCAGGAGCGCCGCCTGCTCCGCATGCGCCGCGCGGTGTGCCCCGGTGCGATAGCGCTCGCGCAGCCGCGCCGCCGCGACCATCGCCGTGCGCTGCCGGTAGGTGACCCCGCAGCGGGCGAAGGCGAACCACGCCTCGTCCCAGAAGAAGACGAGGTCGGGCTTGATGGCGAGGCACTCCTCCATGACCCGCTCGACATTGTAGACGAGCCCGTCGAAAGTGCAGTTGGTCAGCAGCAGCGCGCGCACCCGACCGAGTTTGCCCGCGGCGCGCAGCCGCAGCAGGTGGCGCTTGATCTCCTCGAGCGGCACCGCGCCATACATCGACCAGGCGTGGAGCGGGTAGCTGTCGAGATAGACGACCTCCGCGCCGGACAGCACCAGGCCGTAATGGTGCGATTTGTGGCAGTCGCGGTCGACCAGGACGATGTCGCCCGGCCGGACCAGCGCCTGGAGCACGATCTTGTTGGCCGTCGAGGTGCCGTTGGTGACGAAGTAGGTGCGCTGCGCGCCGAAGGCGCGCGCGGCCAGTTCCTGGGCCTTCTTGATCGGTCCGGTGGGCTCCAGCAGGGAGTCGAGTCCGCCCGAGGTCGCCGAGGTCTCGGCGAGGAAGATGTTGATCCCGTAGAACTGGCCCATGTCGCGGATCCAGTGCGACTTGGTCACGGACTTGCCGCGGCTGATCGGCATCGCGTGGAACACGCCGGTGGGCTGCCGGCTGTATTCCTTGAGCGCGGTGAAGAACGGCGTCTGGTAGCGGCTGTTGACCCCGCGCAGGATGTTCAGGTGCAGTTCGAGGAAGTCCTCCTGCTGGTAGAAGACGCGCAGGCAGTTGGACGGGACCCGCCCGGCGACCTCCTCGACCGAGCTGTCGGTGACGAGGTAGACGCACAGCTCCGGGCGAATCTCGGCGACGACGCGGCACAGCAGGATGCCGCGCTCGGCCGGCGGCGTCGCCTCGAAGTCGCTCGCCTCGATCCGCGCCAGCTCGTGCTGCAGCACGGCGAGCTGGTGGGTCGAGCCGTAGGGGAAGCTGTAACGGATCACGACGGTCTGGATGTTGGTGTTGATCAGCAGCGCGATGAGCGCGTCCTGGAACGACGGCACGACGACCAGCTCGTAGACGAACGGATCGTCGGTGCGGCGGGCGTCGCGCAGGCCGCGGCGCAGGGCCTGCTCGTCCGCCGTCGTCATCGCGTCGACCACCAGCACCTCGAAATAGGGCCGGTCGTAGGCCGCCGCGCCGGCGCGCAGCTCGGCGAGCTCGACGTCCTCCTCACTGCCGGCGCCGTCGCTCGGCTGCAGCTCGATCTGCCGGCGCCGGTAGCTGTCGCTGGCGAGCGCCCGCACGATGCGTGCCGTCGCCTGCGCCAGCGCGTGCGTCTCGCCCAGATCGAGCAACCGCCGGAGCTGCAGGAAGCCCTGCCGTCCGGGGAAGGCCCAGTAGGATTCGATCGGCTCGAGCCGGTCGAGAGCGGCGCGCACCGCGGCCCGTGCCTCGTCCGCGCCATCGCCGCCGGCCGCCGCCTCGTCGAGGCGCAACACGTCGTGCTTCAGCCGGCTCCAGGTGTCGGCGCGCAGTTGGGCCGCATTGTAGTACTGGCTGAAGCTCAGCCGCGATCCGGATCCGTCGCCCATCGCCGCCTCCCACCGCCCGTTCCTCGGATCTGAGCGGGCGGGCGCGCGGTCCGCAAGCGACGACGATGGTCTGAGTTATGGTGGGCGCGACAGGGATTGAACCTGTGACCCCTCGCGTGTGAAGCGAGTGCTCTCCCGCTGAGCTACGCGCCCTCGGTGGCCGAACGGCGATCTAGGTGGCGGCCCGCCAGCCTGTCAAGGACGGCGGGCAGCTGGTCGAGACGGTCGATCACCGCGTCGGCGCCGAGCTGGTCCGCCGGCGCGTCGCTGTAGCCGAAGCTGACCAGTACGCAGGGCAGGCCGGCGGCGCGCGCGGTGGCGACGTCGATCCGGCTGTCGCCGACGAGCACGGCCCGGCCGGGTACCGCGCCGAGCCGCTCCAGCGCGGCGAGCGCATGGCGCGGGTCCGGCTTGCGCCAGGGCAGCGCATCCCCGCCGATAACGGCGCCGAACGCCTCGCGAAGACCCAGCGCGTCGAGCAGCAGCTCGGTCGGTCGCTGCGGCTTGTTGGTGCAGAGCCCGAGCGCCGTGCCACCCGCGCGCAGCCAGTCGAGCACGCCGCGCGCACCGTCGAACAGCACCGTGTCGCGGCACGGCTGGGCGGCGTAGAGATCGAGGAAGCGGCTGTGCAGCCGTGCCGTGTAGGTTTCGTCCGGTGCGACGCCCGCGGCAACCAGGGCCCGCTCCACGAGCACCCGTGCGCCTTCGCCGATCATGTTCCGGACCGCGGCCAGATCGGGCGCGGGCAGTTCCTCCTCGCCGAGCAGGCGCTCCAGGACGAGGCGCAGATCCGGCGCGCTGTCGACCAGCGTCCCGTCGAGATCGAACAGCACGGCGGGCCAAGGGCAGGGCGGCATCGGCACCTCACGATTGAGCGGTGGCGGGAAAGCGTTAATAGACGCGGCCTAGACTGCGCGGGGAACGCTGCCAAGCCGCGCGCTCGCCCGCCCCACCGACATGGTTCGCCGACCGCATGAACCAATCTCTGAGCATCGTCATCCTTGCAGCCGGCAAGGGCACGCGGATGCGCAATCCGCGGCCCAAGGTCCTCCATCCGCTGGCTGGGCTGCCGGTGATCGGGCATGTGCTGGCGACGGCCGGCGAGCTCGCGCCCACGACCCTGGTTGTGGTGCTGGCCGATGGCATGGACGACGTGGCCGAAGTCGTTGGCCGTCTCGCCCCGGGCGCGCAGGTCGCGGTCCAGGAGCCGCAGCTCGGCACCGGTCACGCGGTGATGGCCGCGCGGGCTCTCTTGCCCGGTCGCGGGACGGTGCTGGTGCTCTACGGCGATACGCCGCTGCTGAGCGGGACGACCGCGGCGCGGCTGGTCCAGGCCCGGGCCGAGGCGGACGCGGCGGTCGCGGTGCTCGGCATGCGGCCGCCCGACCCGACCGGGTATGGGCGGCTGCGGATGGTCGACGGCCGGCTCGTCGAGATTGTCGAGGAGCGTCATGCGGACGCCGAGCTGCGGGCCACGGCGCCGTGCAATTCCGGGATCATGGCGTTCGACGCGGCGCGTCTCGCCGTGCTGCTCGACGCGTTGGCACTGCGTCCCGAGAAGGGTGAGTATTACCTCACGGACGCCGTCGCCGCGGCGGTCGATCGCGGCTGGCCCGTGATCGCCGTCGAGGGCCCCTGGGAGGAGGGGCAGGGGATCAACTCCCAGGCGCAGCTAGCCGAGGTCGCCGGCATGCTGCAGGAGCGCCTGCGCGGCCGACTGCTCGACTCGGGCGTGACCATGGAGGCGCCGGGCACCGTGTTCCTGTCCGTCGACAGCATCGTCGCACCCGGCGCGATCCTCGAGCCCTACGTCGTGCTCGGCCCCGGCGTACGGATCGCGGCGGGTGCCGTGGTGCACGCCTTCAGCCATCTCGAGGGTGCGGTGGTCGGTCCGGGCTGCAGCGTCGGGCCGTTCGCTCGGCTCCGTCCCGGGGCGGATCTCGAGGAGAGCGCGCGGGTCGGCAATTTCGTCGAGGTCAAGGCGGCGCGCTTGGGCCGTGGTGCCAAGGCCAACCATCTGAGCTATGTCGGGGACGCCGAAGTCGGTGCCGGCGCCAACCTCGGCGCCGGTACGATCACGTGCAATTACGACGGCTTTGCGAAGCATCGGACGCAGGTCGGTGCGGGAGCCTTCATCGGCTCCAACACCGCGCTCGTGGCTCCGGTTCGTGTCGGCGCTGGGAGCATCGTCGCGGCCGGCAGCACGATCACCGCCGACGTGCCGGACGATGCGCTGGCAGTGGCCCGCGAGCGGCAGCACACGCTCCCCCACCGCGCCGCTGCGCTGCGTGCCCGGCTGGCGGCCCGGCGCGGGCGCTGATACCGGGAGGGCCGACCCGGCTGCCGCCGAGACGGCCGACAGTCGGCGATCGAGACGCGGGAGGCGATGCATGACGCTGGGATGGTTGCGGTTGGCGGTGATCGCGGCGGTGCTCGCTGGCCCGGTCGTAGCCGAGCCCTTGGACGACTTGCGCGCCGGAAACGCGGCCTATGAGCGGGGTGAGTTCCAGGACGCGGTGGCCGCCTACACCGCGGCCATCATCTCCGGTCAGCTCAGCGTCGAGGCGCTCGCCGTGACCTTCAACAACCGCGGCGTCGCCTATGGTGAACTCGGCGACTTCGACCGGGCGATCCTCGACTATAGCGAGGCGCTGGGCCTGCGGCCGGACGACGCCACCGCCACGCGCAATCTTCGCGTCGGTCACCTGCGCCGCGGCATCGCCCGCGCCGAGCGCAACGACGTCGACGGCGCGATCGCCGACTTCACCAGGGCCATCGAGATCGACCCATCTCATTACCTGGCTTACCTGCGCCGCGGCGAACTGCGCCTCGGGCGGAACGAGCGCGCCGCGGCGCTCCAGGACCTCGAGCGGGCAGCCGCGCTGGCACCCGAGGACGCCAACGTCGCCGCGGCGCTCGAGCGCGCGCAGGCGGCCGCGGCCGCGCTCGCTCCGGCGGCCGGACCCGCCACGCCGGCGCCGGACTCGGTGACCGTCGTCCGGCCGAGCGACACCGCGCCGGCCGCGGCGCCCCCGGCCGCCGCGCCGCAGACCCCGCCGTCCGCCGCACCCGCCGGGGCGGCCCGCGTCCGCACCCGCCAGGCGGTCAACGTCCGCGAGGGACCGGGCAACGAGTTCGCCCGCATCACCACGGTGCCTGCCGGCACCGACGCGCGTGTGATCGAGGTCGTCAAGGGCTGGAACCACGTCGAGCTCGGCGACGGGCGCCGCGGCTGGATTTTCGAGAGGTTCCTCGGCCCCCCCGAGGGCTGAGCGATCCTTCGGTGCAGGATTCCACCGGCCCGTGGCCGCCCGGTCACGCATCGCCCTTTTTCGCGCGCCCGCGATCGGTTAAGAGAACTTTTAACGTTCCACGTTAAGCGATCCCGCTAAGCGGGGCCTGAGCATCTCCGCCCGGCAAGCTCGGAGATGCCGCCGAAGGCTGCCGCTCGCGGGGGAGTTCGCATGGGCGCTAGAGGGCGACGTGATCGAGGAGGTTGGGTTCACCGCCTGATCGGACTGATCCTCTGCGCCGGGCTCGTGGTCGCCTTCGCGCCGGGCGCGCACGCCGCACGAAGCGCCTCGCTCGTCGTCGATTTCGACAGCGGCCGGATCCTCCATGCGGCCGACCCCGACGTCGCCGTCTATCCTGCATCGCTCACCAAGACGATGACTCTGTACATGCTGTTCGAGGCGCTTCGGGCGAAGCGGGTCCGCATGGCCACGACGATGAAGGTGTCGCCGCGGGCCGCTTCGATGCCACCGTCGCGACTCGGGCTCAAGGCCGGCAGCACGATCGCCGTGAAGGACGCGATCCTTGCTCTGATCACCAAGTCGGCGAACGACGTGGCGGTGGTCGTGGCCGAGCATCTCGCCGGCAGCGAGGTCGCCTTCGCCCGTGCCATGACCGAGAAGGCCAAGCGGCTCGGGATGAGCCGGACCCAGTTCCGTAACGCCTCCGGGCTGCCGCATGGCGAGCAGCGCACGACGGCGCGTGACATGGCCCAGCTCGGAATCCGCATGATCCGGGACTTTCCCGAGCACTACCACCTGTTCAGCACCAAGCAGTTCCATTTCCGCGGGCGCGCCTACCGCAACCACAACGGACTGCTCTACCGCTACGCCGGCGCGGACGGCATGAAGACCGGTTACATCCGCGCCTCGGGTTTCAACCTTCTGGCCTCGGCGGTGCGCGGCGAGCGGCGTCTCGTCGCTGCGGTGTTCGGCGGCCGCTCGGCGCGTGCCCGCGACGATCGCATGATCGAGCTGCTCGACGCGGGCTTCCGCGCCGGCGGCACCGGGCCCGCCATGACCGCCGGCCGGGTCAGCGACCGACCAGCCGGTCCCGACCGCCGCGAGACGCTCGCCGCCGTGCCGCAGGCCCGGCCCGCGACCGAGCGGGGCCAGGGCGATCTCGGCACCGTCGTGGCGGCGCTGGTGCCGCCCGGGCCGGCCGCCGAGCCGGGCACCGCGGTGCCGGCGGCACGGCCGGGTTCCGCAGGGCGTCACGCCATCCAGGTCGGCGCGTTCCGCAGCGCGGCCCAGGCGGAAAAGGCGGCCGCCGGGGCGGCGCGCCGGGCCCCCGGCCTGCTCGCCGGGCTCGATCCGCGGATCGCGCCGGTGCGCACCAGGAAGGGGCAGCTCTATCGCGCGTGGCTCGTCGGACTCGACGAGGGCGCTGCGCGGCACGCCTGCCGAACGCTGCAGAAGGCCGGGCAGGACTGCCTTGTCGTGCGGCCGTGAGGTGGCCTGTCGCGGCGCTGCGATCCGCATGCCTGTGGGTTGCGCTGGCGCCGCCCTGACCGCATAGCTCCCTCGACTTTGCCTGTGACGGGAGCGGCCGGCCGTGGCCCTGACCCTGGTCGTCGACGTCGGCGGCAACAACATCAAGATCAAGCACTCGGCGGGCACGGAGAAGCGCAAGACGCCATCCGGCCCGAAGCTCACGCCGGATCTGCTGGTGGCGCAGGTCAAGGCGCTTGCCGCGGACTGGACCTACGAGCGGATCACGATCGGCTGCCCCGGTCCGGTGAAGGGCCAGCGGCTGGTGCTCGATCCGGTCAATCTCGGCAAGGGCTGGGTCGGCTACGACTTCGCGGCCGCGTTCGGCATGCCGGTGCGTCTGGTCAACGACGCGGCGATGCAGGCGCTGGGCTCCTACGAAGGCGGCAAGATGCTGTTCTTGGGCCTGGGCACCGGGCTCGGTGCGGCCCTGGTCGTCGACGCCACCGTGTTCCCGCTCGAGGTCGCGCATCTGCCCTATCGCGACAAGTTCACCTTCGAGGATTGCGTCGGCGCGCGCGGTCTTCTGCGCATGGGCGCGAAGCGCTGGGAGAAGGCGGTCCACGACACGGTGGCGCGGCTCAAGGCAGCGCTCGTCGCCGACTATGTCGTGCTCGGCGGCGGTAACACCAAACGCCTCAAGGCGCTGCCCGCGGACTGCCGGCGCGGCGAGAACGACAACGCCTTCATCGGGGGTGTACGAATCTGGGAAGGTGGGCGGGTGGTGGAGTGAAGGGTTGCCGCATCGGCTACGCGGCCCGGCGCGCGGCGGCGTGTCGCGCTGCCGCGGCATCGGGGTGGCTGACATGCAGGTAGCGCCGGCCGCAATATTTGCAGGTCACCTCGCCACCGCGCTCGAGCGTCATGTATTCGATCGGGTGGCCGAGCGGCCCGTTACCCCCGTCGCAGCGGACGTGGAGCGCCGTCGTCAACACCGTCTCGCGACCGTCGACGAACACGATCTCCTCCTGCTCCATCCACGTCCCCTCGCTCGCGGCACCGACCTCGCGGAGGCTCTATGCCCGAGCTCCTGAAGCTGCGCCAGCCCGCGCCGGACGAACTGCCGGCCAGCGCGATCTCGCTGCACGGCCTGACCAAGGTCTACGCCGCGAGCGGCGGGCAGCCGCCGAAGCATGCCCTGCGGGCGGTCGACCTCGAGGTGCCGCGGGGCTCGTTCTTCGCTTTGCTCGGGCCGAACGGCGCCGGCAAGTCCACCCTGATCAACATCCTTGCCGGCCTCGTGGTGAAGTCGGCCGGGCAGGTCGGCATCTTCGGCATCGACATCGACGCGCACCCGCGTCGCGCGCGCCTCGCCATCGGTGTGGTCCCGCAGGAACTCAACCTCGACGCCTACTTCACGCCGCGCGAGACCCTGGAGTTCCAGGCCGGCCTGTACGGCGTGCCGAGGGCACGGCGGCGCACCGACGAGATCCTGGCAGCGGTCGGTCTCGCCGACCAGGCCGAGGCCTATGCGCGCTCGCTGTCGGGCGGCATGCGGCGTCGCCTGCTGGTCGCCAAGGCGCTCGTCCACAGCCCGCCGGTGGTCGTGCTCGACGAGCCGACCGCCGGTGTCGATGTCGAGCTGCGCCGCTCGCTGTGGGACTATATGCGCGCGCTCAACGCCCAGGGCGTGACCGTCGTGCTGACCACGCACTATCTGGAGGAGGCGGAGGCGCTGTGCGACCGGCTGGCGATCATCGATCACGGGCAGGTGGTCGCGATCGGCGCGACGCGCGAGCTGCTCGCCCGGCTCGACGAGAAGGAGCTGCTGCTCACACCCACGGCGCGCCTTGCCGAGCTGCCTGCGGCGCTGCGTGAGCTCGGCGCGGAGCTGCTCGACGATGGTCGGATGCGCGTCCGCTATCGCCCGAGCCGGGCCGATGTCGGCGCCATTCTCGAGCGCGCGCGGCAGGCCGGGATCGGCATCCGCGACCTCGCCACCAGCGAGGCCGACCTCGAGGAGTTGTTCCTGCGGCTCACCGCACCGCGCTCAGCCGGCCCGCTGCAGGGCACGCGCGGCGGCGCCATGCTCGGCGAGCAGCCGGTCTAGGTCGAGCCCCGGCAGCCGCCCGTCGACGACCACCCAGCGCCCATCGACCATGACCCGATCGGCGCGGTCGGCACCGCACCGCACGAGCGCCGCGAGTGGCTCGCCGGCCCCGGAGAAGCGCGGCGCGTCGAGGCGGAACAGAGCCAGATCCGCGGCCGCGCCGACGGCGATCCGGCCGAGCTCCGGGCGGCCCAGGCAGGCGGCCGAGCCGGTCGTCGCCCAGCGCAGGGCGTCCCGGTGCGACACCCGGTCGATCCCATGCACGAGCCGTTGCAGCAGGAAGGCCTGACGCACCTCCTGCATCAGGTTCGAATGATCATTGCTGGCCGAGCCGTCGACGCCGAGGCCGACCGGGGCCCCGGCCGCCTCGAGCTGCGGCGCCCGGCAGACGCCGGAGGCGAGGATCATGTTCGAACTCGCGCAGTGGCACACGGCGGTGCCCGCGCGGCCCAGCCGCGTCACCTCGTCGTCGTCGAACCAGATCCCATGGGCGAGCCAGGTCCGCGCGCCCAGCCAGCCGACCTCCTCCAGATAGTCGAGCGGGCGCATGCCGAAGCGGCTGCGGCACCAGGCGTCCTCGTCGGCGGTCTCGGCAAGGTGCGTGTGCAGCCTGACGCCGCTGCGGCCGGCCAGTTCGGCCGAGGCGCGCATCAGGTCGGGCGTCACCGAGAAGGGCGAGCAGGGGGCCAGCGCGATCTGTGTCATGGCTCCCGGGCGGGCGTCGTGGTGGCGGGCGATCAGCCGCTCGCAGTCGGCGAGGATGCGGTCCTCGCGCTGCACCACCTCGCGCGGCGGCAGGCCGCCGGCCTCGCGCGGCAGGCTCATCGAGCCGCGTGTCAGCACGACGCGGATGCCGAGGGCCCGCGCCTCCTCGATCTCCAGCTCGATCGCCTCGTCGAGACCTTCCGGAAAAAGATAGTGGTGGTCGGTGGTGGTCGTGCAGCCCGAGAGCAGCAGCTCGGCCATGGCGAGGCGCGCCGCCAGGCGCAGCCGCTCGGGGGTTAGCCGCGCCCACACCGGGTAGAGCGCCTCGAGCCACGGGAACAGTGCCTTGTCGAGGGCCGGCGGAAAGGCGCGGGTGAGCGTCTGATAGAAATGGTGATGGGTGTTGATCAGCCCGGGCAGGACGACATGGCGGGAGGCGTCCAGGACCTCGTCCACGGGCGCCGCCGGCGTGCGGCCGGTCGGGACCAGCTCGACGATCCAGCCGTCGGCGACGACGACGCCCCCACCGGCTCCCTCGCCGAGGATCGCCAGCGGGTCTTTCAGCCACAGCCGGCTCATCGGCAGAGCTCGGCGAGGCGCAGCGCGGCGATGCGCTCGATCTCGTCGAGCGCCGTGAGCAGCTCGGTCTCGGCATCGTTGCCGAGCCGGCGCTCGAACGCGGCCAGGATCTCCGCGCGCGTGCGTCCCTTGACCGCCATGATGAAGGGAAAGCCGAAGCGGGCCTGATACGCGTCGTTGAGCGTGGTGAAGCGGCGAAGCTCGTCGGGGCTGCACTGGTCGAGCCCGGCGCTGCGCTGCTCGGCGGTCGACTCGGCGGTCAGCCCGCCGGCCAGCGCCAGGCGCCCGGCGAGGTCCGGATGGGCGCGGACCACCTCGAGCTGCCGCTCGCGGCCGGCGCTCCGGAACACGGCGCACATCGCGCGGTGCAGCGCCTCGGCGTCGCGCGGTGGATCGCCGCCGCTGCGCTCGTAGACCGCGTCGGCGATCCAGGGCGAGTGCTCGAAGACGCCGCCGAACCGGGCGACGAACGCGTCGCGAGCCGACCGATCCGCGGCGTTGGGCATGACCTTCGCCTCCCCCAGAACCGCTCCGATCGATAGCACGCCGCGGCCCGCGCCGACTTTTCGGCTTTGTGCGAAAGCGCTTCCAGACGCGGCCGATTGTCCGGAGATGGAGGAGGACCCAAACCGGTGCCCTGCCGCGGTCCCAACGTACCGCGCGCCTGGGAGGCGATGATGGCCGAGCACATCCATCCGGTGGACGAGATCCTGCCGTGGCCGAGGCTCCTGACCCTCGGCCTGCAGCACGTGCTGGTGATGTATGCGGGAGCGGTGGCGGTCCCGCTGATCGTCGGGCGGGCGCTCAAGCTCCCGCCGGAGGACGTCGCCTTCCTGATCAGCGCCGACCTCTTCGCCTGCGGTGTGGCCACCCTGATCCAGACCGTGGGCTTTCCCGGCGTCGGGATCCGCCTGCCGGTCATGATGGGGGTCACCTTCGCCTCGGTCTCGCCGATGCTCGCCATGGCGGCCAATGCCGAGGTGGGCCTGCTCGGGATCTACGGCGCGGTCATCGCCGCCGGCGTGTTCGGTGTCCTCGTGGCGCCCTTCCTGAGCCGCATGCTGCCGCTCTTCCCGCCGGTGGTGACCGGGACGATCATCGTCGTGATCGGCGTCTCGCTGATGCGCGTGGGCGTCAACTGGGCCGGTGGCGGGCTGCCCTTCCTGACCAAGCCGGTCGAGATCGACGGCGTGGCGCAGATGGTGCAGGTCGCCAATCCAGCTTACGGCTCGCCGGACGGCCTCGCGATCGCCGCCTTCGTGCTCGTCGTCATCCTGTTGCTGACCAAGTACGGGCGCGGCTTCGTTGCCAACGTGGCCGTGCTCCTGGGCATCGCCGTCGGCACCGTCCTGGCGGCGCTACTTGGGCGCATGCATTTCGACAAGGTCGCCGAGGCACCGGTGTTCGGCCTGATCATGCCGTTCCACTTCGGCCTGCCGACGTTCGATGTCATCGCGGTCGTCACGATGTGCCTCGTCATGATCGTCGTCATGGTCGAATCGACCGGCATGTTCCTGGCGCTCGGCGAGATCACCGGCCGGCCGGTCGACGAGCGGGCGCTCACCCGCGGCCTGCGCGCCGACGGCGTCGGCACCATGCTCGGCGGCATCTTCAACACCTTCCCCTACACGTCCTTCTCGCAGAACGTCGGCTTGGTCGGCGTGACGGGCGTTCGCTCGCGCTGGGTCTGCGTCGCGGGTGGCCTGATCCTGCTGGCGCTCGGCTTGATCCCCAAGATGGCGGCGCTGGTCGAGGCGATCCCGGTGGTCGTGCTCGGTGGGGCCGGAATCGTCATGTTCGGCATGGTGGCGGCCACCGGTGCCCGCATCCTCCAGGCGGTCGACTTCCGTACCAACCGCCACAACCTGTTCATCGTCGCGGTGTCGATCGGTTTCGGCATGATCCCCCTCGTGGCCCCGAACTTCTTCAAGCACCTGCCACACGGGCTGCACCCGTTGCTCGAGTCGGGGATCCTGCTGGCCGCGATCGCGGCGGTAACGCTCAACGCCTTCTTCAATGGCTGGGGTGGCAGCGAGGCTCGCGAGAGCGTGATCCGCGCGGCGCACAGCGCCGACGCCGGGCACTGACTCAGGCGCCCTCGGCGCTCGCGACAGTCGCCCGCAGCCGCGGCACGACGAAATCGGTGAAGGCGCGCACCTTGCCGGGCAGGTGCGTGCGGTGCGGGTAGAGCACGGCGAGGGTCGCGGGCTCCGGGGGGAACTCCGGCAGGACTGGCACCAACCGACCTGCGGCCAGCTCCGACGCGATCTCGAAACGCGGTTTGAGGACGATCCCACGCCCGGCCAGGGCCCAGCCGGTCAGAACGTCGCCGTCGTCGGCATCGAGCGGACCGGCGACGGCGAGCTTCATCGGTCCGTCCGGCCCGCTCACGGTCCAGGTGAACTGCTGCGAGCCGGGGAAACGCAGCAGCAGGCAGTCGTGCTGCAGGAGATCCTCGGGACGCTCCGGCACGCCGCGCGCGGCGAGATAGGCCGGCGCCGCGCACAGCAGGCGCGGACAGTCGGCGATCTTGTGCATCACCAGCCCGGAGTCGCGCGGCACGGCGAGGCGGATCGCAAGATCGACGCCCTCGCGCAACAGGTCGACGAGGTGGTCCGACAGGCGCAGGCGCACCTCGACCTTGGGCTGCAGGTCGCGGAACTCGGCGGCGAGCGCGGCCACCTGCCGTCGCCCGAGACCGAGCGGCGCGGTGACCCGCAGCGTGCCGCGCGGTGTGGCGCCGACCTCGCTCACTGCCGTCTCGGCGCGTTCGACGGCGCCCAGGACCTCGAGGCAGGCCTCGTAGAACACCCCGCCCTGCTCGGTGACCTGCACCTGACGCGTGGTCCGGTTGAGCAGCCGCACGCCGAGGTGGTCCTCGAGCTGCTGCAGGCGATGGCTGATCACTGCCGGCGACAGGCGTAGGTTGCGGCCGGCCGCGGACAGCCCGCCGAGCTCGACCACCCGCACGAACACCCGGATGTTCTCGAGCAGCGACATCGGCCGCGCTCCTCCCTGCCACGGTCTGGTCTGGCATCTTTCGCGTGGCTTTGAAAGTGCTGGCCGAAGCCCGTGCCTTCACGGCCGGCTGCCGGTGCGCGTAGCAACGCGGAGCAACTCCTGCCCGGAAGGAAGGCGCCGATGCAGCTCGTGCTCTGGGAGTGGGTCGATCTGCTGGTCCGCTGGACCCACGTGATCGCCGGGATCGCCTGGATCGGCAGCTCCTTCTATTTCGTGCATCTCGACTCGAGCTTGAAGCGGCGCGACGGGCTGCCATCCGGCGCCGGCGGCGAAGCCTGGCAGGTGCACGGCGGAGGCTTCTACCACATGGTCAAGTATCTGGTGGCGCCGGCGCGCATGCCGGACGAGCTGACCTGGTTCAAGTGGGAGGCCTACGCCACCTGGCTCAGCGGCATGGGGCTTCTAATCATCATCTACTATTTCAGCGCCGAGCTGTACATGATCGATCCGGCGGTGCTGGCTCTGCCGGTCTGGGCCGCGGTCGCGATCAGCCTCGCCGGTCTGGCGCTGGGCTGGGTCGTCTACGACCAGCTGTGCAAGTCGCCACTCGGCCGGGACGACACCAAGCTCGCTGCGGTCGGCTTCGTGTTCCTCGTCGTGCTCGCCTACCTGTTCACCTGGCTGTTCAGCGGGCGCGGTGCCTACATGCAGATGGGCGCCTTGATCGGGACCATGATGGTCGGCAACGTCGCCATGAACATCATCCCCAACCAGAAGAAGGTCGTGGCCGCGCTGCTGCGGGGCGAGGAACCCGACCCGGCGCTCGGTGCGGCCGCCAAGCAGCGCTCGATGCACAACAACTATCTCACCCTGCCGGTGCTGTTCGTGATGATCAGCAACCACTACCCGCTCGCCTTCGCCAGCCGCTTCAACTGGCTGATCCTCGCCATCGTGCTCGTGGTCGGCGCCATCATCCGGCACTTCTACAACACCCGGCACAAGGGGCTGCCGTCGCCCTGGTGGACCTGGGGCGTCGCCACCGTCGGCGTTCTGGCGATCGTCTGGCTGTCGAGCTTCAAGCCGGCCGAGGTGGCGGCGGCAGTGCTGCCCGAAGAGCCGGTCAGCTTCGCCCAGGTCGAGGAGATCGTGGTCGGCCGCTGCAGCATGTGCCACATGGCCGAGCCGGTGTGGGAGGGCATCGCCGTGCCGCCGAAGGGCGTGATGCTCGACACGCCGGAGCGGATCCGCCTGCACGCCCGGCAGATCTACCTGCAGGCCGCCCACACCCTGGCGATGCCGCCCGGCAACGTCACCGAGGTGACGGCGGAGGAGCGCCGCCTGATCGCGGCCTGGATCGAGGCGGGGGCGAAGGCGGAGTGAAGTCGCGGCCGCCGGCTCCGCTCACGTCGCAGGACCTGTTGCGCCGCGTCCTCTATCGTGATGCGCTGATGCTGGTGATCGACAAGCCTTCCGGGATCCCGGTGCACCCCGGCCCGGGTGGCGGGCCGAACCTCGAGGATCTGTTCGACGCGCTGCGCTTCGGCCTGCCACGGCCACCGGCGCTGGCGCATCGGCTGGATCGCGACACTTCGGGCTGCCTCGTGCTCGGCCGGCACCGCAAGGCGCTGGCCCGGCTCGGCCGGCTGTTCGCCTCGGGGAGGATCGAGAAGGTCTACTGGGCGATCGTGCAGGGCACACCCGACGTCGAGGCCGGCACGGTCGAGCTGCCACTGACCAAGCTGACGCCGCAGCGGGGCTGGAAGATGGTCGGCGATCCGGCCGGTCAGCCGGCCGTGACCGACTGGCGGGTGCTGGGGCGCGCGGGGGCGCTGACCTGGCTCGAATGCCGGCCGCGCACCGGGCGAACCCATCAGGTCCGCGTGCACTGCCAGGCGCTCGGCTGCCCGGTGCTGGGCGATCCGGTCTACGGCGAGGGGCCACCGGATGTGCCGTTGCACCTCCACGCCCGCGCAGTGAGCGTGCCGCTCTATCCGGGACGGGCGCCCGTGCGGATCGAGGCGCCGCCGCCGGACCACATGCGCGCCGCGCTCGAGGCCTGCGGCTGGCAGGCGGCTGGCTGAGCGGCGCCACTCGCGCCATTCTCGGCGTGCCGCCCTCGCAATGGAGCCCGCCCGTGCCGGAGATCGTCATCCGCGACGCCGTGGCCGACGACTCGGCGACCATCCTGGCGATGGTCCAGGCGTTGGCCGAGTTCGAGCGGGCGGCGGAGGCGGTGCGCGCCACGGAGGCGGATTTCCGCCGCGAGGGGTTCGGGCCCGTGCCGTCGTTCCATTGCGCGATCGCCGAGGTCGACCGTCGGCCGGCGGGGTTCGCTCTGTGGTTCTTCAGCTTCTCGACCTGGGAGGGGCGCCGCAGCCTGTATCTCGAAGACCTCTTCGTCCAGCCCTGGGCGCGCGGCCTCGGCCTGGGTGAGCGGCTGCTGCGCCATGTCGCGCGGACCGCCGTCCGCGCGGGCTGCGCGCGCCTCGATCTCTGGGTGCTGCACTGGAACCCGGCGCGCCAATTCTACGAGCGCCTGGGCCTGCGGCAGATGGTGGACTGGCTGCCCTATCGGATCGACGGCGCGGCCCTGCAACGGCTCGCCTGTGAGGCTCAGAGCGGCCCGCTGACATAGGCGACGCAGCCGCCTCGCGTGACGCCCGCGGGATGGGTCACACCGAACGGCAGGTACTGGAAGTCGCCGGCCCTGAGCTCGACCTCGTCGAAGGTGATGTCGCCCTCCAGCATCAGGCACGCCTCGGCGTCCGGATGCTCGTGGCGCGGCAGGACGGCGCCCGGCGCCATGCGCAGCAGGAAGAAGCGGCGGCGGCGAGCCGCGCCAGCCGGCGGTCCCAGGCCCGGCGGGCCGCGTCCAGCTGCGGATCGCGCAGCGCCTCGGCCTCGGCAGCCGCGTCGCTCACCCCAAGCGCGAGATCCAGCGCCCGCTCGTTCTTGTCGTTGGCGTTCATCGATCGAGACAGTCCTTCATGCATTCCAGCCCGCGCCGCACCCGGCTCTCGAGCGTGCCGATCGGGACACCCAAGCGCTCCGCCGCCGGGTCGAGCGTCAAGCCCCCGAAGTAGCCGGAGAGCAGTGCGCGCCGCTGCGCGACCGCCAAGCACACGACGGTAGGGCCCCGGCTCAGCAGTTCAACGCCCGCCGCGTCCGGTGGGATGCTCGGATCACAAGCCGACAAAGCCGTCCTCCCGAACACGACGCGGCCCGCGCCGGCACGGCCGGGCCCGGCACCGGCGAAGGCCAACCGGATCTCAACTACGGTACCGCCGCCGCGGGCTCGCCGGATGCACCGCCGGACTGGTCGACGACTCGCCGCTGCGCTAATGGCGCGCGTCGCGCCACGAGGACCTGGAAGGGCGAGCCGCGGGAGGTGGAATGCCAGGGCTTCGGCTCCGCTTGCTGCCTCTACTGGCCGTGCCGTTGGCGGCATCGACGTTGCCCGCACGCGAGGCCCGACCGCGCGGCTTCAGTCAGGGCGACGTCGACCGCGGCGTCGCGCGCTGCCGGCAGGAGCTCGAGCGGCGTGGGCTGGACGTGCGCCGGGTCGTCTCCGCGCGTCGCGAAGGCAAGAACAACGTCGCCGTCGTCGTTTCGGCGCGACGCGGCAGTTGGGCCGCCGCGAACCTGCGCTGCACCTGGGACGCCGGCAAGAACCGCGCCTGGCGCGATGGCGAGCCAGGGCCGGGCTGAGGTGGCGGGTCCGGCGGCGACTGGGCTGCCGCGGAAGCCTCGCAGGCCTGCATCGATGCCGCCAAGCGCGAGCGGCTGCGGATCGTCGACATCGATCAGCCGCAGCGCCGCGGCGGCGGGTACGTGGTGCCGATGCGCGTGCGCGACGGCGGCAGGCCGTTCGGCGTGACCTGCAGCTACGACGGCGACCGCGTCCGGCTGCGCCGGGCTTGAGCGGGTACGCTCCATTGCCAAGCGCGCAGCCTTTCCCTATGGCTCGCCGCTAGCGGGCCGGCCGGCGGCCGTCAGGCAGGGTCTGGGCGGAGAAGGAGAAGATGCGCGTCGGGGTGCCCAAGGAAGCCCGCGCCGGCGAACTCCGCGTCGCGGCGTCGCCCGAGACGGTCAAGCGACTCCGCGGCCAGGGGCTCGAGGTGCTCGTCGAGCGCGGGGCCGGCGTCGGGGCCGCGATCTCGGACCAGGCCTTCGCCGATGCCGGGGCGACCCTGGTCGACGATGCCGCCCACGCCTTCGCCGCCGAGATCGTGCTCAAGGTGCAACGCCCGACCGATGCCGAGATGGAGCTGCTGCGCCCTGGGCAGGTGCTGGTCGGCATGCTCGACCCCTATCTGAACCGCGATCAGGTGGCGGCGTACGCGGCCAAGGGCGTCACCGCGTTCGCCATGGAGCTGCTGCCGCGGACGACCCGCGCGCAGGCCATGGACGTGCTGTCGAGTCAGGCCAACCTCGCCGGCTACCGGGCGATGGTCGAGGCGATGGCCGCCTATCCGCGGGTCCTGCCGATGATGATGACCGCCGCCGGCACGGTCACCCCGGCCAAGGTGTTCGTCGTCGGCGCGGGCGTGGCCGGCCTGCAGGCGATCGCGACCGCGCGGCGCATGGGCGCGGTCGTGACCGCCACCGACGTGCGCCCGGCGGCGAAGGAAGAGATCGAGAGCCTCGGCGGCAAGTTCGTTGGCTTCATCCCCGAGGGTGCGGCCACCGCGGGCGGTTATGCGCGGCCACTGACACCCGAGGAGCAGGCCGAGCAGGCGCGCATCGTCGCGGAGCATCTGAAGAGCCAGGACATCGTCGTCACCACCGCGCAGGTGCCCGGGCGCAAGGCCCCGCGCATCATTACCCGGGCGATGCTGGAGAGCATGAAGCCGGGGGCGGTGGTGCTCGACATGGCGGCCGAGAGCGGCGGCAATGTCGAGGGCAGCGTGCCTGGGGAGCGGGTCGCGGTCGACGGCGTGACGGTGATCGGCGCCGCCAACCTGCCGGCCCAGCTGGCGCCCGCCACGACCACCCTCTATGCGAAGAACCTGCTCACCTTCCTCGGCCTGATCGTGCGCAAGGGAGAGAGCGGGCCGGAGCTCGCGATCGACACCGGCGACGACCTCGTCGCCGGCACGTTGCTGACCCGGGACGGGGCGGTGGTGCATCCTGCCTTCGTCGCCAAGGACTGAGCGAGGACGCCTATGGAAGCGGTCGACCCGGGCATCTTCAACCTGATCGTCTTCGTGCTCGCGATCTTCGTGGGCTACTACGTGGTGTGGTCGGTGACCCCGGCCTTGCACACGCCGCTGATGTCGGTGACCAATGCGATCTCCTCGGTGATCATCGTCGGTGCCCTGATTGCCACCGGGGCGGCTTCCTGGGCCGCGACCCTGTTCGGCTTCATTGCCGTGACGCTGGCTGCGGTGAACATCTTCGGCGGCTTCGCCGTGACCGAGCGGATGCTCGCGATGTTCAAGAAGCGCGGCTGAGGAGATGGTCCGTTGAGCACCAACCTCGCCGCGCTCGGCTACCTCGTCGCTTCGGTCTGCTTCATCCTGGCGCTGCGCGGGCTCAGCTCGCCGGCGACGGCGCGGATGGGCAACCGCTACGGCATGGCCGGCATGACCATCGCCGTGGTCATCACGCTGCTGCTCCTCGCCGGTGCCGGAGCCTGGAGCTACGTCCTGGTGTTCCTCGGCATCGCGATCGGCGGGACGATCGGCTACACGATCGCGCAGCGCATCGAGATGACCGCGATGCCGCAGCTCGTCGCCGCCTTCCACTCGCTGGTCGGCATGGCGGCGGTGCTGGTCGCGGCCGGCGCGTTCCTCAGCCCGCACGAGTTCCACATCACCAACCCGGACGGCTCGATCAAGGGCCTGTCGCTCCTCGAGATGGGCCTCGGCACGATCATCGGCGCGATCACCTTCTCCGGCTCGGTGATCGCCTTCGGCAAGCTTCAGGCGCGCCTGCCCGATGCTGTGATGAACGCGCTGGGCCCGCTCAAGGGTGTGGTGACGACGGCGATGTCGAGCCGGCCGATCCTCCTGCCGGGGCGGCACGCGATCAACATCGCGGTCGGCGCCGCGATCCTCCTGCTGCTGGCCCTGTTCATCGCCAGCGAATCGGGCATGGCCTTCCTGCTCATGACCCTGCTCGCCTTCGCGATCGGCTTTCTGCTCATTATTCCGATCGGCGGCGCCGACATGCCGGTCGTCGTCTCGATGCTGAACAGCTACTCCGGCTGGGCGGCGGCCGGGATCGGCTTCACCCTGCACAATCCGATGTTGATCATCACCGGAGCGTTGGTGGGCAGCTCCGGTGCCATCCTCAGCTACATCATGTGCCGCGCGATGAACCGGTCGTTCATCTCGGTGATCCTCGGCGGGTTCGGCGAGACCGGTGCCGCGGCCGCGGCGGACAGCGGCGACAAGACGGTCAAGGCCGGCTCCGCGGACGACGCCGCCTTCATCATGGAGAACGCCCAGAAGGTGATCATCGTCCCGGGCTACGGCATGGCCGTGGCGCAGGCCCAGCACGCCGTTCGCGAGCTCTACGACTCGCTGACCAGCAAGGGCGTCGAGGTCAAGTTCGCGATCCACCCGGTGGCCGGGCGGATGCCAGGGCACATGAACGTGCTCCTCGCCGAGGCCAACATTCCCTACGATGTCGTGTTCGAGATGGACGAGATCAACAGCGAGTTCGGACAGGCCGACGTCGCCTATGTGATCGGCGCCAACGACATCACCAACCCGGCGGCGAAGACCGACAGCAGCTCGCCGATCTACGGCATGCCGGTACTCGACGTCGAGAAGGCGCGGGCGGTGTTCTTCGTCAAGCGGTCGATGGCGGCGGGCTATGCGGGCATCGACAACCCGCTGTTCTACATGGACCGGACCATGATGCTCTTCGGTGACGCCAAGAAGATGACGGAGGAGATCGTCAAGGGCGTGTCCGGCGGCGGTCATTGAAGCGGGTGCACCGGCTGCCCGCCGCCATCGCCCGGAGCAACGGCACGACCACCCGATCGGCGGCTCGCAAACCGCCGATCCGCTGCACGAAGCCGAAGGTCGAGGTACGGATCGCGATGGTGGCGCCGGCCACGGCCGGCGCGGCTCAGATCTCGTCGCGCTCGGCGCGCTTGCGCATCAGCTTGCGGTAGCGGCGCAACGCCTCGGCCTTCTCGCGGGCGCGGCGCTCGGACGGCTTCTCATAGTGCCGGCGCATCCGCATTTCGCGGTAGAGGCCCTCGCGCTGCATCTTCTTCTTGAGCGCGCGCAGCGCCTGGTCGACGTTGTTGTCGCGAACCTGGACCTCGACGATGGTTCCCACTCCCGCTTGGCCCGTAAACAGGGCGCACGAACACCTGCCCTCTCGCGAGGACACGCAAGTTCATAGCAGCACCTGTGCCGATCGGGAAGAGCCACCCTACCGCGCCGGCAGCAGGGCACCTAGGTTTCTCTTATGACCCTGCGCAAGATTGCCCGCCTCGGCCACCCCGTGCTGCGCACCCGCGCTGCGCCGGTGGGCGATCCGACGCGGTCCGAGATCGTCCGCCTCGTCGCCGACATGATCGAGACGATGCACGATGCCGGCGGTGTCGGCTTGGCCGCACCCCAGGTCTACGAGCCGCTGCGCCTCGTCGTGGCGCTGCCGGTGCGCCCCGACCCGGGAGGCGAGGTGGCGGCGCCACTGGTCATCGTCGATCCCGAGCTGTCACCGCTGGACGGCGAGGAGGAGGACGGTGTCGAGGGCTGCCTTTCCATTCCCGGGCTGCGCGGTGTGGTGCGGCGCTGGCGGCGGGTCGCTTGGCGCGGACGCGATCGCGATGGCGGACCCATCGGCGGCACCGCCGATGGCCTGCTCGCCCGAGTGCTCCAGCACGAGGTCGATCATCTCGATGGCATTCTCTATCCGATGCGGATGCACGACCTGGGCCTGCTCGCCATGGACAGCGAGCTCGCTCATCTTCAGGCGCGGATGCTGAGTGAAGGGAACGGCACACGATGAGCGAGGCGACCGAGGAGCGACGGGCGCTCAAGGATCGTATCCTCGAGGCCGCGCTGGCGCACGCGGCCTTCGATGGCTGGTCGCGCCGGACGCTGCACAATGCCGCCGCCGACTGCGGCCTCGACGCCGGCACCGCCGACCGGCTCTTTCCCGATGGCGGCGACGGGCTCCTGCGCTGGCTCGACGACTGGGGCGATCGACAGATGCTCGCAGCCGTGGCCGACGAGGACCTGACGCGCCTGCCGATCCGCCGGCGGGTGGCGCGGCTGGTCCGCGCGCGCCTCGAGGCGTTCGGCCACCATCGCGAGGCGCTGCGCCGCGCGCTCGCCGCGCGCAGCCTGCCGCAGAATCTGCCGGGCGGTGGCGAGGCGATCTGGCGCACCGTCGACCTGATCTGGGAGGCGGTCGGGCTCGGCGCCGACCCGGCCGATCGCTGGAGCTGGTACACGCGGCGCGCGAGCCTCGCCGGCGTGCTCGTGGCGACGACGATCTACTGGCTCGACGACGCGTCGGAGGGGCAGAGCGAGACCTGGGCATTCCTCGACCGGCGGATCGACAACGTGCTGCAGATCGGCAAGTTGCGCGCCCGCCTCGAGGAGATGCTGCGCGCCGTCCCGGGCCTCGATGGCCGGTTCCCGCCGCGACGCGGGCCGGCCGCTCAATAGGGGAGGAGAATATCGAGGATCTGCGCGCCGTAGCGGGGCTGCTGCACATCGCTGATCTGGCCGCGGCCGCCATAGGCGACACGCAGCTCGGCGATCTTGAAATGCGGGATGGTGTTCTGCGGGGTGATGTCCTCCGGGCGCACCACGCCGGCCACGAGCACCTCGCGGACCTCGAAATTGATCCGGACCTCCTGGCGGCCCTCGATGACCATGTTGCCGTTGGGCAGGATCTGGGTGATGAGCGCGGCCACGTTCATCTCGATGTCCTCGGAGCGCTTGACCGCCCCGCGGCCGACATTGCTGGTGGCACTGTCGATGTCGACGAGCGCGCCCGGGTCGATCGGCGATGGCAGCCAGTCGTCGAGCTTGTTCTGCAGCCCGAACAGGCCGTCGAGGCCGAGATCGTCCTTGTTGTTCCGCGACCGTGAGGTCTCGTTGCGGAGGCTCGCGCTGTCCTGGATCGTCACGTTCACGGTCAGCACGTCACCGACGCGGCGCGCGCGCTGGTCGCGGAAGAAGCCGCGCGCGCCCTCCCGCCACAACGAGTTCGCGCCGGCGCTGACCTCGGGCTCGGGGTCGGGCATCGGCAGCGACACCGGGCGATAGCCCGGCCGCGCGGTCGGGCTCTCGATCGGCGCCAGCTCGGGAACCCGACCGACCTGCGCCAAGCGCTCGGCCGTATTGCAGCCGGCCAGGGCCGCGAGAAGGACGACGGTCGTGACGCGCGCCTGCAGGGTCATGACCGGGGCCTCTCCGGCGTACCGACGCGGACCTCGCGCCGACCGACCACGACCCCGCGCAGCTCGCGGCCGCCCTTGGGATTGAGCACGCGCACCGGATCGCCGGCGGCGCCGTCCTCGAGCGCGCTCGCCTCGAGAATGAGCTCGAGCCCGCCACGTCGGAAGACGACCCGCACCGGCTCGCCCTTGCTGACGAGGCGCTCGCGGCGGAGGTCGTCCTCCCGCACCGGACGGCCGGCGGCGAGGCGGCGCGCCGCGATCCGTCCGACGAGCGCCGCCTCGGCGGTCAGCGCCGCCTCGGGCAGGCGGCGGCGGGGCAGCGCGATGCGCTCCAGATCCCTCTCGTCGAGCACGGCACCCGCGGGCATGGCGCGCCGCGGCACCGCGACCTCGAGCGCCGGCTCGGCGCGGCCGCGCAGCGGGATCCGGCCGCTCTCGCCGCTCGGTAGCGTCACGCGCAGCGTCGCGCGCAGCTCGCCGCCGCCCGGTGGCAACGCGACCTCGTCGATCACCATCGACGCGTCCGAGGCCGCGCGGTTGCTGATCGGAAAGCCCGGGGCGAGGAGGGTGATCGACCAGCGTTCGCCCGGCGCGAGTTCGGGGAGGGCGGCTTCGAGCATGGCGCGAACGGTCGCCGCGTCGAGCGGCTGCCCCGCCGGAAGGACGTCGGCCACCGTCGGCCGTGCGCCCCCGAGCAGAAGGAGCGCGGCCGCTGCCGCGGCGATCATATGAGAGGGGCGCCTCATCGCAGCTGCGTCACCGTCGCCAGCATCTGGTCCGAGGCGGAGATGACCTTGGAGTTCATGTCGTAGGCCCGCTGCGCGGCGATCAGGGCGGTGATCTCCTGGACCGGATTGACGTTCGAGCTCTCGAGGAAGCCCTGCTGTACCGTGCCGAGGCCGGTGCTGCCCGGGGTGCCGACCAGCGCCGGGCCGGACGCCTCGCTCTCCAGCAGAAGGTTGCTGCCGATCGCCTCGAGGCCGGTCGGGTTGACGAAGGTCGCGAGCTCGATCTGACCCGCCACCTGCATCGCGACCTGCCCCTGCAGCTTGACCGCGACGAGCCCCTCCTGACTGATCGCGACCTCGACCGCATCTTGCGGGATGGTGATCTCCGGGGAGAGCGGGTAGCCGTCCGGCGTGACCAGGACCCCGTCCGGGCTGAGCTGGAAGTTGCCGGAACGGGTGTAGGCCGGCTCGCCGCTCGGCAGGTCGATGACGAAGAACCCCTCGCCCTGGATCGCGATGTCGAAGCGGTTCTCGGTGTTGACCAGATCGCCCTGGTCGTGGACCCGATAGACGGCGGCGGTCTTGACGCCCAGGCCGAGGCTGACGCCGGCCGGCAGCACGGTCCCGCTGTCCGAGGAGCTGGCGCCGATCCGCCGCTGGCTCTGATAGAGCAGATCCTGGAACTCGGGCCGGCGACGCTTGTAGCCGGTGGTCGTCATGTTGGCGACGTTGTTCGAGATGACCTCGACGTTGAGTTGCTGCGCCATCATCCCGGTGGCGGCGACGCTGAGCGAGCGCATGGGCGGGGCTCCTGGGGCGGTGCGGTCGGTCACGCGGCCGCGAGCAGGCGCTCGACCGCGCGCCGCTCGAGGTCGTGGTGGGTCTCGATCAGGCGCTGCGTTCCCTCGAAGGCACGCGTCGTCTCGATCAGTCGGGTCATCTCGAGGACCGGCTCGACGTTCGACCCTTCGAGCATGCCCTGCACAAGGCGGGCGGCGGACGGCAGCGGCGCTGCGGTCGTGCTCCACAGCCCGTCACCGCGCGGCCGGAGCGCGCGCGGATCGGCGAAGCTCGCGAGCCCGATCCGGGCGATGGGACCGGTCCGCGTCGAGACCGTGCCGTCGGCGGCGATCGAGACCTCTCCGTCGGCGGCCGGCAGCGTGATCGGCGCGCCGGCATCGTCGAGCAACGGGCGGCCGGCCGAGTCGGTCAGCGTGCCATCGGCGGCAAGCTGGAGACGGCCGCCGCGGCTGTAGCCGGGCCCGTCGGCCGCGGCGAAGGTCAGCCAGCCGTCACCGTCGATCGCGACGTCCAGCGGGCTTCCGGTGGCGGCGAGGGGGCCCGGGCGCAGGTCGTGCGTCGTGCCGACATCCTGGACGAACGCCACCTCGCCGGCCGGCCCGGCGCGGCGCAGCACGGTGTCGAACAGCGTCCGCTCGGCACGGAAGCCGGTCGTACCGATGTTGGCGACGTTGTTCGCGAGCACGGTCATCTCGCGCATCAGGCCGACCTGCCGACTCAGGGCGACGTAAGCCGTGGTGTCCATCGTCCCTCCGTGTCCGGCGAAGCTCCTGGCAGGTTTCGTGCCAGCCGCCGGCGCCGCGCCGCTGCCGCCGGTCGAGCCCGGCGCGGCGCGGCATCATTTGCCTAGGGCGGCAAGCTAGTCCGCCGCGACTAACGGCGCGTTAACCACGCCGCGCCTATCCCGACGGTGCGGTTGACCAGCGAGGTGGAGGACGTGGGCATGAGCCAGGCGGCAGCGGAGCAGCCCGCGGCGGCCGCGGTCGGCGGCCGCGGCAAAGGCAGGCTGCTGATGATCGTCGGAGCGGCGGTGCTCCTGCTCGGCGGCGGCGGCGGCGGAGCAGCGGCCTGGTGGCTGGGGCTGTTCGGCAGCGCGACGCCGGTCACGGCCGAGGCCAACGAGGGGGCGGAGCCTCACGCCACGGCACCGGCCGCGAACCACGACGCCGGGGGCCGTGGCGTCATGATGGCCAGCGCGGTCGCCTTCGTCGATCTGCCGGACGTCGTCGTCAACCTCCAGCCCGCCAACGGGCGGATGCGCTTTCTCAAGCTGCGCATCTCGCTCGAGGTGCTGGGCGACCGGACCGCCGAGGAAGTCCGCGCACTGACCCCGCGGATCCTCGACAGCTTCCAACTCTATCTGCGTGCCCTGACGGTCGACGAGGTGAGCGGCGCGGTCGGGATGCAGCGCCTCAAGGAGGAGATGCTGGCTCGGGTGCACCGCGCGATCGAGCCGGTCCGGATCGAGGATGTCCTGATCAAGGAGATGCTCGTCCAATAGATGCCTGCGTGGAGCCGAACATGACCGAGCCCCCCACCACCGCAGCCACGGACGACGCGCTGACGGCGCCGTGGCCCGCGGCGGACGGCACGGGCGCACCGGGCTGGCCCGGTACCGGGGATGCCCGCCGCCACAACGCCGACAACGGCATCATGGCGGTCGTCAACGCCACGGCGGTCACCTACGAGCGGCTGCCGATGCTCGAGGTCGTGCTCGATCGGCTGGAGCGGATCTTGACCACCAGCGTGCGCAACTTCACCGCGGAGAACGTCGAGATCGACCTCGAATCGATCGGCGCGCAGCGGTTCGGCGACTACATGGCATCGGTGCCGCTGCCGGCGATGATCGGCGTGTTCCGGGCCGTCGAATGGGACAATCTCGGGCTCGTCACGGTCGACAGTCCGATGATCTACACCGTCGTCGATGTGCTCCTCGGTGGCCGCCGCGGAACGCTGCCGACGCGGATCGAGGGGCGGCCCTACACCACCATCGAATGCTCGCTCGTCGAGCGGCTCGTCCGCTTGGTCCTGGCCGACCTCGGCCAGGCCTTCGCGCCGATCACGCCGGTCACCTTCCGCTTCGAGCGGATGGAGACGAACCCGCGCTTCGCCGCCATCACCCGCCCGGGCAATGCCTGCATCGTCGTCAAGCTGCGGATCGACATGGACGACCGCGGCGGGACGATCGAGTTCCTCATCCCCTACGCGACCCTCGAGCCGGTCCGCGAGATCCTCCTGCAGATGTTCGTCGGCGAGAAGTTCGGTCGCGACGCGATGTGGGAGAGCCATCTCGCACGCCAGATCAGCGTCACCGACGTCGAGCTGGAAGCGGTGATCGACGAGCAGACGCTCGATCTCGGCCAGGTGCTGGCGTTCGAGGTCGGTAGCGTGCTGCGCCTCGGCGCTCGGCCGAACGACCTCGTGGTCGTGCGCTGTGGCCACGTCCCCTTGCTGCGCGGCCGCGTCGGCCAGCAATCCGGGCGCATCGCCGTGCAGGTCGAGGAGCGCTTGGCGCTCGAGGGGGCCCCGCGTGATGGCTGAGACGACCCTCGACGTGGTGTTGGTGGTGCTGCTGGCGGCGTCGATCGTCTGGTCGGCGCGGCTGCATCGCCGCCTCACCCGGCTCCGCGCCGACCGCGCCGAGCTCGAGACCTTCATCGACGCGCTCGTCAACGCGACGGTCCGTGCCGAGACCGCGACCGCCGGCCTGAAGGCGGCCGGGCGTGAGCTGCATCGCGATCTCGCGCGCCAGGAGGCGACGGTGCGGCAGCTGATCGACCGCCTGCGCCGGGAAGGGGAGGTCGCCGGGCGGACGCTCCGCCGCCTTGACCAGGCCGCTGCCGGCTCGCCTGCGGCGGCACCCGCTGCGCACGCACGGCCGGCCCCGAGCGCGGCCGCCGGGCCCGCCACGACGCCTCCCGATGCCAGTGAGCCGCCTGCAGAGGGCCGCATCCCACCCGATGTGATGCGCGCACTGCAGTCGCTGCGATGAGCGCCGGCGACCCCTCGGTCGGCGGCGCTCGCGCCGGTCCCAGCCGGTGGCTGTTCCGCCGCGCGTCGCTGCCGCTGCTCACCGCTGTGGCCGCGGCGCTCGCCCTCGGCCTGAACCTTGCCGCGTGGCTGAACGGTCCGCGGGCATCACGCACGCACGACGACGGCGCTGCGATCGGCGCGAGGGAGGAACCGGCCGAGGCGTCCGCGCAGCGCGGCCCCGCCGCGGCAGCGTCGGTGACCGCGCGGCACACGCTCGCCCCGCCGAATCCGCTGCGCCGTGCGCCGCCACCGGGCGCATCGCCGGAGGCGCGCCGGCCGGCCGGTAAGTCGGCGGCGTCGTCACCGTCCGCCGCAGTGCGCGGCTCGGTACCGGAGGTCGATCTCCCTGGCGCGGCGGCCCTCGAGCCGGCGGCCGGGCCCGACGAGCCCGTCGCCCCCTCTGGGGTGGCGGCATCGACGGAAGCACCGGAAGGGAGCTTGGCCGCTCGGCCGGCGATGCCGTCGTCGGTCGCGACCGACGGCGCGGGTATCCCGGCCGGCGGCGCCGCTGTCGCCGCGCCGATCACCTGTCCGACCAGCGTCGAGGGCCTCGAGGATGTCGCGGCCGACCTCGTCGCGCGCCGCGCGCGGTTCGACGAGCGGGAGATGGCCCTGCTGCTGCGCGCCGCGGCCCTCGAGGAGGCGGAGCGGCGGCTCGCGCAGCGCGCAGCGGAGCTGGAGCAGTTCACCGCCGAGCTGCAGACCCGCTCGGGCGAACTCGACGCCGCGCAGGCGGCGCGCATCGCCCGCCTCGTCAAGGTCTACGAGGCGATGAAGCCCAAGCAGGCGGCCGAGGTGTTCGACCGCCTGCCGCTCGATCTCGCGGTCGGGGTCGCAGCCGAAATGCGCGAGGCCAAGATCGCCGCTGTGCTCGCCGCGATGAGCCCCGACCGGGCGCAGCGCCTGACCACCGAGCTGGCCCGGCTCCGCCGCCCCGCCGTGGAGCCGGGTACGACGGGCTCCCGCTGACCCCGGGCCCGTCGTCCGGCCGACAACGGTCTGCCCGCCGACCGTTGCGCTCACCGCCACGCGCCGCGCATCATCGGGCGTCTCCGAACGTGGGGCCCCGCAGATGCTTCGGCCGCCGATCCTGGTGCTCCTGCTAGCGCTCGCGGCTGCGCCGGTGACCGCGCAGAGTGCATCCGATACGGTCGCCACAGCGCGGCACGATCGCACCATGCGCGCCATCGAGGCGCGCCGCGTCACCCAACCCGGGCTGGCGGCGCGCGACGCGCGGGACGCCAGCGATGCGCTCGCGCGCGCTTCGGGCGGCCCGAGCGGGCAGGCGCTGCGGACTGGCCGCCGGCTCGACGAGGTCGCCACCTCCCCGACGCTCGGTGGAAGCGGCCCGTTGCCGCCGCTCATTCCCCGCGCCGCCGACATCCTGTCGCGCAGCACGATGCCCGCGTCGCCGGGGCTCGGCGCCGATCCGCTCCACGTGGTCGATCAACTGATCGCGCGCGCCCGCGCCGCGGCGGCGGAGGGGCGATCGGGGGATGCCGCGGCCGATCTGCAGTTCGCCGAGCGGCAGCTCGGACGGCTGGCGGCGCCGCCAGCGGCTGCGCTCGCCGAGAGGCGCGCGGCGATCGACGCGCTGCGCATCGGCAGCGCCACACCGGCGCTGCACTAGGGCGACGCTGGCACCGCGTCGGCGCGCGCCGCCTGCGGGAACAGGAACTCGCGACCGACCTTGACCCGCGGGACGCCGTCATAGGCGATCACGTCGGCCGTGGCGTAGGTCTCGGTCCAGCGCTCGGGCAGGTAGCTGCCGGTGCCGATCACGTCGATCGGCGCGCGGACGCTCGCCATGAGCTTGCACTTGCTCGGGCCGAACCCCGAGCTCGCGATGATCCGCACCGCCTTGTAGCCCGCCTCGTCGAGCCGCTCGCGGAGCCAGAAGATCGCCGCGGCGGTGACCCCGGTGCCGGTCAGCCAGCCCAACTCCTCCGGCGTGCGGTAGGTCCGGATCGCATGCGGCGCATGCCGTTCGAGCACCGCATAGGACTGGGCGACGTCGAGGCCCTCGACGAACCGGCCGCCATGCGTGTCCAGCCGGATGCCGAGCCGCCCCTGGGCAGCGAGCTCCGGGAACCGCGCGCAGACGGCCAGCGCATCGCTCACCTCGCGGCCGAAATAGTCGACCAGGACGTTGAGCGGCTCGTCGGGGAAGGTGTCGTGGAACATCTCGGCCGCACGGACCGTGCTGCCGGCATAGCCGATCAGCGCGTGTGGCATCGTACCGAGGCCCCGCGACTGGCCGAAATAGTGCGCCGTCTCGTCGGTGGCATTGCCGATGAAGCCGCGCGCCCCGATCTCGCGCCGCGCGCGCTCGGAGCCGACGCTCGCCGCATAGGCCATCATCTCGGCCATCTCCGCGCCGGCGCAGTGCCGCGCGTCCATGGCGAGGAAGCCGACATAGGGCAGGTCGATGCACATGGTGTAGGCGTTGAATGCGGCGACGCAGGCCGGCCCGAGGCGCTGCAGGAAGACCGTCTCGAGGTCGACCAGGTGACGGAACGGTCCGGTGATGTAGAGCATCGGCTCGCCGGCCCCGACCCAGCCGCCCTCCTCGAAGCGCTGCTCGATCTCGACCCCGGCGCCACGCGCCTCCGCTACACGGTGCAGCCAGTCGAGGGCGAGCCGCGGTGAGCACAGCACCGGCCGGCGCATGAAGATCGCGTAGGTGACCCGGCAATCGCCGAAGCGCTCGACGATCGCCCGGGTCCGTACGAAGTATTTGTCGGTGTAGCGGTCGATCTCGTCGCTACGGGGTGGCATCGCGGCCCGTCCTCGGCGAAGGCGCGCGAGCTAACGGCGTGCCCCGAGCGCTGTCAATCGCGGCGCCGGGTCAGCTCGCCGCTGCTGCGCGCAGATCGATCTCGCCGTCGCGCCGGAACGGCACGCTGCCGAGCGCGCCACCGACGAGCAGATCACCTTCGAGGCGATAGGCGAAGCGGCCCTCGCTGCGCCCGAGAGCGGCGAGGCGCCCGACCAGGTCCGCCGTCTGCAGGCCCATTCGGACCGGCACGACCACCTCGCCCAGGCCCGGCAGCACGAACGGCTCGCCGCTGACGCCGCGCCCGAGCGCCGCACCGTCCAGGAACAGCCGTACGCGCAGACCATCGACCGCGAGTTCGCTCGGGTTGGGATTGACCAGCCGCAGCCGTGCCTCGAAGACCTGCTCGAGCAGCCCGACCTCGACGGGCTGCAGCCCGACCAGGGAGGCCTCGATCGGCTCCCGGCCAGGGCGCATCGAGGCGCACGCGCCCGCCACGGTCAGCGGCAGGAGCGCCAACAGGGTGCGGCGCCGCATCGACGGCCTCCCGGATCGCCCGGCGGCCCCAGCGGCCGCGGTGGCGCGTGATAGCGCCTCGGCTTGGCCGTGCCGAGACCCGGGGCGTATGATCGACGCAGTGAACGCGCCGAAGGGTGGCGAAGACCATGAGCGAGATTCTCTGGCAGCCCGACGCCGCGCGGGCGGCTGCGACGCAGATCATGGCGTTGGCCCGGCGCCATGGTCATGAAGGACCGGACGCGGTGGCGCGGCTGTGGGCGGACAGCGTCGCCGATCCGGCCCGCTTCTGGAGCCAGATGTGGGCGTTGGGAGAGGTGATCGGCGAGCGCGGCGCGACCGTGCTCGAGCGGCCCGACGCCATGCCCGGGGCCCGCTGGTTCCCCGGGGCACGGCTGAACTTCGCCGAGAATCTCCTGCGCCACGACGGCGACGCCCCGGCGATCGTGTTTCGCGGCGAGGACCTGTCGCGCCGGGTGCTGTCCTGGGCCGACCTGCGTCGCGAGGTGGCGGCGCTCGCCGCCGCGCTCTCCGCCGACGGCGTCGGCGTCGGCGATCGCGTCGCCGGCTATCTGCCGAACATCCCCGAAGCCGTGATCGGCATGCTGGCGACGAGCGCGCTCGGCGCCACCTGGTCCTCCTGCTCGCCGGACTTCGGCGTGCCCGGGGTTCTCGACCGGTTCGGCCAGATTCGGCCCAAGGTGCTGCTCGCCGCCGACGGCTACCGCTACGCCGGCAAGGCGCTCGACATCCGCGCCAAGGTCGCGGAGCTGCGAGATGCCCTGCCCGAGCTGTGCCGCACCGTGCTCGTGCCGTTCCTCGGCTCCGACGGCCTCGCCGGCACGGTCGGCTACGCCGATTATCTCGGCCGTGCCGCGCGGCCGCTGGCCTTTGCCCGGCTGCCCTTCGACCATCCGCTCTACGTGCTGTACTCGTCCGGGACCACGGGCGCGCCCAAGGCGATCATCCACGGCCAGGGCGGAACGCTGCTGCAGCATCTCAAGGAGCATCGGCTGCACACCGATCTGCGCCCAGGCGAACGGCTGTTCTACTTCACGACCTGCGGCTGGATGATGTGGAACTGGCTGGCGAGCGGCCTCGCCACCGGTGCGACGCTGATCCTGTTCGACGGCTCGCCGTTTCATCCGCTGCCGGACGTGCTCTGGCGCATCGCCCAGGAGGAGCGCATCGACGTGTTCGGGACCAGCGCCAAGTGGATCGACGCGCAGAAGAAGGCGGGTGTCCGGCCGATCGCCACCCACGATCTTTCGAGCGTGCGCGCGATCCTCTCGACCGGCTCGCCACTGCTGCCGGAGAGCTTCGACTATGTCTATCAGGACATCAAGCAGGACGTGCAGCTCAGCTCGATCTCCGGCGGCACCGACATCGTGTCGTGCTTCGTCCTCGGCAATCCGGCCGGGCCGGTGCGGCGCGGCGAGATCCAGATGCGCGGTCTCGGTATGGCGGTGGAGATCTGGGACGACCAGGGCCGCCCGGTGGTCGGCGAGCGCGGCGAGCTGGTCTGCACCAAGCCGTTCCCCTCGATGCCCGTGGGCTTCTGGAACGATCCCGATGGAAGCCGCTACCGCGCCAGCTATTTCGCCCGCTTCCCGGGCGTCTGGTGCCATGGAGACTGGGCCGAGCTGACGCCTGCTGGCGGGATCGTCATCCAGGGCCGCTCGGACACCGTCCTCAACCCAGGCGGCGTACGCATCGGCACCGCCGAGATCTACCGCCAGGTCGAGCAGATCCCGGAGGTGCTGGAGGCGGTCTGCGTCGGTCAGGACTGGCAGGGCGACGTGCGCGTCGTGCTGTTCGTGCGGCTCGTCGAGGGGGCGGTGCTCGACGACGCGTTGCGCGACCGGATCCGCAAGCGGATCCGTGACAACTGCACGCCGCGGCACGTCCCGGCGCGGATCGTCGCGGTGGCCGACATCCCGCGGACCCGCTCGGGCAAGATCACCGAGCTCGCGGTCCGCGACGTGATCCACGGTCGGCCGGTGAAGAACACCGACGCGCTCGCCAACCCCGAGGCGCTCGAGCTGTTCCGCGACCGTCCGGAGCTGGCGAGCTAGGGCGGACCGCTTGGCCGAGCGCATGGCGGCCGGTGTGGTGCTCCGTCCGTCCTGGCGCGAGGCGGGCTATCTCGCAACGCCGGCGCTGCTCGCCGTGGCCGCGCTGTGGCTCGTCGGCCAGCTAGCGATCCTGCCGGCGCTGCTCGCCGTCCTGGCCACGGCCGGGCTCGCCCTCGGCTTGGCGGCTTGGCGTGCACGGGACCTGGCTCGCCTCGCGCGCTGGTTGGATGGTGTCGGGAGCGCGGCCGGCGACCCGCCGCCGGAGATCGGCCCGCCGCTCGACGCGGTGGTCCAGCCGCTGGTCGAGGTCGGGCGAGCGGTGCGCCGGCAGCGCGCCGAGCTGGCCGGGCAACGCCGGCTCATCGAGGCGGTCCTGGGCCGGTTGCCGGACCCCGTCCTGTTGATCGGCCGCGAGCGCGTGATCCGCCTCGCCAACCCGGCTGCGGAGCGGAGCTTCGGCGGCAGCCTCGTAGGTCTGCCGCTGGGCCGCGCGGTGCGCGATCCGACCGTCACCGCCGCCGTGACCGCCGCCATCGAGACGGGCAGCAACAGCACGGTCACCTTCAGCCCGGCCGCGGACCGCCTGAAGCAGTTCGCGGCGCATGTCGGGCCCGTGCCGCTCGAGGACGGCGCCACGGGCGTGCTGATGACCTTCCGCGAGCAGAGTGAGCAGGTGCTGATCGAGCGGATGCGCTCCGACTTCGTCGCCAATGCGAGCCATGAGATCCGCACCCCGCTGGCGGCGATCCACGGGCTGATCGAGACGCTGCAGGGGCCGGCCCGCGACGACGCCGCCGCGCGCGAGGCGTTTCTCGACACGATGGCGCAGGAGACGGCGCGGATGACGCGCCTCGTCGACGATCTGCTGTCGCTGTCGCGGATCGAGCTGGCGGCGCACCAGCCGCCGACCGAGCGTTGCGACGTCGACCGGGTACTGGCCAGCGTCGTCGACCGGATGCGCCCGCTGGCGGCGAAGCGCCGCGTCCGTCTCGAATACGTCGACGGCGAGCCGTTGCCGCCGGTCCTCGCCGATACCGATCAGCTCCACCAGCTGTTCGTCAACCTCATCGACAACGCGATCAAGTATGGCGGTGGCAAGCCGGTGCGGATCGAAGCCGAGGCGCGCGCGGCGGCACCGGCCGACGCCGGCGGGGTGAGCGGCCGGCCCTGCGTGGTCGTCGCCGTCGTCGACCGCGGCGACGGGATCGCCGCCGAGCACATCCCCCGTCTGACCGAGCGCTTCTACCGGGTGGACAAGGCGCGCTCGCGCGGTCAGGGCGGCACCGGGCTCGGCCTCGCGATCGTCAAGCACATCGTCCGCCGCCACGGCGGCCATCTCGAGATCACGAGCCAGCTCGGCAAGGGTAGCCGCTTCACGGTTTATCTTCCCTGCGCCGGCTGAGCGGGCATACCGCCACGCGCTCGTCACGAGGCGGCCATAACGAGATCATCGATCGGGCGTCCGCGCCCGCATGCATCACCCTCGGAGTCGGCGCTCATGTCCATCAAGGTCGTCCTCGCCGCCATGATGCTCGCCGCGGCTCTGGTCTCTGCCCTGGCCGAACCGGCCGCAGCCCGCGAGCGGCTTCATGTGGTGGGGTCGTCGACGGTGTTTCCATTCACGATCGCTGTGGCGGAGAAGCTCGTCGCACGGGGCGCCGTGAAGCCGCCGGTCGTCGAGAGTACGGGGACCGGTGGCGGGATGCGGCTGTTCTGTGCGGGAGTGGGGCCTCGGTATCCGGACCTCACAGCCGCGTCGCGGCGCATGACGCGGTCCGAGTTCGAGGCGTGCAGCCGCAACGGTGTCGGCGAGATCGTCGAGATCCCCATTGGCTTCGACGGCATCGTCGTTGCGCACGGCGTGAACGGCCCTGACATGAGGCTGACGTTGACCCAGCTCTGGCTGGCCCTTGCCCGCACCGTGCCGGTCGACGGCGAGCTTGTCGCGAATCCGTTCGGGACGTGGAGCGCGATCGACCCGTCGCTGCCGGCGATCCCGATCCAGGTGCTGGGGCCGCCGCCGACCTCGGGCACTCGCGACAGCTTCGAGGAGCTCGCGCTCGACGTCGGCTGCCGCGAGCATGTCGAGGTCCGGCAGCTCGCCGAGCCGCGACGGACGGAAGTCTGCCGGAGCCTGCGCCAGGACGGCATGTTCGTCGAGGTTGGCGAGAACGACGCGCTGATCGTGCAGACGCTGCAGGCGAGCCCGGGCTCGTTCGGCGTGTTCGGCTTCGGTTTCAGCATGCAGAACGCCCACACGCTGAAGGGTGTGCCCCTCGACGGCGTCGAGCCGACCGCGGCGACCATTCGCAGTAGCCGCTACCCTCTCGCCCGGACGATGTACCTCTACGCGAAGATCGCGCACGTCGAGATCATCCAGGGGATGCGCGAGTTCCTCGCCGAGTACACCTCCGAGGCCGCGGTCGGCGACGACGGCTACCTGACCGCCCTGGGCCTCGTTCCGCTATCGGCCGAGATGCGCGAGGTGGTGGCGCGCGAGGCGGCGCGCCTGACACCGATGACGATGTGAGGCCGGGCGTGCCCGCGGCGCCGGTGGGCTGGCGACCCGCGTCAGAGAGCGGCCGTGCCACGGCGGCCGTTGCGCTCGCGGCCAGGGAGAATCGTGGAGCCGTGCCGACGCGAAGGAGCTGTTTGTCACGAGGCTGTCACTTCATCCTCGCAAAAGCCCCAAGGGCGGAACGTAGATGAGGCCCGGAGGCGCCGCGTCGGCCAGCAGGCCTACGATCGGGCGCAGAACGTCAGAGAGAGGGGATACCTGAATGCACCGTCATTGCTGGCTCGCTACGGCCGCCGCCGTGGCTTTCGTCGCGACGGCGGGCGTCGCCGACGCCCAGGAGGCCACCGTTCTGATCGACGGCTCGAGCACCGTCTTCCCGATCTCCGAGGCGATGGCCGAGGAGTTCCAGAAGTCCACGGGCATCCGTACCGTCGTCGGCTTGTCCGGCACCGGTGGCGGGTTCAAGAAGTTCTGTCGTGGTGAGACCAACATCTCCGGCGCGTCGCGGCCGATCCGCACCGAGGAGATGGAGCTCTGCAAGGAGAACGGGGTCGAGTACATCGAGCTGCCGGTCGCCATCGACGGTCTTTCGGTCATCGTCCATCCGAAGAACGACTGGGCCGAATGCATGGACGTGGCCGATCTGAAGATGATGTGGGAGCCCGACGCACAGGACAAGATCAAGAACTGGAAGCAGGTGCGTGAGGAGTATCCCGACGCGCCGCTCAACCTGTTCGGCGCCGGCGTGGATTCGGGGACGTACGACTATTTCACACTTGCCATCGTCGGCAAAGAGCATTCCAGCCGCGGCGACTTCACCGCGACCGAGGACGACAACGTCACGATCCAGGGTGTGGCCGGGGATATCAACGCCCTGGGCTTCCTCGGATTGGCTTACCTCGAGGAGAATCGGGACAAGGTGAAGCCCGTCGCCATTCGGCAGGCGGATGGATCCTGCATCGAGCCGACGCTCGAGACGGCCCGCGATGCGACCTACCAGCCGCTGTCGCGGCCGCTGTTCTTCTATGTCAACAAGGCGCACGCGGACGCGCACGAGCACGTCCGGAAGTTCGTCGAGTTCGTCATGGACCCGAAGCACGGAACGGAGCTGGTCGCCGAGGTCGGCTACGTGCCGTTGCCGGAGAAGGCCTTCGAGCTCGGCCAGAAGAAGTTCGCCGATCGCAAGACCGGCACGTTCTTTGGCGGTGGCTCGAAGGTCGGTGTGACGATCGAGGAGTTGCTCGCCAGCGAAGGCTGACAGCTTGTCATCGACGGGACCGGCGCCACGCGCCGGTCCCGTTCCGTCTCCGAAAACAGGTCCTTACGACGCGGGATGCCAGCTAGATGGTTGCGACAGCGGAACGAATCACCGTCATCACCGGTGAGCTGTTGCGTCCCAGCGAAGCGTTTCTGCAGCGCCGCCGGATCCGTGCGTTGGTCATGGGTTCGATTTTGTTCGGCGCCGCCGCGCTGTCCGTCTTCGTCACTGCGGCGATCATCTGGATCTTGATCAGCGAATCGTTCATTTTTTTCCGCCACGTCCCGATTGTGGAGTTCTTGACGGATACGCAGTGGACGCCGGTGTTCGAGAATGCGCGGTACGGAATTTGGCCGCTTCTGTCGGGCACGCTCACCGTCGCGGCTGTGGCTCTGTTGGTGGCCATCCCGTTGGGCACCGTCCTCGCGATTTACCTCAGCGAGTATGCGCCGACCCAGGTGCGTGAGGTGGTGAAGCCGTTCCTGGAATTGCTGGAGGGTGTGCCGACCGTCGTCTACGGCTATTTCGCCCTGCTCTTCCTCACGCCGATCCTGCAAAAGTTCATCCCGGGCCTCGCCGGCTTCAACATGCTCTCGCCGGGGCTCATCATGGGCGTGATGATCCTGCCCTATGTCGTGTCGGTGAGTGAGGACGCGATGCGGGCCTTCCCGAACCATTTGCGCGAGGGCGCTTATGCTCTGGGCTTCACGCGCTTCCAAACGGCAGTGAAGGTCGTGGTGCCGGGCGCGCTGTCGGGCATTTCGGCAGCCTACATCCTGGGCATGTCCCGGGCCGTCGGCGAGACGATGGTGGTCGCCATCGCTGCCGGCCAGAACCCGAACTTCACCTTCAATCCGCTCGAAGGTGCGGCCACGATCACAGCCTACATCGTGCAGATCAGCCTGGGTGACCTGCCGCACGGCTCGATCGCTTACGCGTCGATCTTCGCCGTGGGCCTGGTGCTCTTCCTGATCACGCTCTGCTTCAACATCCTTGGCTTCGTCCTGCGGCGCCGGTTCCGCGAGGTCTATTAGGAGGTCTTCGTCATGGCCAGCCGCTCGCTGGAGATGATCGACTACACAAGTCTCATCCGGCGCAACCAGCAGATCGATTGGGCGTTCGGGATCGGTGGGGTCGTGGTCCTCGTGATCGCCCTGGGCACGCTGATCACCTTGCTCACCGACCTGGCAATCGACGGCCTGTCGCGGATCGACATGCAGTTCCTTTCCTCGTTCCCGTCCCGGCGCGCGGCGGAGGCGGGTATCCTGTCGTCGATCGTCGGCACGACGCTGGTCATGATCGTCACCGCCGCGCTGGCGATCCCGCTCGGTGTGGCGGCGGGTCTGTACCTCGAGGAGTACGCACCGAAGAACGCCGTCACCGACGTCATCGAGGTGAACGTGACCAACCTCGCCGGTGTCCCGTCGATCATCTACGGGCTGCTGGCTCTCGGTCTGTTCGTCTATGCGCTGGGGCTCGGACAAACCATCGTGGTCGGCGGCATGGTTCTCGCCTTGCTGATCCTGCCGGTGATCATCGTCGCCACGCGCGAGGCGGTCCGCTCGATCCCGCAGGCGGTTCGCGAGGGCTCGTACGCGCTCGGTGCGGACAAGTGGCAGACGATGCAATTCTACATCCTGCCGGCCGCGCGGCCGGGGATCCTCACAGGCGCCATCGTCGGGCTGGCCCGGGCGATCGGCGAAACGGCCCCGATCATCACGATCGGCGCGCTGACCTTCATCGCCTTCCTGCCGCCCTCGCCGATCCAGACGACCTTCCCGTTCATCAGTTTCGAGTGGTTGTGGTCGCCGTTCACCGTGATGCCGATCCAGATGTTCAATTGGGTATCGCGACCGCAGGCAGCGTTCCACATCAATGCGGCAGCTACGGGCGTGGTCCTGATGGCGATGACCCTGCTCATGAATGGGCTCGCGATCTGGATCCGGTACCGGATCCGCCGAACCATGAAATGAGAGAGGGCGCCATGGCAGATCTGAGGGTGAACGGCGGCTCGGCGGCGGTCGCAACCGCGCCACCGCGCCCAACCACCTCCGCCAAGACCGGAGCGCCGGCGAAGTGCGACGTTCAGGACTTGAACTTCTGGTACGGCTCCCACCAGGCCCTCAAAGACGTCAACATGACGATCCCCGAGCGGCAAGTCACTGCGCTGATCGGGCCGTCCGGCTGCGGCAAGAGCACGTTCCTGCGCAGCTTCAACCGCATGCACGACCTGTACCCCGGCAACCGCTACGAAGGCGCGATCATCCTCCATCCGGACGATATCAACATCGTCGACTCCGCTACCGACCCGATGATTCCGCGCATGCGCATCGGGATGGTGTTCCAGAAGCCCAATCCGTTTCCGAAGTCGATCTATGAGAACGTCGCGGCCGGCTTGCGCATTCGCGGCATCAATCGCAAGTCCGTCGTCGACGAGCGGGTCGAGCTGTCGTTGCGCCAGGCGGCGCTTTGGGACGAGGTCAAGGACCGCCTGCACAACTCTGCCTACGATCTGTCGGGCGGCCAGCAGCAGCGCCTGTGCATCGCCCGCACGCTCGCCCCCGACCCCGAGGTCCTGCTGCTGGATGAGCCGACCTCCGCGTTGGATCCGATTGCGACCTCGCACATCGAGGAACTCGTCGACGAGCTGAAATCGAAGTACACGATCGTGATCGTGACCCACAACATGCAGCAGGCCGCTCGGATCTCGCAGATGACCGGTTTCTTCCACCTCGGACGACTGATCGAGTTCAGCCCGACGGAGGAGATCTTCACCAATCCCAAGGAGAAGATGACGCAGGACTACATCACCGGTCGGTACGGTTGAGGAGCAGGGCGATGAGCGAGACAGCGGTCGTGGCCGGCAAACACACGGTTCAATCCTACGACGAGGAGCTTGAGGAGCTGACCGGCCTGATCGTCCAGATGGGCGGCGTGGCCGAGAAACAGCTCGCCGACGCCGTCGAGGCGCTGGTCGAGCGGAACGTGGATCTGGCACAGCAGGTCATCGACCGGGACAGGACCGTCGATGAGCTCGAGGAGCAGGTCGACAAGAAGGTCATCCGCCTGCTCGCCACCCGGCAGCCGGTCGCGATCGACCTGCGCATGATCGCGATGGGTCTCAAGGTCTCGAACGATCTGGAGCGGGCCAGCGACTACGCCGCGGGCATCGCCAAGCGGGCGATCCGTTTGGCCGAGCAGCCGCAGCTCAAACCGTTCGTCACCATCCCGGCGATGGCCCAGATCTGCCAGCAGATGCTCAAGGACGTGCTGGATGCCTACGTCGCCCGTGACGCCGAGAAGGCGATGCAGGTCTGGGATCGCGACGTGGAGGTCGACGCGTTCTACAACAGCCTGTTCCGCGAGCTGGTCACCTACATGATCGAGGATCCGCGGCGCACCCAGGTCTGCATCGACTTGATGTTCTGCGCCAAGAACCTGGAGCGGATCGGCGACCACTCGACCAACATCGCCGAGAAGATCCACTACATGATTCACGGTGAGCAGATCAACCGGCAGCGGGCGACTGGCAAGGCGGAGGACTAGGAACGGTGAAGCCGCTGGTTCTGATCGTCGAGGACGAGGTCGCGATCCAGAAGCTGCTCGCCTACAACCTTACCGCCGCCGGATTCGATATCGCGCAGGCCTATGACGGCGAGGAGGCCTTGACTCTCGTCGACGAACGCCTGCCGGACCTGATTCTGCTCGACTGGATGCTGCCGCAACTGTCCGGCATCGAGCTGTGCCGCCGGTTGCGCCGGCGGCCCGAGACGCAACACGTGCCGATCATCATCCTCACCGCGCGCGGCGAGGAGCCGGATCGCCTGCGTGGCCTCGAGACCGGGGCCGACGATTTCATCACCAAGCCGTTCTCGCCCGCTGAGCTGGTCGCCCGGGTGCGCGCCGTCCTGCGCCGGGTCCGACCGGCCTTCGCCGCGCAGCTCCTGACCTTCCACGACCTGTCGATGGATCTCGCCGCCCATCGCGTGTTCCGCAACGGCCGCGAGATCCACCTGTCGCCGACCGAGTTCCGGCTGCTCCGCCACTTTCTCGAGAACCCGGGCCGCGTCTTCAGCCGCGCGCAGCTCCTCGACCGGGTCTGGGGCAGCGAATTGGACATCGAGCTGCGCACGGTCGATGCGACGATCCGCCGGCTGCGCCGGGCGCTCAACAGCGGCCCGGACGACGCGGACCTGCTGCGCACCGTCCGCGCCGAGGGCTACTCGCTCGACCTCAAGCTGGCGATGCTGCCGAGCGATATCGCCGGCAAGTAACCGGTCCGGCTCAGCGGATGCGCAGCGCCGGCATCCGGGCGAGGTCGCGAGCCAGCACACTCGCGACAAACGCGCTCACACTCTCGAGCGGCCCGAGCTCGACCCGGAGCAGCTCGAGCGCACGCGCGAAAGGCGTGCGTGGTGGCGGATAAGGGCGCACGGCGAGCGGCGCACCAGGGTCGAGCCCGAGGGCCGCGCGCACCGCGTCCTGCGCCTCGGCGAGGCCGCCCAGCGTGTCGACCAGACCGAGCTCGCGGGCCTCGCCCCCGGTCCAGACCTTTCCCTGCGCGACCTCGTCGACACGCTCGACGGGCAGCGATCGGCCGGCGGCGACGCCGGTCTTGAAGCTCGCATAAAGCGCGTCGACGAGATCGTTGAGGCGCGCACGACCCTGCGCGGTGTAGGGCGCGTTGATCGACCACATGTCGGCGTTGGCGGCCGCGGGGAGCTGCGCCCAGCGGACGTCGAGCTGCTCCCAGAGACGCTCGAGGACGGGCTTGCCGGCGATCACGCCGATCGAGCCGGTGAGCGTCGCCGGCTGGGCGACGATGCTGGTGGCGTCCATGGCGATCCAGTAGCCGCCCGAGGCCGCGGCGTTGCCCATCGCCACGATCACCGGCTTGCCGGCGGCCTTCGCGCGGCGGATCTGGCGCGCGATGGTCTCCGACGCGACCGGCGAGCCGCCCGGCGAATCGATGCGGAAGAGGATCGCCGCGACCTCGGGATCGTCGATCGCGGCGGCGAGGTCGTCGGCGAGGTCGTCGGCGGCGATGCCGCTCCCGCCGCCGAGGCCACCGCGCCCGCCACGGGCGATGGCGCCGACCCCACGCACCAGCGCCACGCCGGCAGCGCCCTTGGGTGGATCCTCGCCGACGGCGATGTAGTCGGCGAGGTCGACCCGACTGTCCTCGGGACCGGCGGCGTTGAGGACCTCGTCCCAGTAGCCGAGGCGATCGACGAGCTGCCGCTCGACCGCCTCCTCGGCCGTGTAGGGCCCACCGTCGAGCAGGCCGCGCACCGCCGCCTCGTCGAGGCCGCGCCCGTCGGCGATGCCTTGCACGAGCTGGCGCGACAGCTCGTCGAGCAGCCGCGTCAGCATCGCCCGGTTCGCCGCGGTGAGCCCCGTCTCGGTGAGGCTGTCGAGCGCGGTCTTGGAGGCCTCGCGCCGCTCGAAGGCCGGCTCGATACCGACCCGGTCCAACAGCGCGCGGGCGAACGGCACCTCCGCCATCAGGCCGGTCAGGCCCAGCAGCCCGACCGGCTGCAGCACGACCTCGTCGAAGGCGGTCGCGAGATAGTAGCCTTCGTTCCCGGCGCCGAGCTCGCCGAAGCTGTCGGCGAAGGCGACCGCCGGCCGGCCGGAGCGACGGAACCGCGCCACCGCGTCGCGCAGCTCCTGCGCGGTGGCGAAGCCGTGACCGGTGTCGTCGACCCGCGCGACCAGACCCTTCACGCGCGGATCGCGCGCCGCCCGATCGAGCGCCAGCACGACCTCGCTGAGCTGCGGCGCCGCACCCAGCGCGAGGCCGGCGAAGCCACCCTCCGCGGCATCCTCGAGGCTCCCGCGCAGGTCGGCGATCAGCACGATCTCGGCCGGCAGCTTGAAGAAGGTCCGCTCGAAGCGCTGCACGAGCCACCAGCCGCCCACGGCCAGGGTGACCACGGCGAGCACCGTGCCGAGGCCGATCAGGGCCAGCAGGCCCACGAGGATCCGGCGGAGGCGGGCCATCGCGCGCCCTCAGGCCGCCGCGGACGCCGGTCGGCTCGCGCCCGCCCGCGTGTGGCGCTGCCGCCGCTCGCTGGCGGTCTTGAGCTGCCCGCAGGCGGCGAGGATGTCGCGGCCGCGCGGCGTGCGCACCGGCGAGGCATAGCCGGCGGCTTCGACGATCGCGGCGAAGGCGCGGATCCGCGCCGGCGTGGCGCAGGCATAGGGCGCGCCGGGCCAGGGATTGAACGGGATCAGATTGACCTTTGCGGGGAGGCCACGCAGCAGGCGGACCAGTTCGCGCGCATCGGCATCGCCGTCGTTCACGCCCCTGAGCATCACATATTCGAAGGTGATCCGGCGGCGCACCGGGTAGCGGCGGCAGGCGTCGAGCAGCGTCGCGATCGGCCATTTGCGATTGATCGGCACCAGCTCGTCACGCAGCTCGTCACGCACGGCGTGCAGCGAGACGGCCAAGCCCACCGGCAGGTCGCGGCCGAGATCGTCGATGCGCGGGACCACGCCGGAGGTCGAGAGGGTGATCCGCCGGCGCGACAGGTTCAGCCCGTCCTCGCGCATGGCGAGGCGCAGTGCGGCGACGGTATTGTCGTAGTTGAACAGGGGCTCGCCCATGCCCATGACGACGACGTTGGTGAACAGGTGCCGGCCACGCCCGCCGGGCCACTCGTCGAGCCGATCGCGGGCGACCAGCATCTGCGCCAGGATCTCGCCCGCGCCGAGGTTCCGCACGAGCGGCATCGTGCCGGTATGGCAGAAGCTGCAGGTCAGCGTGCAGCCGACCTGGGTCGAGACGCACAGCGCCCCACGATCCTCCTCCGGGATGAAGACGCTCTCGACCTCCTGGCCGTCGGCGAAGCGCAGCAGCCACTTCCAGGTCCCGTCGGCCGCCCGCTGCTCGGCCACGATCTCCGGCCGGGCGACGCTGAAGCGCGCGGCGAGACCGGCGCGCAGGCCCGCCGGCAAGGTCGTCATGGCCGCGAAATCGCCGGCGCCGCGGACATAGAGCCAGTGCAGGAGTTGGCGCGCTCGCAGCCCAGCCTCGGCCTCGGAGGCCCCGGCGGCGATCACCGCCGCACGCAGCGCCGGCTCGTCGAGACCGATCAGGCTCGGTGCCGCGACGCTGTCGGGAACGGGCTCAGCCGGTGGCGCAGGCATTCCGCATGGCATTGTAGGCCGCTGTGAATCCCAGCAGCGAATAGGTATCGAGCGACCATGTGTCACGGCTCGAGGTGCCACGCACGGTCAACTCGGTGCCGCGCTTCATCGCCTCGATGAGCGTCGCGTCCTCGGCCGGCGAGTTGGCCCAGCCATGCTCGCCGCGGGTGAAGAACGAGTAGCGCTGGCCGTCCACGGTCACCTGGGCGTTCGTGTCCTTCTTGAACGTGTAGCCCGGCTGGACGCTGACCTGCTCGTTGGGCGGTGCGCCGGGCAGCTTGGCGACGATCAGCGCCCGCGCTCCGCGCCGGGTCCAGTTGCCGTCCTCCTTCTTCGGCACGCTGGCCGCGTAGCAGAGCCGGCCGTTGGCATCTTCGACCGTGTAGACGTTCCAGTCCTGGAAGGTGCCGACGACGCGTGGCGTGGCGGCGACGGCGGAGCCGGCGATCATGAGGCCGGCGGTTGCGAGAGCGGTGAGCAGACGCATTGGTTTCCGCATCGGCTGATGGTTGGTTGGGGCAAGAACTACGCTCGGCAGCATAGCTTGAGCGCGTACCCGATGCTAGCGATCGGCACGGGAGCGGCCAAGCAGGTCAACCGATGCGCGCGATCGTCTGCCACGAGACCGTGGGTCACGAGCGGCTCACCTTGGAAGAGATCGACGAGCCCGCGCCCGGGCCCGGCGAGGTGCTCCTCGCGGTGGCCGCTACCGGGGTCAATTTCGCCGACAGCCTGATGGTCACCGGGCGCTATCAGGAGCGTCCGCCGCTGCCCTTCGTCCCAGGCCTGGAGGTGGCCGGGCGCATCGTCGCGCGCGGTGAAGGTGTCGCCGATCTCGCCCCGGGGCAACGGGTGCTGGCGATGCTCGACCATGGCGGCTTCGCCGAACGGGCGGTCGCCCGCGCGGCGGACGTGGTGCCGCTGCCGGACGATCTCGACGACGTGACCGCGGCCGGGTTCGCCATCGCCTACGGCACGGCAGTTGGTGCCCTCGACTGGCGCGCGGCGCTGCGACCCGGCGAGACCTTGCTCGTCCATGGAGCCGCCGGCGGCGTCGGCCTCACGGCGGTCGAGGTGGGCAAGGCGATGGGGGCGCGCGTCGTCGCCACCGCCCGCGGCGTCGAGCGCCTCGCCGTCGCCCGTGCTCACGGCGCCGACGAGGCGCTCGACAGCGAGCGGCCGGACCTCCTCGACGCCCTGCGCGGCATCGTCGGCCGCGACGGCTTCGACGTCGTGTTCGACCCGGTCGGCGGTGCGATGTTCGAGGCGAGCCTGCGGACCATCGCCTGGTCGGGTCGGATCGTGCTGGTCGGCTTCGCCTCGGGTACGGTGCCGCAGATCCCGGCCAACATCCTGCTGGTGAAGAACGCCGCGGCGCTGGGCTTCTACTGGGGCAGCTACCGCAAGCGCGACCCGGCGCGGCTCCGCGAGGGGTTCGCGCGGCTGTTCGCCTGGCACCGCGAAGGCCGGCTGCGCCCGCATGTCAGCGACGTCCTGCCGCTGGAGCGCACCGCCGACGCGATCGGGCTGCTGCTCGCCCGCAAGAGCACCGGCAAGGTGGTCGTCACCACCGCCCGCGCCGCCTGAAGCGTGGCTCGAGGGCGATCCTACTTCACCGCGCCCATGGTCAGGCCGCGGACGAGGTGGCGCGAGACGAGCAGGGCGAACACGGTGACCGGCAGGACGATCAGCGTGCCGGTGGCCATGATCTCGCCCCAGGGCAGCTCGTAGCCGCTCATGAAGGTGGTGGCGGCGACCGGCGCGGTGCGCGTGCCGGCGCGCGTCAGGATGAGCGCGAAGAGCAGTTCGTTCCAGGAGAAGATGAAGCTGAAGATGGCCGAGACGACGATCCCGGGCGCGGCCAGCGGGATGGCGATGCGCCAGAAGATCCCGAACCGGCCGAGCCCGTCGATCACCGCCGCCTCGTCGAGCTCGACTGGAACGGAGCGGAACTGATCGGCGCAGATCCAGATCACCACCGGCAGGTTGAAGGTGAGATAGAGCAGGATCAGGACGAGGTGCGTGTCGATCAGGCCGAGCGAGCGGGCGATCAGGAAGAACGGCAGCGCGACGCAGATCGGCGACAGCATCCGATGGCTGATGAACCAGAACCACAGGTCGCGCTTGAGGCGGAACTCGTAGCGGGCGATGGCGTAGGCTGCGGGCAGGCCGAGTGCCAGCGCGAGGCCCGTCGTGCCGACCGCCACGATCAGCGAGTTGACGAGCGACGGCCCGACCCCCTTGTCGATCAGCGCGACCCGGTAGTGCTCCAGGGTCGGGGCGTGCGGCCACAGGGTCGGCGGGCTGGCCAGCGCCTCGGCCGTCGTCTTCAGCGAGGTCGCCACCATCCAGTAGAACGGGAACAGGCAGAACAGCGTGAGGGCGAGAATCGCCGCCGCCCGCAGCAGCCGCGCGCCCCGGCTCACGCCACTTCCCGGTAGACGAGGCGAATGTAGAGCCGCGAGAGCACGATGGTGACGATCAGCAGCAAGATCGCCTGCGCCGAGGCGATGCCCTGGTCGAAGACGCGAAAGCCGATCCGCTGGATGTAGACGGCGATCAGCTCCGTGGCCGAGCCCGGACCGCCCCGCGTCATCACGAAGATCAGGTCGAACAGCTTGAGGATGTCGGCGGTGCGGAGGATCAGCACCGCGGTGATGCCGGGGAGCAGGAAGGGGAGCTGGATGTGGCGCAGGATCGCCCAGGCGCCACCGGCGTCGAGCTTGGCCGCCTCCTCGATCTCGGCCGGGACCATGGTGAGCCCGGCCAGCAGCACCAGGGCCACGAACGGCGTCCACTGCCAGATGTCCATCAGCGCCACGGCGAGGAAGGCGGTGGTCGGCTGGCCCAGCCACTGCACCGGGGCGATGCCGACTATCCCCAGGAGATGGTTGACCACGCCGAACTGGTCGTTGAACATCAGCCGTCCGATCAGGCCGACCACGGCGAAGGTGGTGGCGAGCGGGATGACCAGCGACAGGCGCAGGAGCGCACGCAGCAGGCTCAGGCCCGGCTGGTGCAACAGGAGCGCGATGGCGAGCCCGACCGCGAGCTCGATCGGCAGCACCACGAGCAGGAACAGGAAGGTCCGGCCCAGCGCCTGCCAGAAGGTCGGGTCGCCGAGGACCGCGGCGTAGTTGGCGAAGCCCACGAAGTCCTTGGGCAGGTTGGGCTTGGCCACGAGGTAGGTGCGGAACGAGGTGGTCAGCGCCAGGAGCAGCGGATAGAGCCCGATCGCCAGCAGCGCGACCACCGCCGGCGCGAGGAACAGCACCGGGGTCCAGCGCTCGGAGCGGGCGCCGGTCACGGCGCGGTGTCGCGACGCGGGCCGATCGCGCTCACGTCGTCGCCTCGTAGCGGTTGATGACAGTCCCGCCGCTCCGGCGGAAATCTCGCTCGTTCCGGGTCACGACAGGCAATCCGCGAGCCAGCGCCGTCGCCGCGACGAAGCTGTCGATCGGAGGCGCGCCCGGTAGCGACGCCACCTCAGCCCACAGCCGGGCAATGCGCAGGTCGACGGGTAGCAGCCGCTCGGCGAACCGATCCAACACGTCCTCCAGCGACGCCCGGAGCCGCTGCGCCTGCTCCGCATCGCGCCGGCGGCAGAGTGCGATGCCTTTGTGCAGCTCCGCGATGGTCACGGTCGAGACGTAGAAGCGCTCCTCACCATGCGCGGCCAGCCAGGACGTCACGCGTGGATTGCGTCGTCGCTCGGGCTTGGACGTCTCGGAGGCGACCACGCGTCGCGGGGGAAGCTCAGAAGTCGACGTCCCGGGTCCGGTGCGACCGCCGCTCCGCGACGACCCTGGCGCACAGCGCGCGCGCCGCGGCGTCGTCGTGGGCGAGCATCTTGGCGATCGCCTTGAGCCGCTCGGCGTCGGCCGGGGTAGCGCGGACCTCGAGCCGCTTCAGCCCCCGCTCGGCCAAGCGGCGGCGGTGCGCCGTGAGCGCGGACATGAGCATCTCTCCGTGTTTCTCGGAAACAGTATCCGGGGAGCTGTCGGCGGGCAAGGAGCGGGGCGGCGCCCCGCTCCCCGGCAGGCACCGCGCTACTTCAGCAGCTTCTTGCTGCCGTCATAATAGCCGGACTTCTCCAGGATCGCCTCCATGCGCGCCCCGATCTCCTTGGCACCCTGCTCGGTCGTCACTTCGCCGAGCATCATCTTGGTGCCCCACTCGGCGACGATTTCCGAGATCGCCGGCCAGTCGGCGAAGCGCGGCCGGAAGTCGGGCACGCCGTCCTGCCAGCTCGCCACCATCGGCTCGACATAGCGATAGGCGGCCTGGATCTCCGGATCGTCATAGGGCGCGGTGCGCCCGGATACGCCACCGGCGCGGATGTAGTCCTTCGCCTTGGCCTCCGACGTGATCCACTGGATGAACAGCCAGGCGGCGTTCATCCGGGCCTCGTCGCCGGTGTCGACGACGCCCAGCGAGAACCCGCCGAGCGCCGGCTTGCGGCCGGCCGGCCCCTCGGGCTCCGGGGCCACGGCGAGGCAGTCGACGATCCGGCTCTGCGCCGGATCGGTGAGCGTGCCGTAGAAGGCCGACCACTCGGTGATCATGGCGACCCGGCCCTGGGCCAGGGCGTTGACCGCCTCGCTATGGTCGTAGTCGACGATCCCGGGCGGCATCACCTGCATCAGCTCCTGTCGGAACTGCAGGCCGGCCTGGCTCTCCGGGCTGAGCAGGTTCGAACGGAACTCGGCGTTCAGCAAGGAGCCGCCGAACGGCCAGAGGACGCGCATGAAGCTGTCCGCCGACTGGGTCTCGCCGCGGCGCGACTGGAGGGCGAAGGCGTAACGGTCCCGGGCCGGGTCCGTGAGCTTCGGCCCGTAGACCTCCTTGAGTTCCTGCCAGGTCGCCGGCGGCGCGGTGAAGCCGGCCTCCTCGAGCTGGCACTTGTTGTAGAACAGCAGCCCCGAATAGTTGTCGAAGGGCAGGCCGTAGACCTGCTCGTCCCAGGTGCCGAAGGACTCCAGCAGGATCGGGAAGAAGCCGTCCAGCTTGAGGTCCGGGTCGACCAGCGCCGGATCATCGATGAACCGCGACATCGGCGCGACCCAGCCCGACTCCGCGAACTCGCCGATCCACACCACGTCGATCAGGGCGATGTCGAACTCCTGCGTCCCACCGGTGAAATCGAGCACCTGGCGCTCGCGGCTGTTCTCGTAGGGCAGCGTCTCCCAGGTCACCTTGATCCCGGTCGCGGCCTCGAACTCCGGGATCAGCTTGATCGCCGCCGCGTAGCCCGGCCGGTCGAGGAACAGGGCCTTGATCGTGGTGCCCTTGTAGGGCGCCGCCGCTTCCTCGACGGTCCACGCCCGCGCCAGCGGGCTGCTGCCCAGCAAGGCGGCCGTCAAGGCGGCGAGCGTCGCGCCGCGTGCGATGCGCATGTCGGGTGTCCTCCCCTGCAGCGGCGGCCTGCCCGCCGCGTCATTCTGCGAATGCGGCGAGGATGATGCCGACGGGCGAGAAATCAAGCCGGACGACGGGCCGGTCTTGACGGCATGGTTGGACCGCCGCATGGTCGACCGTGCCGATGCCCGCAAGGGCCTAACAGGGAACACGGTGAGACCGCTCGCGGTCGAGTCCGTGGCTGCCCCCGCAACTGTAAGCGGCGAGCCCGCGTCACACGAAGCCACTGGGCAACCGGGAAGGCGTGACGAGGCGAGGACCCGCGAGCCAGGAGACCTGTCGGCGCCGTCAATGTCTCGAGTCCGTCGGGTGGACGGAAGGGAGGGACCGATGAGCCGACATCTCGGCATCCACTTGATCGAGCGACGATTGACGTCCCCGGTGCCGGTCGAAGTCGGCACCTGAGTCGTGCCCCGCGCGGCGCTGTCGGTTTGCGTGCGTTGTCGCGGCGATGACGGCGGCGATGACCACGAGCCGCGTCCCGGGGCGCGATTCGCCGATGCGATCGAGGCCGAGCTCACCGCCGGAGCGTGGTCCGGCGGGGCGTTCGACCTTCGACGCATCCGCTGCATGAGCCAGTGTCGCCGGCCCTGTGTCGTCGCCTCCAGCCATCCGCGACGCTTCACCTACCTGTTCGGCGACCTCGCGCCAGCCACCGACGCCGGCGCGGTCGCCGCCGCCTTCAGCCTCTGGCTGAGCAGACCGGACGGCTACGTGACGCGAGACGAACGACCAGCGCCGCTGCGCGCCGGCATCCTCGCCCGGATTCCGCCACTCGGTCGCAGGCATGAGCTCGTCACCGCGATGCGCCGGCTGCCCGACCGGTCGCGCTGCCAGGACCAGGAGGACCGACGATGAAGGGACTGTCGCGTCGACGGGCGTTGCTCGTCGTCATCGGCTCGCTTTTGCCGCTGGTCGGAGGGGCGGCCGTGCACGCGCAGGAGACGCGCGTCACCGTGGGCCAGACCTTCATCGCCGAGAGCCTCGATCCGACCGAGGGCAGTGCCGGCTGGGCGCTGACCTCGCACGGCGTCGCCGAGACCTTGTTCACCGTGGATCGGCATGGCGAGATCGTCCCGCGCTTGGCCGAGAGCATCGAGCCGCGCGACGACGGAAGCTGGGTGCTCACCCTGCGTGCGGATCGTCGGTTCTCCGACGGGACACCGGTCACGGCGGCTGAGGTCGCCGCGGCCCTGACCCGCGTCACCGATCTCAACCCGGCGGCGCGCGCCTCCGCCGGCCGCCTGCACGCCACCGCGCTGAGCGACCATGAACTGCTGATCACGTCGGAACGCCCGACGCCCGTGATGGCGTCGGTCCTGGCCGAGTGGCCGCTGGCCATTGCCCGACTGACGGAGCGCGGCCCGGTCTTCACCGGACCGTTCGCCGTCGCCGAGTTCGAGCCGGGCATCCGCCTCCTGCTCGTGCCCAACCCCTACTTCCCCGATGCGGTGCGGCGTCCGGCCGTCGACCTGCGGCGGATCGCGGACGGGCAGGCCCTGGCACTCGGCCTGAAGGCGGGCGAGTTCGACCTCGCCTTCAACCTGCCCTCGGAGGCGCTGGGCCTGCTGCGTGCCGATCCGGCCCTGATCGTGAAGTCGTTCCCGGTCGGCTATCAGTACATGATGTGGCTCAACACACGCGGGGAGCCCCTCGCGGACGTCCGGGTCCGCCGGGCGCTGGCGTTGGCGATCGATCGCGATGAGCTGGTCAAGGCGATCCGTGCCGGCCGGCCGAGCCGCAGCGCCTATGCCGACTACTTTGCCTTCGCCGGCGAGGCGTCGCCGCCGCATGACCCGGCGGCGGCCGCACGACTCCTCGACGAGGCGGGCTGGCGCGTCGGGCCCGACGGTCGGCGCGCCCGCGACGGAGCGCCGCTGACCTTGTCCCTGTGGGCCTATCCCCAGCGCCCGGACCTCGTGACCATGCAACCGGTCCTGAAGGCCCAGCTCGCGGCCCTCGGCATCGCCGTCGAGACGCGCCTCACCGAGGAGCCGACATCGACGGCTCGTGCCGCAGCGTTCGACCTTATGCTGTGGGCGCAGCACACCGCGCCGGCCGGCGATCCGGCTTTCTTCCTCCGCCTCTTCCTGAGCCCGGACGCAGCCAACAACTTCGCCGGGATCGACGAGCCACGCCTGAGCAAGGTCCTGGACCGTTTGGGCGAGGCCGGCGAGCCTGCGGCACGGGTCGCGCTCGCCAAGGAAGCGCAGGCCGTGATCGCCGAGACCGTGCCGGTCGTGTTCCTGGTCACACCCGAGTGGCATGTAGGCCTGTCACGGCGTCTCGCCGGCTACGAGCCATGGGGTTCGGACTACTACGTCATCCGCGAGGATCTGACGGTCACCCGGTGAGGCGTCAGAGGAGCGCCGGCGATGTTCCGGGCCGTCGTGGCGGGCGTCGGCCTTGCGGCTTTCCTCCTCGCAGCCTTCCTCCTGCTGCGCATCATGCCGGGTGATCCGGCCGAGCTGCGCCTCCAGCGCCAGGATCTCGGCGGCGCGCAGCTGCGCGTGGAGATGCAACAGCGGCTCGGCACCGACCAGGCCCTCGCGGAGCAGCTCTCGGTCTGGATCAAGGGATTGCTGCGCGGCGATCTGGGCCGGTCGTTTGCCAGCGACCGGCCCCTCGCAGCGGAGCTGACGCGACGCCTGCCTTGGTCCTTCGCCGTCGGCATGGGCGGCCTCGCCTTGGGAGCGATGATCGGCATCGTCCTCGGCTTTGCCAGCGCGGCCCGCGGCGGCACCGCGGCGCTGGCCGGCCGGGCCTTCGCCGTGGCCGGGCAGATCCTGCCGTCCTTCGGGGTGGCCGTTGTGCTCCTCTGGCTGCTCGCCGGACATTGGCAGCTCGTCCGGCCGCTGACCGGGCCGCCGGCGGAGCGCCTGCTGCTACCGGTCCTCGTCGTCGCTTTCTTCGCCGTCGGTGGCTTCGCCCGGGTCGTGACCCGGACGCTGCAGCAAGTCGAGCAGGCGCCGTTCTTCACCGCCGCGCTGACCAAGGGGCTCGGGCGCAGCCAGGCGCTGCGCCGGCACGGCGGTGGTCACGCGATGCTGGCCGTGCTCGCGGTGCTCACGCCACAACTGGGCTGGGCGATCGGCGGGACCGCCGTCGTCGAGCTGGTGTTCGGTCTCCCGGGCCTCTCCGTGTTCGTCGTCGAGGGCCTGCGCAACCGTGACTACCCGCTGCTGCAGGCGTTCCTGCTGATTGCCGGACTGTGGATCCTGCTCGCCCGCGGCTTCGTCAGCATGCTTGTCGCGTGGCTCGATCCGCGGCCTCGTCCTTTCGAGTGAGCGAGCCTTGCCGACGCGTGGATGTCTGGCCGCCTTCGTCGTCCTGCTGGCCGGACTCGCGACCTGCTGGCAGCCGCATGATCCGCACGCGATCGACCTTGAGCGCGCGCTCGCCGGTCCGAGCCTGCTCCACCCGCTGGGCACCGACCACCTTGGCCGCGATCTCGCGAGCCGGCTTGCGGTCGGAGCCGGCCGCACCTTGCTGGTCGCCGGCACCGCCCTGGGCCTGGGCGCCCTCCTGGGGCTCGCGCTCGGCCTCGCCGCGCCCGTGCTGGGGGGCGGCGCACGGCGGCTACTGCTCGATCTCGCGAGCCTGCTCCTGGTCCTGCCGCGGCTGCTGCTGGCGCTGGCTCTCACGGCGCTGTTCGGTCTTGCGCCGATCACGGCGGGCCTCTCCCTGGGCCTCGCCACGACCGCCCACCACACCCTGCTCACCGCAGCGCTGGCCGATGCGGTGCTCCGCGAGCCCTACTGGCTCGCGGCCCGCAGCCTCGGGAGTGGACGGTTGGCCTGCGCCCGACGCCATCTCCTGCCGGCCGTGAGGCCGGCCTTCCTGACCCACCTCGGGACCGAGGCGGCGCGGATCGTCGTCGCCTACAGCGAGCTCACCTTCATCGGCCTCGGCGCTGACAGCTCGGCACCGGATTGGGGCACGATGATCTGGGACTATCGCCTGTATCTGCTGGAAAGTCCGCGCCTGACGCTGGCGCCACTGATGGCCATCGCGGTGTTGGCCCTCGCCTTGCACCTGGCGTTCGACCCGGTCGAACCGCGCGGCCGGCGCCCTGCTAGGCGCTTTCCCGGACCTTGAGCGCCGGCAGCATCCTCGCGAGGTACTCGCCCGTGTAGCTGCCCGGCACGGCGGCTACCTGCTCCGGCGTGCCCTCGGCGACGATGCGACCGCCGCCGGTGCCGCCGTCGGGGCCGAGGTCGAGCAACCAGTCGGCGGTCTTGATCACCTCGAGGTTGTGCTCGATGACGATCACCGTGTTGCCGGCGTCGACCAGCGCGTGCAGCACTTCGAGCAGCTTCTTGACGTCCTCGAAGTGCAGGCCGGTGGTCGGCTCGTCGAGGATGTAGACCGTCTGCCCGGTCGCGCGGCGCGACAGCTCCTTGGCCAGCTTGACCCGCTGCGCCTCGCCGCCGGAGAGCGTCGTCGCCGCCTGGCCGAGCTTGATGTAGCCGAGGCCGACCTCGAACAGGGCGACCAGCTTCTGCCGCACCGCCGGCACGGCGGCGAAGAACTCGACCGCCTGCTCGACCGTCATGTCGAGCACGTCGGCGATCGAGCGATCGCGGTACTTGACCTCGAGCGTCTCGCGGTTGAAGCGCCGGCCTTTGCAGACGTCGCACTCGACATAGACGTCGGGCAGGAAATGCATCTCGATCTTGATCACCCCGTCGCCCTGGCAGGCCTCGCAGCGGCCACCCTTGACGTTGAAGCTGAACCGCCCGGGCTTGTAGCCGCGCGCCTTGGCCTCGGGCAGGCCGGCGAACCAGTCGCGGATCGGGGTGAAGGCACCGGTGTAGGTCGCCGGATTCGAGCGCGGCGTGCGGCCGATCGGCGACTGGTCGATATCGACCACCTTGTCGACATGCTCCAAGCCGTGCAGCGCGTCGTGCGCCGCCGGCTGCGCGCGTGTGCCCATCAGCCGCTTGGCCAGCGCCGGGTAGAGCGTGTCGACGATCAGCGAGGACTTGCCCGACCCCGAGACACCGGTCACGCCGACGAAGCAGCCGAGCGGAAGGCGCGCATCGATACCCTGCAGATTGTTCGCCCGCGCCCCGATCAGCTCCAGCCACTTTCCTTTCTTCGGCTTGCGGCGGCGCGCCGGCACGCCGATGAAGCGCCGGCCCGCCAGGTACTGCCCGGTCAGGCTCTCGCTCGCCGCCATGATCTCGGCCGGCCTGCCCTGGGCCACCACGCAGCCGCCATGCACGCCGGCGCCGGGGCCCATATCGATGACGTGGTCGGCGGCTCGGATCGCGTCCTCGTCGTGCTCGACGACGATCACCGTGTTGCCGAGATCGCGCAGGCCCTCGAGCGAGCGCAGCAGGCGTTCGTTGTCCCTCTGGTGCAGGCCGATCGACGGCTCGTCGAGGACGTAGAGGACACCCGTCAGTCCGGAGCCGATCTGCGAGGCGAGCCGGATCCGCTGGCTCTCGCCGCCCGACAGCGTGCCGGAATCGCGCGACAGCGTCAGATAGCTCAGCCCGACGTTCACGAGGAACCCGAGCCGCTCGCGGATCTCCTTCAGGATCCGGGCGGCGATCTCCTGCTGCTTGGCACTCAGCGTCGCCGGCAGCGCCTGGAACCAGGTCAGCGCGTCGCCGATCGCCAGCTCGCTGACCTCGGCGATGTGCCGACCGGCGACCTTGACCGCCAGCGCCTCCGGCTTGAGCCGCGCTCCGTGGCAGGCCTCGCACTCGGTGCTGGAAAGATAGCGCGACAGCTCCTCGCGCATCCAGGCGCTGTCCGTCTCGCGCCAGCGGCGCTGCAGGTTGTTCAGCACGCCCTCGAAGGGCTTGTTGGTCTTGTAGGTGCGCAGCCCGTCCTCGAGCGTGATCGGGATCGGCTCGTCACCGGAGCCGTAGAGGATCACGTCGCGCACCTTCTGCGGCAGCTCGCGCCAAGGCGTCTCGACGTCGACCCCGAAATGGCGGCAGATCGAGTACAGGGTCTGCGGGTAGTACTGCATGGTCTGGCTCGACCAGGGCTCGACCGCGCCGGCGGCGATCGACCGCTCCGGATCGGGAACGATCAGCTCCGGGTCCATCAGCATCCGCCGGCCGAGGCCGTCGCAGGCCGGGCACGCGCCGTAAGGATTGTTGAACGAAAACAGGCGCGGCTCGATCTCCGGGATGGTGAACCCCGACACCGGGCAGGCGAAGCGCGCGGAGAGGATCTCGCGCGCCCCACCATCGGCGTTCTCGACCACCAGCAGCCCGTCTGACAGGCCGAGCGCCGTCTCGACACTCTCGGCGAGACGCTGGGCAAGGTCCGGCGAGGTCACCAGCCGGTCGACCACGACCTCGATCTCGTGCTTGAGCTTCCTGTCGAGCGCCGGCGCCTCGTCGATCTCGAAGAAGGCGCCGTCGATCTTGACCCGCTGGTAGCCCTGGCGCTGCAGCTCGGCCAGCTCCTTGCGGTACTCGCCCTTCCGCCCGCGCACGATCGGCGCCAGCAGGTAGACCCGCGAGCCCTGCGGCATGGCGAGGATCCGATCGACCATCTGCGAGACGGTCTGGCTCTCGATCGGCAGGCCGGTCGCGGGCGAGTAGGGCACGCCCACCCGCGCCCAGAGCAGCCGCATGTAGTCGTAGATCTCGGTGACCGTGGCGACCGTCGAGCGGGGGTTCTTCGAGGTGGTCTTCTGCTCGATCGAGATCGCCGGCGACAGACCGGTGATCAGGTCGACATCCGGCTTCTGCATCAGCTCCAGAAACTGCCGGGCATAAGCCGAGAGCGATTCGACATAGCGACGCTGGCCCTCGGCGTAGATCGTGTCGAAGGCGAGGCTGGACTTGCCCGACCCGGACAGCCCGGTGATCACGACCAGCCGGTGCCGCGGGATGTCGACGTCGACGCCCTTGAGGTTGTGCTCGCGGGCGCCCCGGATGCGGATGAAGTCGTCCATCGAGCCCGCCGGCGGCAGAAACGCTGGCGCGTTAGATGCGTCGTGGCGAGCCTTGCGGCAAGTCGGCATTGCCGGTAGCGCAAGCGGTCTGTTGCCGGCACACTGGCAGCAGCGGGCGGCCGGTCGGTGCGCGGGCGAGGTGGGCGATGGCGGGCAGCGTCAACAAGGTGATCCTGATCGGCAACCTCGGGCGCGATCCGGAGGTGCGCTACACGCAGGCCAACCAGAAGGTGGTCAACCTGCGCATCGCCACGAGCGAGCGCTGGCGCGACCGGCAGTCGGGCGAGACCCGCGAACGCACCGAGTGGCACAGCGTCGTGATCTTCAACGAGAACCTCGCCGACGTCGCGGAGAAGTACCTGAGCAAGGGCCGGACCGTCTACATCGAGGGGCAGCTGCAGACGCGCAAGTGGACCGACCAGCAGGGCCAGGAGCGCTACACCACCGAGATCGTGCTGCAGCGCTTCCGCGGCGAGCTGGTGCTGCTCGGTGGGCGCGGCGAGGATGCCGGCGGCGGGCGCGACCTCGCCGGGCCGGGCCCCGACGAGTTCGCCGACGAGCCGCCGCGCGGCAGCGCCGCGGCTGGCCGCGCCGCGCCGGCGCCGCGTGGCGGAGCTGGTGGCCGCGGCCCCGCCCGTCCGGCCGACGACCTCGACGACGATATCCCGTTCTGACCACCTGACCCGACCCGGATCGCACCTCGTGCCCCTGCCTCGGGCGACCCGCGCCCGCGCCGCGCTCGCGGCCGTGTTCTTCGTCAACGGTTGCGGCCTCGGCCTGTGGGCCGGGCACATCCCGCTGGTCCGCCGCGGCCTCGGGCTGACCGAGTCAGAACTCGGCCTGGCGCTGCTGGCCATGGCCGCCGGTGCGATTGCGCTGATGCCGGCGATGGGCTGGCTCGCGCATCGTTTCGGCTCGGACCGCTGCGTCCGCCTCGCCGGTGTGCTGTTCGCGTTGGGCCTCGGCCTGCCCGTGCTCGCGCCGAGTTGGGGCCTGCTGGTCCTGGCCACGTTCCTCCTCGGCGCGGCCAACGGAGCGCTCGACGTCGCCCAGAGCACCAACGGGACCGCTCTCGAGCGGGCGCTCGGCCGGCCGGTGATGTCGTCGCTCAACGGTTTCTTCAGCCTTGGCGGTGTCGTCGGCGCGGGCCTCGCCAGCGTGCTGCTCGTCTCGGGCATCGCACCCGTCCCCGGCCTGCTCCTGGTGAGCCTCGCGCTCGCCGCGATGATCGCCGTGGCGGGGCCGGCGCTCCACCTCGACCGCGCCGCGCCGGGCGAGGACGGTGGCCATCACCTGCGGCTGCCGTCCGGCGCTGCGCTCGGTCTGGGCCTCCTCGCCCTGCTTGGCGTGCTCAGCGAGTGGGCGATGCTCGACTGGAGCGGGGTCTACCTCGCCGATGTCCTGGACGCTTCGAGCAGCGTCGCGCCGCTCGGGTTCGGCGCGTTCGCGGCGGCGATGACCATCGGTCGCTTCACCGGCGACGCCGCGGTCCGGCGCTGCGGTGCGCAGCGCCTGTTCCTGCTCTCCAACCTGCTTGCGGCTCTGGGCGTCGTCCTGGTCGTGATGGCGCCGACGGCGCCGGCGGCGTTGCCAGGCTTCGCCGTCGCCGGGCTCGGCATCGCCAACATCTTCCCGCTGGTCATCTCCGGTGCCGCGCGGCTGCCGGGAACCGTGCCCAGCGTGGCGGTGGCCGCCGTCGCCACCTTGGCCTATGCTGGTGGCTTGGTCGGTCCGGTGCTGATCGGCTTCGCGGCGGAGGCGTTCGGGCTGCGCCTCGCGCTGGCCGGTCTGCTCGCCGCACCACTGGCGATCTTCGTTGCCGCCGTCGGTGGCGGGGTCCGGCTCACTGCGGTGCCGGCCCGCGCCGGGACCGCCTAGCCACCAACGGTACGCCCCATGCCCCCGGAGCAGGCGCCACCGGTCGCAGCGCGAGCCGCCGCCGACGCCTACTGGGCGAGTGTGCTGCGCTTGCTCGCGACAACCGTGCTGTGGAGCACAGCGGGTCTCGTCGTTCGGCTCGTGCACAGCGCCGATCCGTTCGAGCTGAACGCGATCCGCGCCGGTGCCATGGCCGTCGTTCTGGTCGGCTGGCTGCGCTGGCGCTACGGCCGCGCTTGGCTCACCGTGTTCCGCGCCCTCGATCGGCCGACCCTGCTCGTCGTCCCGGCGTTCTTCGCGATCGGCTCGACCCTGTGGATCGTCGCGCTGTCGTGGACGACGGTGGCCCGCGCCGTGGTCCTCGGCTCGACCACCCCGGTCTTCGCCGCCATCCTGGCGCCGCTGCTCGCCCGCGAGCCGACCCGGCCGATGATCTGGGCGGCGGCCCTGGTCGGCGTCGGCGGTGTGTTCCTCATCGCCGCCGGTCCGGCGACGCCCGGCGTGGCCCTCAACCTCGGTGACCTGGCGGCGCTTCTCAACGCCGCCCTGTTCGCCTGTCAGGTGACGATGCTGCGGCGCAGCCGGCATGTGGACATGGTCCCGGCCTTCGTGCTCGGCGGGCTGCTCGCGGCGGTCCTCGACCTGGCACTGGCCGGCGGCCTGTCCGTCGCCGCCGGCGACGTGGCGCTGATCGTGCTCCTCGGCGGCATGCAGCTGGCACTCCCGGTGATCCTGCTGGCGCGCGGTGCGCGCGATGTGCCGGCGGTGCAGATCACGCTGATCGCGCTGCTCGAGATGGTCCTCGCGCCACTCTGGGTCTGGCTCGCGGTCGGCGAGGCGCCGGCGCTCGCGACCGCGTTGGGCGGCCTCGTCATCGTCGCCGCCGTGGTCCTGGCGACCGCAGCGCGCGAGCCTACGCCCCGAGCCTAGGCGACCTGCGAGATCCGCTCGGCGAGCTCGGAGAGCCGGCTGGCCGCGGTCTCGATCCGCGCCACCGTCGCCTCGTGCGCCGCGCTCACGGCGTCGTCCGCGGCCGCGCGCTGCCGGTCCGCCTCGCCACGGGCCTGATCCAGTTCGTCGGCGAGGGTGAGGCAGGTCAGCACCAGCAGCATCGACTCCTCGAGATGGCCGAGCCGGCCGCTCAGGCCGGCGGCGCGCGCGTCGACCGCCCGGGCCAGCTCGGTGACGCGCGCCACCTCGCCCGGGCCGCACTGGATGCGGTAACGCCGCCCGCCGACCGCGATCGAGACGATCTCCACGCGCTCAGGCCCGCGCGTCGCCGGGCTGCAGCGCGCGGCTGAGCGATTCCGTTGCGGAGCGCGCGGCCCCACTCAGCCGCTCGGCCAGCGCCACGGCCCGTGTCAGCTCGCCGGCGAGCCGCTCCTTCTCACCACGTGCGGCGGCGAGCTCGCGCTCGAGGGTCTGGCGCGCGCCGGCGAGCTGGCTCACCTGCGCCTCGAGCCGCTCCTTGGCCTGGGTCAGCACCGCCAGCTCCTTGCGCAGCCGCTCGGTCATGGTGCCACTCTCGCGCAGCCGGCCCTCCAGTTCGTCGGTGCGTCGCGCCGCCTCGGCACCCTGCTGCTCCAGCTCGGCGCGCGTCGCCGTCAGGTCCTGCAGCAGGCGCTCGCGCTCCGCGCGCAGCGCGTCGCGCTCCTGGGCGAGCTCGTCCCGCTCGGCCGCGAGCTGCGCCGCCGCTGCGCTGGCCGCGGCGACCTCTCGCTCGGCGCGGGCGCGTGCCTCCGCCGCGGCGGCCTCCGCCGCCGCGACCCCGGCCGCGACGCGCCGCTCCACCGCAGCCTCGGCCGCCGCGATCCGCCGCTCCGCCTCGGCCTCGATCTCGCGCCAGCGGGCCAGCCGGTCGACCAGCGTCTCCAGCCGCGCGAACGCCTCGTCGAGTTTGGCCTGCGCGGCATCGAGCATCTGCATCGCCCGGCGTCTCCCGGCCGCGGAAACGAACGTGGTGGCCGTGCCACGCACGCGCCGGCCCGTCAACGTCGGTGGCGGACGTGTGACGATGCCAGCGCTGCCCCCGTCGACGACGTGCGGCGCTTCTGGTTTGCTCGCGCCGCCATGGGCGACCGTCCGAACCCCTACATCCCGCAGATCGGCGTCAGCGTCGTGCGGCCGACGCCGCCGGGCCCGCCGGTGCGGATCGATCTCTCGCTCAACGAGTCGAGCTTCGGTGCGAGCCCGCGGGCGGTCCAGGCGGCGCAGGCACGGGCGCGCACCCTCGAACGTTACCCGGACCCGGCGAGCCGGGCGCTGCGCGCTGCGATCGGGCGCGCCTACGACCTCGATCCGGCGCGCATCGCCTGCGGCAACGGCTCGGAGGAGCTGCTCGACGTCATCGGCCGGCTGTTCGCCCGGGCCGGCGACGAGATCCTGTTCACGCGCTACGGCTTCGCGCAGTTTCCGATCGTCGCGATGCGGGTCGGCGCCGCCGCCGTGACCGCGCCGGAGCGCGAGCTCACCGCCGACGTCGACGCGCTGCTCGCCGCGGTGACCGCGCGCACGCGCGTCCTGTTCCTCGCCAACCCGAACAATCCGACCGGCACGTGGCTGCCCCGCGCGGAGCTGATCCGCCTCCGCGACGGCCTGCCCGGCTCGGTCGTGCTGGTGATCGACGCGGCCTACGCCGAGTTCGTCGACGACCCGGCGTTCGACGACGGCCTGGCAGTGGTCGGCGAGCGGGACAACGTCGTCGTCACCCGGACCTTCTCCAAGGCCTTCGGCCTCGCCGCGCTGCGTGTCGGCTGGATCTACGGCAGCGCGGCGATGATCGCGCTGGTCGACCGGATGCGTGGCATCGGCAACGTCAACGCCCTCGCCCAGGCGGCCGCCGTCGCGGCGCTGGACGATCGAGGCTTCGTCGCGGACGCGGTGGCGCGGGCGATCGAGAGCCGGGCACGTCTCGCCGCGGGGCTGCGGCAACTCGGCCTCGAGGTGCCCGAGTCCGGGACCAACTTCGTCCTGCCGCGCTTCGCCGACGCGGCTGCGGCCCAGGCGCATCTGCGCGCCGACGGCATTCTCGTCCGCCGGGTCGAGGACTATGGCCTCCCCGACCGGCTCAGGATCGGCGTCGGCACGGCCGAGGAGGTGGATGCCGTGCTCGCCTCGCTGCATCGCCTCCTCGGATGAGCGTCGCGCTGCTCGAGGTCCGCGGGCTCGCCCGCTCGTTCGGCGGGCTGCGTGCCGTCCAGGACGTCGATCTCGACGTGGCCGAGGGCAGCATCACCGGGCTGATCGGCCCCAACGGCGCCGGCAAGTCGACGCTGTTCAACCTGATCGCCGGCGCGCTGGTGCCGAGTGCCGGGCGGATCCGCCTCGCCGGGGAGGACATCACCGGTCTTCCGCCGCACGCCTTGTTCCGCCGCGGTCTGGTCCGCACGTTCCAGATCCCGCGCCCCTTCCAGCGCCTGACCGTCGCCGAGAACCTGCTCGTCGTGCCGCCCGGCGAGGGCGAGGAGCGGTTGCTCGCCGCGTGGCTTGCCCGGGGCCGCCTCGCGCGCCGCGAGGCGGCGTTGCGCCGCCGGGTGGACGAGGTGCTGCGCACCCTGTCGCTCACCCCGGTCGCCGACCAGCCGGCGGGCGAGCTGTCCGGCGGACAGAAGAAGCTGCTCGAGCTCGGCCGGGTGATGATGGCCGAAGCGCGGTTGGTCCTGCTCGACGAGATCGGCGCAGGTGTGAACCGCACCCTGCTCGCCGAGCTCGCCGGCCACATCGAACGGCTCAACCGCGCCCACGGCGTTACCTTCCTCGTCATCGAGCACGACATGGACCTCATCGCCCGGCTCTGCGACCCGGTCGTGGTGATGGCCGAGGGGCGCATCCTGACCCAGGGGACGATGGCCGAGGTGCGCGCCGATCCGCGCGTCATCGAGGCCTATCTCGGCGCCAAGGCGGCGCACGCCGCGTGATGCTGCTCGAAGCCTCCGACCTGGTCGGCGGCTATGGCGGCAACGATGTGCTCCAGGGCGTGTCGCTCGCTGTCGATGCGGGCGAGATCGCGGTCGTGGTCGGCCCCAACGGGGCCGGCAAGTCGACCGCGCTCAAGGCGCTGTTCGGCCTCGTCGGCCTGCGTGCCGGGTGCGTTCTCCTCGACGGCCACGAGGTGACCGGCTGGGCGCCGGAGCGCCTGGTGGCGGCCGGCATGGGCTTCGTCCCACAGGAGCGCAACGTCTTCCCGACGCTCACCGTCGAAGAGAACCTCGAGATGGGCGCGTATCTGCGTCGCGACGGGATCGCCCGTGCCAAGGAGGCCGTCTGGGCACTCTTCCCCGACCTCGTGGCGAAGCGCCGCCAGGCCGCCGGCGAGCTATCCGGCGGGCAGCGGCAGATGGTGGCGATCGGCCGCGCGCTGATGATGGCGCCGCGTCTGCTCCTCCTCGACGAGCCGACCGCCGGCCTGTCGCCGAAGGTCATGGACGAGATCCTCGAGCGGGTGCAGGCGATCAACGCCACCGGCGTCGGCATCCTGATGGTCGAGCAGAACGCCCGCGCGGCGCTCGCCGTGGCCCACCGCGGCTACGTCCTGCAGACCGGCCGCAACCGCTTCACCGGCACCGGCCCCGAACTCCTCGCCGACCGCGAGGTCGCGCTGGCGTTCCTCGGCGGGTGAGGCTGCCGGCACTTCCTGCTATCCTGGCGCGATAAGCGCCGGGGAGGGTGCCATGCCGTTCGGTTCCGAGGGGCTCGAGGACGGGGTCGGGCTGGCCCTTTCCGGGGGTGGCTATCGCGCGGCACTGTTTCATCTCGGCGCGCTCCAGCGCCTCAACGAGGTCGGCCTGCTCGGCCGGCTCGACCGGATCTCCAGCGTCTCGGGCGGGTCGATCGTCGCCGGCGTGCTGGCCCAGCGCTGGAGCGAGCTGGCCTTCGACGGCACCGGGCGCAGCGCGCGGCTCGGCGAGCTGGTCGTCGCCCCGGTCCGTGCGCTCTGCGCCCGGACGATCGACGTCATGGCCGGGCTCGCCGGCGTGCTGCCCTGGGGCGATGGCAACCGGTCGCTCGCCAAGGCCTACGACAAGCATCTCTTTGGCGGGATCAAGCTGGCCCAGCTTCCCGACCGGCCGCGCTTCGTGCTCAACGCGACCAACATGCAGACCGGGCGCAGCTTCCGCTTCTCGAAGCCCTACATGGGCGACTACCTGATCGGCCTGGTCGAGCGGCCGGACGTGCCGTTGGCCGAGGCGGTCGCCGCCTCGAGCGGCTTTCCACCGGTCCTCTCGCCACAGCTCCGGCGGCTGCCGCCGGGCGCGCTGCGGCGCACCGACGGCGCCACGCTGCACGACGATCCGCGCTGCAACCGCGACCTCGTGCTCTGCGACGGCGGTGCCTACGACAATCTCGGCCTCGAGACGGTGTGGGGCCGCTACCGCACCCTGCTCGTCAGCGATGGCGGCGCGCCGTTCGCGGTCGAGGAGGCGCCGGCCAGCCACCGTTTCGAGCAGGTCCTGCGGGTCCTCGACATCGCCACCGACCAGGCGCGCGGGATGCGCAAGCGCCTGCTCGTCGACCTGTTCAAGCGCGGCGAGCGCAAAGGAGCCTACTGGGGCATCGACACCGACCCGGCGGGCTACCCGCTGGCCGACGCCATGCCCTGTCCACCGGCGACACGCCAGCGCCTCGCCGCCATGCGCACCCGGCTCAACGCCTTCTCCGCCCAGGAGCAGGGTGAGCTGATCAACTGGGGCTACGCCATCTGCGATGCGGCCCTGCGCGCCAACGTCCTGTCCGGTGTGCACCGGCCGCGCGCCTGGCCCTGTCCCCCCCAGGCCCTGGGGCCGCTCTAGCGGCGCCGTGGCGCGCGGTCGGGCGAGCCGCTAGACCGGGACCGGGCCGGGCGCGCAGGGCGCCCACGGATCGCCGCCGGTGCTGCTCGATTTCGTCAACTTCTACCTGATCCCCGGCCTCGTCCTCGGCTGCATCTACGCGCTGGGCGCAATCGGCGTCTCGCTGCTGTTCGGGATCCTGCGCTTCGCCCATTTCGCGCACGGCGACCTGATGACCGTCGGTGCGTACCTCGCCTTGCTGCTGGTCCGTGTCGCCGGCCTCGCGCCGATCGTCGCGCTCCCGGCCGCCGCCGTCGGCACGGCGCTGCTCGCCGTGCTGATCGACCGTGCCGCCTACCGGCCGTTCCGCGAGAAGCAGACCATCGTCCTGGTGATCGCCTCGTTCGGCGTGGCACTGATGCTGCGCTCGCTGGTCCAGCTCCTCGGCGGCGTCGGCAGCGTCGCCTACGTTCCCGGGATCCAGCGCCCGCTCGTCCTGTTCGACAGCCTGCGGATCGCCGAGCGCCATCTCTGGATCATCGGCGTGAGCGCGCTCCTGGTCGTCGTGTTGCACCTCTTCCTGTCCCGCTCGCGGACCGGCAAGGCGATGCGGGCGATGAGCGACGAGCGCGACCTCGCGCGGATCGCCGGCATCGACACCGAGCGGGTCGTCGTCTGGACGTGGCTGATCGGCGGTGGGCTCGCCGCCGCCGCCGGCGTGTTCCTCGGCATGGACACCCAGCTCAACCCCTATATGGGCTGGGACCTGCTGCTGCCGGTGTTCGCCGCGGCGATCCTCGGCGGGATCGGCCGGCCCTACGGCGCGATCCTCGGCGGCTTGGTCATCGGGCTGGCCGAAGAGCTCGCCACCTATCCCTGGATCGGCACGACGCCGCTCGTCTCGCCCGACTACAAGACCGCGGTCGCCTTCGCGATCATGGTGGCGATGCTGATCTGGCGCCCGACCGGGCTGCTACGCGGCCGGCAGTTCGGCTGATGGGCCTCACCCTCTACGCCACCGCGCTCCTCACCATGGGCGGCATCTACGCCGTGCTGACGCTCGGGCTCAACCTGCACTGGGGGGTCACCGGCCTGTTCAACGCCGGCATCGCCGGGTTCTTCGCCGTCGGCGCCTACGCAACCGCGCTGCTCACCGCACCGCCGGGTGCCACGCCCTCGGGCGGCCTCGGCCTGCCTGTCGCCACGGGCTGGGCCGCCGCCATGCTGCTGTCCGGCGCGCTGGCCTGGGCCATCGGCAAGATCTGCCTGCGCCTGCGCAGCGACTATCTCGCCATGGCGACCATCGGCATCGCCGAGATCCTGCGCCTGATCGTCAAGAACGAGCTGTGGCTGACCAACGGCTCGCGCGGCATCGCCGGAGTGCCACGACCGTTCGAGCAGCTCGCCCAGCCCTGGGCCGAGCTGGCCTTCCTCCTGCTCGTGCTGGCGGTGCTGGCGATCGCCTACCTGCTGCTCGAGACGGCGGTACGCAGCCCGTGGGGACGGGTCATGCGGGCGATCCGCGACGACGAGGCGGCGGCCGCCGCCGCCGGCAAGGACGTCGCGGCCTTCCGCCTCCAGGCGTTCGTCCTCGGCTCGATGCTGATGGGTCTCGGCGGCGCGCTCAGCGCTCACTATTTCAAATATATCGGCCCCGAGGCGACCCAGCCGCTGCTCGCCACCTTCCTCGTCTGGGTGATGCTGATCGTCGGTGGCAGCGGGCGCAACGCCGGGGCCGTGGCCGGCGCGTTCCTCGTCTGGGCGTTGTGGTCGGCAACGGAGCTACTGACCAACCGCTTGCCACCCGACTGGCTGACCCGCGCCGCCTATCTGCGGGTCTTCCTGATCGGCTTCATCCTCCAGGTCGTCCTGCAGCGGCATGCCGGCGGAGTGCTGCCGGAGCGGACTGCGGTGCGCCGTCCTGGTCCCTGACCGGCCGGGCGTTGCGGACCAGCAGCGGCACGAGGGTCGTCAGGATCAGCAGGGCGGCGAGCAGGAACGAGGTCCGTGCGCCGAGCGCCTGGGCGGTCACCATGCCGGTCGTCAGTCGCCCGTTCAGCAGGTCGGGCAAAAGGATGGTCGTGATCGGCGCGACATTGTCGTCCGGGACGGTGACGTGGCGGGTCGCCAGCGCACCGACGATCACGACGGCCCCGAGAACCAGCGGCACCGCGAGAAGAACAGCGCCCCGCCGCCCCCAGAGCGCAGGGATCGCCGCGATCGTGAGCATCATGAACGGCAGTAGCGGCGTCAGGTGGCGCGGCCCGAGTGAGGAACCACCCTCCCAATAGTAGTAGCCACCGTTCAGAGCTAGGTAATAGAGCACGATCGCGAGCGACAGGAGGACTACGCCGCGCAGGTCGGGGCGACGCGCGAGGACGAGCACGAGGGCGACGGGGTAGAGCAGGGCGACCGGCGCCACCCAGAGCAGGCCGCGATATTGCGGGACGAGAAGCTGCCAGAGCACCGCCGGATCGGGCAGCGTGATCCCGAACAGCCCGCGCTGCATGCCCTCGAAGCCGACCACGCTGCCGTAGCTGATCCGCAGCGGGCCGCCGAACGCCGCCATGTTGTAGGCCATGAGCGGGATGGCGATGAGCGCGCCGACAGCCAGCGCCGTGCCCGCCGCCTGGGTCAGCCACCGGCCGCCCGCGTCGCGCGCTCCCCACAGCGCGTAGAGCGCGATCATCGTCCCGGCTCCCGCTGCCGGGTAGCTCATCGGCACCACCAGTGCCAGGGGCAGGGCGACGAGCAGGCCGGCGAGCCAGCCCGGCGGGCGGGGTACGGCGAGGCGCGTGGTCGCGTGCGCCGCGACCAGCGCCATCGCCAGCAACGCTGCCGACAGCGTGTGCTCGTAGAAGGTCGCGGCCCACATCCCGAACGGAGTCGCCAGCACGAGGCCCACCGCGGCCAGCGTCGCGGCGCGGCGGTCGTCGTAGAGGACGACCAGCAGCGCGCGGAACAGCACCACGGCCAGCATGATCAGCGGCGCCACGCTGAGGATCGCCGCGTGCTGGAGCAGGACGTAGTTGCGCAGCGGGCTGAAGCCCTGTGCCGAGTCGTCGGCGACGAACCAGCAGTCGCGGCCGGCGCAGGGCGTGCCGTCGGGCTGCCGGGCGAGGCGGTCGTGGAGCAGGGCCACGGTCGGTAGCGCCAGCATCCCCATGCCGGGCGCCTTGTCGCTGTAGGCGATGCCGTCGCGCATCGCCCGGTCGACGGTCACCGGCGCGTAGTCCCCGATCGACAGGCTGCCCCGCTCGACGATCGACAGGGTCAGGACAAGGCGCGACTTCGCGTTCGGATTGCCGATCTCGTTGGGAAAGGCGGCGACCAGCAGGAGGGCCAGGAGCGCGACGAGCGCGCCATCGAGGCTCCAGCTCTCCGACCACAGGCGCCGCAGCGGCGCCGCGCGTGGCGTCAGCGACGACATGCGCTCTCTCCTGCCGGGAAGGGTCAGCCGACGACGATCCGGAAGGCGAAGGGGCTGTCGACGCCGCCCGCGATGACGCGGTTGTCGCCGTGGCGCAGCGCCGCCCGTCCCTTGGCGAAGCTCTCGCCCAGATACTCGCCGTTGACCTCGGTGCCGAGGGTGCTGGTGAGATCGCTCACCGCGAACCCGTCGTCGGTGCGGATGATCGAGAAGTGCAGGCGCGACAGACGGTAGGGCCGGTGGTCGTCGATCTGCAGGGCGACCGGTTGCCCGGCCGGTGCCTCCTGCTCGCCCGGCCGGCGGCCGACATGGAACGGGAAGCTGGCGATGCGGATTCCCTCGCGCGGCACCGCGCCGGCGAGCAGGTCCGAGGCGGCGTAGAGGGTCACGGGCAGCTCGTTGGGCCGCGGCTGGTCGGCCGCCTCCGCCCCCGGGTGCGCCGCCGCGACACGCTCGTCCATCGCGTGCAGCCGCTCGCTGAGGCGCAGCAGCGCGCTCAGCGCGAGCTCGCGGTCGCCGGCGATCCGCTCGAGGAACACCTCGCGGGGCAGCATGTGGACGATGACCTCGGTCAGCGCGCGGACGGTGGCGGCGCGCCGGCGCCCCTCGATCACGCCCATCTCGCCGACGAACTCGCCGGCGCCGGCCCGGCCGAGCACGATCGCGGTCTGGCCGACGGTGCGCACCACCTCGACCTCGCCCGAGGTGATCTGCGCCACGCCGGTGCTCTCGTCGCCCTCGCGGAAGATCACCTCGCCGGCTCGGAACCTCAGCTCGGTCATGCGGGCTTTCGATCGTGGGCTGGAGCGGGCGATGGGGATCGAACCCACGACATTCAGCTTGGGAAGCTGACGTTCTACCACTGAACTACGCCCGCCTGCCGTTCTGATAGGCAAAAACCGGCCGGGCTGCAACGCCGGCGGTGTTGTTGACGCTCGCCGGCGGCACGCCTACATGGAGCCCGGGCCGGGCGCATAGCTCAGTTGGTAGAGCAGCTGACTCTTAATCAGCGGGTCCAAGGTTCGAGTCCTTGTGCGCCCACCAATGCTTTCCGGCCGACCTGCAGCTCACCCCGGATAGAGATAGCCGGCGCCGCGGATCGTCCGGATCAGCTCGGGGTGGGCCGGGTCGCGCTCGAGCTTGCGGCGCAGTCGGGTGATGCGGTTGTCGATGCTGCGATCGAACGTTTCCTCGCCGCGCGGCGGGGCCAGGTCGAGCAGCCGGTCACGGCTCAACGCCTTGCCGGCATGGCCAGCGAACGCGGCCACCAGGTCCAGCTCCATCCCGCTCAGCCCGACGTCGCGGCCGTGCTCGTCGAGCAGCCGACGCGGCTCCGACTCGAGCGTATAGCGGCCGAAGCGCAGCGTTCCGGACGGTGCCGCCGCGGCAGCCCGCCGCGGCCGCCGCCGGCGCAGCACCGCGGCGATCCGCGCGGCCAGCTCGCGCGGCGCGAACGGCTTGCCGACATAGTCGTCGGCGCCGACCTCGAGTCCGAGGACCCGGTCGAGCATGCTGTCCGCCCCGGTCAGCATGACGATCCCGAGATCGTGGTGTTCGCGGAGCCAGCGCGCCAGCGACAGGCCGTCCTCGCCCGGCAGGCCCAGATCCAGCACGACGAGATCGCCGCCGCCCTGCGCCATCAGCCGCCGCAGGCCGGCACCGTCGCCGGTGGTCGTGACGTCGTAGCCGGCCGCGGGCAGGTACTCGGCCAAAAGCGCACGCAGGTCTGGATCGTCGTCGACCACGACGATCCTGGGCCGCGGATCCGCCACGCCTGTCGCTCCTCCTTCCAGCGGCCGGGTCGGCCGTACTGGCGCCGAAGACGGCGCGATTGTTACACGGCCGGGCGGGAATGACACGGTTCTGAAACATCGCGGCGGCTCCGTGAGGGCAGACCTCAGCCAACGGATGCGCCGCCTTGACCCGAGCAACGGCGCCATGAGCGTTGACCTGAATGCCGCGACGCGCGCGGGCGAGGTACGTCCGGGCGACAGCCAGCCCGCCACCGGGCCCGCTGTCGCACGAGCGCGCGCGTTGGCACGCGGAGCGGCGCGAACGTTCATGCTCGTCGCGCTCCTGCTCGGCGGGGTCGTCCTCGCGCTCGGTACTCTGCACCTTCGCGACCTACGCGAGGCAGAACTCGACCGGCTCGCGTTGGCGGCCGAGCTCCTCGCGGCCCGGCTGGCTCCGACCGTGGCGACGGCAGCCGGCGAGGAGCCGCGGCTCGACCGGCATGCGCTGGGCGCCCTCGTCTCGCGACCGGGCGTGACGCTGGAGCTGATCGATCCGGCGGCGGTCGCGCCCACCGACGCTCGTGGCAGCACCCATCTGGCGACGATAGCCGGGAGCCCGTGGAGCCTGCGCGCCACGCTCGCCACCAGCGCGCTCGCCGCGACCCTGCTCGACCAGATGTTGCCGTTCATCGCCGTGGCCGGATTGCTTCTGGCCGGGCTCGGCTTCGGTTACCGGCAGCTGCGCCGGACGATGATCGCGCCGGCGCTGGATTTCGCCGCGCACGTCGCCGCCGCGCGGTCGGGCCAGCCGCGGCCGGTGGCCGGTCTGCCGCCGTTGTGGCGGGCCTGGGTCGACGCGGTCGACGAGGCCTTCACCGCGCGCCGCGAGCTTGCCGCGGAAAACGCCCGCTTCCGCACCGCCGCCGAGAGCCTCCTCGACGGCTTGGCCATCTGGGACAGCGACGACCGGCTGGTCTACTGCAACAGCCGCTATCCCGAGCACCTGACGCCGGCGCTGCGCGCGGGCCTGGCGCTCGGCCGGCGCTTCGAGGAGTGGATTCGCGAGGGCGTCGCCGCCGAGGGCGTCTACCATGAGGGGATGGGCGGCGAGTTCGTCGAGCGGCGGCTGGCCCTGCGCCGCCAGCCCTCCTCCGACCACGAGCATCAGCTCGTCGACGGCCGCTGGATGCGCATCCGCGAGAGCAAGATGCCGGACGGCGGCACAGTGCTGCTGACCAGCGACATCACCCAGCGCCGCCTGCAGCGCGAGGCGCTCGCCGAGCAGACCCGCAAGCTCGAGGCGGTGCTCGCCAACATGGCCGACGGCGTCACCCTGCTCGACCCCGACGGGACCTGCGTTCTCGCCAATGACGGCTTCCTCAGGATGTACGGGTTCGGTCCCGACTTCGCGCGGCCGGGCGTGCCGGTGGCGGAGTTCACCCGCGAGCGTCTGCGTCGTGGTGACCTGCGGCGCGGCGAGGACCCGGCGGCGGTCGCGCGCGACGCAGAGGCGGTCGTCCAGGCGCGGGCCGAGGTGCTCAAGCGGACGCCCTCGGTCGAGTTCGAGGAGACCCGGCCCGACGGCCGGATCGTCCGGGTCCGCCGCCAGCGCCTGCCCGACGGGCTGCTGGTCTCGACCTACAGCGACGTCACCGAGGCCCACCGGCACGAGCGACAACTCGCCGTGCTCGCCACCGCGGTCGAGCAGGCCGGCGACGCGATCGAGATCGCCGACGCCGGGCTGCGGCTGGTCTACGTCAATCCCGCCTTCGAACAGCTTACTGGATGGACGGCAGCCGAGGCGGTCGGCCGGACACCCCTCGATCTGCTTGGTGGCGACGAGGACCCGGCGCGGCAGGCCGAGCTCGAGGCGGCCCTGCGCTCCGGCTCGAGCTGGGCCGGGCGACTGGTCGGCCGGCATCGCGACGGGCGCCGGCTCGTGCAGGACGTCACCATCTCGCCGCTGCGCGACGCCTCGGGCGCGCTGACGCACTTCGTCGCGGTCAAGCGCGATGTCGGCGAGAAGGAGCGCGCCGAGGCGGCCCTGCGAGCGAGCGAGCGCGCCAAGCAGATCGTGCTCGAGGCGGCGCTCGACTGTGTGATCGGCATGGACGATGAGGGCCGGATCGTCGAGTTCAATCCGGCGGCGGAGCGGACCTTCGGCCACCGGCGCGATGCCGTGATCGGCCGCGACCTGGCCGAGCTGATCATCCCCGAGCGCCACCGCGCCGGACATCGCGCCGGACTTGCGCGCCATCGCGCGACGGGCAAGCCACGCGTCCTCGGCCGGCGGATCGAGATGCCGGCGCTGCACGCTTCGGGTCACGAGCTGCCCGTGGAGCTCGTCGTCGTCGCCGCGCCCGAAGCCGACCGTGGCGGTTATCTCGCCTATCTGCGCGACATCAGCGAGCAGAAGCGCGCCGAGCAGGCGCTGCGCGAGAGCGAGGCCCGCTATCGCGGCGTGGTCGAGGCGCAGACCGAGTTCATCCTGCGTCAGCGGCCCGACGGAACCCTGACCTTCGTCAACGATGCCTACTGCCGGCAGGTCGGGCGCACCCGCGACGAGATCCTCGATCCGTCCTGGAACGACCTCGCCCTGCTGGTCCCGGCCGAGCGCGAGGCGCTGCTCGCGCTCTGGGCGACGCTCACGCCGGACGCGCCGACCGCGAGCATTGAGCTGCACCCGCGCCTGCCAGATGGTCGCGCTCCGGTCGAGCTGTGGATCGAGCGCGCCCTGTTCGACGACCAGGGCAACATCGTCGAGATCCAGTCGGTCGGGCGGGACATCACCGAGCAGCGCGCGGCGGAGCACGCGCTGCGTGCGAGCGAGGAGCGGTTCCGCACGATCGTCGAGGACCAGCTCGAGTTCATCACCCGGATCGATCCCGACCACCGCTTGACCTTCGTCAACCAGGCCTATGCCCGCCACCTCGGCCGCGCGCGCGACAGCCTGATCGGGACCAGCGTCCTCGACCTCATGACCCCCGAGCAGCAGGCGCGGTTCAAGGCCCAGCTCGCGGTCCTGACCCCCGAGGCGCCGACCTTCACCTACGAGATGTCGGGAACCGCCGCCGACGGCAGCAAGCGGATCGAGCAGTGGACCGACCGCGCGCTGTTCGATGCCGCAGGGCGGCTCCTCGAGTACCAGTCGGTCGGCCGCGACATCACCGACCAGAAGATCGCCGAGCAGGAGCTGCGCGCGCGCCAGCAGCAGTACCAAGCGGTGATCCAGGACCAGACGGAGGTGATCGGCCGCTTCGACGCCGACCTCAAGCTGACCTTCGCCAACGCGGCGCATTGCCGGATGCTCGGGAGGCCGATCGAGGAGCTGATCGGCCAGGACTACTTCGCCAGCGTCCCGGCCGAGCTCGAGCCCGACCTGCGCCGCCGCCTCGCCGCGCTCACGCCCGAGAGCCCGGTCGACTACGGGGAGAACGAGAAGGTTCTCCCCGACGGGCGGGCGCGCTGGTTCGCCTGGACGAACCGCGCCCTGTTCGACGGGCGCGGGGTCCTCGTCGGCTATCAGTCGGTCGGCCGAGACATCACCGAGCAGAAGCAGGCCGAGGACGCGCTGCGCGAGAGCGAGGCGGCGATGCGCGCCATCGCCGAGGGCGTGCCGGTGCCGCTCGCCATCGCGCGGCTCGACCGGCCGGAGATCCTGTTCCTCAACGAACGCGCGATCGAGGTGTTCGCGCTCGGCCTGGGCTGGCAGAAGGCCGCGATCGAGCGTGTCTGGTGCGATCTCGCGGACCGCGAGCGGATGCTCGCATTGGTCGCCGAGCGGGGTCGCGTCGACGGGCTCGAGACGCGTCTGCGCCGCGTCGACGGCAGCGAGGCCTGGATCCTGTTCTCCGCCCGCCTGATCACCTACGCCGGCGACCGGGCCTTCCTCGCCGTGATGACCGACATCACCGAGCGGCGGACGATGGAGCAGGCGCTCCGTTCGAGCGAGGCGCGCCTTGCCGCGTTCCTCGCCAACGCCCCGGTCGGGATGTACCTCAAGGACCTCGGCGGCCGCTACGTGCTGGCCAATCCGGAGATGAGCAAGATCTTCGGCCGCCCGGCTGCGGAGATGATCGGGCGCAGCGCCGACGACACTGCCGGCGGCCACGACCTCCAGGCGGTGAGCCGGGCCGACGCCGAGGTTCTGCGGACGGGCGCGCCGGTCATCGTCGAGGAGCACGCGCCGCAGCTCGAGGCCTACCGGTGGAGCCTCGTGTTCCGCTTCCCGCTGCGCCAGCCGGACGGTCGCATCACGCATATCGGTGGCTTCCACGTCGACACGACCGAGGCCAAGCGTGCCGAGCAGGCGCTCCGCGACAGCGAGCAGCGCTTCCGCCGCTTCGCCGAGGACCACCCCGTGCCGCTGGTCGTGCTGCGCCTGCCCGACACGCGGGTGCTGTTCGTCAGCCCGGCCTATGTCGCGCTGTTCCAGCACAGCGCCGCCGAGCTAGACAGGCTCGACAAGCATGCGCTGTGGGCGAACCCGGACGACCGCGCGCCCTACCTCGAGCAGCTCGTCCGCGACGGCGAGGTCCGCGAGCGGGAGGTGATGCTGCGGCGCAAGGACGGCTCGACCTTCCCCGCCCTGATGAGCTCGCGGCTGATGGAGTATGGCGGCGCCCCGGCGGTGGTGACGAGCGTGCTCGACCTCAGCCGACAGAAGGCCGCCGAGGCGGAGATCGAGCGGCAGCGGGAGATCCTGCACCAGTCCGAGAAGCTGGCGGCGCTGGGCGGGCTGCTCGCGGGCGTCGCGCACGAGCTGAACAACCCGCTCTCCGTCGTCGTCGGCTATTCGAGCATGCTCGAGGAGCTGTCCCAGGACGAGGGCACCAGGCGCCGCGCGCAGCGGGTCCATGCCGCCGCCGAGCGCTGCGCGCGGATCGTCAAGTCGTTCCTGGCGATGGCGCGGCAGCGACCGCCACAGTTCGCGGCGGTCGACATGAACGCGGTGATCGAGGCGGCGCTCGAGCTCGCCGCCTACGGCCTGCGGACCGCCGACATCGAGGTGCTGCGCTCGCTCGACCCGAGCCTGCCGGAGGTCTGGGGCGACGCCGACCAGCTCCACCAAGTGTTGACCAACCTGATCGTCAACGCGCAGCAGGCGCTGCAGGAGCGGAGCACGGGTCCGCGCCGGATCCTCGTCCGCACCCGAGTGCGCCGCGGCGCGGTCGAGGTCACGGTCGGCGATAACGGGCCAGGAATGCCGCCCGAGGTCCGCGCACGGATCTTCGAGCCGTTCTACTCGACCAAGCCGACCGGGGTCGGCACCGGGGTGGGGCTGTCCTTGTGCCACGCCCTCGTCGCCGCGCACGGCGGGCATATCGAGGTGTTCACCAGCCAGGGCAAGGGCAGCCGGTTCAAGATCACGCTGCCGACGATGCCGAACGGCACCCGGCCGGCGCCGAGCGCGCCGGCCCCGATGCCGACGGCCTCGCGCGGCCGGGTGCTGGTCGTCGACGACGAGGCCGAGATCGCCGACCTCGTCAAGGAGGTGCTCGGCCGCGAGGGCTACCAGGTGACGGTCGCGCGGAGCGGCCGCGAGGCGCTCGAGCGGATCCGCGCCGAGGCCATCGACGTGGTGGTCAGCGACCTGCGCATGCCCGACCTCGACGGACCAAGCCTGTGGCGGGAGCTGAGCGCGACCCGGCCCGATCTCGCGGCGCGGATGCTGTTCCTCACCGGCGACACGCTGAGCGGCACGGCCCGCGCGTTCCTCCACGAGGCCGACGCGCCGGTCCTCGACAAGCCGCTCGACCTCGACGAGCTCCGCCGCCGCGTCGCCGACCTCGCCGGGTCAGGGACGGGAGCGGATCAGTCGCGCGCCTGCACCGGCTCGCCGAGGATGTAGGTGGCGCGCACGGCGCGGTCGTCGCCGAGCGTCATCAGGACGAACAGCGTCTCGGCGAGGTCGCCCGGGATGGTGGCCATGCGGTGGGCCATGGCCGGGGTCGCCTCGGGATCGAGGACGACGAGGTCGGCCTCGAGGCCAGGGGCCAGCCGGCCGATCGAATGGTCGAGGCCGAGTGCCCGCGCATTGCCCAGCGTCTTCATGTAAAAGCCCTGCAGCGCCGGCAGGTTCTGCCCCTGAAGCTGGAGGACCTTGTAGGCCTCGGCGGCGGTCTCGAGCATCGAATAGCTGGTCCCGCCGCCGACGTCGGTGGCGAGTCCGACGCGCACCGGGCGGCGCGGGTCGCGCAGCCGCGCGAGGTCGAACAGGCCGCTGCCGATGAACAGGTTCGAGGTCGGGCACAGGGCCGCGATGGAGCCGCTCTCGGACAGCCGCGCCATCTCCCGCTCGCTCAGGTGGATGCAGTGCCCGAACAGGGAGCGGGGCCCGAGCAGGCCGAAGCGGTCGTAGACGTCGGTGTAGTCCCGCGCCCAGGGGAACAGCCCCAGCGTGGTCGCGATCTCGTCGCGATTCTCGGAGAGATGGGTCTGCATCCAGCAGGTCGGATGCTCGCGCAGCAGGGTTCCGGCCGCCTCGAGCTGGGCATCCGAGCAGGTGATCGCGAAGCGCGGGGTGACCACGTAGCCGAGCCGGTCCCGCCCGTGCCAGCGCTCGATCAGCGCCTTGCTGTCGCGATAGCCGGTCTCGGGGGTGTCGGTGAGTGCTGCGGGCGCGTTGCGGTCCATCAGCACCTTGCCGGCCAGCATGCGCAGCCGGCGGGACTGTGCCTCGGCGAAGAAGGCGTCGACCGACTGCGGGTGGACGGTGCAGTAGACCACCGCCGTCGTGGTCCCGTTGCGCATCAGCTCGTCGAGGAAGAACCGGGCGTGCGTCGCCGCGTGGGACGGATCGGCGAATTTCTGCTCCTCGACGAAGGTGTAGCGGTTCAGCCAGTCGAGGAGCTGCGCGCCGTAGGAGGCGATGACCTGGACCTGCGGATAGTGGATGTGGGTGTCGATCAGGCCGGGCATGACGAGGCAGCCGGAATGCTCGTCGACCGGCGTCGCCGGGTCGAGCGAGCGACCCAGCTCGTCCCACGCACCGACCGCCGTGATCCGGCCGTCGGCGACCAGGACCAGCCCGTCCGGGATGTCGCGGACGGCGGCGTCGCCGACACTCGCCGGGTCGTCCTCGAACCACACGAGCCGGCCGCGGATGGCGCGGTGGGTGCTGGTCATGGCGCAGGCTCCGTGGGTTGGCTCGGCGCCGCCCCGCGGGTCGCCCGCGGGGCGGCCTTGCCCGCCTAACCGAGCTGGCCCTCGACGCCGGGCACCCACCAGTTCATCTGCGCCATCTGCTCGTCGGTGGCGACGGCACCGGCGGCGATCTGCTCGACGCCCTTCTGGTCGACGATCGGGCCGGTGAACGGGTGCAGCGTCCCGTCGATGATCCCTTGCTTGACGGCGTCGGCGGCGGCCGCCGCCTCGGGCGTCACCCGCGGCCCGTAGGGCGCCATCTCGACCTCGCCGTGGGCGAGGCCGTTCCAGGTGTCCTGGCTCGCCCAGGTGCCGTCGAGCACGGCCTTGGCCCGTTCGATGTAATGCGGGCCCCAATTGTCGATAATCGCGGTGAGCTGGGCGTTGGGGCCGAAAGCGCTCTGATCGGCCGCCTGGCCGAACGCCATGAGTCCGCGCTGCTCGGCCTGCTGCATCGGTGCCGCGCTGTCGGTGTGCTGGCACATGATGTCACAGCCCTGGTCGAACAGCGCCTTGGCGGCATCCGCCTCCTTGCCCGGGTCGTTCCACGAGTTGACCCAGACCAGCTTGATCCGCGCGTCGGGACGGATCTTCTGCATGGCCAGCGTGAAGGCGTTGACGCCCATCACCACCTCGGGGATCGGGAACGAGCCGATATAGCCCACGAGCCCGCTCTTCGAGAGATGCCCGGCGAGCGTCCCGCACACCGCGCGACCCTCGTAGAAGCGGGCATTGTAGGTGGCGACGTTGGGCGCGCGCTTGTAGCCGGTGGCGTGCTCGAACTTGACGTTCGGGAACTGCCGCGCGACCCGCAAGGTCGCCTCCATGAAGCCGAACGAGGTGGTGAAGATCAGCCCGTGGCCGCTCTGCGCGAGCTGCCGCAGGACGCGCTCGCAGTCGGGTCCCTCGGGCACGTTCTCGACGTAGCTCGTCTGCACCCGGTCGCCGAGCGCCGCCTCCAGGTCGCGGCGGCCGACATCGTGCCGATAGGTCCAGCCATTGTCGGTGATCGGCCCGACATAGACGAAGCCGACCTTGAGCGGATCGGCCGCGGACACGCGCCGGGCCAGCGGGGCGGCGGCGAGGCCGAGCCCGGCTCCAAGCAGTAGGCGGCGGGGAAGGCGGACCTGTCGCATGTGGTTCTCCTTGGTGCGGTGCGACGAGTGAAGCGGATCAGGTGGCGGGACGGAAGGGCACGCCGAGGCAGGCCGGGGCGTTCAGCCGGCCCCGCCACGGGCCGGCCGAGATCGCCACGAGTACGGCGATGGTCGCGAGGTAGGGCAGCATCGACATGACCTGGGCCGGGACGTTGATGATCCCCGAGGTCTGGGCATGGAGCTGGATGATCGTGACGCCGCCGAACAGGTAGGCCCCGATCAGCGCCCGCCACGGCCGCCAGGCGGCGAAGACGACCAGCGCCAGCGCGATCCAGCCGCGCCCGGCGCTCATGTCCTCGACCCACATCGGGGTGTAGGAGAGCGACAGGAAGGCGCCGGCCAGCCCGGCCATCAGGCCGCCGAACAGCACCGCGAGATAGCGGATGCGGATCACCGGATAGCCGATCGCATGCGCAGCCTCGTGGCTCTCGCCGACGGCGCGCAGGATCATGCCGGGCCGGGTGCGGGTCAGGAACCAGGCCACAGCCGCGGTCATCGCCCAGGACAGATAGACGAGGAAGTCCTGGCCAAACAGAACGGGACCGACGATCGGCAGCTGGCTCAGCCCCGGCAGCGCGAGCTTCGGCAGCGGCGCCACCGGCGAGCCGACGAACCCGGAGCCGACCAGTGCCGAGAGGCCGACACCGAAGATCGTGAGCGCCAAGCCCGTCGCGACCTGGTTGGAGAGGAGCGAGAGCGTCAGGACCCCGAACAGGAGCGCCATGGCCATCCCCGCCACGGCCGCGGCGATCACGCCGACGGTCCCGCTGCCGGTCAGCATGGTCGCGGCGAAGCCGGTCACCGCGCCGGCCAGCATCATGCCTTCGACGCCGAGGTTGAGGACGCCCGAGCGCTCGGCCACGAGTTCCCCCAGTGCGGCGAGCAGCAGCGGTGTGGCGGCGCCGATGATGGTCAAGAGCGAGGCCACGAGGATCGTCGTGCTCATGGGACGGCCCTCCCGACGGCAGGCTGGGCGAGGCGAATGCGGTAGCGGGCGAGGAAGTCGCAGGCCAACACCCAGAACAGCAGCAGTCCCTGGAACACCCCGGTGGTGGCCTGGGGCAGCGACGCCTCGACCTGAGCGTTCTCGCCACCGATGAAGGACAGCGCCATGAGGAACCCGGCCGCGACCAGGCCCAACGGATGCAGGCGGCCGAGGAAGGCCACGATGATCGCGGTGAAGCCGTAGCCCGGAGAGATCGTGGGCACGATCTGGCCGATCGGACCGGCGACCTCGAGCAGCCCGGCGAGCCCGGCGAGGCCGCCGGACAGGAGCATCGTCAGCCAGATGATTCGCGTCCGGGAGAAGCCGGCGAAGGCCGCCGCGTCCGGGGCGAGGCCGATGACGCGCACCTGGAAGCCGACCAGCGAGCGGGTCACGAACAGCCAGGCCCCGGCCACGATCAGCAGGGTGAGCGCGAAGCCCCAGTGCAGCCGGGTCTCGGGCAGGAGCAGCGGGATCTCGGTCCAGGGCGAGATGTCGGTGAAGAACTGGGTCTGCGGGAAGCCGTAGCCCTGGGGATCCTTCCACGGCCCGTAGACCAGCGTGCTCAACACCAGGACCGCGACGTAGGTGAGCATGAGGCTCGTCAGGATCTCGTTGACGCCCAGACGGGTCTTGAGGAAGGCCGGGATCGCCGCCCACAGCATGCCGCCGAGGACGCCGAACAGGCACATCACCGGGAGCGCCAGCGGCCCCAGCGCGGGCGACCAGAACAAGCCGATTCCGCCGCCGAAGATGGCGCCGAGGATGAGCTGACCCTCGGCGCCGATGTTCCACACGCCGGCGCGAAAGCCGATCGCCAGGCCGGTGGCGCAAAGGATCAGCGGCGTCGCCTTGAGGCACAGCTCGCTGAGCCCGTAGACGCTCGCCAGCGGCGAGACGAACATCGCATAGAGCGCCGCCAGCGGGTCCACGCCGAGCAGCAGGAACAGGAAGAACCCGGTGACGATGGTGAGGACGACCGCGAGGACCGGTGTCGCCCATGTCAGCGCCGGGGAGGCCTCGCGGCGCGGCTCGACCCTAAGCAAGGGCGGTCTCCAGGGGCTGGTGCTCGGGCGTGTCGTGGAGGCCGCCCATGAGCAGCCCGATCTGCTCGATGGTGGCCTCGGCGGTGCGCAGCGCGCGCGACAGCCGGCCGGCGTTGATGACCGCGAGGCGGTCGGTGATCGCGAGCAGCTCGTCGAGGTCCTGGCTGACCACCAGCACGGCCGCGCCACGCGCCGCGAGATCGAGCAGCGCCTGATGGATCAGGGCCGCGGCGCCGGCGTCCACACCCCAGGTCGGCTGGGCCACCACGAGGACCAGCGGTTCCTGCAGCACCTCACGGCCGACGATGAACTTCTGCAGGTTGCCGCCCGACAGGCTGCGGGCGAGATTGGCGATGCCGGGGGTCCGGACGTCGAACCGCTCGACGATCTCGCGTGCGAACGCAGCCACGCGGTCGGTACGGATCAGCCCGCCCGCGAGCAGCCTGCGGCGCCGATAGCCGGACAGGAAGGCGTTCTCGGCGAGGCTCATGTCCGGCACGGCCCCGTGCCCGTTGCGCTCCTCGGGGACGAAACAGAGGCCCGCGTTACGCCGCGCCGCAGCGTCAAGGCGGCCGACCGGACGCCCCTCGAGGCGCACCGCTTCGGGTCGCTCGGCCAGCATCTCGCCCGACAGGGCGGCGAGCAGCTCGGCCTGGCCGTTGCCGGCGACGCCGGCGATGCCGAGCACCTCGCCGGCGCATACTTCGAGTCGGATGTCGTGCAAATTGATGCCGTGCGCCCGTGGCGAGGGCAGGGAGAGTCCGTCCACGGTCAGGCGCGGCGCGCCGACGGTGGCCCCCGCCGCCTTGGTCGGCGGCTTGATCTGTGTGCCGACCATCAGCGCCGCCATGCTGCGCGCCGTCTCCTGGCGCGGGTCGCAGGCGGCGACCTGCCTGCCGCCACGCAGGATCGTGGCGCCGTGACACAGCACCCGGATCTCGTCGAGCTTGTGGCTGATGTAGAGGATCGAGCGGCCTTCCGCGGCGAGCCGGCGCAGCGTTTCGAACAGCCGCTCGACCTCCTGCGGGGTCAGCACCGAGGTCGGCTCGTCCATGATCAGCAGCTTGGGATCCTGGAGCAGGGCGCGGACGATCTCGATCCGCTGCCGCTCGCCGACCGAAAGCGAGTAGACGTCGCGGCTCGGGTCGAGCGGCAGGCCGTACTGCTCGCTGACCTCGCGGACGCGGCGGGCGAGCGCCCCCAGGTCGTGCACCCCGTCGACGCCCAGCGCCACGTTCTCCAGCACGCTCATCGCCTCGAACAGCGAGAAGTGCTGAAAGACCATGCCGATGCCGAGCGCCCGGGCGGCGTGGGGGTCGGCGATCGTGACCGGCTGGCCGTTCCAGCGGATCTCGCCGGCGTCGGGGTGCAGGACGCCGTAGATCTGCTTGACGAGCGTGCTCTTGCCGGCGCCGTTCTCGCCGAGCAGCGCGTGGATCTCGCCCGGCATGACCTTGAGGTCGACCCGGTCGTTGGCGAGCACGCCGGGGAACTGCTTGGTGATGCCGCGCAGCTCCAGGAGCGGCGGGCCGGTCGGTCTGTCCATGCTCTCCCCCACCTCGGCTGTCGCGGCGCCTAACCGGTCACGGCCAGCACGGGCCCGCCGCCGGCCAGCTCGCGCCGGGCAAGCACGGTGATCAGCTCCGCGGCGACCAGCGCCGCGATGACCGCCGGCCGCTTGTCACGCACCTCGCTGCCGCCGATCGGGCAGACCAGACGAGCGATCCGCTCGCGCGGCAGGCCCAGCTCGCGAAGGCCACGCTCGAAGCGCGCCCGCTTGGTCGCCGAGCCGATCACGCCGAGATAGGCGAGGTCGTCGCGTCCGAGCGCCGCCGCGCAGACCTCGAAGTCGAGCGCGTGGCTGTGGGTGAGGACGAGGCAGGCGGCACCGGTTGGCGCCAGGTGCACCTCCTCGACGAGGCGATCGGTGGCCACGACCTCGATGGCGCCCGGCAGCGCGGCGGGGAACTGATCCGGGCGCGGGTCGATCCAGCGGACCCGGAGGGGCAGAGGTGCCAGCGCTCGGGCGAGCGCCCGGCCGACATGACCCGCACCGAACAGCAGCACGGTCGGTCGGCCGGCCGCCTCGGCGCGCTCGGCGGCCGCGAGCGCGGCAAGCGTCGCGCGGTCGGCGCGGCGGATCGTCAGCCGGACGCGCCCGCCGCAGCACTGACCCACCTCCGGCCCGAGCGGCATGTCCAGCGCCGCCTCGACTTCACTGCCGGCGAGCAGCCGGCGGGCGTGCTCGATCGCCGCCCACTCCAGCCGACCACCGCCGATCGTGCCGTGGATCGCGTCCGCGGTGACCAACATCCGCGCTCCCGCCTCGCGCGGCGTCGAGCCGCGCGCTGCCGCCACCACCACCTCCGCCGCCGGCACGTCGGCGGCGAGCAGGGACGCGAGCGCGGGTGCAAGCGCGTCCGTCACGGCGCGCCTCCACTGTCGCTCGCCCGCAGCCGTTCGATCGCCGCCAGGACTTTCTCCGGCGTGGCCGGGGGATCGAGGCGGGGTGGCAGCTTGTGGTCGGCGATGCTCGCCACCGCGTCGGAGATGGCGTGCAGCACCGAGATCGCGAGCATCAAGGGCGGCTCACCCACGGCCTTCGAACGATGGATGGTGGGCTCCCGGTTGGCCACGCCTTCCATCAGACGGACGTTGAACACGGGCGGCCTGTCGGAGGCGCAGGGGATCTTGTAGGTGCTGGGCGCGTGGGTGCGCAGGCGGCCGTCGGCGTCCCACCACAGCTCCTCCATCGTCAGCCAGCCCATGCCCTGGATGAAGCCGCCCTCGACCTGGCCGAGATCGATCGCCGGGTTCAGCGAGCGGCCGACGTCGTGCAGGATGTCGACCCGGTCGACCCGGTGCTCGCCGGTCAGCGTGTCGACGGTCACCTCGCTGCAGGCGGCGCCGTAGGCGTAATAGTAGAAGGGCCGGCCGCGGCCCTCCTCGCGGCTCCAGTGGATCTTGGGGGTCGCGTAGAAGCCGGTGGCGGAGAGCTGGATCCGCGCGAAGTAGGCGTCGTGGACCAGCTTGTCGAACAGGATCTCCTCGCCCTTGACGCGGATGCGGCCGGGGAGCCAGACGACCTCTTCGGCGCTCGCCTGAGCGCGTGCGGCGGCGAAGGCGGTGAGCCGCTCCTTGATCGTCCGCGCCGCCGCCTGCGCGGCCATGCCGTTGAGATCCGAGCCGGACGAGGCGGCGGTGGCGGAGGTGTTCGGCACCTTGCTGGTGTTGGTCGCCGTGAGGCGGATCCGGTCGATGTCGACCTGCAGCTCCTCGGCCACGACCTGCGCCACCTTGACGTAGAGGCCCTGGCCCATCTCGGTGCCGCCATGGTTCAGCTGGATGCTGCCGTCGCGGTAGACGTGGAGGAGCGCGCCGGCCTGGTTGTAGGCGGTCATGGTGAACGAGATGCCGAACTTGACCGGGGTCAGGGCGAGGCCGCGCCTCTGCCAGCGGCTCGTCCGGTTCCAGGCGCGGATCTCGTCGCGGCGTGCCCGGTAGTTGCTCGTCCGTTCCAGCTCCTCGACGAGCTCGTGGATGATGTTGTCCTCGATCGCCTGGTGGTAGGGCGTGAGGTTCCGCTCCGCTCGGCCGTAGAAGTTGCGCTTGCGGACGTCGAGCGGATCCAGGCCCAGCGCGAAGGCGACCTCCTCGATGACGCGCTCGGCCGCGACCACGCCCTGCGGCCCGCCGAAGCCGCGGAACGCCGTGGCCGAGACCATGTTGGTCCGGCACGGGAAACAGGCCAGGCGGACGTTCTCGTAGAAGTAGCAGTTGTCGGCGTGGAACAGGGCGCGGTCGTTGACCGGTCCGGACAGGTCGGCGCTCCAGCCGCAGCGCGACGCGAAGTCCATCGCCACGGCCTTGATGACGCCGGTCTCGTCGAAGCCGACCTCGTAGTCGATCGTGAAGTCGTGACGCTTGCCGGTCATGATCATGTCGTCGTCGCGGTCGAGCCGGCATTTGGCCGGACGGCCCGTGGCCCGCGCGACGAGCGCCGCCACCGCGGCGAACAGGTTGGCGTGCGTCTCCTTGCCGCCGAACGCGCCGCCCATGCGCCGGCACTCGACGGTCACGGCATGGCTCGGGACGCCCAGGACCTGGGCAATGAGCAGCTGGCCCTCGCTCGGATGCTGCGTCGAGCAGTGGACCAGGACGTCGCCATCCTCGCCGGGGACGGCCAGGGCCACCATTCCCTCGAGATAGAAGTGCTCCTGGCCGCCGATCGTCATCCGGCCCTGCAGCCGACGTGGCGCCCGGGCCAGCGCGGCCGGCGCGTCGCCGCGCTGCATCCGCCCGATCGGCCAGACCAGATCGCCCGCGGCCCGCGCGGTGTCGGTGTCGAGGACCGGGGGCAGATCCGCATACTCGACGACGGCCAGCGCCGCCGCGCGGCGGGCCTGCAGCCGGGTCTCGGCGGCGACCGCGAACAGCGCCTGACCCGCGAACATCACCTTGTCCACGGCGAACACCGGCTCGTCGTGGGCGTGGACCGCGCTGAGGTCGTTCACCCCCGGGATGTCGGCCGCGGTGAGCACCGCGACCACGCCCGGTGCCCGGCGCACCGCGTCGAGATCCATCCGCACCAGCCGCGCATGGGCTCGCGCGCTCTGCCCGATGTGGACCTGCACCGTCCGCGCCGGCTCGGGGATGTCGTCGACATAGACGGCGGCCCCGGTGACATGCTTGTGGGCGCTGTCGTGCACGCGCGCCTCGTGGACGCCGCCGACGATCCGCTCAGACATGGGCGAGACTCCGATCGCCGACGAGCCGGGTTTCGGCGCTGTGGCCACTTGTCTCCAGCCACGCCTTGAGAAGCAGGTTGCGGGCCACCTGGAGGCGGTAGCCGGCCGAGGCGCGCATGTCGGTGATCGGCGAGAAGTCCTGGGCGAGCGCCGCCATCGCCGCGCGCACCGTCGGCTCGGCCCAGGCCCGGCCGCGCAGCGACGCCTCGGCGGCCGCGGCCCGTTTCGGCGTCGCCGCCATGCCGCCATAGGCGATCCGTGCCTCGCGGACCGTGCCACCGTCGAGGGTGATCGTGAAGGCGCCCAGCACGGCGGAGATGTCCTGGTCGAAGCGCTTGCTGATCTTGTAGGCGCGGAACCGCTGCTCGGGGCGGCGGCGCGGGACGATCACCGCCTCGACCAGCTCGTCGGGTCGCCGGTCCTGCTTGCCATAGGCGAGGAAGAAGTCCTCGAGCGGCAGCCGCCGCCGCTGCCTGCCGCGGCGCAGCACGAGGGTCGCGCCGGCGGCGATCAGCAACGGCGCGCTGTCACCGATCGGCGAGCCATTGGCGATGTTGCCGCCGATCGTCGCCGTGTTGCGGATCGGCGGCGAGGCATAGCGACGGTAGACCTCGCCCATGTCCGGCCACTCGGCGGCGAGCGCCGCCATGCCGTCGGCGCAGGTCACCCCGGCGCCGATCTCGATCGCTTCGGCGCTCGCGCGGATTTCGCGCAGCTCCGCCACCCGGCCGAGCCAGATGATCGTCTCGAGCCGGCGATCCTGCTTGGTGACCCATAAGCCGACATCGGTCGAGCCCGCGAGTACGGTCGCTCCCGGATGGGCGAGCAGCAGATCGGCCAGCGCCTCGAGCGTGGCGGGGGCGAGGAACCGGCGGTCGCCGTCCTCGATCAGCAGCGTGCTGCGGTCGTCGGCAAGTGCCTCGAGCTGCGCCAGGACCTCGACCTCGCGCCCGAGCAGGTGCGCGGTGGCGCCCGGTGTTTCGGCGAGGCGCTCGGCCGCGGCGAGGATCGGCCCGTAGCCGGTGCAGCGGCAGAGATTGCCGGCCAGCCGGTCGGCGATCTCGGCCCGGGTCGCGCCGCCGCCCGCGCGCCACAGCGGGAACAGCGACATGACGAAACCGGGGGTGCAGAAGCCGCATTGCGAGCCGTGCGCCTCGACCAGCGCGCGCTGCACCGGATGCAGCTCGCCGTCCGGTCCCTGCAGGTCCTCGACGGTCAGGAGCTGGCAGCCGTCGAGCGTCGGGACGAACTGGATGCAGGCATTGACGGCGCGGTAGTCGAGGCGGCCGCCGGCGGGACGGGCGAGGACCACGGTGCAGGCGCCGCAGTCGCCCTCCGCACAGCCCTCCTTGGTTCCCTTGCGGTGCTCGTGGCTGCGCAGATAGTCCAGCACGGTGAGCGTCGGGTCGACCCCGCGCAGGCTGCGCCGCTCGTGACCGAGCAGGAACTCGATGCTGTCGCGCACGCTCGGCTCCTTTCCTGCCGCCGCCCTGGTCAATGTCGCCTCAGCTCCCGCGGTAGGTCGAGTAGGACCACGGCGAGATCAGCAGCGGGACATGGTAGTGCTGGGCCGGGTCGGCGATCCCGAAGCGGATTGGGACAATGTCGAGGAATGGCAGCGCGGGCAGGGTGATGCCCTGCCCACGGAAATAGTCGGCGACGTGGAAGACCAGTTCGTAGGTGCCGGCGAGCAGCGCATCACCGGCGAGCAGTGGCGTGTCGACCCGGCCGTCGGCGTTGGTGCGCACCGACTTGAGCGCGAGCCTGCCGTCCGGCGTGCAACGCAGGAGATCGATCGCCACGCCGCCCCCCGGCCGGCCATGTACGGTATCGAGCACGTGGGTGGTGAGCCGTCCGCCGCCCGCTCCTGCCATGCCAGCGCCTCCGTTCGTGGTGCATGGCTGTCATGCACGAACGCCGAGCGCAGCGGAACGCGCCGGCGCGGGAATCAGCTTCAAGCGATTCCGAAAGGCGCGCGGTCGGGCAGGCCGCGCGCGCTCGATTGTGGTTGACAGCCGGTTCCGTGTGATGCAGCCTACCCTGTGATGCGACGGAGCCATGTAGCGATGCAATGGAAGGGCTGGCAAAGGTAAGTCCAGCTCAGGCTCTGGGTCGTGTCGGGGCGGGCCGAGGTCTCGCCCGCAACTCCCACCGGGGAGGGTCGGTCACGATGAATCCACCGGGTCACCCTCGCGGTCTCTGCGACTGACAGGGACCGCCAAGGCCGAGACGAAAGCGAGAGCTGGGCGCTCGGCGCCGGTTGCAAAACGCGATTGCAAGACACGCCGCGACGGCTGCGGTCGCGCGGCAGCAGGACCGACTGATCTCAGGTCCGATCAACCGACGAAAAGGCGGCCCCGCCGGTGAGACATACGGCGGGGCCGTCGGCGTCTGCCGCCCCTTTCCCGCCCGCCGGGCGCCGCCTAGACACGCCGCGACAGCAGCCAGCGACGAGGTATGCGATGGGCGAGGTCACCTACCGCCGCGGCGACAGCGACGAGCGGCCCTGGGGCCGATGGGAGGTGCTCGACACCGGCGCGGGCTTCGCGGTCAAGCGGATCACGGTCAAGCCGGGGGCGATCCTGTCGCTGCAGCTGCACCATCACCGCGCCGAGCATTGGGTGATCGCCTGCGGCCGGGCGCGTGTGACGCGCGGCGACGCGATCCTCGAGCTCGGGCCCGGCGAGCATGTCCACATCCCGGTGGAGACCCCGCACCGGATCGAGAACCCGGGCGCCGAGATCATGGAGTTCGTCGAGATCCAGTATGGTGAGCGGCTCGACGAGGGCGACATCGTCCGGCTCGAGGACCGCTATGGCCGTGCCTGACCGGGCGCGCCGCAACCTGCTCGTCACCGGCGGCAGCCGCGGCATCGGCGCCGCCGTCTGCCGCATGGCGGCGCGACGCGGCTGGGACGTGGCGCTCACCTATGCCGGTCGGGCCGACGCGGCCGAGGCGGTCGCCGCCGACTGCCGGGCCGCCGGGGCGCGGACCGTGGTGATCGCCGCCGACATCGCGATCGACGTGCAGATCACGGCGATGTTCGACCGGGCGATCGAGGCGCTGGGCCCGCTCGACGGCTTCGTCAGCAACGCCGGGATCATCAACCGCGCCGCGCCGCTGGCCGAGATCCCGGTCGAGGTGGTGCGGCGCATCATCGAGGTCGACCTGACCGCGCACATCCTGTGCAACCGCGAGGCGGCGCGGCGCATGGGCCGCTCCTACGGTGGCCGCGGCGGGGCGATCGTCAACATCAGCTCGATGGCCGCCAAGCTGTTCGGCGCCGGTGGCTTCATCCCCTACGGTGCGGCCAAGGGCGGGATCGACGTGCTGACCCAGGGGCTCGGCCGCGAGGCCGCCGGCGACGGGATCCGCGTCAACGGGCTGCGGCCGGGCCTGATCGACACCGAGATCCAGGACGATACCGGCATCGAGCGGCGGGTCGAGCGGTTCGGTCCGACCGTGCCGATCGGTCGCGGCGGCACGCCCGAGGAGGTCGCCGAGGCCGTCTTGTGGCTGCTCTCCGACGCGGCCAGCTACGTCACCGGCACGCTGTTCGACGTCAGCGGCGGCCGCTAGCGCGCCCCCCCCTCACGGCCCCTGGGGCTGGGCCGGGCCGGGGTGGGTGGGGGTGAGCAGCAGCCGGCGGGCGAGGCGTTCGAGGGCGGCATCGTCCAGCCGCTCGAGGGCGAGGCGCTCCGCCGGGCCGGCCTGGGCGAAGGCGTGCATGAGCCGGGCGGTGAGCGCGTCGCGCTGCTTCTCCCGGATCGGCTCGGGCGTCCGCGCGGGCGGCGGCGGCGGGCAGCGGCCCGCGGCGGCGGCGCGGTGCAGGGCGTGGACGGCGGCGCCCAGCGGGTCGGCCTGCGGATCGGGGCCCGCGGCGGCGGCGGTCCAGCGGCCCTGCTCGACGACGATCGCCGCCTGCAGCCCGGCCGCGGTGCGGTGGCAGAGCGTGGCGAGCGGGTCGGGCCGCGGGCGCGGGTCGGGCGGCGCAGGCGGGCTGCCCTGCGGATCGCGGCTCGCGGGCGCGGCGGCGGCCGGGGCCGCGGCGACGCCTTCGGCGGCGTGCTCGGCGGCGTGCTCGGCGGCGGCGCGCGCCAGCCCGCGCTCGAGCCCGTCGACCAGCGTGCGGACCGGGTCCCGGCCGCGCCGGGCCTGCGCCAGGGTGAACAGGGCGGCTGGCAGCGAGCGGCGCTCGAGCGCCTCCTCGAGGACCAGCTGGGCGAGCTTGGTGAGCCGCTCGGTGCGCGCTTCCGGGGCGAGCGCCAGCAGCTCGCGCCAGCCCTGGACGATCTCCAGGAACGCGGCCTCGCCCATGAGCTGCTCGAGGAGCTCCGCGGGGCAGCGGGCGGCCTGGGCGGCACGGGCCGGGTCGAGCCCGGCGGCGAGGCGGCGGGCGAGCTGGACGCGGCGGACGAGGCGCGGGCGGCGGGGCGGCATCGCCGCGATGCTATCGCCGAAGCTAGGACCAAAGTCAAGAGAGAAGGACTGCGGGCCTGTGCGGGGCCGCTTTGCGTCGTCGGCCCGGCGGATCTATACCGGCAGGGTCCGCGCCGGCGCGACGTCCCGGCCCGGTCGCCCGCCAGCCAAGGAGCCTCGCGTGCTGCACCGGTGCTTGACTCTCGCCGCGATCCTGGTGCTGGGCCCAGCTCTGGGCGCGCCGGCGTTCTCCCAGGCGCCGCAGCAGGGTGCCGCGAAGCCGGGACGTGGCAACGAGCCCGCCTGGGCGACGCGCTGTCTGGCCGCCGAGCGCGGTGCCGCGCTGACCTGCGTCATGGAGCAGCGCCTGCTCAACCAGGGCGGGCAGCTCGTCGCCGCGGTGATCGTTCGGGTCAGTGGGGCCGATCCGGAGCCCGAGCTGGCGATGCAGCTGCCGCTCGGCATCGACCTCGCCCAGGGCGTGCGGATGCGGATCGACCAGGGCGCGGAGCAGCAGCTCGCCGTGCGCACCTGCGAATCCTCCGGCTGCTATCTGGAGATCCCGCTGCCGGAGGAGCTCCTGGGCAAGCTCAAGGCCGGGCAAACTTTGACGCTCCAGCTCAAGCCGATGGAGGGCGAGGCCGTGAGCCTGCCCTTCACGCTCGCCGGCTTCACCGCGGCTTACAACAAGATCGCGGCACCGGCACCCGCCGCCGGCGGCTGAGGCGCGCTCCGGCCCGCTGCGCTTGACGGCGCACCGTGCCGTGGCATCTGCAGCGACGGCGAGGCGAGCCAGAACGAGCCAGGGAGGCCCAGCGTATGGCCGAGTTCATCGAGCGGTTCTCGCTCACCGGAAAGATCGCCGTCGTCACCGGGGCGTCGAAGGGCATCGGAACGGCGATCTGCGCCGTCTTGGCGGACGCCGGCGCCGACATCGCCGCGGTGGCGCGGGATGCCGCGGGTCTGGCTGCGGTCAAGGCCATGGTCGAGGGCAAGGGGCGGCGTTGCCTCGTGATCGCGGCCGATCTCGCCCGCGTCGACGCGGCGCGCGCGATCGCCGACGCCGTGCTCGGGGAATGGGGACGGGCCGACATCCTGGTCAACAATGCCGGGATCGCGCGCAACGCACCGCTGGTCGAGGCGACGCTCGAGGACTGGGAGTTGACCCAGGCGGTCAACCTACGGGCGCCGTTCCTCCTCGCCCAGGCGCTGGCGCCACAGATGATCGCGCGCAAGGCCGGCAAGATCATCAACATCAGCTCGCAGACCAGCAGCATCGTGGCACTGGTCGACCACGGCGCCTACGCCGCGTCCAAGGGTGGCCTCAACGCCCTGACCAAGGTGATGTGCGCCGAGTGGGCGCAGCACAACATCCAGTGCAACGCGATCAATCCGACGGTCATCCTGACGCCGATGGGCGAGCAGGTCTGGGGTCCGCCGGAGAAGGGCGGGCCGATGCTCGCCAAGATCCCCGCCGGCCGGTTCGGCAAGCCGGTCGAGGTCGCCGACCTCTGCCTGTTCCTCGCCTCCGCGGCCTCGGACATGATCAACGGCGAGACGATCCTGATCGACGGCGGCTACTGCGCGCTGTGACGGCGGCGGCGCGGCTCACAGCCCGTACTTCTGGATCCGGTAGCGCAGCGTGTCGCGGGTGATGCCGAGCTGGCGGGCGGCGGCGGTGATGTTGCCCTGCGTGCGCGCCAGCGCCTCGCGCAGCAGGTTCCGCTCGACATCGCCGAGCACGAGGCTCGCGCCCGGCGCCACGCCGATCGCCGCCGCTGCCTGACCGACCCGGCTGAGCGCCAGATCCTCGGCCTCGACGCGCTCGCCGCGGGCCATCAACACCGCCTGCTCGATGACGTTGCGCAGTTCGCGGACGTTGCCGGGCCAGGGATGGTCGCGCAGCGCCGCCCTGGCCGAGACGGCGAGCTCCGGCCGCGGTCGCCGGTAGCGCTGCGCGAACCTCTCGAGGAACCGCTCGGCGAGCAGCAGCACGTCGTCGCCGCGATGCCGCAGCGGCGGCACCTCGAGCTGGACCACGCGCAGCCGGAAGTACAGGTCGGCGCGGAAGGTGCCGGCTTCGACGAGGCTCTCGAGCGGTCGGTGGGTGGCGGCGACGACGCGGATGTCGACCTTGTGCTCGCGCACGGCACCGAGGCGGCGCACCGTGCGCTCCTCGAGCAGTCGCAGCAGCTTGACCTGGACCTGCGGTTCGACGTCGCCGATCTCGTCGAGGAACAGGGTCCCGCCGTCGGCCGCCTCGACCAGCCCGATGCGGCGCTCCTTGGCGTCGGTGAAGGCGCCGCGCTCGTGGCCGAACAGCTCGTCCTCGATCAGGTTGGAGGGGAGCGCCGAGCAGTTCAGCTCGACGAACGGCCCGGCGGCGCGGACACCGCTCTCGTGCAGCGCCCGCGCGACGAGCTCCTTGCCGCTGCCGGTCTCGCCGGTGACGAGCACGGCGGGCGCCGTCACGCCGGCGGACCGCTCGGCGGCGAGGAGCCGCGTGATCTGCGCCCGCAGCTCCTGCATCGGCTTGGACTCGCCGAGGATCGCCTCGAGCCCGCCGGCCGCCTCCTTGCGCCGGTGGTAGGCGAGCCGGCCCTGCGCGCGCTGCGCGCCGACCAGCCGGTCGATCAGCAGCTTGAGCTCGGCCAGCACGAGCGGCTTGCCGACATAATCGTCGGCTCCCGCCTTCATCGCCTCGACGGCGGTCTGGATCGACGCATAGGCGGTCATGATCACGACCGGCAGGGCCGGATCGAGGGCGCGCAGCTCGGCCAGCAGCTCGAGGCCGGTGGCATCCGGCAGGCGCATGTCGAGCAGGACCAGGTCGGGCATGAACTCGCGCATCGCCGCCCGCGCCTCGCGCCCGGTACCGGCGATCCGCGCCGAGTAGCCGTTGCGGCCGAGGAAGGTCGCGACGTTCCGGGCGAGGCTCGCCTCGTCCTCGACGATCAGGATGCCGAGGCTCACCCTTCGCCTCCCGCTACCGGCAGGCGCAGCTCGACGACCGTGCCGCGGCCGGGCCGGCTGTCGATGCTCAGGCTACCGCCGTGCCGCGACAGGATCTCGCGGGCCAGCGGCAGGCCCAGACCGAGCCCGCCCGGCTTGGAGGTGACGAAGGGTTGCAGGGCACCCGCCTGCTGGCCGGGGGTCATGCCCGGTCCGTCGTCGCTGACGCGGACCAGCACGATGTCCGGGGCTGTACGTTCCGCGGCGAGCAGCACCGTACCGCCCGGTGGCAGCGCCTCCAGGGCGTTGGCGACCAGCCCGTTGACGATCTGGCGGAGCACGAGCGCGTGCAGGGCGACATCGGGCAGGTCCGCGGCGGCCTCGATCCGGGCCTTGATGCCCTTGCGCTCGAGCTGCGCTGCGACGTCGGCGACGGCGGTGTGGAGGATCGGCCGGACCGCGGTCGGCGGCTCGTCGGCCGCGCTGGGGCGCACCGACACCAGATATTGCCGGATCCAGCCCTCGAGCCGATCCACATCGTTGACGATCTCGGCCAGCGGCGCCGCGACGTCGGCGGATGGCTCGGCGGTCAGGGCGAGCTCGGCCGAGGAGCGGATCGAGGCCAGCGGGTTACGCAGCCCGTGCGCGATGGCCGAGGCCATCTCGCCGGCCGTGGCGAGCTTCTCGGCGGCGACGAGGCGGGCTTCCTGCGCCTGCACCAGGCGTGTGCCGCGCCAGACGATCGCGAACAGCGAGGCGTAGAGCAGGAACCCGGCCGCACCGGTGCCCCAGACGACGTGCGACACGGCAGCGTCGATCGAGTCGAACAGGCCAGGGGGCACGCGGTAGATCTCGATGACGCCCACCGGCAGCGGGTCCGCGGCGCCGATCACCGGCAGATAGTTCTCGACGAAGCGGGCGCCGGCGGTGGTCATGGCGACCTGCTCGGCCTTCGGCACGCCCACCCCGGCGCGGTCGATCGCCGCCACCGGCTGGCCGCGGAACGCCGCCTCGAGTTCGTCATTGTCGGCGAAGCGCTGGCCGACGAGCGCGGGATCGCTCGACCAGACGATCCGCCGCTCGCGGTCGAAGGCGTTGGCGCGCAGCACGCCGGGCAGGCGGCTCAGATGGGTGAAGAATTCCTCGATGTCGCCCGGACCCGCCGGCGAGTCCGCGCGGAAGAAGCCCTCGCCCTCCTCGACCAGGAACAGGTTGTTGACGAACTGCGTGACCACCGCGGCATCGCGGGTGAGGCTCGCGCGCTCGACGAAGCGGGCGAGGAACAGGGCCGCGCCGATCGCGATCAGGGCGACCGTGAGGGCGCTCAGGATCGCGAACCAGCGCAGCAGGTCGAAGGGCGCCACGGCGGCGCCGCCATTCGTGCCGCCGCGGCCATGCGTCGAGCGGTAGAGCATCGGCCTCCCCCGCGGGCGTCGCCATCCGCTGCGACAACGTATAGGGCGGTGGCCTTATTCCGCAGGAGGTGGAGCGGGGAGCCGGCGCCTCCGCCCGGTCGGGCGCAGTGCACCGGCGGGGCCCGCCGGCCGCTGCGCGGCAATCTCGCCAAGGACCGCGAGGTGCCGTTCCGCCTGAAGAGCTGCGCTCAGCGCCGCCAGAAGGCCGGGTGGAAGAGCACGAGCACCGTGAAGAACTCGAGCCGGCCGAGGAGCATGGCGAAGATCAGGAGCCACTTGGCGACATCCGGCAGGCTGGCGAAGTTGCCCACCGGGCCGATGGTCTCGCCGAGCCCGGGGCCGACATTGGCGAGTGCGGTGGCGGCGCCCGAGACCGCGGTGACGAGGTCGAGGCCGGTGGCGCCGAGGGCGACCGTCAGTAGGCCCCAGCTGCCGATGAAGAAGAAGACGAAGCTGAGGACGGCGATGATGATCTCGTTGTCGAGTGGCTTGCCGGCATAGCGTGGCCGCGCGACGCGGTTGGGCAGGAACAGGCCGCTCAGATAGAGCTGCGCCGCGGTCCACAGGATCTCGAAGCGGAACATCTTGATGCCGCCGGCGGTCGAGCCGGTGCAGCCGCCGACGATGGTCAGCGCCAGGAACAGCGCCACCGCGGGCTCGCCCCAGCGGATGTAGTCCTCCGTCGCGAAGCCGGTCGTGGTCATGACCGAGACGGCGTTGAAGGCGGCGGCGCGGAGCGCCGCGTGCCCGTCGCGCTGGCCGTCGATCATCAGCCACAGGGTGAGCAGGCTGGTGGCGGCCAGCGCGACCAGCACATAGAGGCGGATCTGGCTGTCGCGGAGGAACAGGTGCGGCCGACCCTGGAGCAGCGCGATCAGGCGCAGGAACGGCAGGCCGCCCATGAGCATGAACAGGACGATCACCCACTCCGCGGACGGGTTGGCGAAGGCGGCGACCGAGCTGTCACGCGTCGAGAAGCCGCCGGTCGAGATCGTGGCGAAGGCGTGGGTGACGGAGTCGAACAGCGACAGGCCGCACAGCCGCAGCGCGATCGCGCAGGCGATCACGAGCAGGAGGTAGACGGCGAGGATGCGGCGCACCATCGCCGCCGTGCTCGGGAACAGCTTCTCCGAGCGGTCGGAGGATTCGGTGCGAAAGAGCTGCATCCCGCCGACCCGCAGGAACGGCAGGAAGACGATCGCCATGACGATGATGCCGACGCCGCCCATGGCCTGGAGCAGGGCGCGCCAGAGCAGCAGGCCGGTGGGTGCCGTGTCCAGGCCGATCAGCACGGTCGAGCCCGTCGTGGTGATGCCGGACATGGTCTCGAACACGGCATCGGTCAGGCCCAGCTCGGCGACGCCGAGCTGCAGGGGCAGGGCGGCGAACAGCGCGATCGCGACCCAGCTCATCGAGGTCAGGACGAACACCGAGCGGAGCTGCAGCGCGAAGGCCGGCCGCCGGTTGGTCAGTATCAGCAGCACGCCGAAGAACAGGGTCGCCGCGGCGCCGGCGAAGAAGCCACGCCAGTCGCGATTGCCCTCGACGAGATCGGCGACGAGCGGCACGAGCATGGCGAGGCCGAGCAGCACGAGCTCCCAGCCGATCACGAACAGGACCGTGGCCAGCCCCCAGCCGCGCGGCTCGCTCGCCCCGGCGCTCATCTGACCGTCGCTCAGCGCCGCCAGAAGGCCGGGTGGAAGAGCACGAGGACGGTGAAGAACTCGAGCCGGCCGAGGAGCATGGCGAAGGTCAGCAGCCACTTCGCCGGGTCGTCGAGCTCCTTGAACGAGCCGGCCGGGCCGATGATGTGGCCGAGGCCGGGGCCGACATTGGCCAGCGCCGAGGCCGCTGCCGACACGGCGGTGACGAGATCGAGGCCGAGGAGCGCCAGCAGGACCGTGACCACGCCCCACGAGCCGATGAACAGGAACACGAAGGCCAACACCGCGAAAACGATCTCCGGGTCGACCGGTCGGTCGTTGAAGCGCAGCCGGTGCACGCGGCTGGGCAGGAAGAGTTGTTGCGTGTAGTGCAGCGTCGCCCGCCACAGGATCAGGATGCGGAACATCTTGATCCCGCCGGTGGTCGAGCCGGTGCAGCCGCCGAGCACCATGATCCCGAGGGCCACGCCGACCGCTGGTGCCCCCCACAGCATGTAGTCCTCGGTGGCGAAGCCGGTGCCGGTGAGCAGCGCCACGGCATGGAACGCCCCGGAGCGCAGGGCGTGCAGGGGCGCCCGGTCCTGGAGGAGCAGGATCACGGTGAACACCAGCGTGGTGGCGGCGCACAGCGCGACGAACAGCCGGATCTGCGCGTCGCGCAGGAACAGACCCGGCCGGCCCTGCAGCAGCGCGATGATCCGCAACATCGGCAGGCCACCGATCAGCATGAACAGGACGATGACCCACTCCGCGGCCGGATTGCGCAGGCCGCCGACCGAGGCGTCCTTGGTCGAGAACCCACCGGTGGCGACCGCCGTCAGGCTGTGCACCGCGGCGTCGAACAGATCCACCCCTACGGCCAGCAGGGCCACCAGGCAGAGGATGAGGAGCATCAGGTAGACGAGGACGATCCGGGTGACGGTCGCACCGGTGGTCGGCAGAAGCTTTTCCGAGCGGTCCGAGGATTCGGTGCGAAAGAGCTGCATCCCGCCAACGCGCAGGAAGGGCAGCAGCACGATGCCCATGAGGATGATGCCGACGCCGCCGAGGCCCTGGAGCAGCGCCCGCCACAGCAGCAGTCCCGGCGGCGCGCTGTCGAGGCCGACGATGACCGTGGCCCCCGTGGTCGTCAGGCCCGACACCACCTCGAACAGCGCGTCGGTGAAGGACAGCCGGTAGAAGCCGAGCTGGAGCGGCAGCGTCGCCACCAGCGCCACCGTGACCCAGCTCAGGCTGGTCAGCAGGAACACCGAGCGCAGGCCGAGGTCGATCCCGAGCCGGCGATTGCCGAGGACGAGCAGGCCGCCGCAGAACAACGCGATCGCCGCGGCCCAGGCGAACGCCGCCCAGTTGCGGTTGTCCGCGGCGAGGTCGGCCGCCATCGGCACGAGCATGGTGAGGCCGACGAGGATGATCAGCCAGCCGATGATGAACAGCAGCCCGGTGACGTTCCAGGCTCCACCCTGCATGCGGTGCTCCTGTCGAGGCCGACGCAGCCTAGGGCGGATCCGGGCGTCCCGCGACCGCAACGCCCGGCATATCGGAAGACACCGCACGCGAATTCGTTGCTGACAGCTCGCCTACAGCGTGCATAACTGCCGAGTGAGTTGTGGCCGAGGCTCTCAACCGGGCGCGGCTGGGGCGAGGCGTCCTCCGAGAAATGCGCCGCCTCGTGCCACGGGTTCGGCCGCCGGTCGAGCGGCGCGCGGGGGAGCTCGGTCCGCTCGACTGGGTCGCGTGACGGTACCGGCCGGCGCGGCTCGCTTCGCCAAGGAGCGCAGCGATGGTGGTGCTGATCGGCACGTCGGCGTCCGAGACCCTGGTCGGCACGGATCTCGCCGACACGCTCTTCGGCGGCAGCGGCGACGACGTCCTCCTCGGCCGCGGCGGCGACGACCTCCTGTTCGGCGGCAGCGGCAACGACACCCTCGATGGCGGCGACGGCGACGACCAGCTCGTCGGCGGGAGCGGCGACGACTGGCTGATTGGGGGCAATGGCGGTGACGAGCTGTTCGGCAGCTCTGGACTTGACTCGCTCAAGGGCGGTGCCGGCAACGACGCGATCTATGCCGGCCTCGACGACGACCGCGCCGCCGGCGGCGACGGCGACGACTTCGTCATCGGTCACGACGGTGACGACCAGCTCTTCGGCGACGCCGGCGACGACGCTCTCTATGGCGGCAACGGCAACGACCGGCTGAACGGTGGCGCCGACGCCGACGCGCTCTATGGCGGCGACGGCGACGACACGCTGGCCGGCGCGGCCGGTGACGACATGATCCGCGGCGACGCCGGCGACGACGTCGTCACCGGCGCCGAGGGCGACGACCTGCTGCTGGAGGGCGCCGGCAACGGGCGCCTCTACGGCGGGTCCGGCGACGACGTCATGCTCGGCGGCGACGGCGCGGATCTGCTCGACGGCGGCGACGGGGCCGACGTCCTCTATGGTGGCGGGATCGCCGGACAGCCGGGCGATACGCTCTTCGGCGGCGCCGGGAATGACTTCATCGAAGGCGGTGCCGGCAACGACACGATGCATGGCGGCACCGGGGCCGACCAGTTCGCCTTCCTGTGGGACCCGCAGGGCGCACTGACCGGCACGCCGACCTCCGCCGGCAGCGACTCGATCCTCGACTTCGGCGCCGGCGACACCTTGATCTTCGATCTCTACGGGCGGCTGTCGGACGGTCGCCTCGCCTATGTCGACGCGGCGCTGTGGCTCGCGACCGGGCGTTACACCGCGTCCACGCCGGGTGGCTTCGTCCTGCGCATCTCGCGCATCGTCGAGGACGCGTTCGGCGTGTCGTTCGACCGCATGGAGCGGGTCCGTCTCGACGGGGTCGCCCATGTCGACATCGACACCGTCGTGCCCGACCTGGTCGAGCGCGGCATCACCCTCGGCATCCCGCAGATCCTGCCCGACGGCACGATCGTCTAGCCTCAGCGCACCTGGAAAACCTTCTTACCCCAGATGCCGACTTCCTGGCTCTCGGCGATTCGCTGCAGGGCGTGGTACTCGGCGGGCGCATCGGAGCGGGCCACGGCCCAGCCCTCGGCCACCAGCATGGCACCGAGATCCTCGCGCGGCTCGAACAGCCGCCGCGCGCGCATGCCGCAATAGGCCTCGACGGTGCCGTCGTCGCGCGCGCGCACCACCTCGCAGATCAGGAAGCCGCGCACCCGCTCGTGGAGAAAGACCACGGAAGCTGGTGCGCAGAAGGTCGGGCTGAGCAGCGTGCTGCAAGTCCGCCCGGTGCGCGGCAGCCAGATGCCGAACAGACGGATGATGTCGCCATGGATGCGGATCGTGCCGTCGCTTCGGACCGTCGCCGGTCCTTCGATGGTGCGTGCGATGGCAGCGCCGGACGCGACCGCAACCAGCGACGCGAGGAGGCCGAGCACGGCCATCGGACGGGCCATCGCGGTCCCGCGACGCTCGCTCAGGGGTAGACCGGGAAGCGGGCGCAGAGCCGAGCGACCTCGTCGCGGACCCGCGCCGTCGCGGTCTCGACCGTGCCGGCGGCGAGGCCGTCCAGCACGTCGCTGATGAGGTGGCCGATGGTCTGGAACTCGGCGACGCCGAAGCCGCGCGTCGTGCCGGCGGGCGTGCCGAGGCGGATCCCCGAGGTCACCGTCGGTTTCTCCGTGTCGAACGGGATCCCGTTCTTGTTGCAGGTGATCCGCGCCTCGCCGAGCGTCACCTCGGCGGCGTTGCCCTTCACCCCCTTGGGACGAAGATCGACCAGCATGAGGTGGTTGTCGGTTCCGCCGGTGACCACGGCGCAGCCGCGCTCGACCATCACCGCGGCGAGCGCCTTGGCGTTCGCCACGACCTGGCGGCAATAGGCACGGAACTCCGGGCGCAGCGCCTCGCCGAACGCCGCCGCCTTGGCGGCGATCACGTGCATGAGCGGTCCACCCTGCAGGCCGGGAAACACCGCGGCGTTGATCTTCTTGGCGATCTCCGCGTCGTCGGTGAGCACGATGCCGCCGCGCGGGCCGCGCAGCGTCTTGTGCGTGGTCGACGTCACCACATGCGCGTGCGGCAGCGGCGAGGGATGCAGGCCCGCGGCCACGAGCCCGGCGATGTGCGCCATGTCGACGAGCAGGAAGGAGCCGGCCGCGTCGGCGATCCGGCGGAAGCGCTCGAAGTCGATCACGCGCGAATAGGCCGAGGCGCCGGCGATGATCAGGCGCGGCCGATGCTCGAGCGCGAGGCGCTCGACCTCGTCATAGTCGATGCGGTGATCCTCGCGCCGTACGCCATAGTGCACGGCCTTGAACCACTTTCCCGACTGCGCCGGCCGCGCGCCGTGCGTGAGATGACCGCCGGCGGCGAGGTCCATGCCGAGGATCACGTCGCCCGGCTGGCAGAGCGCCAGCATCACCGCGCCGTTGGCCTGGGCACCGGAGTGCGGCTGGACGTTGGCGAAGGCGCAGCCGAACAGGCGCTTGGCCCGCTCGATCGCCAAGGTCTCGGCGACGTCGACCCACTCGCAGCCGCCATAATAGCGCCTGCCGGGATAGCCTTCGGCGTATTTGTTGGTCAGAACCGAGCCCTGTGCCTCGAGCACCGCACGGCTGACGATGTTCTCGGATGCGATCAGCTCGATCTTGTCGCGCTGCCGGGCCAGTTCGCCGGCGATCGCTGCGGCCAGCTCGGGATCGGTGTCGCGCAACGGTGCGGCGAAGAAGCGCGCGAAGCTGTCGGGCTGGAGCGCGGGCGCGGGCTCTGGCGTGCTCAAGGTCGACCTCTCGATGTCGGCGGGCGCGCGGCCGGCGCCTCGGTCCGCCCCGCCCTATGGTCGGCCTGCCGCGGCAGTGCAAGTGCGACGCACGCGATGCCCGGACGACAGTCCCAGGGACGGCAAGTGAAGAAGCATTGCAAGAGCGTCCAGGAGACTGTAACCTACTGGTGGGTTGATCTATGGGTTCCTCGACCCGCCGGCGCTGCCGGCGTTTCTCCCGAACGCATCGGAGCCGACCTCACGCGATGGCACGTTGCCACCGCGTGCACCTAACTACCGTGAGATCACGCTTTGCAGACCGGTACCGTCAAGTGGTTCAGCACCGTCAAGGGCTACGGCTTCATCCAGCCGGAGAGTGGCGGCCCTGACGCCTTCGTCCACATCAGCGCCGTGGAGCGCGCTGGCCTCGACTCGCTGCGCGAGGGCGAGAGGGTCGAGTACGAGCTCGTCCGTGGCAAGAACGGCAAGAGCTCGGCCGAGAACCTGAAGCGCGTCGCCTGACATCGGGCGACAAGCCACGAGCGCGCCCTCCGGGCTTCCCGGAGGGCGTTTTCTTTTCCGTCACTCCGCGGTCGCGACGCGGCGGTTGCTCACCCCCTGGGCCAAGCTCGCCTCGAGGAAGCGGTCGAGGTCGCCGTCGAGCACCGCCTGCGGATTGCCGCTCTCCACGCCGGTGCGGAGATCCTTGACCATCTTGTAGGGGTGGAGGACGTAGCTGCGGATCTGGTGGCCCCAGCCGATGTCGGTCTTGTTGGCCTCGATCGCGTCCGATTCGGCCTGCCGCTTCTTCAGCTCCAGCTCGTAGAGGCGGGCACGGAGCATGTCCATGGCGATCGTCCGGTTGCGGTGCTGCGAGCGGTCCTGCTGCGAGGCGACCACGATCCCGGTCGGCAGATGGGTGATGCGCACCGCCGAGTCGGTGCGGTTGACGTGCTGGCCACCGGCGCCGCTGGCGCGGTAGGTGTCGATCTTCAGGTCCTTGTCGAGCACCTCGACCTCGATGGTGTCGTCGATGACCGGGTAGACCCAGACGCTGGCGAAGCTGGTGTGGCGCCGGGCGGCACTGTCGAAGGGCGAGATGCGCACCAGCCGGTGGATTCCCGACTCGGTCTTCAGCCAGCCGTAGGCGTTGGGTCCGATCAGCTTGATCGTCGCCGACTTGATTCCCGCCTCCTCGCCGGCGCTCTCCTCGACCCACTCGACCTTGTAGCCATGCTGCTCCGCCCAGCGCAGATACATGCGCAGCAGCATCTCGGCCCAGTCCTGGGACTCGGTGCCGCCGGCGCCGGCATTGACCTCGAGGAAGCAGTCGTTGTGGTCGGCCTCACCCGACAGCATCGATTCGAGCTGCAGGCGCTGGACGCGGTCGCGCAACGCCGTGAGGTCGGCGGTGATCGCGGCGACCGTCGCCGCGTCGTCCTCGGCTTCGGCCAGCTCGGCCAGCTCGCAGCTGTCGGCGAGGGTCCGCTCCAGCTCCTGCTGCCGCGCGGTCGCCTCGAGGAGCTGCTGGCGCTCGCGCATGATCGCCTGGGCCCGCGCGGCGTCGTTCCAGAGCTGCGGATCGGCGGCGAGCGCGTTCAGCTCGTCGAGCCGGTAGAGCGCGCGATCCCAGTCAAAGATGCCTCCGCAGCAGGGTCAGACCCTGCCTGATCTCGTCGGCGAGGTTGGCGAGCTCGGCGCGCATCGAGGGCTCCGCGGGGCAAGGGTCCGTCGGTCGGCGGGTGTAGGCGAGACCAGCCCGGCCTTCAATAAAGTCCGCTGCCGCCCGGCAAGGCGGCGCCACCGCCGGCGGCCGTCGCGGCGGGTGCGGTGCGGCCGTCGCGCGGCCCCGGCGCGCCGCCGGCCGTCTCGCGCCGCGGCTCCGTTCCGGGGATGAACGCCTCGGCGATCACCGCAGAGCCGTCGGTCGGCAGGGCGCCGGTCTTGGCGTCGACGCGAACGATGGTGACGCCCGGCGGGGTGCGGAACGGCACCCGCGGCTGACCGGCCAGAGCCTGCTCCATGACCTCGATCCAGATCGGCAGGGCGACACTGCCGCCGGTCTCGCGCTCGCCAAGGCTGCGCGGCTGGTCGTAGCCGACCCACACGCCGACCACGAGGTCGGGCGAGAAGCCGATGAACCAGGCGTCCTTGGCGTCGTTCGTCGTCCCGGTCTTGCCGGCCAGGGGGCGGCCGAGCTTCGCCGCCTGGGCGGCGGTGCCGCGCTCGACCACACCGGTGAGCATGTTGACGATCTGGTAGGCGTAGCGTGGGTCCTCGATCTCCGGGCGCGTGTCCGGCAGCACCGGTGCGGCCTGCGCCGCCCAATGCGCCGCCGCACAGTCCGCGCACGCCCGGTCGTCGCGACGCAACACGGTACGGCCGTTGCGGTCCTGGATCCGCTCGACGAAGGCCGGCTCGATCCAGCGCCCGCCGTTGACCAGCATGGCATAGGCCCGGGTCAGGCTGAGCAGGTCGACCTCGCTGGCACCCAACGCCCCGGCGAGATAAGGCTGCAGGCCGCGGTCGATGCCGAACCGGCGCGCGACGTCGACGACGTTGCCCATACCGACCTCCTGGGCCAGGCGGATCGTCATGAGGTTGCGCGATTTCTCGAGACCCAGGCGCAGCGTGCTCGGACCGTAGTAGCGATCGCTGTAGTTCTTGGGCCGCCAGACACCGACCCCCGGGCCGAGGTCGATCTCGATCGGCCCGTCGACGACGATGCTCGCCGGCGTGTAGCCATGCTCCATCGCGGCGAGGTAGACGAACGGCTTGAAGGCGGAGCCGGGCTGGCGCAGGGCCTGGGTGGCGCGGTCGAACTGGCTCTGCCGGTAGCTGAAGCCGCCGCTCAGCGCGAGCACCCGGCCGGTGTGCGGGTCGAGTACCACGACGGCCCCCTCGACCTCGGGGCGCTGGCGCAGCGTCCACCGGCCTACCCGGCCCTCCGCCCCGGCCAACCACTCGACCGCCACCACGTCGCCTGTCGCAACGACGTCGTCGGCCCGCTTCACGGCCGGGCCGAGGCGGCCGTCCGGACCGACGCGCCGCGCCCAGGCGAGCTCGTCGAGAACCAGTTCGCCGCGGGTGCCGTCGGCGAAGCCAAGCTCGGCGACGCGACCGCCCACCTCGAGCACCACGGCGAGGCGCCAGTCCATGAGCTCGAAGCCTGGATCGAAGCCGGCAAGCGCCGCCTGCCAATCGCTCCCGGCGCCGGCGGCCTCGATGCGGCCCAGCGGACCGCGCCAGCCCCGGCGCTGATCGTAGGCCGCGAGACCGTGGCGGAGCGCGCGGTCGGCGATCTGCTGCAGGCGCGGCTGGACGGTGGTCCGCACCGACAGGCCGCCCTCGTAGAAGCCGTCCTCGCCGAACTTCGCGACGAGCTGCCGGCGGACCGTCTCGGTGAAGAAGTCGGCCTGGGCGAGTTCGGTCGGCGGCCGGGAGCGCAAGGTCAGCGGTTCGGCGCGCGCTTCGGCCAGCGCGGCGTCGTCGAGGTAGCCGTCCTCGTGCATCCGGCCGAGGACGTAGTTGCGCCGGCCGATCGCCGCCGCGGCGTCGCGCGACGGATCGTAGCGACTCGGCGCCTTCGGCAGCGCGGCCAGGAACGCGGCCTCGCCCACGCTCAGCTCGTCGAGCGACTTGTCGAAGTAGTTGAGCGCCGCCGCGGCCACGCCGTAGGACCGGTTGCCGAGGAAGATCTCGTTCAGATAGAGTTCGAGGATGTGATCCTTGGAGAAGGCCCGCTCCATGCGCAGCGCGAGCAGCGCCTCGCGCACCTTGCGGGTCAGCGACAGCTCGTTGCCGACGAGGAAGTTCTTCGCCACCTGCTGGGTGATCGTCGAGGCGCCTTGCGGCCGCTGCCCGGTCCCCCACTGCTCGAAATTGGTGACCGCGGCACGCGCGATGCTGGTCAGGTCGATGCCGGGATGCCGATAGAAGTTCTTGTCCTCCGCCGAGATGAAGGCGTGCTTGACCCGGTCGGGGATCGCGTCGATCGGGACGAAGACCCGCTTCTCGCGCGCATACTCCGCGAGCAGGCGTCCGTCCCCGGCATGGATGCGCGTCACCGTCGGCGGCTCGTAATCGGCCAACGCCGCGTAGTCGGGCAGCTCGCCAGCCCAGCGCTGCAGCAGCCACACGCCCGCAAGTCCGCCGACGACGACCACCACCAAGGCGCCGAGCGTCAAACGCCCCAGCACACCGATCATGCGGCGCACGATTCCGTTCCCCGCCCCACGTGACACGATCCGACCCTGCCGCAACTTAGTTCATGAACCGGACAGGGAAAAGTAGCGGTCGACGGCACGGGCGATGGCGCGCACCATCTGCTGCTGGTGCGCCGCGCTGGCGAGCTTGCGGGCGTCGGTCGCGTTGGACAGGTAGCCCAGCTCGATCAGGACCGACGGAATGTCGGGCGCCTTCAGTACGGCGAACCCGGCGAAGCGCCGGTGGCGGCGCAGCAGCGGCGTCACCGCGCCGATCTCCTCGGCGACAAGGTCGGCGAAGCCGACGGCCTTGTTCTTGGTGCCGCGCTGCGCGAGATCGATCAGGATGGTGGCCACCACCGCGTCGTGCTCGCCGAGATCGGCGCCGGCGATGATGTCGGCCTTGTTCTCCTTGGTGGCGAGCCGCTCGGCCTCGGCGTCCGAGGCACGCTCCGAGAGCGTGTAGACGGAGGCCCCGCGGGTGTGCGGGCGGCCGACCGAATCGGCGTGCAAGGACAGGAACAGGTCACCCCGTGCGGCGCGGGCGCGCGCGATCCGCTCGCGCAGGCCGACATACTCGTCGTCGCTCCGGGTCAGCGCCACGCGATAGCGACCGGTGCTCTCGAGCAGGCGCCGCAGCTCGAGCGCGACCGCGAGGGTCAGCGTCTTCTCCATCACTCCGTTGACGCCGATGGCGCCGGGGTCGGCCCCGCCATGGCCCGGGTCGATCACGACGACGGGCGGTGCCCGGGCCGCCTCGCCAGTGGTGTCGGAGCCCGGTGCGGTACCGGGTCGGGGCAGCGGGATCGGAATCACCGCGCCCGGCCGGGCCGGAAGGGCGGCCGCGCCGTCGAGCGCCCGGTGCAGGCCGCTCGCGGCCGCGGTCGTCAGGCGGCCGTCGGGTTGGCCGGCAGCGACCGGGATCGCCGAGGCGAGCAGCGCGAGCCCTGTCGCCAAGGCCCCGAGTGCGCGCCATCCCTCGCGCGAAAAGCGAGCCAGCAGGGATAATCTAACCGCAAAGATAGCAAACCGCATCGACTGCGCGAACACCCGCACCTAAGGTAGCGAAGAAAAGGCATTAACGCATTGGCGTGGTCGCACGCCAGCGGTAAGCTGTTGCCGAGATGATCCGATCACGGCAAAAAATCGCCAGCGGGGCGGTGCGTGTCGCCCCGGCCGGGGGTGAGAACGTGGCCGATCCGTCGCGTCCGATCGCGCCCCGATCGCCGGCCGGCTTCGACCGTCCCGCATCCCGGCTGCGATCGGCGACCCGCGACAATCCTGCCGTGCCCCGCGATCGCGCTTCGGCGCCGCGGTCCGGACACCCTCGACGGGTCGACCGCCCCATGCCGACGGTTTCAACAACTCGCCTCGTGGCGCCGCCAGTACCGGCTGGGTGTCGCGGGGCTCCGGAGATCCCCCACGATGACCAAACGGATGCTGATCGACGCCACCCACCCCGAAGAGACCCGGGTGGTCGTCCTGGACGAGCAGCAGCTCGTGGATTTCGATTTCGAAAGCTCGACCAAGAAGCAGATCAAGGGTAACATCTATCTGGCCAAGGTGACGCGCGTCGAGCCGTCGCTGCAGGCCGCGTTCGTCGAATATGGCGGCAACCGCCACGGGTTCCTCGCCTTCAGCGAGATCCATCCGGACTATTACCAGATCCCCCAGGCCGACCGCGAGTATTTGGCACAGCTCGAGAACGAGGCACAGGCGAAGGCGGTCGTCGACCAGGACCGCGAGGACGCCGCCGCGGCGGCGTCGACGAGCCCGGGAGGCGAGGGCGGTGAGACCGAGCGGCCGGTCGAGGTCTCGACCGATGCCGAGGAGGAGACCGCCGACATGGTCGACGAGGCGGCCCGCCGGCGGGCTCGCCTGCTGCGCAGCTACAAGATCCAGGAGGTCATCAAGCGCCGGCAGATCATGCTGGTGCAGGTGGTCAAGGAGGAGCGCGGGACCAAGGGGGCGGCGCTGACCACCTACCTGTCGCTCGCTGGGCGCTATTGCGTGCTGATGCCGAACACGCCGCGTGGCGGTGGGATCAGCCGCAAGATCGCGAGCGTCAGCGACCGCCGCCGGCTCAAGGACATCGCCGCCGAGCTCGAGGTGCCGCCGGGGATGGGCCTGATCATCCGCACCGCCGGCCAGGAGCGGACCAAGGCGGAGATCCGCCGCGACTACGAGTACCTGCTGCGCCTGTGGAACGAGATCCGCGAGAACACGCTCAAGAGCATCGCGCCGACGCTGATCTACGAGGAGGGTGACCTCGTCAAGCGGGCGATGCGCGACATCTACACCCGCGACATCGAGGAAGTCCTGGTCGAGGGCGAGGAGGGCTACAAGTCGGCCAAGCGGCTGATGACGATGCTGATGCCGAGCAAGGCGCGCATCGTCAAGCTGTACAAGGACGACCTGCCGCTGTTCTTCCGCTACCAGGTCGAGGATCAGCTCGACGCGATGTACAGCCCGGTCGTGCATCTGCCCTCGGGCGGCTCGATCGTGCTGCACACCACGGAGGCGCTGACCGCGATCGACGTCAACTCCGGGCGCTCGACCCGCGAGCGGCACATCGACGAGACGGCGGTCAAGACCAACCTTGAGGCGGCGGACGAGATCGCCCGCCAGCTCCGCCTGCGCGACGTCGCCGGCCTCGTCGTGATCGACTTCATCGACATGAGCGAGCAGCGCCACCAGCGCGCGGTCGAGCGCCGCCTGCGCGAGGCGTTGAAAAACGATCGGGCGCGCCTGCAGATCGGCAAGATCAGCATGTTCGGGCTGCTCGAACTGTCCCGGCAGCGGCTCCGTCCGAGCCTGCTCGAGCTGTCGAGCCAGACCTGCCCGACCTGCCATGGGCTGGGCGTGATCCGCTCGACCGAGTCGAGCGCGCTGCACGCCCTGCGGCGGATCCAGGAGGAGGGCATCCGCGGCGAGGCGGCGCGGCTGAGCCTGCGCGTGCCGCCCGACGTCGCGCTCTACGTGCTCAACAACAAGCGCGACGCCCTGATCCGGCTCGAGCAGCGTTACGCGATGAGCGTCTACGTCGATGCCGACAGCACCCTGACCGCACCGGCGATGCATCTCGAGGTGCTGGAGCGGCGCGAGGTCGCGGAGCCCGAGCCGGCGGCAGGCGACGAAGGCCCCGAGCGCGCGGAACGCGGGCCGCGGGGCGAACGGCCGGTCCGTGCTGAGCGCGTCGAAGCCGGCAGCGGCGAGCCGGCAGCCGAGCGCAGCGGCGAGGCACGTGGCGGCGCGGCTGCGGAGAACGGAGACGAGGCGAGCCGGCGAAGGCGTCGGCGGCGGCGTCGCCGGCGGCGCGGCGGCGAGGCGGGTCTGGCCGTGCCGGGCGCGGAGTTGACCGCCGCCGGTGCGACGCCCGAGGGCGACGACGTCGAGGGGCTGACGGAGGCGACGGACGAGGAGCCTGCCGAGGAGGGCGAGGTTGCCGCGGCCGTCGAGCCGATCGTCGAGCCGCCAGCCGCGATCCCGAGCGAGGAGCAGGGCGAGGCGGTGCCGGTGCGCGCGCGCCGCCGGCGCCGTCCGCGGGCGGTGGCGGTCGTGGAGGAGCCGCCGTCGGTCGCGGTCGACGGGGTGACGGCCGAGGACGGCACCGGCGACGCTGTGACCGCGCCGCACATCCCGGAGATCGTCGCCCAGATGCCGCAGCTCGGTCTCCCAGAACCGGAGCCAGAACGAGCACTGGAGCCGGAGCCAGAACGAGCACTGGAGCCGGAGCCAGAACGAGCACTGGAGCCGCTGTCGGAGCCCGCACTCGAACCTGAAGGCGCGGCGGGCCCATCGCCGGACACGCCGATCGTGGCGACGGTCGGCGGCGATGCCGTCCTGCCCGAGCCACGCGAGCCGGAGATGGCCGAGGCGGCGGAGCCGGACGCGCCGAAGGCGCCGCCCCGCCAGGGGTGGTGGAGTCGATTCCGCAGTCGCTGACAGCACGGTTCGTGCTATCGGTGATCGATCTGCCCGCTGTGGCACGCGGCCTGTCGCGTCGCCACATGCGGTGCGAAGACGACGATCGTGGAGAGGTTCCGTGCGCGACCTGATGGTCCGCGCCCTGGCGATTGTCCTGGCCGTGCTGCTCGCGGCGTTGCCGGCGACGGCGGCGACGGTGATTCGTGACGCGGAGATCGAGGACACGATCCGCAAGTTGGCCGATCCGGTGTTCGCCAGTGCCGGGCTCGATGCCGAGTCGATCGACGTCTATCTGCTCAACGACCCGGTGCTGAACGCGTTCGTCGCCGGTGGGCAGAATCTGTTCATCAATACGGGTCTGATCGCCCGCACGGAGCGGCCCGAGGAACTCCGCGGGGTGATCGCGCACGAGACCGGACACATCGCCGGTGGGCACCTTGCGCGCCGCCTCGACGAGGCGCGCAATGCCCACTCCAAGGCACTGATCGGCGCGGCGCTGGGCCTGCTCGCCGCGCTGGCCGGCGCGCCCGAGGCGGCGACCGCCGGCTTCGCGCTCGGCGCCACGGTCGCGCAGCGGAGCTTCCTGGCCTTCAGCCGGACCCAGGAGCAGGCCGCCGACCAGGCGGCCGTGACCTATCTCGCGCGGCTCCAGGAATCGCCGGAGGGCCTGCGCGACTTCTTTGTCACCCTGGAGACGCAGAACCTGCGGATCTCGGGCGGTGGCGGCAGTGTCTATCTGCGCACCCATCCGCTCACCGAGGACCGCCGCCGGTTCCTCGACGACCAGGTCGAACGCTCGCCCTATCGCGGCCAGGGTCTGCCGCCCGAGCTGGTCCGGGCGCATGGGCGGATGGTGGCGAAGCTCGAAGGCTTTCTCGACAAGCCGGACGCCGTGCTGCGAAAGCGTACCGGAACCAGCATCGAGGACCGCTACGCCCGCGCGATCGCGTTCTACCGGGTGCCCGATCTCGGCGCCGCGCTGACCGAGATCGACGCCCTGATCGCGCTCGAGCCGGCCAACCCCTACTTCCACGAGCTCAAGGGACAGATGCTGTTCGAGAACGGCCGGGTCGCCGAGGCCGAGCAGCCCTACCGCGCGGCGCTGCGGGCGCGGCCCGATTCGGCACTCCTGCGCCTCGGCCTCGCCCGCACCCTGCTCGAGCAGGGCGGCACCGAGCGCGCCCAGGAGGCGGTCGCGCTGCTGCGCGAGGCGACCCGACTCGAGCCGCGCACGCCGAGCATGTGGCGGTTCCTCGGCGTCGCCTACGGCACGGTCGGCATGGAGGGTGAGGCGTCGCTGGCGCTGGCCGAGCAGGCGATCCTCACCGGCGACAAGGACAACGCCCAATACCACGTGCGTCGCGCGCAGAGCATGATCCGTCCCGGTGACGCCGAGTGGGTCCGCCTTCAGGACCAGCTCCGCGCGGTCAGCGAGATGCCCAATCCACGCCGGCGCAGTTGATCGCGACAACCGTCGCCGCGATCGGGCTGGCGATGCCCGGGCGGATCGGCTAGCCAACCTCGGATGCACGCCCTGCTGAGAGATGGACTGTCCGATGCTTCGTCCGCTGACCGTGCTCGCCCTGCTTGCGCCGGGCTTGCTCTCGACACCACCCGCGTGGGCCGAGGAGGCCGGTGCCCTACCGCGAGAGGAGATCGAGAAGATCGTCCGCGAGTATCTGCTGCGCGAGCCGGAGGTGATCTACGACGCGATCCAGGTCCTGCAGGAACGGCGCGAGGTCGCCGAGCGCGAGCGGCAGCGGTCGATGATCGTGGCGCGCGCGCCGGCGCTGTTCGACAATGAAGCCGACCCGGTCGCGGGCAATCCGGACGGCGACGTGACGTTGGTCGAGTTCTTCGACTACCGATGCGGGTACTGCCGAAGCATGGTGCCCGGATTGCGCGACCTCCTCGCGACCGACGGCAGGCTTCGCTTCGTTTTCAAGGAGCTGCCGGTGCTCGGGCCGGAGTCGGAGGTGGCGGCGCGGGCCGCCCTGGCCGCCGCGCTGCAGGACAGCGAGAAGTACACCAAGCTGCATTTCGCGCTGATGGGCTCGAAGGACCTTTCGCTCGATGCGGTCAAGGCGCTGGCCGGTCAGGCCGGACTCGATGTGCCCCGGCTGCTCGACGACATGGCCGGCGACGCGGTGAAGCGCACTCTCGCCGCCAATCACGCTCTGGCCCAGGAACTGGGGATCAACGGCACGCCGAGCTTCGTGATCGGCGACCGGCTGATCCCGGGCGCCGTCGACGTCGCGCAGCTCACGGCGCTGATCGAAGAGCAGCGGCGCGCGGCGTCGGGGGGCTGAATCCCGGCCTTGCGCCGGTCAGGCGCCGACCTACATCCAGATTGCGCTTCGTTTGCAGACGTTTAGCCCTGGGCGAACCAAGCCCAGGGACGGAGCATCGGCGAAAGGAGGGCAAGCGATGAGGAACGTCACGGAGACCCTGTCGCATCGTTGGCAGGACGTGGTGAACCTGCTCGTCGGCGTCTGGCTGATCGCAGCTCCCTGGGTTCTGGGCTTCACCGGGGAGAGCATGGCGGCCTGGAACGCCTGGATCCTCGGCGCGATTGTCGCCGTGGCCGCCGCCGCGGCGCTCCTCGCCTTCCACGAGTGGGAGGAGTGGGTCAGTGCGGTGGTTGGTCTGTGGCTGATCGTGTCGCCCTGGGTCCTGGGCTTCACGGCGCTGGCGGCGGCGACCTGGAACGCCGTCGTCGCGGGTGTCGTGATCGGCGGCCTGGCCGTCTGGGCGATCTACGACGCGCGGCGGCAACCCGCCACCGCCCGGTGAGCCAGCCGGGGCGGTGACACCCGATGGGGCGGCATCGGCCGCCCCTTTTTCGTTCGCACCACCGGCCGCCGCGCCCGTGCTGACGGATGGATCTAACGCTTGCGTGCGAGGAGCAGCCCGTCGCCGATGGGGAGCAGGCACATGCTGACCCGGGGATCGGCGTGCACCGCGGCGGTGAGATCGCGCAGGGTGCGGGTTTGCCGCGACTGGTCGGCAGCGTCGGCGACCGCGCCGTGCCAGAGCATGTTGTCGAGCGCCACCAGCCCGCCTGGACGGAGCAGCGCGAGCGCCCGCTCGTAATAGGTCGGGTAGCCCTTCTTGTCAGCGTCGACGTAGGCGAGGTCGAAGCTTTGCGCGGCGCCCTCCGCGAGCAGCGCATCGAGGCTCGCGAGCGCTGGACCCTCGCGGAACACAATCCGCTCCTCGACCCCGGCCGCCCGCCACCATCGCCGGCCGATCTCGGCCCAGTCGCGATTGACGTCGAGCGTCGTCACCCGCCCGTCCGGTGGCAGCGCCAAGGCCATCGCCAGCGTGCCGTAACCGGTGAAGCAGCCGATCTCGAGCACGCGGCTCGCGCCGATCAGCTCGATCAGCAGGCCGAGCAGCTGGACCTGCTCGAGCGAGCTGCGCATCTGGCCGTCGGCCAGTCGGTCGGTCTCCAGCCGCAGCGCCCGCTGCGCCGGATGCTCGCGAACGCCGACCCGCGCGAGATAGGCGTGAAGCTGCTCGTCCAGCGTCAGCGAGCGGGGTGACACGAGCTCAGGCTGCGGCGGCGACGGTCCGCGCGGCGGCCAGGACCTCCTCGACATGGCCCGGCACCTTCACCCCCCGCCACGCCTTGGCGATCCGGCCGTCCGCGCCGATCAGGAAGGTCGACCGGTCGATGCCCATGTATTTCTTGCCGTACATGCTCTTCTCGACCCACGCTCCGAACGCCTCGACGACACCCGAGCCTTCGTCCGAGCCGAGCGGGAAGCACAGGCCATGTTTCTTCGCGAACTTCTCGTGGCTCTGGACGCTGTCCTTCGACACGCCGATCACCTCGACGCCGAGCTTGCGGAACTCGTCGTAGTGCTGGGTGAAGCCGATCGCCTCCTTGGTGCAGCCAGGAGTATCGTCCTTGGGGTAGAAATAGATCACATAGGGCCGGCCCGTGAGCGCGGCCGAGCTGATCCGCTCGCCACCGGGGACGGCCAGATCGAAAGCCGGGACGGGATCGCCCTCGCTGACGGTCATCGCGTTGCTCCTCCTGGTGTGATCATCCCGCCGCCGGCGGGCATAGGCGGTCGAAGATCTGGCGCACCGCCGCTTGGCTTTCAACGAGACGCCGCTCCAGCTCGACGAAGTCGGCCGCGGTCACGGGGAGGGCGGGATCCTCGCGCGCCGCGCGGGCGAGCGCCGTGCGCAGGCCCTCGGGTGCCGCGGCCGGATTGAAGCGGTCGTCGAGCGACAGCCGTAACACGGCGAGCAGCGCGTGGTGCAGCTCGAGCGCCCCGCCCAGCGCCCGCGCCGCGGAGGCGTCGAGCAGCCCTAGCCGACCAGCGGCGGCAATGACCGCCGCTGTACCCGGCCGACGCAGCTCCGGATGCGCGTGGGCATGGGCGAGCTGCAGGTACTGGGCGCAGAACTCCTGCTCGACGAGGCCGCCGCGCGCATGCTTGAGGTTCCACGGGTCCTCGCTGCCATGCTCGCGGAAGATGCGGTCGCGCATGGCCCGCACCTCACGTGCGAGCAGCGCGTGGTCGCGCGGTTGGCGGATCGCCTTGTCGATCACGGCCGCCGTGCGGGCGGCGAGGATCTCGTCCCCGGCGATCACCCGCGCCCGGGTCAAGGCTTGCCGCTCCCAGGTCTGCGCCGTCTCCATCTGGTAGCGCGCGAAGCTCTCGATGCTGCAGGCGATCGGCCCGGCATTGCCCGACGGCCGCAGTCGCATGTCGATCTCGAACAGCTGCCCCTCGGCGGTCTTGGCCGAGATCGCAGCGATCAGACGTTGCGCGAGCCGCCCGTACCAGCTCGCCGCGGCGAGCGGGCGCGCCCCGATCGAGCGGGCCTCGGCATCGGCGTCATAGACGAACACGAGGTCGAGGTCGGAGCCGGTGGTCAGCTCGCGCGAGCCGAGCTTGCCCAGCCCGAGGACGACGAACCGGCCGCCGGGTACGGGCCCGTGCGCCTCGACCAGCGCTGCCGAGGCGCGCTCCAGCAGGGCGGCGATCACCACCTCGGCGATCGCGGTCAGCGTCGCGGCCTCGCGCTCGGCGCGGGTCATGCCGAGCAGGACCTGGAGGCCGGCCTGGAACTGGCGTCCGTGCGCCCAGCGCCGACAGATGTCGAGGACGTCCTGGAAGTCGCGCGCGTCGGGCAGCCGGCTCACCAGCTCGGCACGCAGCCGGTGGCCGACCGGCAGCGGCTCGAAGAAGTCCGGCGTCAGCATGGCATCGAACAGATCGACGTTGCCGCTCAGGAAGCGGGCGAGACGCGGTGCGGCGCCGATCAGGTCGGCCAGAAGGTCGAGCAGGCGCGGGTTGGCGCGCAGCAGGGAGAAGAGCTGCACGCCGGCCGGCAGGCCGCTGACGAACTCATCGAAGAGGCGGAACGCGGCATCCGCATCGGCCTGGCGGGCGAGGGCGTGGAAGATGCCGGGCGTGAGCTCGGTCAGCAGCTCGCGTGCCCGGGTGCTGCGGGTAGCGCGGATGTGCCCGTGATGCCAGGCGCGCAGCCGCGCCGAGACTGCCGAGGGATCGCGAAAGCCCATGCCGGCGAGGGTCTGCAGGGTGGCGGGATCGTCCTCGGTGCCGGTGAACACCAAGGAGCCGCCGGCGCCGAGGTCGGCCTCCTGCTCGAACAGGGCCGCGTAGTGGCTCTCGACGGTCTCCAGGCAGCGCCGTACGGCGGCCTCGAACGTCTCGACCTCGCCCCAGCCGGCGAACGCGGCGAGACGTGCGAGGTCGGGCTCGCGGTCGGGAAGCTGCTGTGTCTGCCGGTCGGCGATCATCTGCAGCCGATGCTCGAGCGTGCGCAGCATGCGGTAGGCGGCGATCAGCTCGTCCGCGACCGCGCGGTCGATCCAGCGGCCGTCGGCCAGCGCGGTCAGCGCCGGGCAGGTGGCGGCGAGCCGCAAGGCGGGGACGCGGCCACCGAGGATGAGCTGCTGGGTCTGGGTGAAGAACTCGATCTCACGGATGCCGCCACGACCGACCTTGAGGTCGTGGCCGCGCACCCGGATCTCGCCGAAGCCGCGGAACGCGTTGATCTGCCGTTTGATCGAATGGATGTCGCGGATCGCGGCGTAGTCGAGATGCTTGCGCCAGACGAAGGGCTGCAGGCGGCGCAGGAACGCGCTGCCCGCCGCGGCATCGCCGGCGACGATCCGCGCCTTGATGAAGCTGGCGCGCTCCCAGTTCTGCCCGTGCCGCTCGTAATACAGCTCGGCGGCGTCGGTCGAGATCGCCAGCGGGTGGCCGGGCAGGTGCGGGCGGAGCCGCAGATCGGTGCGGAAGACGAAGCCATCCTTGGTCTTGTGCTCGAGCAGGTAGGCGAGGCTGCGGGCGAGCCGCACCGCGACCGCCATCGGCCCCTCGGCCGTCGTGCAGCGGACGATCTCCTGGTCGAACAGCAGGATCAGGTCGATGTCGCTCGAGTAGTTGAGCTCGCCGGCGCCGAGCTTGCCCATGCCGATGACGAAGACGCCGCTTCCCGCAGCCGGTGCGGTCGGATCGCCCAGCGCGAGCTCGCCCCGCTTGGCAGCCTCCAGCAGGAGATGGTCGAGCGCGATCCCGACCGCGAGGTCGGCGAATCCGGTCAGCGCTGCGCAGACCCGCTCGAGCGACCAGCGACCGGCGAGATCGGCGAGTCCGATCAAGAGCGCCAGACGGCGGCGGCCGCGCCGCAGGCCCGCCATCAGGCGCACGCGGTCGGTCCGCTCCGCGGCCGCGGCCTCGACCAGCAGGGCGGTCAGGGCGGCGTCCGGGCCGTCCTCGACATAGGCGCGCAGCACGTCCGGCTCGAGCAGCAGGCACTCGGAGAGGAACGGGCTCGCGGCGAAGATCGCGGCGAGCAGGTCACGGACCTGCCCGTCCGGCGGGGCGCGCAGAAAGGATGCCAGCGCGGGGTCGGCGGTGGTCAGTGCGAGCCGCTCGAGCCGCGCAAAACCCCGCTCCACGGCGGCCGGGTCGCCGCCGGTCCGCGCTGGCCGGGCGAGCCCGTCGGGCGGCGTTGCTGGCATCAAGGCGGGATTCTCCCACGGCGCCGCGCCAGCCTAACGGCCGCGCCCGGCCTCGCAAACGCCTACGAGCCGCGGCGGCCGGTGCAGGGCGCGCAGCGCCTTTGTCGCTGCAGGCTTGCATCACGCGTCCGCTGGCGATCTTATCAACGAAAAGTGCACGGGAGGGAACGCGCCATGGGCGCCGCGGCCCGCGCGATTCGCGGTGGGATCGTCCTGGCCGTCAGGCTCGCACCGGCGGCGGCAGGGGGAGACAACCCGCTGGCGCGGCGGATGACGCGGCGGCAGTCCTCGTGGTCGGTATCCAGCGGGCTGCCGGAGGTGCGGACGGGCCAGGGCAGGCTCATCGCCTTCGCCACCCGACCGGGCAACGTGGCCCTCGACGGCGATGGGGTGAACAGCCCGTTCACCATGGCCCTGCTCGCGCATCTGGAGACGCCGGGACAGGACATCGACACGCTGATGCGCCGGGTCCGCAAGGACGTGCACACCACGGCCAAGGGCAGCCAGGTTCCTTGGGCGCATAGCTCGCTGCTGGACGAGTTCTACTTCGTGCCGATCGAGCAGCGAGGCGCGGCAGTGGCCGGGCGCGACGTCGAAGCGGCGCCATCGCAGATGGCTGCGCCCGGCCGAAACATGGTCGAGGGCCGTGGGGCCCTGGAGCAGACGCTTTGGGACAGCGTCCAGAAGATCAGCGAGCCAGCCTGCTCGCGGCCAAGATCGCGGAGGGTGGACACAAGCTCCACGCGGCGACGACCACGCGGAGCGGCGCTCAGGCCCAGTTGGCGATGTGGAAGGCGGTCCTCGCCGACATGCCGCTCGAGGCACCCGAGCGCCCGACGCGCTCCGCCGACATCCAGCGTGTGGAGCAACGCACGCGTGCGCTTGAGCCCAAGCTCGGCGAGTACGAGTGCAGCATTGCCGGCAGCTTCCCACCGTGCGCCGCGACAAGGCCCCGAAACCGCGGAACGACGTCCAGGGGCTCGCCATCCGGACGCGCATCACCGAGGCCGAGTACCAGGCCCGGAAGACGGCGCTCGAGGCCGAGCCGGACGCCCTCGACGCCCTGCTCGCCTGACCGTCTAGGCGGCCCGCACGCGGACGTGACGCTTCTTGCCTGCCGAGAGCTTCAGGCCGGCGGTCAGTTGCGCGACCGGAACGGTCGCCGTCTCGTCGACGACCGGCGTGTCGTCGAGCCGTGCGCCGCCGGCGCGGATCAGGCGCCGCGCCTCGCCGTTGGACGCGGTGAGCCCGGCCAAGTGGAACAGCTCGGCGACGCCGACATGTTCGCGCAACGCGGCGCGGGTCAGGGTCACCACCGGGAGCCCCGTCGTGCCGTCCTCGCCGGCCTCGAACTGGGCTCGGGCGGCCTCGGCGGCGGCGGTCGCCGCGGCCCGCCCGTGGGCCAAGGCGGTGGCCTCGGTGGCCAGCACCTTCTTCGCCTCGTTGAGCTCGGCGCCCTCCAGCCGCTCGAGCCGGGCGATCTCGTCCGCCGCCAGTTCGGTGAACAGGCGCAGGAAGCGGCCGACGTCGGCGTCGCGGCTGTTGCGCCAGTACTGCCAGTAGTCGAACACCGGCAGACGGTCGGCGTTGAGCCACACCGCG
>CALKJU010000055.1 GCA_937995535.1 uncultured Alphaproteobacteria bacterium
AGGATCGCCGCGACCAGCGTCACCAGGGGCAGCATCTCGGCGAGGATCACTGGCAAGCGCAGCAGGGAGTAGTCGAGCACCGGCCAGCGCCGTGACCCGGCCGCCCGCAGCACGCTTTCGGCGTTCTCGATCAGGTCGAACATCAGGCCGAAGCCGACGACGGCGAACAGCACCACCGCCAGGCGGACGAAGAACATCCGGCTAATGTAGCGTGCGACGACGCTCATGAGCTGGTGCTCATCCGGCGTAGCACGGCACCGAGCCGGTCGAGGGCAGCGTCGAGGCGCGACTCGCCGGCATGCCGTGGCACGCGGTAGGCGTTGCGGACGTAGAGCCAGATGCAGAGCGCCGCGAAGATCGCGAACGGCACCCACAGGCCGAGCACGGCGCCGACCTCGTTGTTGTCGACCAGCCGCTCGCCGGCGGCGAGGATCTGATTGTAGGCGATCAGCACGGCGAGGCCGATCGCGAGGCCGTATGAGCGGTGCGTGCGACGACGACCGACGGCCAGCGGCACGGCCAGCAGCGGCAGCAGCGGGATCGACAGCGAGCGGACCAGCCGCCCGCCCAGTTCGGCCTCGATCTCCCAAGGATCGACGTGCGGCGGGGGATCGCCGCGCGCGGCGAACAGCTCCGTGAGGGTCAGCTCGCGCTCGTTCTCGCCTCGAGGTGCGAGTCGACCCTCGCGCCGGTCGGTCACGCTGGTCTCGAACGCGCCGAAGCGGAGGGTGACGGAGTCGGGCGGGGCGCTCCGGTCGTCGGTGCGTGCCGGCACGGCCTGCTGCACGCCGCGGGTCAGCGAGATCTCGATCGGCGCTGTCCCAGCGCTGCTGCCGACGCTGCCCGCGGCTGCGGTGATCGCCACCTCGTCACCGTTCTCCGCGGTGGTGAAGATGAAGATCCCCTGGAAGCGGTCCTGGTCCTCGGACATGCGGCTGACCATCGCCGTGGTGCGATCGAGGCTGGTGAACACGCCCTCCCGCAGCAGGCTCATGAACGACGCATTGGTCACCGCTTGGGCGGCCGCGCGGTAGGCGAACCGGCTGTAGGGCTGGACGAAGCCGACCAGGACGATGTTGACCACCACGAGGAGCACGGCCGCGGCGATCAGCGGGCGCACGAGCTGTGGCAGGCCGGATCCCGCCGCCATCATCGCGTCGAGCTCGCCTTCTCGGGACAAGCGCGAGATCACCATCAGGATCCCGATGAAGAACGCGGCGGGAAGAGCCAAGCCCATGTAGTGCGGCACGAGGTAGCCGAGCATCTCGAAGATCACGAGCAGGCTGCCGCGCCAGCCGATGACCAGATCGACGACGCGCAGCATCCGCTCGGCCAGGAGCACGAGCATGGCGACGAGCAATGTGGCCAGCATCGGGTGGCCGACCTGCTGCAGCACATAGCGGGAGAGCGTCGACATCATCGTCGGTCGGCGGATGGCACGGCCCGGCGCCGAGCGGGGCGTGGTAGGGCGCGCAGCCTCATACCGAAGCCGGTTCCCGCGCGCCAGCCTCGACCAGGAGGAGCCGGTGTCCATTCGTCTCCGGCACGACACGGCGCAGGAACTCGCGGCGCGCGCGTCCGGTCGCCGGATCGAGCCGGCGCGCCTCGATCTCGAAGGTCCAGCCGTGCTCGCCGCGCTCCAGGCGGTGCAGCAGGTAGCCGCCATCGTGGTCGCCGGCGTCGGACCGGAGCGATGCGGACGGCCCGCCGACCACCGGGATCGGGCCGGCCGGTCCCTGGAGCTGAGCGAACTGGAACCGATGCTGATGGCCGCACAGGACCAGCTCCGCGCCGGCGTCGCGGAGCACGGCGCGGAAGGCCGCGGCGTCGGTCAGCCGCCGCCGCCAGCTCGTCATCCCTTCCGCCGGTGGGTGATGCAGCAGCACCACGCGGCAGCAGCCGGGACGGTGCAGCTCGGCCAACAGGGCCCGCAGACGCCCGAGCTGGGCCGAGCCGATCCGTCCGGTCGCCAGCGTCGGTGGGTTGGGGACGGCCGTCGAGATGCCGACGAACGTCACCGGGCCACGGCGCCGGGCGAAGGGAAAGCTCATCCATCGGTCGGCGGGCGTGGTGTCGTCGTCGCCGCGCATGAACGGTCGGAGATGGGCCCAGCCGCCGATCCAGCGCGGCGGGACATAGGCGTCGTGGTTGCCCGGAACGAACGTCACATGGTCGGGGACGCCCAGCCCGTGGAGCCATGCCGCGCCCTGCTCGAACTCGCCCGGCAGCGCGAGGTTGACGAGGTCGCCGGTGACGGCGACGTGGTCGGGTGCCTGGGCGCGCAGGTCCTCGGCCAGCGCGTCCAGCACCTCGCGCCGATGGAGCCGCTGCCGGCGCTGCTGCCAGGAGAGCCAGCCCAGGACGCGACGGCTCGCCAGATCGCGCCAGCGCACCGGCGGCAAGGGCGCCACATGCAGGTCGGTGAGATGCGCGAACCGGTAGCCCACCATCAGCGCGGCTCGGCGGCGAGGATCCGCTCGACGAGTTCGAGATCGGCGACCTTGTCGACGTCGATCGCCGCCTCGGCGAAGGGCAGGCGGACGGCGTGCACGCGGCAGCCGATCACCGTCGCCACATGGCTCATCGCCTCGTCGAGCGAGAGCCGGCCAAGGAGGTAGTGGGCGAGGGCACGCCAGCCGAAGGCGCCGGCGATGCGCCACGGCCGCTTCCGGTCGGCTTCCACCCGGCGCCAGAACGTGACCGCTGCGGCCGCCGCAGGCGTCAGGAGCGCGAACAGGTTCGCGCCGGAATAGCGCTCGTCACGGAAGCGCAGCCAGGTGCGCCGCGAGTCCGGGTAACGGGCCAGCAGCACGCTCGACGCGGTGAGCCCGACGGCGACATCCGCCCCACTGGCTGCGGCCTCGCGGCAGAAATGCTCGACCATCTCCGGACGCAGCAAGGGGTGGTCGGCGGTGGTGAGGAGCAGGGGGTAGCAGGAGGACTCGGCGGCGAGCACCGCGGCCACACTGCGGCTCGGCGTCGCCGCGGCGTCGAACAGACGCACGCGCCGGCCCACGATCCGCCGCGCGATCTCGACATCGCCCGCGAAGGGCGTGCCACGCTCGGCGCTGACCATCACGCCATCGACGCACGGCGTCGCGGCGAGCGTGTCGAGCACACGCGCCAGCATGGCGAGGCCGCCGGTCCGTACGAGGCATTTGTGCGGCTCGCCCCGATAGGCGGCGATGGGGTCCGCGGGGCCGCGGCTGCCCGCGAGAACCAGGGCGCGGAACCGGGGCAGGTCGCTCACGCGAGGGCCTTCTCGTAGATGCGATACCGCTTGTAGGGTCGGCCTCCGACCAGCTCGATGATGTCGCGGACGGGGCGGTTGTCCTCGAGGATCCAGGACAGCTCGGCCTTCCGTACGCCCTGCGACCGGGCATGGTCGCGTACCGCCGCGATCACGCCGAGCGCAAGAGCGGCACCGCGCGGCGTGCCCTGATGCTTGCGCAGGATGCCCATCAACGGCATGCGCGCGCTGCGCAGGCCCCTGACCTTGAGCCGCCAGAGCAACTTGAGCACCCCTGTCGGCAGCAGGCGGCCGCGGAGGTCGGCGATCGCCTCGTTGAGATTGGGCAGGGTCACGACCATCGCCGCCGGCTCGCCCGCCACCTCGCCAATGGCGAAGTTGCCCGCACCGACCAGAGGCCGGATGTTGCGGCCGAGGGCCTGCACCTCCTCCTCCGTCCACGGCAGGAAGCCCCAATTGTCGGCCCAGGCGTCGTTGAAGATCCGTCGCATCGTCTCCAACTCGGCGGCGTACCGGCGCATGTCGATCGGCCGGATGCGGACGTCGGGCAGCCGCCGTAACCGATCCATCAGACGCCGTGCCGGCGGTGGCCAGTCGGCAGCCACGTCGAAGTCGTAGGCGATCAGGGTCCGGATCGGTCGATAGCCGGCGGCCTCGAGCCGCACCGCGTAGTAGGGCCGATGGTGGCCCATCATCATCGCCGGCGGACTGTCGAACCCCTCGACCAGGAGCCCGCTCTCGTCGTTGATCGAAAGGGAGAACGGGCCGATGACCCGGCGCATCCCGCGCGTCCGCAGCCAGTCCTCCGCCGCGGCGGTCAACGCCGCGAACACCTCCGGCTCGTCGGCGGCCTCGAGAAACCCGAACTGGCCGGTCGCGTCGTCGTAGCGCTGGAGATGGGCTTGGTTGACCTGAGCGCTGATCCGGCCGATCGGGCGGTCGCCACGCAAGGCCAGCCAATAGCCGACCTCCATCCGGCGCAGCGCCGGGTTCTTCGCCGGGTCGAGATGCTCCAGACGCTCGAGGAACAGCGGCTGCACCCAGTTCGGATCGTCGGCGTAGAGCGGTGCCGCCGCGGCGATGAAGCGCCGCAGCCCCTCGCGCGTGACCGGCTCGACGCGCACCGCCGCGGCGGTCATCGCCCGGTCAGGCGGTCGCGCGACGGCGCTGGCGACGTGCGGTCAGCTCGTCCTCGCTTTCGGACAGTTCGGCGACCCAAGGATAACGATCGCGCTCAGCGCCGGTGTAGCCGAGATTGAAGGTCGTCGGGCTGCGCTCGACCTCCTTCATCTGCCCATAGAAGGTTCCGAAAACGCGGTCCCAAACACCGCTCGTGATTCCGAAATTGCCCTGCTCGCTGTGGAAGTGATGTGCCAGATGTCGCTTCTTGATCTCCCGCAGCCAGCCATTGCGCGGCGTAAAGGGCAGGTGCTGCACGCAATGGCAGAACTCGTACACGGCAAAGATCAGCAAGCCGGTGGTCATCGCAGCGGCGGCACCGGCGACTCCGGCGACCAGCCAGCCGAGCGGCAAGGTGACCGCCAGGATCGTCGGCAGCGTCGTATAGAGCGCACCGAACAGCACCGAGAGATCGTGCGGGTTCTGATGATGGTCGTAGTGGACCCGCTTCCATGCCTTGGCGGTCCAGCGGCTCTTGTAGGGCCAGCGGGCGTGCAGCACCCAGCGGTGCAAAGCGTACTCGACCAGCGGATAGATCACTACTGTCGCCCCCGCGGCGAGCATCGGCCCCCACGCACTCTCGGCCAAGTACAAGGTCGATGCCAGCCCGACGAGCGCCAGGACGAGATAGACCTGGATCGAGTAATGCGTGAGGTAGGCGACGACGAGGTCACCGAGCCCCATCTTGTCGAGCTCGTACTTTCTCGTCGACCAGGTTGTCCAACGTCCCAGCATTGGCGATCCGCTCCAGCGCACCTAGCTCAGATGGCCCGGGGCGCCTCGGTCATCAACCGTTGAATCCGCTCCACCGCCATGCGCATGTCGTCCAGTGGCTTCGGCCGCGCCACCTCGCTTGGACGTCCGACGACGGTGATCAGGCCCCGCGCGACGAGGGCGTCGTGCAGCAGCCCGAGATCGACAGGCCGGCGTACCCAGCCGCGCTCGATCAGCCGGTCGAGGAGGCGGGACAGCGCATGCTGCTGCAGCGGCGTCCCGCGATAACTCTTGCCGCCACCGGCAGCAAGCTCGAGGAGCCGCAGGGTCGGGCGCACGACGAGCAGCGAGTCGTACCATTTCGGCGGCTCGAACAGGGTCACCGGCTTGCCGGCCAAGCACGCCTCGGCAAGAAGCTGCGGGTCACCGGCGCTCAGCACCACCGCGTCCACGGCCGCGAGGACGGCGCGTCGTCGCTCGAGAGAGGCCATGGTCGCGCCGTCCAGCCCATGCCAGCCGTCGCCGCCCAGGGCGCGGCGGAGCGCAGCCGCCCCGGCGCGGTCCACACCGTCGCCGATGCTCACCAACAGGGAGCCGCCGCGGCGGCGGGTCTCCTCGAGCGCGGCCCTCCCCAGCAACTCGCCTGCCCGTGGGGTAAGCACGTAGGGGCTCGTGTGGCTCGGCACGAGCAATGCCGTCCATGGCCGCGGCACATCGCGCGCGTCGACCGGCGGTGCGCCGGTTGCCGTTGCCGCCAGGAGCGGCGCGGCGACGTGCAGCACGTTCGGGCGAATCGGCAGCCGCTCGTGCGGTACCGTCACGATGAGGTCGAACAGATCGAACGGTGCATCGGGCCGGCCGAGCTGGACCAGCCGGACCTGGCCCGGTGCCTGCTCGCGCAGCCAGCGCGCCACCGGGATGCTCGCCGCGCCGGACGAGATCACGAGATCGGGCCAAGGCGGAGCCAGGCGCGAGGAACTCGCTGCGTCGAGGCGGTCGAGCGCACGGCCGCGCGACAGGCGCGACAACAGGCTTCCCGGCCGGAACGACAGGCGTTTCTCCTCGAAGGGCCAGCCGAGCGCCCCGGCGAGGCTCAGCACCTGCGCGTCATGCGCCGCGTCTCCGTCCAGCAGCGCCCAGACACGCGGCACTCCGGGATCGGCGAGCCGCTGGGTGGTCACGCTCAGCCCGGCGGCGGCGCCCTGCCCCACGACCTCGAGATGCCAGCTCACACCCGGGTGGCGCGCCGCCGCCTCGGCGATGCGCTGCCGCCACCAAGCGGCGCTGCCCAGCCCTTCGCTGGCGAAGGCTGGTACCCGGACCAGGACGAGGCGCTCCGCGCGTGCGAAGCTCTCGGCGAGGAGCCAGCCGATGTCGGCCGGCGGGACCTGCGCGAGCGCCCGATCCAACAGGACGGCGGCGAAGCGCCGGGCGGGCCAAGCTGCCGCGCCGCGGCGCAGGTCCACGACCGTCGCCGGCACCGCAGGTGGCTCGCCGCATGTCACGGCGAGGACGGAAGCTCCCGCATCGTCGAGCAGGCGGCGCAACGTTTCCCCCAGTTCGACGCCGCCCTCGGAGGGGCGATTGGTCGCCACGCGGCGCACGAAGTCGGGGCTCGGCGAGGACGCGGTGAACACCTGGTAGCCGGCCGCGTCGGCCGCGCGCTCCAGATCGTGCCAGATGTAGGCCAGCGGATTGGGATGGTAGGAGTAGTCACCGGGAAAGGGGTGCCAGGGCTGCTGGTGCAACGCGGTGTAGTGCAAACACTTGGTGCGACCCTCGACATACTCGTTGTCGCGCGCGTTCCAGTGCGGATCGCACGGCCCCCACAGGCCCGGCGTCGCGGCCGGCTTCTTGATCAGGGCGTGCTTGCCTTCGCGGTTGGCCGTCTCCCGGTTCCAGAGCGGCGCCATCCGGGCGCAGTCGATCAGCATGACCGACGTCTCTTCCGGTGAGATGGCGAGATAGCCGTGCTCGCCCATGTCGAGGTCGAAGAGCAGCGCCGGATCGGCGAGGTAGATCTGGTCGACGTCGTTGTAGATCGCGCGTCCCGCACGCCCGGCGAAGTCGGGGATCGCGAACCGGTACTTGGTGAACCCGGTGCGCCAGCCGCGTCGGTCGAAGCCGGCGATGTTCTTCATCAGGTGGATCTCGTAGGTCCGCGCGGGATCGCGGACCTGCTCGATCGACCAGAAGAAGACGCGCTCGGCGCGGTACTGCGCCTCCTCTGTGCCGAGAAAGATCCGCACCGGGGCGCGGGTCGAGGGTCTGATCCCCGGCCGCGGAGCGAGAATCACCACGTCCGGATGGTCGCGCTCGAACGGCCAACGATCCCCGGCCGGCGGTTCGGTGTGGGCGCTATCGTCGCCGGTCGGGCTCAGGGTTTCCGCCATGGCGCGTGATGTACGCAGGCCAAGCGCGGGCGTCAAAGTGACAGCGTGTCCGGCCCGCCGCAGTCAGCTCGACATCGCCGCCGCGGCCGACACCTCCTGCACGCGGCCGTCTTCGACCCGGTAGATCCGGTCGGCGAGATCGATGAATTCCGGCCGATGCGAGACCGCCAGCACCGCCACCTGGCGGGCGAGGTCGCGAATCTCCCGGGCGAGGGTCGTGGCCGTCGTCGGGTCGAGGGCGCTCGTCACCTCGTCCAGAACCAGGAGCCGCGGCCGCCCGACCAGCGCGCGGGCCAGGGCGATGCGCTGCCGCTGCCCGCCGGACAGCCGTGCACCCTTCTCGCCCACGACCTCGTCGAGTCCCTCCGGCAGCGCAGCGACGAATGGCCAGGCACCGGCGGTCTCCAGCGCGGCGCGGACCTCGGCGTCACCGAGCGTCGGATCGCCCAGGGTGACGTTCGCCCTAACGGTGTCGTTGAACAGCAACAGCTCCTGCGGGACGTAGCCGACCTTGGCCCGCCAGCTCTGCAGGTCGAGGGCCTGTAGTGGCACGTCGTCGATCCGGACCTCGCCGCTGTCCGGCCGATACAAGCCGAGGATCAGGTCGATCAGGGTGGTCTTGCCCGATCCCGACGGACCGGCGAGGACCGTGAGGCCGCGCGCGGGCACGGTCAGCGACACGTCGCGGAGGACCGGCGTCTCGTCGTGGGCGAAGCGCACCCGGTCGAGACGAACCTCGCGCTCGAACCTGGCCTCGGTGCGGCCCGGGTTGGGCTCGGGCGCGGCCGTGGCCTCGGCGATCAGCTCGCGCGCCGACAGATAGGCGCTCTCGAACAGCGCCGCCTTCTGATAGGCGCGCTGGATCTTGCCGATGCCCGAGACCAGACGGTTGATGAGCACCCCGGTCACCAGCACCTCGGAGATCGGGATCTGCCAGACGCCGACGGTCAGGTAGAGGCCGACGCCGAGGACCAGAGCCAGCAGAACGTCCTGTCCGGCGGTCAGCCCCTCGCGGCTGACGACCTGCTGGCGCAGCGCACGCCGCAGCTTGGCGATCCGCTCGGCCAGCAGGTTGGCGAAAGCCTCCTGCCGCGCCATCGCCTTGACCGGCTTGATGTTGATCAGCGTATCATTGAGGAAAACGATCAGGTCGCGGGTCCGCTCGGTCTGCCGCCAGCCGGCGCGGCGCGAGACGCGCACGAGGAAGCCCAACGCCAGCGTCATCGTCCCGCCGATCAGGTAGGCGGTCAGGGCCAGTTTCCAGGAGACGAACAGGGCGACGATGCCGAGGACCAAGGTCGAGATCGCGGCGGCGAGCAGCTCTGCCACGAGCAGGTAGGCCTGGGCGGCGCGGGTCGCGTCGTTGCTCATGGCGTTGGCGATGCGGCCCATCGGCTGATGGACGAAGAAGCTCCACCGCACGGCCATCAGGCTGGCGACCAGCCGGCGGCGCAGGTTGGCCGCGACCTCGGCGGTGGCGTAGCCGACGTAGCGCATCGCCACGAAGGTCAGGGTGGCCTTGAGGACCAGAGCGCCGACGGCAAGCGTCAGCAGCGGGCCGAGGGTCGGCTCGAGGCCGATCCGTCCGAGCGCGTCCGAAAGTGCGCGTCCGACCGGTGAAGCGTCGGTCAGTTCCGGTGCCACGGCGAGATTGATCAGCGGTAGCAGCGTGGCGAGGCCGAGACCCTCGGCGAGGCTGGCGAGCAGCATGCAGCCGAGCACCAGGACCGGTCGGGTCCCATCGGCGCGGAAGAAGATCTGGAGAAGATCACGCATCGTTCGGGTCGGCCGGCTCCGTCGGCTGGGTGCTCCACTCGCGCAGCAGGGCGTAGCCGACCGCGAGCAGCGTCGGTCCGAGAAAGATGCCCAGGAACCCGAAAGCCAGAAGGCCGCCGATGACACCCAGAAAGACGAGCAGCAGGCCCATGTCGGAGCCACGGCTGATCAGGTAGGGCTTGAGGAGGTTGTCCACGCCACTGACGACGAGGCCGCCCCAGACCAGCATGAAGATGCCCCAGCCATGCTGGCCGTCGTAGAGCAGCCAAGCCGCGACGGGACCCCACACGAGGGGCGGGCCGAGCGGCGGCAACAGGGCCAGGACGGCCGTGAGGATGCCCAGGAACAGGACCTTGTCCAGACCCACGAGCCAGAAGCCCAGGGCCGCCAGCAGGCCCTGCACCAGGGCGGTGCCGATCAGGCCGTAGACGACGCTGATGATGGTGTCCCCGGCGACCTTGAGGAGGTGGTGCGCCCGGTCGCCGGCGAGGCGATGGACGAGGGTCCGCAGGCGCTGCGCCGCAAAGCGGCCATCGCGATAGAGGAAAAACGTCGCGACCACGCTCAAGGTCAGCTCCAGCAGACCGCGGCCGACCGAGGCGGTGGCGGCCAGCACCGTGTCACGCAGGGCCGACATGTAAGGCGCCAGCAGCTCGACCAGGGTGCCGGTGTTGGCGGCGAGCTCGCTCCAGCTGCGCGCGATCTCGGCACCGAGCAGCGGGATCTGCGCCACCCAGCCGGGTGGGCCGGGCAGGCCACCGGCGGCGTAGGTCCGGACGATGTCGAACACCGTTCGGGCGTCGTCGGCGAGGCTCGTGCCGACCAGCACCATCGGCAGGACCAGGGCCGTCGCGAGAAGCAGCGTCATGAGCAGTGCGGCGAGCGACGCGCGACCGCCCAGCCGATGCTCCAGCCAAGCGTAGACGGGCCAGGTCGAGAACGTCAGGATCACCGCCCACATCAGTGACGATGCAAACGGCAGCAGGACCACCGCGCAGCCGATGGCGAGGAGTGAGAGAGCGGCGATGCCGAAGCCAGCCTCGATGCGACGAGTCGAGCCGTTCATGCAATCCCCGGCACCGCCAGCGTCGGACGCGGGCGCTGGCGCGCATCGTGTAGCCGCCGCCTGCGGCCGCGTCGAGGCGGCACCCCTCGGATCGGTCCGCTCATGAGCCCGGAACGGGTGCTCATCCTCGGCGCGGGACAGGCCGGCGCCCAGGTCGCGATCAGCCTGCGCCAGCTCGGCTTCCCCGGCCGGATCACGATCCTCGGTGACGAGCCCGAGCCCCCTTACCAGCGCCCGCCGCTGTCGAAGAAGTTCCTCAGCGGCGAGGTCCCGGCCGATCGTGCCTACATCAAGCCGCTCTCGTTCTACGAGCAGAGCCGCATCGAGCTGCTCCTCGGCCGCCGCGCCGTGCTGATCGACCCGAGCAGGCAGCGGGTCGAGGACGAGCGCGGCGTCAGCCACGCCTACGACGCCCTGGCGATCTGCACCGGCACGCGGGCGCGCCGGCTCGACCTCGAGGGCGCGACGCTCGGCGGCGTCCACTACCTGCGGACGATGGCCGACGCCGCGGCCATCCGGGCGCATGCGACGGCCGGGCTGCGCGTGGCGATCGTCGGCGGGGGCTACATCGGCCTCGAGGTCGCCGCGAGCCTCCGCCACCTCGGCTGCACCGTGACCGTGCTGGAGGCCATGCCGCGGGTCATGGCCCGCGTGGTGGCACCCGAGGTGGCCGAGTTCTACACCGCCGAGCATCGCCGAGCGGGGGTGGTGATCGAGACCGGCGTGCAGCTCGAGCGGTTCGTCGGTCGCCACAGCGTCGCTGCGGTCCGGGCTCGCGACGGACGGGAATGGCCGGCCGACCTGGTGGTGATCGGTGTCGGCGCTGTCCCCAACGATGAGTTGGCCCGTGCGGCCGGGCTCGCCTGCGACAACGGCATTCTCGTCGACAGCTTCGGCGCGACGCAGGATTCGGCGATCTCGGCCGCAGGCGACGTGACCAACCATCCGAGCGCCCTGTTCGAACGGCGCATCCGTCTCGAATCGGTGCACAACGCGATGGCCCAGGCGAAGACGGTGGCCGCCGCGATCGTCGGGCGCCCGGAGCCCTACGACGAGGTGCCGTGGTTCTGGTCGGACCAGTACGACCTGAAGCTGCAGATCGCCGGCCTCTCCGCCGCCGCGGACACCACCCTGCTGCGCGGCGACCCGGCGTCGCGCGCCTTCAGTTGCCTTTATCTCGCCCAGGGTCGGCTGGTCGCGGTCGACGCGATCAACCGGCCGGCCGACTTTATCGCCGCCAAACGGTTGATCGCGCAACGGCACGAGATCGACGTGACCAGCGCGACGGATCCGCACCGCAGGCTCGGCGGATGAACAGACAGGCGCCCCGCCATCATCTGGCTGGATGGCGGGGCGCCTTTCAGAGCTTGTTCGATCTCCGCCCCGCTAGGGTGCGTCGAACAGGGTCCCGTCGAGTTTCACCTGGGTCAGCCCGTTTGTGTAGAAGTCGACGAGCACGATCCGGTCGCCGGCGTCGAGCGGGCTGGTGATGCGCAGATCGTTCCCGACCCGCGTCAGGACCATGCTGGCGCCGCTGCCGTTCAGGCTGCCGATCAGGTCGATGTTCTCACCGTCCTCGTAGTCCATGATCGTGTCGACCTGCGATCCCGGTCCGAAGAGGAACGTATCGACACCGCCGGCTGCGCCGGTGCCGCCGTAGATGACGTCGTTGCCGTCGTTGCCGTTGAAGATGTCGTTGCCGGCGCCGCCGAACAGGGTGTCGGCACCGCCGTCACCCTGCAGGCTGTCGTTGCCGACTCCGCCGAAGAGGGTGTCGTCACCGTTGCCGCCGCGCAGGCGCCCGTCGCCGACCCGCTGCGTGATGATGTCGTTGCCGTCGCCGCCGAACATGGTATCGCCGCCGCTGGCGCCGCCGTCCAGCGTATCGTTGCCGCCGTCACCGAAGATCGTGTCGCCCGAGGTGCCGCCCTTGACTGTGTCGTCACCGTTGCCACCCTGGAGGCGGCCGCGGCCGTTGCCCCCCTCGATCCGGTCGTTGCCCTCACCGCCTCGCAGGACGTCGACACCGTCACCGCCGAACAGCGAATCGTCGCCGGCCCCGCCGTCCATCACATCGTTCCCGGCGTCGCCGACCATGACGTCGTTGCCGTCACCGCCGACCAGGGAGTCGTTGCCGAGTCCGGCGCGCAGGATGTCGTCGCCTGCTCCGCCGATCAGCAGGTCGTCGCCGTTACCGCCGTCGAGGAGATCCGCGTCGTTCCCGCCGGCGAGGATATCGTTGCCCTCGCCGCCGTAGAGGAGGTCCTCGCCGAGGCTCCCCTGCAGGATGTCGTTGCCGAGGCCGCCATAGAGCGAATCGTTGCCAAAGCCGCCATAGAGACCGTCATCGCCGGTGCTGCCGAACAGCGCATCCTGGTCGTTGCCGCCGTAGAGCAGGTCGTTGCCGACGCCGCCGTTCATCCGGTCGTTGCCGTTACCACCGAAGAGGCGGTCGTTGCCGTTTCCGCCGTCCAGCGAATCATCACCGTTGTTGCCTAGAATGATGTCGTCGCCATTCAAACCGAACAGCACGTCGGCGACGTTGCTTCCCTTGAGCGTGTCGTTGCCGATCAGCGCGCTCGACATGAAGCGAAGCGCACTGGCGCCGTTCACGGTCAGCAGCTTGAACGTCCCCACCGACATCGAGATATTGCGCAGATCGAACTCGACCGTGCCGCCCGGGAGCTGCGAGATGACCCGGTTGATCAGGCCGCCGGTGATCTGCAGCTGGCCACCCACGGTCTGATAGGTGAAGCCACTGCCGAAAATCCGGAACGCGCCCCCGTCGCCCGCGGTGAGCTGCGCGTAGGTCGCACGTGCGTCGGCCACGTTGGCGATGCCGGAGAACGTGTCCGTCCGCATGTTGTAGCCGCCGATGCCGGCCTGGAAGTTGGCCACATTGACCTCCTGGTTCGACCCGATAGAGGGCGAGGTTGTTCTGGTGGGAGACGCAGGGCTTGCCTCACCACCGGTTCGAAGCAGAGCGTGGAACGAAACGTGATGCGTGATCGCATGCGCCCCGCGTTTGGGTCAACGATCGGCAAACGGCATCACGCGCTGTCGCGCACGCCGGTACGACCGTGGCGGTGGACCGTTGCGGCGTTGCCACCATGGCCGGCGCGTGGTCAGGTAGCCGCGAGGCGTCGTTGCGCCGCCGTAGCGTCGGGGCCTTCATGCAGACCAACTTCACCGCCGAGCAGCTCGCCGATCCTGGGACCCGCGAGGCCGAGCGGATCCTGCGGACCTGTGTCCATTGCGGCTTCTGCACCGCGACCTGCCCGACCTATCTGCTCCTCGGCGACGAGCTCGACAGCCCGCGCGGCCGGATCTACCTGATCAAGCAGATGCTGGAGCGTGGCGAGCCGGCGACGCCGCAGGTCGTGCGCCACCTCGATCGCTGCCTGTCCTGCCTGTCGTGCATGACGACCTGCCCGTCCGGCGTGCACTACATGCACCTGATCGATCACGCCCGGGCGCACATCGAGCACAGCTATCGGCGACCGTTCCTCGACCGTGCCCTGCGTGCGGTCCTGGCGGTGGTACTGCCGCGCCCTGGCCTGTTCCGCGCGAGCCTGATCGGGGCACGCCTCGCGCGCGGCCTCGCCGGGCGGTTGCCGGCCGCCGGGCAGCTCGGCCGACTGCGGGCGATGCTGGAGCTGGCGCCGACCGCGCTGCCGGCGCCGACCGTGCTGGCGCGGCCGGGCGTCATCCCCGCCGAGGGTGAGCGGCGCGCCCGCGTCGCGTTGCTGGTCGGCTGCGCGCAACAGGTCCTGGCCCCGCAGATCAACGATGCGACCGTTCGCCTGCTGACGCGGCACGGGGTCGAGGTGGTCGTCGCCGAGGCGTCGGCCGCCTGCTGCGGCGCCCTCACCCACCACATGGGCAAGGAGGCGCCGGCACGGGCCGCCGCGCTGCGCCTGATCGACGCCTGGTCACGCGAACTCGACCGCGGCGGGCTCGACGCCATCGTGATCAACGCCTCCGGCTGCGGCACGACGGTCAAGGACTACGGCTTCATGTTCCGCGATGATCCCGCTCATGCGGAGCGCGCCGCGCGGATCGCCACGCTCGCCAAGGACATCAGCGAGCTGATGGCGCAGCTCGGGCTGCGCCCGGCGGTGCGGACGAGCGATCTGGTCGTCGCCTACCACTCCGCCTGCTCCTTGCAGCACGGCCAGCAGGTGCGCACACCGCCGAAGCAGCTTCTCACCGCCGCCGGCTACACCGTGAAGGAGCCGGCGGAAGGCCATATCTGCTGCGGCTCGGCCGGAACCTACAACATCCTGCAGCCGGAGATCGCGACGCGGCTGCGCGCGCGCAAGGTCGGCAACCTGGAGCGCCTCGGGGCGGATGTGATCGCCACCGGTAACATCGGCTGCATGACCCAGATCGCGGCCGGCACGAGCCTGCCGGTCGTGCACACCGTCGAACTCCTCGACTGGGCGACCGGAGGTCCGCCGCCTGCGGCCCTCGCGGCCCGGTCCGCTGCGTCCCGGGCAGAGGCGTGATCGCGATCACGCCGACGATCGCGCTCGATCCGCGCGAGGTCCGCGTCGAGCCGCTGCGCGCCTCGGGTCCCGGCGGGCAGAACGTCAACAAGGTCGAGACTGCGGTGCAGCTGCGCTTCGACGTGGCACGCAGCCCGTCACTGCCCGAGGACGTGCGCCTGCGGCTGGTGGCGCTGGCCGGCCGCCGGGTCAACTCGGAGGGCGTGCTGGTGATCAGCGCGCAGCGCTACCGCTCGCAGGAGCGAAACCGCGTCGACGCGCTGGAGCGGCTGGCGGACCTCGTCCGGCGCGCGGCCCGGCCGGAGACACCGCGACGGCCGACCCGGCCGACCCGCGCATCGCGCGAGCGGCGGCTCGCCGCCAAGGCGTCGCGCGCGGCCGTAAAGGCCACGCGGCGCGGCCAGGGCGAGGACTGACGCCGGTCGTCGATGCCAGGCTATCGTCCGGAGGTCGCTCCGAAGCGCCGGAGCAGGGCCTTCTCGGCCTCGACGCAGACGAACACGGCGAGCGCGGCGAGCCAGATCGCCGCCCAGGTCCCGCCGTCGAGCGCGCCGGTGCCGAACAATGCCTGCATCCAGGGCGCGTAAGTGAAGGCGATCTGCAACGCGAGGACGCCGCCGATGCTGATCAGCACCGGCCGGCTGCCGAGGATGCCGTCGACGCTCAGGGCGGTCGCGGTGATCCGCCGGCTGCTGAACAGGTACATGATCTCGCCGGCGACGAGCGCGTTGACGGCGGCGCTACGCGCGGTCTCGAGGCTGCTGTGGCCCTCGACCCAGAGAAACACCCCGAAGGTCGGTAGCAGCAGCAGCAGCGAGACGAACAGCACCCGCCAGACCACGAACGGCGACAGGATCGGCGCCTCGCGGCGACGCGGCGCGCGCCGCATGATGTCAGGCTCGCCGGGCTCGAACGCGAGGGCGAGGCCCAACGTCACGCTCGTCACCATGTTGACCCAGAGGATCTGCACCGGGGTGATCGGGAGCGTCTGACCGAGCAGGATCGCGCCGAGGATGGCGAACGCCTGGGCGGCGTTGGTCGGCAGCACGAAGACGATGGTCTTGATGATGTTGTCGTAGATGATTCGCCCTTCCTCGACGGCGTGCGCGATCGAGACGAACCGGTCGTCGGCCAGCACCATCTCGGCCGCCTCCTTGGCCGCCTCGGTGCCCTTGCGGCCCATCGCAATGCCGACGTCCGCGCGCTTGAGCGCCGGGGCGTCGTTGACCCCGTCGCCGGTCATGGCGACGGTCTGGCCCTCGGCCTGGAGCGCCTCGACGAGGCGCAGCTTGTGCTCGGGCGTGGTCCGCGCGAACACGTCGACCTCCATGGCGACACGGCGCAGCCCGGCGGCGTCGGTGCGGTCCAGGTCGGCCCCGGTTAGCGCCGAGTCGCCGCGCATCCCGAGCTGCGCCGCGATCGCGCGCGCCGTCGCTGCATGATCGCCGGTGATCATCTTCACGGTGATGCCGGCGCTGCGACAGGCCTCGACCGCGGCGCGCGCCTCCGGCCGCGGTGGGTCGAGCATGCCCACGATCCCCAGCAGCGTGAGCCCGTCCTCGACGTCGTCCAGATCGAGCCGCCGGCTGTCGCCCGGCGCGTCCTTGCAGGCGATTGCGAGGGTCCGCATCGCCTCGCCGGCGAGCTCCTCGATGACCCGCTGCCAATGCGCCAGGTCGATCGGCCGGGTTCCGTCACGGGTGCGGACCTGCCCGCACATCGCCAGGATCCGCTCGGGCGCGCCCTTGACGTAGACGGTTGCCGAGCCGTCCCGATGTTCGTGAAGGGTAGCCATGAACTTGTGCGCGGAGTCGAAGGGGATCAGCGCCCGCCGGGGTGCTTCCGCGTGCAGCCGCTCCGGCTCGAGCCCGGCCTTGTGCCCCAGCGCCACGAGCGCCCCGTCGGTCGGGTTGCCGACGACCGTCCAGTGGCCGTCTTCCTGCGCGATCGCACCCTCGTTGCAGAGCAGCGCGGCGCGAGCGAGCCACATGAGGTCCTCAGCCGGCCCGTCCTCCGGTCTGTCCAGGGGCGTGATCTCGCCCTGCGGGGCGTAACCGCTGCCCGACACGGCGTAGCTGCCGGCGCCTGTGACCACGCGCCGCGCGGTCATCTCGTTCAGCGTCAGCGTGCCGGTCTTGTCCGAGCAGATCACGGTCACGGCGCCCAAGGTCTCGACCGCCGGCAGCCGGCGGATGATCGCGTTGCGCCGCGCCATCCTGGTCACACCGAGCGCCAGCGTGATCGTCACGATCGCCGGCAGGCCCTCCGGGATCGCGGCCACCGCGAGGCCGACCGCGGCCACGAACATCTCGTCCAGCGCGTGCCCACGCGCGAGCCAGCCGAACAGCAGCGCCCAGAGCGCCACGACGACGATGACCAGGCTCAGCCAGCGGCCGAAGCGCTGCATCTGCACGAGCAGCGGCGTGGTCAGCGTCTCGACCTCGGCCAGCAGCGACGTGATCTTGCCGATCTCGGTCGCAGGGCCGGTGGCGACGACCACGCCCCGACCGGTGCCGTAGGTGACGAGCGAGCTCGCGTAGACCATCGACCTGCGCTCGCCGAGCGCCGCGTCGACGGCCACGGGCTCGGGATCCTTGTCGACCGGCACGGACTCGCCGGTGAGCGCCGCCTCCTGGGCCTGCAGGCCGTGGGCGGTCAGGACGCGCAGGTCGGCCGGCACCTTGTCCCCGGCGCGCAGCAGCACGATGTCGCCGGGCACGAGTTCCTCGGCCGGCACCTGCCGACGACGGCCGTCGCGCTCGACCAGCGCCGTCGGCGCGAGCATGTCGCGGATCGCATCCAGCGCTTTCTCCGCCCGCCCCTCCTGGATGAAGCCGACCAAGGCATTGATCACGACGACACCGATGATCACCGAGGTGTCGACCCACTCGCCGAGCGCCGCGGTGACGAGCGCCGCCGCGAGCAGCACGTAGATCAGCGTGTTGTTGAGCTGATCGAGCAGACGCCGCCACGCCGGGCGGGCCTGGTGCGTCGCGACCTTGTTCGGCCCGTAGCGCGCGAGACGGGCCTTCGCCTCGTCGGCGGTGAGACCGTCGGCGGCGCTGCCGAGACGCGCCAGCGTCTCAGGCGCGCTCAGCGCGTGCCACGCCTCGCTCGGCTCGGCCATCCGCCCTCCATCCATCATGCGTCCGATCATGTCGGGCGTAGGCCAACTCGGCCGTGGCGGCCAGAGCGCACGCCCAGACGCAGAGGCGCGCGGCGCGGCGCAGGTGGTGGATCACCGCCGCTGCGGCGCGGCCGGCCGTGGTCAGCGGCCAGCTGCCAGATCTTGACAATTGTTCGACGTGCGAGCAAGCGCTCAGCAATAGGATGGAACGAGAGCCACCTCGGAGGTGGTGGTGGACCTAGCGCCGACGGCCAGCGACCAGCGCAAGCGCGACCTCGCCGCGCGCGCGGCGTGGCTCTACTACATCGCCGGCCGGACCCAGGACGAGATCGCTCAGGCCCTGAACATCTCGCGGCAGGCAGCACAGCGGCTGGTCGCGCTGGCGGTGGCGGAGAAGCTGATCAAGTTCCGGCTCGATCATCCGCTGGCCAAGGGCCTCGAGCTCGCCCACGCCCTGCGCTCGCGCTTCGCTCTCGACCTCTGCGAGGTCGCGCCGGGGAATCCCGGGACGAGCCCGGTTCCGGGGATCGCGCTCGCCGCCGCCGCGGTCATCGAGTCGTATCTGATGCACCGCGAGCCGCTGGTGCTCGCCTTCTCGACCGGCCGGACGCTGCTCGCCGCCGTGCTCGAGGTCAGCGTGACCGCCGCCGCGGCGCACCGGATCGTGTCGGTGGTGGGGGCGATGAGCCGGGACGGCCGGGCCAGCCCCTACGAGGTGGTCATGCGCCTGGGCGCCCGGACCGGCGCACAGTGCTTCCCGATGCCGACGCCCGTGGTCGCCGAGACGGTCGAGGAGCGGCGGCTGCTCCAGACACAGCGCTCCTTCACCACGCTCCGCGCCCTCGCCGCCGAGGCGGCCGCCTCCTTTCTGGGGCTCAGCCAGGTCGGCTGGGGTGCGCCGCTGCACCGCGACGGCTTCATCACCGAGACCGAGGTCAAGGCGCTGCTCGATGCCGGTGCGGTCGGCGAGATCGGCGGCTGGGCGTTCGACGCCGCCGGCCGGTTGCTCGAGAACGTGACCAACGACCGGGTCGCCGGCATTCCGCTGGCCCAACCGGCACGACCGCGCACCGTCGCGGTCGCCGGCGGACCGGAGAAGGTCGCGGCGATCCTCGCCGCCCTCCGTGGCCGCCTGATCTCCGGGCTGATCACCGACGAGACGACCGCCGAGGCGCTGCTCGCCCTGGCGTGAGATGGCGGTTGGCGGGTCCGAGCAGGCTTGACAGGGCGGCCTCGACGGTAGAAAAACGCTCACGACCTGGGCAAGTGCTCAAGTCGCCATCGCCATGGGAGGCAAAACGCTATGGCCCCGGTTCGTTTCGCGGCCGCGCTCGCGGCGGCGCTGCTCGGCACGAGCGCGCTCGCGCAGGCCGAGACGTTGACCATCGCCACGGTCAACAACTCGGACATGATCATCATGCAGAAGCTGTCGCCGCAGTGGGAGGCGGCGACCGGCCACAAGCTGAACTGGGTGGTGCTCGAGGAGAACGTGCTGCGGCAGCGGGTCACCACCGACATCGCCACCAAGGGCGGCCAGTTCGACATCATCACGATCGGCTCCTATGAGACGCCGATCTGGGGCAAGCAGGGCTGGCTGGTGCCGCTCGACGATCTCGGCGACGACTACGACTACGCCGACATGATCGAGAGCGTGAAGAACGGCCTGTCGCACGAGGGCAAGCTCTACTCGGTGCCGTTCTACGCCGAGAGCTCGTTCACTTTCTATCGCAAGGACCTGTTCGAGGCGGCCGGGATCGAGATGCCGGCAGTGCCGACCTACGACCAGATCGCCGAGTATGCCGCCAAGCTCACCGACAAGAGCAAGGAGCAGTACGGCTTCTGCCAGCGCGGCAAACCGGGCTGGGGGGAGAACATGGCCTTCATCGGGCCGATGGTGAACGCCTTCGGCGGCCGCTGGTTCGACATGGACTGGAACCCGCAGCTCACCACCGAGCCCTGGGTCCAGGCGATCACCTACTACGTCACCAACATGCAGGCCTACGGCCCGCCCGGGGCGGCGGCCAACGGTCACAACGAGAACCGCGCGCTGTTCGCCACCGGGCACTGCGCGCTGTGGGTCGATGCGACCTCGGCCGCCGGGTACATCTTCAACCCGAACGAGAGCCAGGTCGCGGACAAGACCTGGTTCACCGCGGCGCCGGTCCAGGTGACCAGCAACGGCTCGGGCTGGTTCTGGGCCTGGGCGCTCGGCATCCCGGCCTCCTCGCAGAAGGTCGACGCCGCCAAGTCGTTCGTGAAGTGGGCGACGTCGAAGGAGTACGTGCAGCTTGTCGGCGAGAGCGAGGGCTGGGTCGCGGCACCGCCGGGCACGCGCCACTCCACCTACGCCAACCCCGATTACCAGAAGGCGGCGCCGTTCGCGCAGGTGGTGTACGAATCGGTGAAGAACGCCGACATCACCAAGCCGACCAAGGACCCGGTGCCCTATGTCGGGATCCAGTACGTGGCGATCCCCGAGTTCCAGGGCATCGGCACGACGGTCGGGCAGCAGATGGCCGCGGCGCTGGCCGGCCAAGTGACCGTCGAGCAGGCGCTGCAGACGGCCCAGGCCGCGACCGAGCGCGTCATGAAGCAGGCCGGCTACATCAAGTAGCCTGGGCGGTGACCACCGGCGGGCGTGCGGCCCGCCGGTGGTCGATCGGGATCGGGGAGGCGAGCCTTGGCGACAACGAGCACGGTCGCGGTGGGCGCGGGCAGCGTGCCCGGCGGACGGCGCCGGCGCGACGTCAACACGCTGCCGCTGATGGCTCCGTCGGTCGTCCTCCTCTTGCTGTGGATGATCGTGCCACTGGCGATGACGCTGTGGTTCTCGTTCCAGTACTACAATCTGCTCAACCCTTTCATGACCGGCTTCGCCGGCCTCGACAATTACCGCTTCCTGCTGACCGACCGGGCGCTGTGGACGAGCATGGGCAACACGCTGCTCCTGGTCGGCTGGGTACTCGTCATCACGGTCGGCGGCGGAACGCTGCTGGCCGTGCTGTTCGATCAGGAGTTCTGGGGCCGCGGCGTCGCCCGACTCCTCGCCATCGCCCCGTTTTTCGTCATGCCGACGGTCAGCGCGCTGATCTGGAAGAACATGCTGATGCATCCGGTGAACGGGCTGTTCGCGTTCGTCTCGCGCACGCTCGGCCTGCCGGTGATCGACTTCTTCACCAACTTCCCGCTGACCTCGATCGTCATCATCGTCGCCTGGCAGTGGCTGCCGTTCGCGCTCCTGATCCTGCTCACCGCGATCCAGTCGCTCGACAGCGAGCAGAAGGAGGCGGCGCGGATGGACGGTGCCGGGCCGTTGGCGATGTTCTTCTTCATCATCCTGCCGCATCTCGGTCGCGCGATCAGCGTCGTGATCATGATCCAGACGATCTTCCTGCTGAGCGTGTTCGCCGAGATCTATGTCACGACGTCCGGCGGACCGGGCCTCGCCTCGACAAATCTGGCCTTCTTCATCTACCAGCGGGCGCTGCTCGATTTCGACGTCGGACTCGCCTCCGCGGGCGGCATCATCGCCATCGTGCTCGCGAACATCGTGGCGATCTTCCTGGTCCGCTCGATCGCCCGCAACATTGCCGACTAGGGCGTAGCGATGCGCAGCTCCCTGCGTGAGCGGATCCTGATCACCGTCCTCGGCTGGCTCGCCGCGTTCCTGATGTTCTTCCCGATCTTCTGGATGGTCCTGACCGGCTTCAAGACCGAGATCGACGCCGTCTCGACGCCGCCCAAGCTGTTCTTCACGCCCACGCTCGAGAACTTCGAGGCGGTGCGGGCGCGCGCCGACTACGTTCATTTCGCGCTCAACAGCATCATCATCTCGGTGGCCGCCACGGCGCTGTCGATCCTGATCGCCGTACCCGCGGCCTACGCCATGGCCTTCTTTCCCAAGAAGCGGACCAAGGACATCCTGCTTTGGATGCTCTCGACCAAGATGATGCCGGCGGTCGGCGTGCTCGTGCCGATCTACCTGCTCGCCAAGGACCTCGGCGCCCTCGACACGCGCTGGGGCCTCATCCTCATCTACGTGTTGATGAACCTGCCGATCGTCGTCTGGATGCTGTACACCTTCTTCAAGGAGGTGCCGAAGGACATCCTCGAGGCCGGACGAATGGACGGCGCCAAGCCGAAGCAGGAGGTCTGGATGCTGCTCCTGCCGCTGTCCGTACCGGGCATCGCCTCGACCGCGCTGCTGTCGATCATCCTTTGCTGGAACGAGGCGTTCTGGAGCCTCAACCTGACCTCCTCGCAGGCGGCGCCGCTGACCACCTTCATCGCCTCCTTCTCGGCGCCGGAAGGACTGTTCTGGGCCAAGCTCTCGGCCGCCTCGACGGTGGCGATCGCGCCGATCCTGATCTTCGGCTGGATGAGCCAGCGCCAGCTCGTGCGTGGCCTGACCTTCGGCGCCGTCAAGTAGGAGCACCTCCGTGGCCAGCCTGACCCTGCGCAAGATCCACAAGAGCTACGGCGAGGTCGAGGTGATCAAGGGCGTCGACCTCGACATCGACGACCGCGAGTTCTGCGTCTTCGTCGGTCCTTCCGGCTGCGGCAAGTCGACCCTGCTGCGGATGATCGCCGGCCTCGAGGAGATCACCAGCGGCGACCTGCTGATCGACGGGGAGCGGGTCAACGAGGTCCCGCCCGCCGAACGCGGCCTCGCCATGGTCTTCCAGTCCTACGCCCTCTACCCGCACATGACGGTGCGCGACAATATGGCGTTCGCCCTGCGCCTCGCCGGCGTCCCGCGGGAGGAGCGCTACGGCAAGGTCGCGGCGGCGGCGAAGGTCCTGCAGCTCGACCAGCTCCTCGACCGCAAGCCGCGCGAGCTGTCGGGCGGGCAGCGGCAGCGGGTCGCCATCGGCCGCGCGATCGTCCGCAACCCCAAGGTCTTCCTGTTCGACGAGCCGCTCTCGAACCTCGATGCGGCGCTGCGCGTGCAGATGCGCATCGAGCTCGCCCGACTGCACGAGACCCTCAATGCGACCATGGTCTACGTCACCCACGATCAGGTCGAGGCGATGACGCTGGCCGACAAGATCGTGGTCCTCGAGGGCGGGGTGATCGAGCAGGCCGGCACGCCGCTCGAACTCTATCATCACCCGCGTAGTCTTTTCGTCGCCGGCTTCATCGGCTCGCCCCGAATGAACTTCCTTCCGGTCACGGTCACCGCGGCGGGCGATGGCGGCGCGACGGTGAGCCTGCCGGGTGGCGAGACTGTGGCTGTGCCGGTGCGCGCCGGCGGGCTGAGGCCGGGCGAGAAGGTGACCCTCGGCGTGCGCCCCGAGCACCTCCAGCCGGCAGCGGCCGGGCAGCTCGAGGCCGAGGTCCTCGTCGTCGAGCGGCTCGGCGGTGAGACCTTCCTCTACGCCCAGCTGCCCGGCGGGCAGATGCTGGTGGTGCAGGCCGACGGCGAGAACCCGACCCGGGTGCACGACCGGATCCGCGTCGCGGTCGACCCGATCACCTGCCACCTGTTCGACGCGAAAGGCCTTGCCGTGGAGCGCGCGCAGCGGCACCCGCTGGCCGACATGCGCCGGCCGACCGCGCGCAAGGCGAGCTGAGGAGACGCTTCGATGTATCTCGAGAAATACGATCTGAAGGGACGGTTGGCCGTCGTCACCGGCGCGGGCCAGGGCATCGGGCGCGCCTGCGCTCAGGCCTTGGGCGAGGCCGGGGCGCGCGTCGTGGTGGCCGACATGGTCCCAGACCGCATCGAGAGCGCGGTGGCCGAGCTGCGCGGCAAAGGGATCGCCGCTGAGGGCGCGCAGCTCGACGTGACCCGTTCCGCCGAGGTCGACGCGCTCGCCGCCCGGCTCGCGGCGACGCACGGTCCGGTGCACATCCTGGTCAACAATGCCGGCGTCGCGCGCAGCAACGTGCCGGCCGAGGAGACCAGCGACGAGCACTGGCGCTTCCACATGGACGTCAATCTCGACGGCCTGTTCTGGTGCTGTAGGGCGTTCGGCCGGCAGATGCTCGCCGCGGGCAAGGGTTCGATCGTCAACATCGGCTCGATGTCGGGGTTCATCGTCAACAAGCCGCAGCCGCAGTCGTTCTACAATGCGTCCAAGGCGGCGGTGCACCACCTGACCAAATCGCTCGCCGCCGAGTGGGGCGCGCGAGGGGTGCGCGTCAACGCGGTGGCGCCGACCTATATCGAAACGCCGCTGACCCGGTTCGGCATGCAGGACCAGTCCATGTACCCGACCTGGATCGAGATGACACCGATGCGCCGGGTCGGCCAGCCCGACGAGATCGCCTCGGTCGTGCTGTTCCTCGCCTCCGATGCCGCGAGCCTGCTCACCGGCAGCATCGTGCTGGCCGACGGCGGCTACACCTGCTGGTAGGAAACCTCGCATGAAGCTCAAGGACAAGGTCGCCATCGTCACCGGTGGCGCGCGCGGCATCGGTGCCGCCGTGTGTCGGCGCTATGCCGAGGAGGGTGCCCGCGTTGCGGTCGCCGACGTGCTCGACGGCGAGGCCGCGGCGACCGCGCGCGACATAGGTCGTGGGGCATTCGCGGTGCATCTCGACGTGACCAGCCGCGCCTCGATCGACGCCATGGTCGAGACGGTCGTCGCCGAGGCCGGAGGGATCGACATCCTCGTCAACGGCGCCGCGATCTTCGAGATGCAGCCGGTCCTGGAGATCACCGAGGCCAGCTTCGACAAGCAGTTCGCGATCAACGTCAAGGGCCTGCTGTTCACCCTGCAGGCGGTGGCGGCGCAGATGGTCCGGCAGGGTCGCGGTGGCAAGATCATCAACTTCGCGAGCCAGGCGGGCCGCCGCGGCGAACCGCTCGTCACCGTCTACTGCGCCACCAAGGCGGCCGTGATCAGCATCACCCAGTCGACCGGCCTCGCCCTCATCAAGCATGGCATCAACGTCAACGGCATCGCCCCTGGCGTCGTCGAGACGCCGATGTGGGACGTGGTCGACGCCCAGTTCGCCAAGTACGAGGGCCTGCCGATCGGCGAGAAGAAGCGCCGGGTCGGTGCCGCCGTACCCTTCGGCCGCTTCGGCACGCCCGAAGAGATGGCCGGGACGGCCGTGTTCCTCGCCTCTGACGACGCGCGTTACATCGTCGCCCAGACGATCGGCGTCGACGGTGGCAACTGGATGGCATGAGCGACGGCCAGACCCTCCGGCCCGGCCGTCCGCGCTCAGAGGACCTTCGGCTTCTCGAGCCCGATCTCGTCCGGCGCCGTCGGCTCGCCGGGCACCACCACCGGCGTCTCCGGCACCGGTGCCAGCGGCGCGGCCGGCAGCACGTCGGGCGTCGGCTCGACGACGACCGGCGTCGTCGCGCCCTCGGTCGGGAGTTCGGCCGTCTGGGTGATGCCGCGGCCGACCTCGCGCATGACGTCGACGAGGCGCGGCATGTCGACCGGGCCGACGACGGCAAACACCAGCTCGCCGTCGCGCCAGTTGAGCGAGATGTGCCCCTCCGGCGCGAGGGTGAAGGCCAGCGGTGCGGTGCCCGTCGCGAGTCCGACATAGACGAAGAGCGGATGCCCGACCTCGTCGACATAGACCAGCCGTGCGGCTGGCGGATGCAGGTCCGGGACAAGGTCGCCGCCGACCAGCTTCAAGCCGATGGCGGCCAGATCCGGGACCACGAGCCGCGCGCTGCGCAGCCGGCTGTCGAGCTGCGCCAACGACACGTCGCCCGTCTCGGCGAGCTGCAGATCCGCCCGACTGACGATACCGCCGAACGGGAACACGGGCGCGAAGTCGTCCTCGGGAGTTCCCGCCGACGCGATCACCGTCTCCCCGGGGAACTGGTGGCTGAGCCACCAGCCGCCGAGGGCGAGTGGCAGCGCCACGGCGACCGCCGCGGCGACGCGCAGGCTGTGCTGGAACGCACGCTGCCGGCGCAGCGCGGCGGCCAGCCGGCCCTGCAGCTCCAGCTCGAACGCCTCGTTGTCGTCCGGCTCGAGGAACGCCGCCAGCCGCTCGAGCGCCGCGCGCTGGCGGAAATAGGCGTTGACGCGCTCGGCCTCGCGCGGATTGGCGACGATGTGCGCCAGAACCTCGTTGCGGCTGTCCTCGCTCAGGACGCCGTCGACGAAGGCCTGGATGTCGTCCTCGGCGATATGGCTCGCCGACGAGTGGATGGTCTTCATTTCACCACACGCAACCTGGTTGTTCGGCCAACGGTGGTGAGTTGGCGCAGGGCCTCGCGGCCGCGCGACAGCCGTGACATCACGGTGCCGATCGGCACCCCGATGACCTCGGCCGCCTCGAGATAGCTCATGCCCTCCATACCGACGAGAAGTACGACCTCACGCTGCTCGCGCGGGAGCTGGGCGAGAGCGTCCATCATGTCGCGGACCTCGAGCCGGACGTTCTGCGTAGGCGGGGTGCTGAGGCGGCCGACGACATCGTCGATCGGCACCTCGACCCCGGCACTGCGCTTGCGCCGGCCATTGTCGACGAAGACATTGTGCAAGGTGGTGAACAGATAGGCTCGCAGATCGCGGACCTCTCGCCACGCTCGCATCTGGGCCAGGACGCGGGTGAGGCATTCCTGGACCATGTCGTCGGCGTCGACCGGGTTGCCGACCAGCGCCCGCGCATAGCGCCGCAGCGCGGCGACATGGGTGACAATGTCAGCCGAGAGGTCCGTCTCGCGGGCCCGGTCGGCTGGCTCGGCTGGCTTGTGGTCGGGGGGCATGGAAGCTGCGTAGAGCAGCGAGGCAGGCATGGCAACCTTGCGGTTGACGCCCCGCTGCGCACCGCCGCAGCCGCACTGCGCAAACTCACCGGTGCATTCGGGAAATTCGACAGGGCCACGCGCAGTGGCTGCGCCGCTCGGCCCAGACCACCAGGCGACGGCGCAGCAACGCGCGGTACGAGGTGGTGCCGATGCGGCATGTTCCATCCCTTCTACGCCGCCGGTCGGTCCGCGACACGCGACCTGACACCCTCACCGGAGGCGTGCTCGCATCCGGAGGCTTGCCCCGCTCGCGCCACCGCGCCGGACCGGGTTGGTGGGCGCTCCCGGGCTCGATCAACCGCAGACGCGCACGATCAAGGACTATGCGCCAACCCGCTTATTCCGGCAATTCCTGAATGGGCGACGTTGCGCTCCTCGGGTCCGACCGAGTGTTGCGCGCGGGACACGGCCCGTCTGCGCCACGGCCTTAGTCCACCGTACGCCGTCGCACATAGGAGCCTGGGGCCGGCTCCAGGGGCGTCAGGGGACCTGCGGCCGGATCGCGCGGCGGCACCTTCGGGCCGCTCTTCTTGCTGAGCCAGGCATCCCAGTCGGGCCACCACGAACCTTCGTTGTGGGTCGCCGAGGCGAGCCAGGCCTGCGCCGTGGCCGGCCGGCGGTTGTTCGTCCAGTAGCCGTACTTGGTCGAGGGCGGCGGGTTGATGACGCCAGCGATGTGCCCGGAGCCGCCGAGCACGAAGCGCACGGGGCCGCCGAACAGTTTGCTGCCCTTGTAGGTCGAGGCCCAGGGGGCGATGTGGTCTTCCCGGGTCGACAGGAAGTAGCAAGGCACCTTGATGCGGCCGAGATCGATCGGCACGCCGCGCAGCGCGATCCCGCCCGGCTTGACCAGTAGGTTCTCCTGGTACATGTTACGCAGGTAGAAGCGGTGCATCATGTAGGGCATGCGGGTGCTGTCGTTGTTCCAGTACAGCAGGTCGAATGCCATCGGCTCCTTGCCGAGCAGGTAGTTGTTGACGACGAAGCTCCAGATCAAATCGTTGGCGCGCATCATGTTGAACACGCGCTGCATGTGGCGCGCCTCGAGATAGCCCTTCTCCCGCATGTGCTGCTCGATCAGCTCGAGCTGCTCGTCGTCGATGAACACGCCGAGCTCGCCCGGCTCGGAGAAGTCGGTCATGCTGGTGAAGAACGTCGCGGCCTTGACGCGCGGCTCGTCGATGGCGGCGAGATAGGCGAGCAGGCAGGCGGTGAGCGTGCCACCGAGGCAGTAACCGATGATGTTGATCTCGCGCTCGCCGGTCTGCCGCTCGATCGCATCCATCGCGGCCAGCGGGCCGAGCGTGAGGTAGTCCTCGAAGCCTAGGCGCGCCAGGGTCTCGTCGGGATTGACCCAGGAGATCACGAATACCGTGTATCCCTGGCCGACCGCCCAGCGGATGAAGCTGTTCCGCGGCTTGAGATCCAGGATGTAGAACTTGTTGATCCAGGGCGGCACGATCAGCAGCGGTCGCTTGTAGACCTGGTCGGTGCTCGGCGCGTACTGCAAAAGCTGCATCAGCTCATTCTGGAAGATGACCTGGCCCGGCGTGGTCGCGAGGTTCTCGCCGACCTTGAAGGCGCTCTCGTCGGTCATCGAGATCTTCAGATCGCCCTTGCCCCGCTCGAGGTCGGCGAGGAGCTGGCGCAAGCCTTTGAGCAGGCTCTCGCCCTTCGTCTCGTTCGCGGCGCGCAGGACCTGCGGATTGAGCAGCGCGAAATTGCTGGGCGCCAGCGCGTCGACGAGCTGCCGGGTGTAGAAGGCGACCTTCTCGCGGGTCTTGGGGTCGAGGCCGTCGACCTCGGCCACCGTCTCCTGCAGCCACCGCGCGCTCAGGAGGTAAGACTGCTTGATGTAATCGAAGACGAGGTCCTCGTTCCAGAGCTCGTCCTTGAAGCGCCGGTCGGTCGGCTCGGCGCTGGCGACCGGCTCGACGGGCTCGCCCGTCGCCTTGCGGAACTGCACCTGCCACAGCTCGCCCATCTGCTGCCACCAGCGGGCCTGTGCCTGGACCAGCTTTTGTGGGTCAGCCAGCATCGCCTGACCGAGGCGCTGGAAGGCGTCGGCGACGATGCGCGGGTCCGGGACCTGAAAGCCGTCACTCCTCGCCTGCTGCTCCAGGAAGCGTTGCACGATCCGTTGGGTACGCTCACCGAGCTCCGCAAGCGTCCGCGTCATCTCCGCGAGGTCCGGCTTGCTCTGGCCGGTCTGCCCTTTGTCGGTCACGACCTATCTCCCCCAGCAGGCAGGTGATGCCCGACGACGTCCCCACGCGCGTGCGAGGTTCGACCGCCGCGGCACGGCGCATCTGCCGGCAGCGCGTTCCGTTGCTGCCGTCAAGGGCCGGCGAGCTCCAGCAGCAGCTCGGTGAGCGCCGCGGGAGCGGTGATGTGCGGGCTGTGCGACGCGTCGATCTCGCGGTAGCTCCAGCCGGGTTCCCGGCGCGCGCGCTCGGCGAACGGCCGGAACACATCTACCGGGCCGGAGCGCCTGCAGTAGATGTAGGCCCGTGGCGGCGGCTGCGCCGGGCCGAGATGCAGCGACTGGGTGAAGGTCGCGAAGGGCTGCGCTGCCCGCCGCGGGACGAGCCAGGCGACGTCCTCGGCTGGCGTGTCGGCCGGCAGCGGATTGGGCGGCAGGCGCCAGCCGTCGACCACCCGGCTGTGGATGTCCTTCGCCACGTCGGCGGGCAGCAGGGTCAACACGCTGTCCCCGTCCCGTGGCACCAAGGCATCGAGATAGATCAGCCGCCCGATCCGGTCGGGCAGCCGACCGGCGACCCCGGTGACCACCATCCCGCCGTAGCTGTGCCCGACGAGCACCACCTCGCGCAGGTCCTCCGTCTCGATCACGCCGACAACGTCCTGGACATGGGTCGCGAGATCGACCGCGGGCGAGGCGAGATGCGTCCGCTCGCCGAGGCCCGTCAAAGTGGGCGTCAGGAGCTCGTGGCCGCGCGCGGCGATGGGCGCACGCAGCTTGCGCCACGCGAAGCCGCCGCCCCAGGCGCCGTGCACCACCACGAAGGTCGCCATCGCGCGTCCCTTTCTCAGCCGGTCAGCCGGCGTTGGGTCAGCACCGTGTCGAGCCACCGGTCGAATTTCCAGCCGACCCGCTCCAACGTCCCGACATGGCGAAAGCCGCACCCGAGGTGCAGCGCGATCGAGGCGGTGTTCGCGCTGTCCCCGATGATCCCGATCATCTCGCGGAAGCCACGGCTCGCCGTTTCCAGAATCAGTCGTTCCAGCAGCAGACGCCCGAGACCGTGGCCGCGTGCCCAGCGCACGACATAGACCGAGTCCTCGAGCGTGTGGCGATAGGCGGGACGCGGCCGGTACGCGCCGGCGTAGGCATAGCCGGCGATCGCGCCGTCGCATTCCGCCACCAGCCAGACCGAGCCGATCGCCAGGACCGCCTCGTGCCGGCGCACGATCTCGGCCAGGTCAGGCGGTGCCAGTTCGAAGGATGCCGTACCTTCCAGCACCTCGGGCGCGTAGATCGCCCGGCAGGCGTCGAGGTCGGCCGTTGTGGCGTGGCGGAGGCGGGCGCGGAGAACCTCGCTCATCGGTGCGCAGCTTGCGTGCGCTGCAATGTCGATGGAAGAGATTCGGCGAGGCTGCGGAAGGGTAAGCGGGAAGGCAGGGCCATGAACGAGGACACCCGTCGCAAGCTCGCCGCGGTGACGACCGCGACGCTCACCACCTGCCTGCTCAAGCGCGGCTTGCGGAGCGCCTGGATGCAGAACGTGCATCCGGTGGCGCCGGGCCTACCGACGATGGTCGGCCCGGCGTTCACCTTGCGTTACATTCCCGCGCGCGAGGACCTCGACCGGCTCGAGGCCTATGCCGATCCCGAGCACCCGCAGCGCAAGGCGATCGAAACCTGTCCACCGGGCCATGTCCTGGTCATCGACGCGCGTAAGGACGCCCGCGCCGCCGCCGCGGGCGACCTCCTGATCACCCGGCTGATGGTTCGCGGCGTCGCCGGCATCGTGACCGACGGCGGGTTCCGCGACACGCCGGCGATCGCGCGGCTCGGATTCCCCGCCTACCACCAGCGGCCCTCGGCGCCCACCGGGCCGATCCTGCACCATGCCGCCGACCTGCAACTACCGATCGGCTGCGGCGACGTCGCGGTCTACCCGGGCGATGTCGTCGTCGGCGATGGCGAGGGTGTGGTCGTGCTGCCGGCGCATCTCGCCGACGAGCTGGCCGCCGAGGCCTTCGAGATGACGGCCTACGAGGATTTCGTCGCGGCCAAGCTCCAGGAAGGGCGCTCGCTACCCGGGCTGTATCCGGCCAGCAACGCCAGTCGCGCCGAGTTCGCGCTCTGGCGCAGCGAACAGGGCCGCTAGCTAGACGACCCCGTCGGCGCGCAACGCGGCGATCTCCGCGCTCGAGAGGCCCAGTTCGCCGAGGATCGCATCGGTGTCGACGCCCAGCGCCGGGCCGGCGCGAACCTCCGTCAGGCGGTCGTCGATCCGGATCGCGCCGCAAAGCAGGTGCAGATCCGGCCGCAGCGGATGTGGCGCCGCGTGGACCAACCCACGTTCCGCGGTGAACTCGGAGGCGAGGGCTTCTGCGAGGGTCAACACCGGGGCGGCCGGCACGGCGCCCTGGAACCGCCGCATCCAGTCGCCTGTGGTCCGCGTCCGCAAGATGGCGTCGAGGATTTCGACCAGCGCCTCACGGTGACTTCGCCGCGCGTCGGCGTCGCTGAAGCGCGGATCGGCGAGGAGGTCCGGCCGGCCGCAGCGACGGGCAAGTTCCTCCCAGAACTTCTGGGTGACACACATGAGGAACAGCCAGCCGTCGGCGGTCGGGAACAGCTCGACCGGTACGGTCGCCGGATGGCCCGAGCGCGGCCGGCGCTCGGTGACGTGGCGCTCATTGAGATACCAGACGGCGGGATAGGTGAGCTGGTGCAAGGCCACGTCGTAGAGGCTGACATCGACGTCGCCGCCGCGGCCGGTGCGCAGCGCCCGGACGAGCGCAGAGGTGACGGCGAACGCCAGGGTGACGCCGGCCATGTAGTCGACCAGTGACAGCCCGGCCCGCGTCGGTGGCCCGTCCGGCTCCCCCGTGAGGTGCAGCCAGCCGGTTTCTGCTTGGAGGAGGTAGTCGTAGCCCGGCCATTGGGAGCGGCTGCCGGTCCGCCCGTAGCCCGACAGGTGGCCGCAGACGAGGCGCGGGTTGTGCGCGGCGAGATCGGCGTGGGTGAGGCGCAGCTTGCCCGGCTGGTCGCCGCGCAGGTTGTTGACGAGGATGTCGGCCGTGCCGACCAGGCGCTCGAAGACCTGGCGGCCCCGCTGGCTCTTGAGATCGAGCGTCAGGCTCCGCTTGTTGCGATTGAAGCTCTGGAAGAACTGACTGTCCTGCGGGCCGAGGCGAAACGGCCCGACCCCGCGCGCCATGTCGCCGCTTCCGGGCGGCTCGATCTTGATCACCTCGGCGCCAAGGTCGGCGAGGTGCATCGTGCCATAGGGCCCGGCCCCATAGACCTCGACCGCGAGGACGCGGACGCCGGCGAGCGGCAGCTCGCCACTCAACGGGGCGTTCCGCGACGGGGCGCGATTGTGCCGGCCGCAGCACTGGGGCTTGTTGCCGGCATGCCCGAGCGCCCGACCATCGCCGCCTCGTTGCTGGCCGTCCTGGTCAGCCTGCTGTGCGCGCTGCCGTTCCTGTGGGCCCTGTCGCTCAGCCTGCGCCCGCCGCTGCAGACCTTCGCCGTCGACGGCTGGGGCCTGCCCTGGTTCGATTTCGCGCCCGGCCCGGACGTCTGGCTGCGCGAGCTCGCCGACGCGCGCACGCAAGGCGCGATCCTGCGCTCGACCTGGGTGAGCGGGGCCGCGACCGCGCTGGCGCTGGTCCTCGGCCTGCCGGCGGCGTGGGCGCTCGCGCGGACCCGCCGCCATGGCCTCGCCGGCGCCGCGATCCTCGGCTGTCTCGCGCTGCGCCTCTTCCCGCCGATCGCCGTCATGGTGCCCTTCTGGCTGTTCTTTCTCGCATTCGGTCTGCTCGATACCGGCGCGGCGCTGGTCGTGGTCAATGCGACCTTTCTGCTGCCGCTGGCGATCATCATCATGCGCCAGGCGTTCGTCGAGCTGCCAGCGGAGCTGGAGGAGGCGGCGGCGATCGACGGTGCCGGGCCGGTCGCGGCCTTCCTGCGGATCGTGCTGCCGCTCGTGGCACCGTCGATCGCCGGCACGGCGCTGGTCCTGTTCGCCTATGCCTGGAACGACTACCTGTTCGCGAGCGCGCTGTTCCTGATGGAAGCCGATACTGTGACCCTGCGCATCCAGCAGCTGGGCAGCCCGGGGCCGGACGGTGCGGCACGAATGCTGCTCGCCATCGCGCTGCCGCTGGCCATCGCACTGATCGCCCAGCGCTGGCTGATTCGCGGTCTGACGCTCGGCGCCGTGAAGGGCTGAGCGGGTTGCTCGGCCGGCCCACGGCGTCACGCGGCGCGAGCCCGCGTGCTGCCTGCCGCAGGCCTACGGCTCCGGCGTCGCCGAGCGGGTCCCGATTGGTCACACCGCTCTTGGATCTGGCCTGGAGATTCTCGGGTGCGTCCGCGCTGCGATGTGACCTAGCCGGCGAATTTCCTTGCTGGCGGTAGGGACGATCGCCTAACATGTAGGATCATTGTCGTCATAATCCTGTCACGGTCGTCCCTCGTGATGGGCTGCCGTTCGCAGGTTGCCGCCACGGGGAATCGACCATGCTGGAGCCGACGGAGGGAAGCGCCGAGGGCGCGTGCGAGCCGGCGGTCGTGCCGCGGCTGCCCGCACGCGATCGGCTCGCCGAGCTCGCTTCGGCCGTCGAGCAAGAGCGCGCGCGCGCCGGTGCCGCCTCGCGGACCGGCCGGCTGCTCGCGTCGGGGCTCCCGAAGATGGCGCAGAAACTCGTCGAGGAGGCCGGCGAAGTGGTGGTCGACGCGATGCGCCACGACCGCCGCGCCGTCATCGAGGAGAGTGCCGATCTCCTGTACCATCTGACCGTGCTCTGGACGGAGCTGGGCATCCGCCCGGACGACGTCTGGCTGGAAATGGATCGGCGCCGGGCGCTGCTCGGGCTCGCCGAGAAGCTGCCGAAGGACAAGCCGGTGGCCTGAAGTCACCGGTTCCCACGGCGCGCCGCTGCGGGCACCTTCCCCGCGTTGGGCGGAGGGAGCGATGGCCGTCGAGCCATGGGATCTGCGCGGCCGGGTTGCGCTCGTCACGGGTGCCGGCCGCGGCCTCGGTCGGGCGTTCGCCGAGCGGCTTGCCGCGCGCGGCTGTGCGGTGGGCATGCACGGCCTGCGCGAGGATGGTCCGGCCGAGTATCGTGAGGGTACGACGCTGAGCGCCGCAGCGGCCGAGGTCGGCCGCACCTACGCCGTGCCGACGCTCCGCGTCCTTGGTGACCTGACCCGTGGCGACGAGGTCGAGCGGGTCGTCGGCTCGGTCGAGGCGACCCTTGGTCCGCTCGACATCCTGGTCCACAACGCCGGTGGCGACATCGCCGCCGCCGGTGGCAAGCCCGATCCGAACGACGCCGTTGCGATCGCCGAGGTCGACATCCGCGCGGTGCTGGACCGCAACCTGCTCAGCACCATCCTGGTCTGCCGGCGGGTCGCCGCCGCCATGATGGCGCGCCGCGCGGGCCGCATCCTGACGATCAGCTCGACCGCCGCCTTTCGCGGCCGCACCCAGGGCGCCATCTACGCCACCGCCAAGGCCGGTGTCGTGCACTACACGCGCTGCCTCGCCGACCAGCTCCGCCCCTACGGGATCAACGTGAACAGCCTCGCCCCGGGTGAGGCGCGGACCGGCCGCTTTCTGGGCACGCGTGCTGTCGACCCCGCCCGCCTCGTCACCGAAGGTACCCTCGACCGCATCGCCACCGTCGACGAGGTGGCACGGCTGGTTGAGCTGTTCGCGGGCCCGCTCGGCGCCTTCGTGTCGGGGCAGGTGCTGCGCGTCGACGGTGCGGCGCAGTGTTGGCCCGGATAGGATGGCGGGCCCCGGAGCGATGCCCATGGCCGCCCACGACCCACTGCCGCTGCCGATCAGCCTCGCCCTGCAGGGCGGCGGCTCGCACGGAGCGTTCGGCTGGGGCGTGCTGGAGCGGCTGCTCGAGGAGCCAGGTCTGGCCATCAGGGCGGTCAGTGGCACGAGCGCCGGGGCGGTCAACGGCTTCGTGCTCGGCTTCGGCTGGCTGGAGGGCGGTCGGGCCGGCGCCGTCGCCGCCCTGGCTCGGTTCTGGGAGGCGGTTGCGGCGGCACAGGAGCGGCTGACGCTGGGTCTGTTCGACCGGACCCGGTTCGGCTTGCCGCCGGGCGATCCGGGCCTCGACGACAACCCTCTCTATCTCTTCGCCGACCTCGTCAGCCGGCTGCTCTCGCCCTATGAGCTGGGCCTGCCCGACACCCATCCCCTGGAGCATGTGTTCCGCCAGGAGCCGCGCTTGGCACCGCTCGACCGGCTCGACGTGACCGCGCTGGTCGCGGCGGGCGGGCCGCGCGTCTGGGTCACGGCCACGGACGTGACCACCGGCGAGGCGATGCTGTTCGGCGGCGATGTGCTGACCCGCCGGCAGGTGCTCGCCTCGGCCTGCCTGCCCACCCTGACGCGAGCCGTCCGTGAAGGCGGGCGGATCTATTGGGACGGCGGCTACAGCGCCAATCCGGCGCTCAAGCCGCTGATGCGCGCGGACGAGGTGAACGACCTCCTGATCGTCCAGGTCAACCCGCGCGACCGCGCCGAGGAGCCGGACACCGCCCGCGCCATCATCAACCGGATCAACGAGGTGAGCTTCAACAGCTCGCTGCTGTGGCAGACGCGCGGCATCGAGCGCCTCAACGACATCGTCGTCGCGATCGAGGCGCTGCTCGACGGGCTGGCCAACGAGCCGGCGATCGACGAGGCGGTGCGTCGCCGCGTCCTGGAGCGGGCGCGCGCGACGCTCGGCCGCCATGCCGCGCTGCGTCGTACCCTGGCCCACCGCATCGGCTGCCCGCCGCTCAACCTGCTCCTGCCCCGCCGCCTGCTCGCGGCGCTCGCCGACCTCGCGCCGGATCCGGCCGAGGTCGTGATGACGCCGCTGCGGCGAATGGCGGTGCACATGATCGACGCCGATGCGCCGGGGGATCGCGGGATCGAGCGTTTCGGCGCCTCGAGCAAGCTCAATGCGAGCCGGTGGTTCATCGAGGAGCTGCGCGAGTTCGGCCGCGCCCGCGCCGAGGCTTGGCTGCGCGAGACGCTGCCGCTGATCCTCGAGATGCGGGCGACAGGCGAGGTGCTGTCGACCTTCTGGCACGGCGGCGACAGGACGGCGCCCGCGACGCCGCGGTTCAGCGAGCGCTGATTCCGCCGGCCGACCTCAGATCGCGGCCGCGAGCCGGCCAGGGTTGAGGACGCCTTTCGGATCGAAGCCTTGCTTGACCCGTCGCGTCAGCCCCTCGAGCAGCACCGGCTCGGGGTGCATCGGCGGGACGATCCGACGAAGCTCCTCGGGCGCACGCACCAGTGTCGCGTGCCCAGCGCCCGGCGCGAGCCCGGCGCGAATCTGTCCGCAGCCGGCATCCGCTGGCACATGGCCCAGGGCCAGCCACACCAGCCCGCCCGACCAGTCGAAGAGGATCTCCGGGTCGAGTGGGGCAGCGCGCGCCGCGACGGCCGCCGCATCGGTCGGCGCGCAGGTGACCCGCCAGAGCAGCGGGGCGAGCGCATCCACGAGCCGAACGTCGCGAATCTCCCGCCAGAGACGCCGGGTCGCATCGGCGCCGAGGCGGATCGCTTCGAGACCCGCCGGCCGGGCCACGACCCGCATCAGCGCGTCGAGCCGGTACCCGACCGAGGTCGCGGTGCCCTCGACGCGCAGGGCGGCCAAGGCACGTCCGGCACCGGCGACCTCGGGAACCGCCGATCGCGCCGTGGCGCGCTCGGGCAGCACGGCGGCTGCCGACACCTCGCAGGAGCTGCCCATCGCGCGGCGCAGCGCGGTCAGCAGCTTGGTCATGTCGCCGCCGCTGAGGAGCAGCGTGGCGCGGTCGGTGGCAGCCGGCAGGACCTTGAACGTGATCCGGCTCATCACCGCCAGCGTGCCGTACGAGCCGGCCAGCAGCTTGGGGAGATCGTAGCCGGTTACGTTCTTCATCACCCGGCCGCCGGCCTTGATCGTCTCGCCGTGGCCGGTGACGCATTGCACGCCGAGGATGTGATCGCGCGCCGCACCGGCCTTGATCCGGCGCGGGCCGGCGAGGTTGCAGGCGAATACCCCACCGATGCTCTGCAGGTTCGCAGGGCCACCGAGAACGACCCCATAGTCCGCCGGTTCGAAGGCGAGCTCCTGGTGACGCTCGGCGAGCATCGCCTCGATCTCGATCAGCGGCGTCCCGGCAGCCGCCGACATGACGAGCTCGTCGGGCTCGTACATGTCGATGCCGCTCATCCGCGCAAGGCGCAGCTCGGCGCGCGCGTCGACCGGGCGGCCGAGGCCGCGCTTGCTGCCGCGCCCGATCACCTCGAGCGGTGCCTCCTCGGCGACCGCCCAGCGGACGACCTGCTCCAGCTCGTCGAGGCTCGTCGGCTCGAAGACCTCGCGCATCTCAGAACCGCGGCAGATCGGGGAAGGGAATGGCACCCTTGTGAATGTGCATCCGGCCGAGCTCGGCGCAGCGATGCAGACGCGGGAACACCTTGCCGGGATTGAGGATCTGCGCCGGATCGAACGCGCATTTCAGGCGCTGCTGCTGGGCGAGGTCGGCCTCGGTGAACATCTCCGGCATCAGGTCGCGCTTCTCGACGCCGACCCCGTGCTCGCCCGTCAGCACCCCGCCGACCTCGACGCAGAGCTTGAGGATCTCCGCACCGAAGGCCTCGGCGCGCTCGAGCTCGCCCGGCCGGTTGGCGTCGTACATGATGAGCGGATGCAGATTGCCGTCGCCGGCGTGGAACACGTTGGCCACGGCCAGCCCGTAGTGCTCGGACATCGCGCGCATCCGCTGCAGCACATGCGCGAGCTGGCTGCGCGGGATCGTCCCGTCCATGCAATAATAGTCGGGCGAGATGCGGCCGACGGCGGGGAACGCGTTCTTGCGCCCGGCCCAGAACCGCAGCCGCTCCTCCTCGCTCTCGCTGACCTTGAGGAAGGTGGCGCCATGCTGACGCGCGATCGAGGCCACCGTCTCGACGAGCTGGTCGACCTCGGCCGCGGGCCCGTCGAGCTCGCAGATCAGCAGCGAGCCGGCCTCGCGCGGGTAGCCGGCACCGACGAAGTCCTCGGCGGCGTTGATCGCCGGGCGGTCCATCATCTCGAGCCCGCCGGGGATGATGCCGTCGGCGATGATCGCGGCGACGCAGCTCCCGCCCTGCTCGACGCTCGGGAAGCCGATCAGCACCGCCCGAGCGGTCTCCGGTTTTTGCAGGATCCGCACCGTGACCTCGGTGACGACGCCGAGCAGGCCCTCCGAGCCGGTGATCACGCCCATCAGGTCGTAGCCGTCGGAGCCCAGATGCTTGCCACCCAGGCGCACGATCTCCCCGTTCGGCAGGACCAGCTCGAGGCCGAGCACGTTGTTGGTGGTCAGGCCGTATTTCAGACAATGCACGCCGCCGGAGTTCTCGGCGATGTTGCCGCCGATCGTGCAGGCGATCTGCGAGGAGGGGTCCGGCGCATAGTAGAAGCCGGCATGCTCGACGGCGCGGGTGATCGCGAGGTTGGTCACGCCGGGCTGCGCGGTGACCGTGCGGTTCTCGAGATCGATCTCCAGGATCCGGTTCAGCTTGCCCGTGCCGAGCACGATACCGTCGGTGACCGGCAGGGCGCCGCCCGACAGGGAGGTACCGGCGCCGCGCGGGACGACCTTGACCCCCTCGGCATTGCAGAGGGCTAGTACGGCAGCGACCTCGGCCGTCGTCGAGGGCAGCACCACGGCCAGGGGAAGCGCTCGATAGGCGGTCAGCCCGTCGCACTCGTAGACGCGCCGCAGGGCCTCGTCGACAATCAGAGCCTCGCTCGGAACCAGCGCGCGCAGACGAGCGACGATCTCCGACTGTCTCGCGAGGATCGCGCCGTCCGGCTCCGGCATGTCCATGCTGCGACCTCGTCCGCGGTGGCTGCCCTACCGAGGAACGATGATGGGAGTGCGGCGTCGGCCGGTCAACGACTGCCCGGCCGCGCCTCTCAGCCCTGTCGCGACTTGAAGCGCGGGTTGGTCTTGTTGATGACGTAGACCCGTCCCTTGCGCCGGACGAGCCGGCAGTCCTTGTGGCGGGTCTTGGCGGTACGCAGCGAATTGCGGATCTTCATGGCGGGCTCCGATCGGCCGGCGCGCCGAGGGCGCCTGCGACTATTTCTTGCGACGGAAGTTCTGGAAGCGGCGGTTGAACTGCTCGACACGGCCGCGCTCGATGACCTGCACCGTGCCACCGGTCCAGGCCGGATGCGACTTCGGGTCGACGTCGAGGGTCAGCGTGTCCCCGGGCTTGCCGTAGGTCGAGCGCGTCTTGAACGTCGAGCCGTCCGTCATGACCACGGTGATCTCGTGGTAATCCGGATGAATGCCCTGCTTCACGAACCTTTCCTCCGCACGCGGCGCCCGCTATATATCGGCGCGACGCGCCCCCCTCAAGGGGCGTGATCGTAAACCTTGTTCGCATAAGAACCTCGCGCGGGCCGCGGTCGGGAATGCGATGACGGAAGCCGGGCGCTCGCGGCTCGCGGATGGCAGCAAACGCGCTCCAAGCCGCGACCTGGGCCAGTTGCGGCGCTTGGCTGCCTATCTGATCCCTTACCGGGCGCAGGTGGCGGGTGCGCTCGCCGCCCTGATCGTCGCCGCGGTGGCGGTGCTCTCCCTGGGCGTCGGCATCCGCTACGTGATCGACGGCGGCTTCGTCGAGGCGCGACCCGACGCGCTCACCCATGCCGTCGAGGCGGTGCTGATCGTCATCCTCGTCCTCGCTCTGGCAACCTTCGCCCGGAGCTATCTCGTCGCGTGGATCGGCGAGCGGGTCGTGGCCGACCTGCGCCGCGACGTCTACGCCCGCGTGGTGCGCCTGCCCCCCGGTTACTTCGAGCTGGCGCGGACCGGCGAGGTCCTGTCGCGACTGACCACGGACACAGCGATCGTCCAGACGGTCATCGGCGGCAGTGTCAGCCAGGCGCTGCGCAACCTGCTGCTGACCGTCGGCGGGATGCTGCTGCTGGTGGCGGCGAGCCCGCGCCTCGCCGGGGTCGTCGCCATCGTCGTCCCGCTCACCGTCATCCCGGTCGTGGTCCTCGGCCGCCGCGTCCGAGCGCTGTCGCGCGCGGCGCAGGACCGGATCGGCGACATCGCCGTCCGTGTCGAGGAGAGCCTCAACGCGATCCGGACCGTCCAGGCCTTTGCCCAGGAGGATCGCGAGAGCGAGCGGTTCGCCGCTGCGGCCGAGGAGGCGTTCGGCGCCGCGACCGCCAGCGCCCGCGCCCGCGCGCTGCTCGGGGCGATCGTCGTCGCGCTGATCTTCGGCGCGATCGTGGTCATTCTGTGGGTCGGCGGGCACGATGTCCTGGCCGGGCGCATGACCGCCGGCGAGCTGTCCTCCTTCGTGTTCTTCGCCGCCGTGGTGGCGAGCGCGATCGGCGGGCTGAGCGACGTCGCGGGTGATCTGCAGCGCGCCGCGGGGGCGGCGGAGCGGCTGCTCGACCTCCTGGCCACCGAGCCGGACATCCGCGCGCCGGCCAACCCCCTGCCGCTGGTCGCCAAGGCGCAGGGCGCGGTGACGATGGAGCGGGTGCGCTTCGCCTATCCGGCGCAGCCCGAGCGGCTGGTCCTCGACGGTCTCGACCTCGTCGTGCGGCCGGGCGAGACCGTGGCGCTGGTTGGGCCGTCGGGCGCCGGCAAGACCACCGTGTTCCAGCTCCTGCTGCGCTTCTACGACCCGCTCAGCGGGGTGATCCGCCTCGACGGGCAGCCACTGGATGCGCTGGACCCGCAGCAGTTCCGCACCCGGATCGGGCTGGTCCCGCAAGAGCCTTTCATCTTCTCGGCGGACGCCTGGAGCAACATCCGCTACGGGCGGCCCGAGGCGAGCGACGCGGAGGTCCTCGCCGCGGCCGAGGCTGCGGCGGCGCTCGAGTTTCTCGAGGCCCTGCCGAACGGCCTCGCGACCTTCCTCGGCGAGAAGGGCGTGCGGTTGTCCGGTGGCCAGCGGCAGCGGATCGCGATCGCCCGGGCATTGCTGCGCGATCCGGCGCTGCTGCTGCTCGACGAGGCGACGAGTGCCCTCGACGCGGAGAACGAGCGGCTCGTGCAGATCGCGCTGGAACGGCTGATGCGCGGCCGGACCAGCATCGTCATCGCCCATCGTCTGGCCACGGTGCAACGCGCCGACCGCATCCTGGTGATGGAGCGCGGCCGGATCGTCGAGCAGGGCCGCCACGGCGAGCTCCTCGCCCGCGGCGGCCTCTACGCACGCCTCGCCGAACTCCAGTTCGCCAACGGCCTCCTCAGCGAGGCGCGCAGCGCCTAGGGTGCCAGCAACACGTCGGTGCGTCGGTTCATCCGACGGGCGTCGGCGTCGCTGCCGGGCACGGCTGGACGTGTCTCGGCGAAGCCCGCGGCCATCATCCGCTCCGCGGGCAGTCCCTGCGCGACGAGGAACTCCGCCACGGTGCTGGCGCGCGCCGCCGAGAGCTGCCAGTTCGACGACCATCGGACGCCCCGCGTGGGCAGATCGTCCGTGTGACCCTCGATGCGCAGGATCCAGTCCTCCTCCGGCGGCAGGCTCGCGATCTTGCGCTGCAGCTCGCTCGCCGCCTCGATGAGCACGTTGCGCCCGGCCGGCGTGAGGCTGGCCTCGCCGATGTCGAACAGCACGGTGCCGAGCGCCACGACGCCACGCGCGACCTCGCGCGCCAGCGGCCCGGCGCCGGGCTCGACTGCCCGCGTCGGCGCATCGACCACGGCGAGGCGCAGCGCCGGCGTCACCGGCTCGGCCTCCGGATCGGCCACGGTCACCGCGAGGTCGGAGAGCTGTCGGCGCAGCTCGTCGCGCTCGCGCTCGACTTCGGCCAACCGCTCCGCGAGTGTGGTCAGCTCGGCCCGCAGTCCGGACAACACGTCGTCCTGCTCGGCCGAGCCGGTCTCGAGGGCGGCACGGAGGCCGTCACGCTCGCGCTCCGCCGCGCTCAGCTCGGTGCGCAGCCGGCCGACTTCGGCGTTCCGCGCCGCGATCGCCGCCGCAAGCTCGTCCTGCAGCGCAGCGCGCTCGCGCTCGGCCGCGCCGAGCTGCGCCGTGACGGTCCCGAGCTCCTCGCGGTAGCGGTCGATCTCGTCGCTGCGATCCGGCAGTGCTTGGGCGAGCTGTTGGCGCAGCTCGCCGACCTCGCGCTCGAGCGCGGCCAGTGCCGCGTCGCGCGTCGCGAGGTCGGCTTCCGAGCGCTCCAGCAGACGGCGGACCTCGTCGAGATCGGTGCGCGCGATCGCCGCATCGGGCGAAGGTCCGCTGGCCGGGGCGACGGCCTCGGCGAGTCGGCCCGCAAAGGCATCGCGCTCGGCACGCAGCGCATCGGTTTCGGCCGCGATGGCCTCCAGCTCGACGATGCGCGCAGCTAGCCCATCACGTTCGGCGGTGACGGTCTCGAGCCGCGCCGCGGTGGTCGCGAGGTCGGCGCGGCGTGCCTCCAGCGTCCCGCGCTCGGCGGCGAGGCTGTCGGCCAGCGAGTCCCGCTCGGCGGTGAGGCGCTCGACGGCGGCCAGGCCGTCGGCGATCGCGGCCTCGGCCGTGGCGAGCGCCGCCCGCAGGCTCGCGACCTCCTCGTCCAAACGGGCACGCTCGGCGCGGCCGTCGGCTTCGCGGGCCTGCACCGCGGCGAGATCGGCGCGCAGCCGCTCGACCTCCTGCGGGTCGCCCGCAGGTGCGGCGACCTCGGGCGGGCTCGCGCGTCCCTGGAGCGCGCCGATCTCGGCGGCAAGCTCGGCGAGGCGCGCCTCGGCGGTCGCCAGCGCCACCTGCAGCTCGTCGCGCTGACGGACGAGCGCCGCCTCGTTCTCCCGCTGCGCCACCGCATCGGCCTGGGCGGCGCCGAGCGAGGCCTTGAGCTGGGCGTTCTCTTCGCGCGCGGCGCGCAGCTCGGTCTCCAGCGCGCGGAGCTGGGCGACCTGCGGCGCCAATGCCGCGATCTGATCGAGGCGTGCCTCGACGGGAGGCGCCACCTCCGGAGCCGGTGGTGCCACGCCGAGCGCCTCGGCCGTCGCGTCGACCTTGGACTGCACCGCGGCAAGACGCTGCTCGCCGGACCAGCCTAGGTAGGCTGCGGCGGCGGACGGGATGAGGAAGGCAAAAGCCAGCGGCCAGCGCCCGCTCCTGCCACGACGGGTGGGCCCCTGGTCACTCATCCGGCCACGTCTCCTCGGCGCGACCGCCGTAACGGCGGTCGGCGTGGCGCAACTGTTGCCAATATGTTGCCGAAGCGCAACCGCGCCGGAGGCGGCCCCGATACGGCCGTATGTCAGCGTGTCGTCAGCTTGATCTCGATCCGCCGGTTGGCGCGGTACGCCTCCTCGGTGTCGCCGGCGGCGATCGGTTGGAACTCGGCGAAGCCGGTGGCCGCCACGCGCTCGGGCGGGAGGCCCTGGCTGACCAGGAACTGCGCCACCGAGATCGCGCGCGCCGTCGACAGCTCCCAGTTCGAAGGGAAGCGCGGCGTGTTGATCGGGCGCTTGTCGGTATGCCCGTCGACCTGCAGCACCCAGGGCAGCTCGGGCGGGAGCTGGTCGACGATCTCGCGCAGCGTGCGGGCGAACTCGGTCAGGCGGGCGCGGCCTTCCGACCCGAGATCGGCCGTGCCACTCGCGAACAGCACCTCCGACTGGAAGACGAACCGATCACCGACGATGCGGATGTCCTGGCGATCGCCGAGTACACGCCGCATCCGACCGAAGAACTCGGAGCGGAACTCGGACAGCTCCTCGACCTTGCTGGCAAGCGCGAGGTTGAGACGCTGTCCGAGGTCGGCGATCGTCTCGGACTGCGCGTCGATCTCCTGCTGCTTCAGCTCCAGCGCCGCGTCGAGGCGGCGGAGCTGGTCGCCGAGGAGCGCGATCTGCCGGGTCAGCTCGGCCGCCGTCTGCTGCACCTTCTCGGCATCGGCCCGGGCCGTGTCGCGGGCCTCCTCGAGCGCGGCCGCGTCGCGCAGCAGCTCCTCGATGCGCAGGTCGCGCTGCTCCACCTCGCGCTGGGCGAGCTGGGTCCGCTCGGTCTCCTCGGCGAGACGCGCCTCCAGGGCGGCGGCACGATCGCGCTCGGCGCCGAGCTCGCCGGTCCGCGCCGCGAGATCGGCCTCAAGCTGGTCGCGCACCTTGGTGAGAGCCTCGATGTCGCGCCGCAACTGGACGAGCTGGCCAAGCTGGGTCTCGATCGTCTGCCGGTCGGCACGGATCGTCTGCCGGGCCAGCTCGATCTCGTCGCGCAGCGCCGCGAGCCGCTGGTCGGCCTGCCCCTCGTCGAGACGGAGCGCGTCCAGCGTCCGCTGCAGCTGCCGGCTCTCGTCCTCGGCCAGCGCCAGCCGCTCGCCGAGCTGTTCACGATCGGCCACCGCCTCCGCCAGCTCGGCGCGCAGGTCGTCCCGCTCGCCGGTGACTGCGGCGAGGTCGCTCGTGAGCTGGGCGAGCGAGCGGCGCAGCTCGGCGGCCTGGTCCTCCTCGAGCTGGAGGCGGGCCGCGACGTCGCGCATCTCCGCCTGCAGACGGCCGAGGTCCTGGTTCTGCCCCTGCAGCAGGCGGCTCATGATGAACTGCGCGAGGACGAAGACGACCAGCAGGAAGATGATCGCCATGAGCAGCGTCGACAGGGCGTCGACGAACCCCGGCCAGATGTCGACGTGGCCGCGCGCCTCGCGGCGGCTGCGCGCCACGCGGCTCAGTCCTTGAGCAGGCGCGGCTCGCCCGCGGCGTGGGCGATGGTCCGCGCGACGAGCTTGATCTCACTGCGCAGCTCGTCGGTCATCAGATCTCGGCCGCGGCTCAGCTCCTCGATGAGCTGGGCGAGGCGCAGATCGGTGTTGCGGATGTGGGTGCGCGTCGCCTCGTCGAGCAGCCCGTTGCTCGCGCCGCTGTCCATGCGCCGGGTCAGCCGCTCGGCGATCTGCTCCTGTGTCTCGGCGATGCGCTGCAGCAGCGCCTCCTCGGCGGCCAGCCGGTCGCCCAGCGCCCCGAGCTGCTCGACCAAGGCCATCAGCGCCCCGTCGAGGCGGACACGGGCCTCCTCGTGCCGCCCGGCCTGGCGCTCGAAGCGCTCGAGGTGCTCGTTGGTCTGCTGCAGCATGGCCTGCACATAGGCCGGGAGCGCCGCCGCCGGTGGTGGCAGCGTCGTCGCCTCTCCGCTCTGCCCGCCATCGGCGCCGCCCAGCCTGGCCAGCCCCGTCAGCCACTCCTCGAGATCGTTGTAGAAGGCGTTCTGCGCCTGGGTCGCCTGCAGGTCGAGGAAGCCCAGGACGAGCGAGCCGGCGAGGCCGAACAGCGAGGCGCTGAACGCCGTTCCCATGCCGCGCAGGGGCGCCGCCAAGCCGGCCTTCAGGTCCTCGAAGATCACGGCGAAGTCGCCGGCGCCGATCTGCAGCCCGGCGATCACGTCGCCGATCGTCGCCATGGTCTGCAGCAGCCCCCAGAAGGTCCCGAGCAGGCCGAGAAAGATCAGCAGGCCCGTGAAATAGCGGCCGATGTCCCGGCTCTCGTCGAGCCGGGTACTGATGCTGTCGAGCAGGTGACGCAGCGAGACGGCCGAGATCGATGGCCGTGTGCGCCGGTCGCGGGCACTGAGCAGGGTGGCGACCGGTGCGACGATCGCCGGCGCCTCCACCATCGACATGCCAGGCTGGTTGGTGCGCAGCGCCTCGATCCAGCGCACGCCCGGCTTGAGCAGCAAGATCCGCCGCACGTTGTAGACGATGCCGACCAGCAGCATGCCGAGGATCAGTGCGTTGAGCGCCGGGTTGTGCTGAAAGGCGCGCCAGATGACATCGTACAGCGCGCCCGCGACGACCGCCGCCAGCAGCAGGAAGACGAGCACGCGATTGAGAAAGCGTTGCGGACTGGTCATCGAGACGGGACTTGCCGGCCGAGCGGGTCGAAGCGCGACATGCCGACGACATGCCGGCGCTGCCATCGCACCATAACCCAGGGTCGGCAAGGTGGCATTAACGCTGAACGCTCCGTCGTCACGCCGGTACGCCCATCGGACGCGTCGGGAGTCGCCCAAGCGCCACGCGCCGGTCGCGGGACAACGGTCCGTCGTGCGCCGCGCGCGGCCGTGGTAGGGAGCCGCGTCCCGCACGGAGCCCGCCGCCATGGTCCAGGCCTTCGCCCGCATCGTCGCCGCGGCGCTGCTCGCGCTCGGTCTCGGCGTCGGCGGCTGGCTCGTCGGACGCAGCCTCGTAGCCATGCGGACGTCGGACCGCACGGTCGAGGTGCGCGGCCTCGCCGAGCGCGACGTTCGCGCCGATCTCGCCATCTGGCCCTTGCGGTTCGTCGTCACCGGCAACGAGCTGGCCACAGCCGAGGCGGAGATCCGTGCCGCCGAGCGGCGGATCCGGACGTTCCTCGTTGAAGGCGGGCTTCCCGCCGATTCGGTCTCGGTCCAGGGCTTCGACGTGCAGGACGCGTTCGCCCAGATCTACCGCAGCGGGCCGGTCGACTTCCGCTTCGTCGTCACCGAGACGCTGCTCGCGCGCAGCGACGACGTCGAGCGCGTGGCCGCGCTCCACCAGCGCTCCGGCGAGCTCGCCGCCGCCGGCGTGGCGCTGACCCAAGACAGCGCCCCCGCCTACGTGTTCACCAGGCTCAACGACGTGAAGCCGGAGATGATCGCCGAGGCGACCCGCGCCGCGCGCGAGGCGGCACAGCAGTTCGGCGCCGACGCGGCGACCCGGATCGGCGGCATCCGCCGCGGCAGCCAGGGCCTCTTCCAGATCCTGCCGCGCGACGAGGTGCCCGGCTTGCCGCCCGAGCGGCAGATCGACAAGCGGGTGCGCGTGGTGACGACGATCGTCTTCGACCTGGTCGAGTGATGCGGGCTCACAGCCAGCGCCGCACCTCCTGCCGGTAGCGCCGGTAGTCCTCGCCGAACTTCCGCTCGAGATAGGCTTCTTCGCGGACGATCACGCCCTGCTGCAAGGCGAGCACGAGCAGCGGCACCTGCAGCAGCAGCCACGGACCATCACTGCCGACGGAGATGCCGACGAGCAGCAGGACGAGCCCAAGGTACATCGGGTTGCGCGTGAACCGGTACGGGCCGGAGCGCGCGAGCGCGGTGCTCGGCCGCCACGGCCGCACGTCGGTACCGACGGCGCGGAAGCTGCGTTCGGCGGCGACCGCGAGGAGGATGGCGGTGGCGATCGGCGCCGCGGCCACGAGCCAGCGCCACGGCCAGCCCGGATCGACCGGCCACAGCCGCCCGGGCAACAGCCAGTCGAGCACGATCCCCAGCGCGAGGAACCCCGCGAACAGGAGGGGAGGTGGGGCGACGACCCCGGCGGTGTCGGGAGCCGCGGCTGGCTCAGGCACCCTGCGCCGCACGCAGATTGGCGATGCGGCGGCCCGTCAGCTCGGCACGCATGCGCAGGAGCAGGACCGCCACGAAATAGAGCTTGTAGACCAGCGCCATGAGGAGGAGCGGCCAGAGCATCGCCGGATCGATGCGCGGGCCGTCGAGGCGCATCACGGTCGCCGGCTGGTGCAATGTGTTCCACCAGTCGACCGAGAACTTGATGATCGGCAGGTTCACGACGCCGACGATCGCGAGGATCGCGGCGGCGCGGGCCCCGCGCGCGACGTCGTCGAAGGCGTCGTGCAGCGCGATATAGCCGAGGTAGAGGAAGAACAGGATCAGCACCGAGGTCAGCCGCGCGTCCCACTCCCACCACGTGCCCCACATCGGCTTGCCCCAGATGCTGCCGGTGAGCAGCGCGATGGCGGTGAAGCAGGCGCCGATCGGGGCGGCGGCGCGCGCCGCGACCTCGGCCAGGGGGTGGCGCCAGATCAGGCCGACGGCGGCGGCGACGGCCAGCACGAGGTAGGTGAACAGCGCCATCCAGGCCGCCGGGACGTGGACGAAGATGATCCGGTAGGCGTCGCCCTGCTGGTAGTCGGCCGGAGCGACGACCAGCGCCCACCACAGCCCGATGGGCGCGAGAGCCGCCGTTGCCCCCAGCACCCAGGGATAGACCGCGTCGGCGATCCGTTGGAAACGCAGCGGGTTGGCGTAGCGATGCAGCGCGCCGCCGTCGGCCGCGTCAGCCCGGGCCATGGCACGCCGCCGCGATATCCTGCTCGCCCGCGGCCGAGGCCGCTTGCTCGAACGCCCTGGCGCGCGCGGCGTCGCTCCTGGCGCACCCGTAAAGCTTGATCACCCAGCCGCTCTCCCGCATCCAGGGACGGTCGGTGCGCGAACGGACGGACCGTGCTCGCATCGCTGCGGAAGATAACACGCGGCCCGCGCGGCGGAAGATCATGCCACGTATTCCTCGGTGGCGGTTCGCCTGTTCGCTGCCCGGCCGGAGCGACGATCGGCGGCGTGGCGTCATTCCGCCGCCAGCCTGAGCGCCGCAGCGATCGCGAAGGGGGCGAGCGCCAGAGCGGCGAGGAGCATGGCGGCGAGGATGAGGAGCTGCGGGCGTCCGCCGAGGCCCATGACGTAGCCGTCGACCGCGCTCACCCCGAAGATCAGGACCGGGATGTAGAGCGGCAGGACGAGTAGGGCCGCGAGCACGCTGCCGCGCCGGCTGCCGAGGAGCAGCGCCGCACCGATGGCGCCGAGCAGCGTCAGCGTCGGCGTGCCGAGCAGGAGGGCCGCAGGGAGTGCCCACAGGGCCTCCCCAGGAAGGCCCATCAGCAGGGCCAGCAGCGGCGAGGCCGCGGCGAGGATGAGACCGCTGGTCAGCCAATGGGCGAGGCACTTGGCGACCACCAGCAGCTCGAGGGGCGCCGCGGCGAGCAGCAGCAGCTCGAGCGAGCCGTCCTCGTGATCGCTCTGCCACAGACGCTCGAGCCCGAGCAGCACGGCGAGCAGCGCCAGCACCCAGATCACGCCCGCGCCGATCCGTGCCAGGATCTCCGGCGAGGCGCCGACGCCGAGCGGGAACAGCGACAGGGCCAGGACGAAGAAGACGATGCCGAGGAGGCTCTCGCCGGGCCGGCGGAGTGCCAGGCGCAGGTCGCGGCGCAGCAAGGCCGAGGCGGCACTGAGCATCGGCCTCAGTCGCCCAGCTCGAGCCGGGCGGAATCGGGGACGGCGACGTCGCCATGGGTCGCGACGACGACCAGGCCGCCCGTGTGGCGGTGTTCCGCGATCACCGCCTCGAGCCGCGCGCGGCTCGCGCGATCGAGGCCGACCCCGGGCTCGTCGAGCAGCCACAGCGGTCGCGGGCTCGCCAGGAGCCGGGCCAGCGCCAGCCGCCGGCGCTGCCCGGCCGACAGGAACTGCGCCGGCAGGTCCGCCAGCGGGGCCAGCCGCATCCCGTCGAGCGCGGCGCCGAGCTCTCCTCTGCGCTCGCCGAGCGCCGCGGCGAAGGCGAGGTTCTCCTCCGTGGTCAGGCCGCCCTTCACCGCGTCGGCGTGGGCGACGTAATGCACCCGGGCGCGGTGCCCGGCCGGGTCGTCGGCGACCGGCCGGCCGTCCCAGCGGATCTCGCCATGGGCGGGGCGCAGCAGGCCGGCGAGCACACGGAGCAAGCTCGACTTGCCGGAGCCGTTGGCGCCGCGCAGCGTGAGTGCGTCGCCGCGCCGCAGCTCGAAGCCGACGCCGGCGACGACGAGCCGCCCGCCGCGCCGGACAGCGAGCTCGCGGACCTCCAGCCCGGCCGGGTCAGCCGCGGCCACGCCGGTCGTCGATGACCTTGCCGTCGCCGGGCAGGCTGTGCGGTGCCACAAGCTCGACCTCCGCCCGGAGGCCGGTCAGCGCGCGGATCGTCTCGACGACGCGCTCGCGCAGGCCCGGCGGGTCGGCGTCGACCTCCGCCAGCAGGCGCATGGCGTCGTGACCGTCTCGGCCGTCGACGACCTCGAGCCGCATCCGTTGCAGCTCGGGATGGCGGCGACCGATCTCCCCGACCTGGTGCGGATGGACGAACATGCCGCGAATCTTGGTCGACTGGTCGGCGCGGCCGAGCCAGCCACGCAGGCGCATGTTGGTCCGCCCGCACGGGCTTTCACCGGGCAGGATCGCCGACAGATCACCCGTCGCGAAGCGGATCAGCGGGTAGTCGGGATTGAACGTGGTCACCACGACCTCGCCGACCTCGCCCGGGGGCAAAGGCGCACTGCCGCCCGGCTCGACGATCTCGACGATCACCGCCTCGTCGACCACGAGGCCCTCACGGGCCGAGGTCTCGTACGCGACCAGACCGAGGTCGGCCGTGGCATAGAGCTGGTAAGCGTCGATCGCGTGCTCGCGGGCGAGCCGCTCCCGCGCTGCGGTCGTGAAAGGCTCCCCCGACAACAGGGCCTTGCGCAGCGACCCCGTCGCCAGACCGAGCTTCGCGCCCGCCTCGAGCAGGGTCAGCAGGAAAGTGGGCGTTCCCACATAGGCGACCGGCTGCAGATCGTTGATGACGCGCAGCTGCAGCTCGGTCTGGCCGGTGCCGGCCGGGATCACCGGGCAGCCTAGTGCGCGGGCGCCGCTCTCGGCCATCGCCCCACCCGGGGTCAGATGATAGCTGAAGGTGTTGTGGACCAAGTCGCCTGGCCGGAAGCCGGCGGCGAACATCGCGCGGGCGAAGCGCCAATAGTCTGGACGGCCGCCTTCGGGGTCGTAGATCGGACCCGGCGAGGCGAAGATGCGCGCAAGGCGCGCCGGCGGAGTCGCCGTCAGCCCACCGAAGGGCTTCCGCTCGTGCTGCAGCGCGACGAGGTCGCTCTTGCGCAGCACCGGCACCCGGGCCAGCGCCGTGCGGTCGGCCACGCTGTCGGGATCGATGTCGCGCAGGGCGTCGCGATAGAAGTCGCAGTTGTCGATCGCGTGCCTGATCAGTCCGGGCAGGGCATGGAAGATCGACCGCTCACGGTCGGCCGGACCACGGACCTCCTGGCGGTCGAAATAGCTGCCCCCGTTCTCGGCGCTGCTCACCGCGTCTCCATCGCCTTGCTGCCGATCGATCGCTGCCCGTGAGACGATCATAAGCCGCCGGGGTTCCCGATGGCCACGTCGTAGCGTGCGCGCAGGCGTGTGACGATGCCACGCAGCCAGCGCGGGTCGCCGAGACACTCCCACTCCGCCCAGAGCTCGTGAAAGGTCCGCGCGGCGAGAGCGACCTGCGAGCCTTCGACACGCCGACGGACCTCGTCGAGCTCGTGGCGGTGTGCGCGGAACGGTGGCAGCGCGGCGGCGTTGGCCGGCTCCAGGTACAGATAGAGCAGGGTCACGCCCCGTCTCGGAAAGGTGCGGCCGAGTCCGAGAGCGTGCTTGGCCAGGGTCGGAACGTCGACATGCCTGAAGCGGCGCGGCTCGCGCAGCACGAGCCAGACCAGGTCCAACCAGGGCTCGAGCCCCGGGGGCGTGGCGAGCCGGGCATAGCCGGGGGCCAGGCCGCCCGACCGCCGCCGGAGGTACTCGACGCAGCGGGCGCTGACGGCGACCAGGCCCCGGTCGTGCAGAGCAATCAACTCGAGCGTCGGTGGCGTGCCGCGGACGCCGGTCGGGCAGCGGGTCTCGAAGTGCAGCTCGCGGAAGCCGCTGATGCCGGCGAGCACGAGTTTCTCCGGGCAGCGCTGCCAGTTGAGGAAGCTGTTGGCGGCGAGAACGGCGCCGCTGTCCGGCTGGCGCAGGCGCGCAGTGTCGAGACGGTTCCGCTCGAGCAGCGCCACGTCGATCCCGTCGACGAGGCTCAGGCGCGAATCGTGCAGCCGACCGTCGAGGCCGAAGTGCTCGGGACCGATCCTTGCCCTGAGCGCGGCGTCCAGCGCTCGGCCGACATGCGCAGCCAAGTGCTGGCGCCGGCCGCCGACCGGTCCGCGCTCCACCCGAGTGGTCCTCCCGTCCCTTCTAGAGCCAGCGTTTGCGACGCTTGTAGCTCTTGGTATCCCGGAAGCTGCGGCGGCCCGACGAGCTCAGGCCGAGATAGAACTCCTTGACATCCTCGTTGTCGCGCAGGCCGCTCACCGGCCCCTCCAGCACGACCCGGCCGTTCTCGAGGATGTAGCCGTAGCTCGCATGGCGCAGCGCGATGCTCGCGTTCTGCTCGGCGAGCAGCAGCGTCACCCCCGCCTCGCGATTGAGCCGTGTCGTGATCTCGAAGATCTCCTCGACGAGTTGCGGCGCCAGGCCCATCGACGGCTCGTCGAGCAGGATCATCCGCGGCCGCGCCATCAGCGCGCGGCCGATCGCGCACATCTGCTGCTCGCCGCCCGAGGTGTAGCCGGCCAACGAGCTGCGCCGCTCACGCAGGCGCGGGAAGTAGGCATAGACGCGTTCGAGGTCGGCCTGGATCGCGCCCCAGCCGTCACGACGGGTGTAGGCACCGGTGAGCAGGTTCTCCTCGACGGTCAGATGCGCGAAGCAGTGCCGCCCCTCCATGACCTGGATGCAGCCCCGGCGGACGACCTCGTTCGGTGACAGCCGGTCGACGACCTCGCCAGCGAGACGGATCGAGCCCTTGGTCACCGCGCCGCGCTCGGCGCCGAGCAGGCAGGAGATCGCCTTGAGCGTTGTCGTCTTGCCGGCGCCGTTGGCGCCGAGGAGGGCGACGATGCCGCCCGCCGGCACCTCCAGCGACACGCCCTTGAGCACGAGGATGACGTGGTCGTAGACGACCTCGATGTTGCTGACCGCGAGCAGCGGTGCCGTCGCCGCCGTCATCCTCGTGCCACCTACGTCAGGCGCAGGGCTCGGCGCGCTTGGGCCAGTCGGGGTTCTGCGCAACGTAGTCGGCAGCCGCCTTCTCGAGCAACGGCCAGACCACCTCGCGGTCGGACTCGAACCAGTCGGACGCCGGCTGCCAGGTCTTGCCATCCCATTGCTGGATGTAGACCCTGTTCCCCGGGGCGTGGTTCTTGCAGCTGACCTGGAACGGCTGGAAGAAGCCGGTGACACCCAGCTCGGCCATCCGCTCCTCGGTGAAGCTCATCGTCTCCAGGCCGAGCCGGACGTCCTCGGCGGTGACCAGCTTCTTGCCGGTCGCCCGCTGCGCGGTGGCGATCGCCTCGGCGATCAGGACCGAGTTCATGACGCCCCGGTTGTAGAGGTTCTCGCCGACGCGGCTGCGGTCGCTGACCTTGCTCAGCCCCTTGTCGACCACGTGGGTGAGAATGTCCTGGATGACCGGATAGTCCTGCCCCACGGCGTTGATGTTCATGGTCTTGTAGCCGACCGCGTCGGCTCCGGCCGGACGCGCGTCGTCCTCACCGCCGGACCACCAGACACCGATGAACCGCTCCATCGGGAAGCGGATCTTGGCCGCCTCCTTGACCGCGGTCGGGTTCATCGCACCCCAGCCCCACATCACCATGTAGGCCGGGTTGTCGCGGCGGACGTTGAGCCATTGCGACGACTGGTTCTGCATCTGGTCGCCGGGGACCGGGTATTTCAGAAGCTGGAACCCGTAGCGCTCCGCCATCTGCTCGAGCAGCGGGATCGGCTCGCGGCCATAGCCGGCGTCGAGATAGATGAAGCCGATCTTCTTGCCGCTGAGCTGGTCGAGGCCGCCCTCCTGCTCGGCGATGTAGGCGAGGACCGCCGAGGCGCCGTCCCAATAGGTGAGAGGTGGGTTGAAGGCCCACGGGAAAACCTCGCCGACCGCTGTCGCCGACAGGCCGTAAGCCATCGACAGGATCGGGATCTTGTCGACCGGTGCCTTGGGGATGAGCTGCAGCGTGATCGCGGTCGAGTAGGGGTTGTAGATGAGAGCCCCCTTGCCCTTGGTGCTCTCGTAGCACTCGACGCCCTTCTGGGCGTCGTAGCCGGTCTCGCACTCCTCGATCACCAGCTTGACGCCGCCGATACCGCCATCGCGCTCGTTCAGCATGACGAGATAGTCGCGCATGCCGTCGGCGATCGGGATGCCGGAGCCGGCGAACGGGCCGGTCCGGTAGGTCAGCAGCGGCACGTAGAGCGTGTCTTCGGCCAGCGCCGGACCGGTCGGTGCGGCCAGCGCCAGCGCCAGCGCGACGGTTCCTCCGGCCAACAGACGATGCAGTCGCATCTCGTTTACCTCCCTCGGCTTTTCGGGGCCTCCGCCCCGCGCGTGTCCGCTATCAAACCCGAGCCGGCCGCGCGGCTCAATACGGGAACGGCCAAGTGCGGAGCTTCTGTTTCGCGGTTTGCCAGAGCCGCGCACAGCCATGCGGCTCGACGATCAGGACGACGATGATCAGGGCCCCGATCACGATCAGCGAGACATGCTCCACGGTCGCGGCGGCGATCGTCACCCCGAGCATCTCCGGCAGGGCGCGCAGCAGGACCGGCAGGATCCAGATGAAGGCGGCGCCCATGAACGACCCGGCGAGGCTGCCGAGGCCGCCGATGATCACCATGAAGAGCACCTGGAACGAGGTGTTGATGCTGAAGCTCGGCGGCTCGGCCGCGCCGAGCCAGAAGAACACCATCAGCGCCCCGGCGACGCCGCAATAGTAGGACGAGACGGCGAACGCGAGCAGCTTGGTCGGCAGTGGCCGCACGCCGATCAGTTCTGCCGCGATGTCCATGTCGCGGATCATCATCCAGGAGCGCCCGATCCAGCCACGGACCAGGTTCGAGGCGATCCAGGTCATGACGACCACGAGCGTCAGCAGGACCAGGTAGCGCGTCACCGGGGTCGCGTTCGGCCCGGTCAGCGCCACGCCGAAGAGCATGCGGGTCGGCACCTCGATCGCGCCGGAAGGATTGTAGTTGTACAGCCACGGGAGGCGGTTGAAGCACCAGTCGAGGAAGAACTGCGCCGCCAGGGTCGCCACGGCGAGATAGAACCCCTTGATCCGCAGCGACGGGAGGCCGAACAGAACGCCGATCCCGGCGGCGAACAGCCCGGACAGCAGGGTGTGCACGAGGATGTTGATGTCCGGGAAGATCGTCGCGAGCTTGTAGCAGGCGTAGGCGCCGACCCCCATGAAGGCCCCCGTGCCGAGCGACAGCTGGCCGGCGTAGCCCAAGAGCAGATTGAGGCCGATCGTGGCGAGGCTGAACACCAGGAACGGGATCATCATGGTGTTCAGGAAGAAGCTGCTGCCGAAGACGGGCACGAGCAGGAAGGCGACAAGCAGGATCAGGGCGAGGCCGATGCGGTCCTGACGGATCGGGAAGACCGCCTGGTCGGCAGCGTAGCTGGTCTTGAACTGGCCCGTCTCGCGGTAGAGCATCGCGTCAGACCCGCTCGATGATGCGCTCGCCGAACAGGCCTTGCGGGCGGACCAGGAGGAAGGCCAGCGCGATCAGGTAGGCGAGCCAGCTCTCGATGCCACCGCCCAGGAGCCCGCCCCAGTAGATCTCGCCGAGCTTCTCGCCGATGCCGATGATCAGTCCGCCCATGATCGCCCCAGGTACCGAGGTCAGGCCGCCGAGGACGAGCACCGGCAGGGCCTTGAGTGCCACGATCTGCAGCGCGAAGCTGACGTCGGAGCGGGCGCCCCACATGATCCCGGTGGCCAGCGCCACCACGCCCGCCGCGAACCACACGACCACCCAGATCGTCTCGAGCGCGATGCCGACCGACAGCGCCGCCTGGTGGTCGTCGGCGACCGCGCGCAGCGCGCGGCCGATCTTGGTCCGCTGGAAGACCACGGCGAGCACCGCCACCATGGCGGCCGCGATCACTGCGGCGGCAATGTCGATCTGCTGCAGGATGACCCGCCCACCGAGCGTCTCCCAGACGTAGGACCCGGTCGGCAGCAGCAGCTCGCTCGTGATCATCACCTTGGGCTCGCCGCCGAACACCAGCTCGCCCAACCCGATCAGGAAGTAGGTCAGGCCGATCGTGGCCATGAACAGGATGATGTCGGGCTGGTTGACCAGCGGACGGAGCACGAGCCGCTCCACGGCCACCGCCAGCGCCAACATGATCAAGACGCACAGGCCAAGCGCGACGAAGGCCGGGACGCCCAGCCGGTGCAGGCCGACGAGCGACAGCGCGGCGAACACCACCATGATACCCTGGGCGAAGTTGAACACGGCCGAGGCCTTGAAGATGAGTACGAAGCCGAGCGCGATCAGAGCGTAGAGGATCCCCGAGACGAGCCCCTCCCACAGCACCTGCACGAAGAAGTCGGGCAGCGTCCACATCTGCACGAACGGATCGACGAGCACCGTGTGGAGCAGCCCGCCCATCGCCGCCTCAGTGCGCCACGCCTAGGTAGGCCTCGATCACGGCCGGATCGCGGCTCACCACCTCGGGCGGCCCGTCGGCGAGCAGCTGGCCGTGATCGAGCACGACGATCCGATCCGAGAGGTCCATCACGACGCTCATGTCGTGCTCGATCAGCGCGATCGTCGTCCCGAGCTGCTCGTTGACCTCGAGAATGTACCGCGACATGTCCTCCTTCTCCTCGAGATTCATCCCGGCCATCGGCTCGTCGAGCAGCAGCAGCTCGGGCTCCATGGCCAGTGCCCGACCGAGCTCGACCCGCTTCTGCAGGCCGTAGGGCAGGCGTCCGACGGGGACCTTGCGGATGTGCTCGATCTCCAGGAAGTCGATGATCTCTTCGACCCGTCGGCGATGCGCGATCTCCTCCTCGAGCGCCGGTCCGTAGCGCAGCGCCTGCCAGAAGAAGCCACGACGCATCTTGAGGGTCCGGCCGGACATCAGGTTGTCGAGCACCGTCATGCCCTTGAACAGCGCGATGTTCTGGAAGGTGCGGGCGATGCCGGTCGAGGCCGCGAGGTAGGGCCGCATCGCCCGATGCGCCTGCCCTTTCCACACGATCCGCCCCTCCTGCGGCCGGTAGAACCCATTGATCACGTTCAGCATCGAGGATTTGCCGGCGCCGTTCGGACCGATGATCGCGCGTATCTCGTGCGCGCGGATGTCGAAGCTGACGTCGGCGATGGCGCGCACCCCGCCGAAGCGCAGCGAGACGTCCTCGACCGCCAGGATCACCTCGCCGATCGCGCGCTGGCGCATCAGGCGCTCCGCCGAGCCAGCATCTGTCCGGCCGCGGTGTCGTGCAGGACGAGATCGGCCTCGATGCGGCCCTTGCGCCCGTCCTCGAAGGTCACTTCCGTCGCGACATGGACCTCACGCTCACCGGCGTAGAGCGCCTCGATCAGGCGTGCATAACGCTCGTCGATGACGTTGCGGCGGACCTTGCGGGTCCGGGTCAGCTCGCCGTCGTCGGCGTCGAGTTCCTTGTAAAGGACGAGGAAGCGCGCGAGACGCTGGCCTTCCGGCAGGCTCGCGTTGACCTTCTCCACCTCGCCGGCGAGCAGCGCCTGGACGTCCGGGTTCGCGGCCAGATTCTGGTAGGTGGTGAAGCCGATGCGGCGCGACTCCGCCCATTTGGCGACCATCGAGAAGCGGATGCAGAGGATCGCGGCGAGCCACGGCCGCCCCTGGCCGAGCACCACGCACTCCCCGATGTAGGGCGAGAATTTCAGCTTGTTCTCGATGTACTGCGGGGAGAACCGGACGCCCGTCGCGGTCGTCGCGATGTCCTTGACCCGGTCGATGACCACGAGCCGGCCTTTGGCGTCGAGGTAGCCGGCGTCGCCGGTGCGCATCCAGCCGTCCTCGGTCAGCGCCTCACGCGTCGCCACCTCGTTCCGGAAATAGCCGGCGAACATGCCGGTGTGCCGGGTGAGGATCTCGCCGACCCCATCGGCGTCCGGATCGACGATGCGGATCTCGGTGTTGTCGAACGGCAGGCCGGAGCTGTCGGTGTCGATCTCGCGCCCGTCTTGCAGGGTATAGGCGCCCGACAGCTCGGTCTGCCCGTAGAGCTGGCGCAGCGGCACTCCCATGGCGAGGAAGAACTTGAAGGTGTCGGGCCCAAGTGCCGCGCCGCCGGTCGCTGCCGAGCGGACCCGCGCGAAGCCCAGCCGGTCGCGCAGCGCGCTCATCAAGAGCCAGTCGGCGAGCCGCGCCCGGCGGCCGCGCTCGAGCGCCGCCAACGCCGCCGCGAAGCCCCGCTCGAAGCACCAGCGGCTGAACGCGTTGGCGTCCATCATCCGGGCGCGGATGTCGGCGGCGGTCTGCTCCCAGACCCGCGGCGCCAACAGCAGATGGGTCGGGCCGATCTCGCGCAGGTCGGCCATCGCGGTCGCCTGGCCCTCGGGGAAGCTCACCCGGATCCGGCACAACAGCGGCATCGCCAGGACGTAGACCTGCTCCATGATCCACGGCAGCGGCAGGAGGCAGACATACTCGTCCTCCGGCCCGCGCGGGTCGGCGCGCAGATAGGCCCGCACATGGTCGAGGAACCGCCCGAACGGCAACATCGCGAGCTTGGGGCTCGAGGTGGTCCCGGAGGTCGTGCAGAGGATGCCGACATCCTCGCCGCGACCGGCCGCGACCTCGGCCTCGAACAGATCCGGCCGCTCGGCGCCGAGCGCCGCACCGCGGCGCAGCAGCTCCGCCCAGCTCACCAGCTTCGGATGGTCGTGCCGGCCCATGCCGCGCGGGTCGTGGAAGACGATCCAGCGCAACGCCGTGGCGCGCTCGCCGACCTCGAGCAGCTTGTCGACCTGCTCCTCGTCCTCGGCGAACGCCACGACCGCCCCGGAATGGGCCAGGAGGTAACCCGCCTCCTCGGCGAGCACGTCGGCGTAGATGCCGACCGTCATGGCCCCGCAGCAGTGCGCTGCCAGCTCGCTCCACACCCAGTTCGGCCGGTTGCGGCCGATCAACGCCACGACCTCGCCGCGCTCCAGGCCGAGGCTCTTCAGTCCGAGTGCCAGACCGCGCACCGCTTCGGCCACCTGGCGCCAGGTATAGGCCTGCCAGATGCCGAGCTCCTTCTCGCGCATCGCCACCGCGTCCGGCCAGTTGACCGCATTGTGCAGGAGGAGCTTGGGAAAGGTGTCGAGGTCGGAGGGCGCGCGTGCGGCGGGTGCGGGCGCCGTCTCCACCCGTGCCGGTTTCTGGCTCGCGGCTCCGACGACCGCCAAGGTCGCCCCCTCCCGATCGGCCCGCATCCGCGCCACCCGCGCGGCGCATGGCGGCCATGCGTTGGTGAGGCTATAGCAGCGGTCCGGTGTGCGGCCTAGCGCCCGCCCGGTGCGTGAAAACCGCGCTGGCGCCGCTGTCGGCGACGCAGCTTACCCTCGGCCGTGCACCGCGCCCGCCATCGGGCGACCGGTCAGGTCTCCCCCGGCGGGTGGCCGGTATGCCGGTGAATGAGGGTGAAGATGTAGATCACGCCGAACAGGAACAGGAGCAGGCCGAAGAAGTGGAAGGCCGCGTCCTGGGCGCGGCTCGCCAGGAACAGCCCGACGAGGCTCAGCACGCCCATGATTGCCCCGGTGACGAATGCGGCCACGGTCGCCGTCCTCCCCTCGTTGCCAGGCCTAGCTGGCGCGCACCTCGACGAGGTCACGATAGGCGTGCCAGCTCGCATGGCCGACCAGCGGCAGCACGACGATCAGCCCGAGATAGAGCGTCAGCAGGCCGGCGGCGACGAAGACCACGATCAGCGCGCCCCAAAAGAGAAGCGGCGCCGGGTTGGTCTGCACGGCACGGAAGCTGGTCGCGATCGCGTCGATCACGTTGGCGTCCTCGCGGTCGAGCAGGAACGGGATCGACACGACGCTGATCGAGAAGGCGACCAGTGCCAACGCGCCGCCGACCGCCGTGCCGAACACCAGGAAGGGCAGGGCCGACGGACGCAGGAAGGTGTTGACGACCAGGTCCTCGAACGAGGGCGGCTCGAGGCCCCAGTAGAGCATGAAGATCAGCGCTGCGATCCGCACCCAGGCGAACATCAGGAGGAGCAGCGCCACGCCCATCAGCGCGATCTGCGAGCCGTTGCGCATGAACGCGGCGAGGGCTTGGCCCAATGTCGTGTCGAGCCCCTGCTCGCCACGGCGGCTCGCCTCGTAGAGGCCGACGGTGAGGATCGGACCGACGATGAGGAACCCGGCCACCAGCGGCAGGGTCAGGTAGATCAGCCCGCTCGACCACAGGCCGAAGGTGATCAGATAGCCGGTTACGGCGGCGAGCAGGCCGTAGCCGAAGCTGACCACCGGCGTGCGCCGCATGTCCTGCCAGCCGGCGGCCAGCCAGCGCCACGGCCGGTCGAGCTCGATCTTCCGGATCGCCGGCGCCGGCCCGGAATAGACGGGAACCGCTTCGGCCATCGCTGCTCTCCCCTTGGACGTCCGGACGCCACGCGGGCAGTCGGCGCTCAGCCATCACCTACCGTCATGCCGTCACCGGACGATCCGCGTCAACGCCGGCCCGCGCGCACACGCGCCGCCGTGACGTCCTGGCGCAGCTACAGGCCCGCACGCATTGATCCAGATCAATGCGCGGCCGCTCGCCGGGCGCGAGGGTCACGGCGTCGCAGGGGACGGTTTTCGGGTTCGCCTTCGGCCGCTGCTGGCCCTATCACCTTGGTAGCGCTGAGGAGCTGGTCGTGGGAGTTGGCCCCCGCCACGCCTGCGATGGAGCGTTTCGGGCAGGAGGAAGCATGGCCGTCGCCGCCACCGCCGGGGTCGTCCCCGCCCGCCGCGACTATGTCGAGGACGTCGTCCAGGCGTTCGTCGTCGCCACCGTCTTCTGGGGCGTGGTCGGATTCCTGATGGGAACGATCATCGCCTTCCAGCTCGCCTACCCGGTGCTCAACCTCGATCTCGAATGGACCAGCTTCGGCCGGCTCCGTCCGGTCCACACCTCGGCCGTGATCTTCGCCTTCGGCGGCAACGCGCTGCTCGGCACCTCGTTCTACGTCGTCCAGCGGACCTGCCGCGCCCGGCTGTTCGGCGGCGAGCAGCTCGGCTGGTTCGTGTTCTGGGGCTACCAGCTGTTCATCGTGCTGGCCGCCACCGGCTACGTCACCGGCATCACGCAGTCGCGCGAATATGCCGAGCCCGAGTGGTTCGTCGACCTCTGGCTGACGATCGTCTGGGTGGCCTACCTCGTGGCCTTCTTCGGCACCGTGCTGAAGCGCGAGGAGCCGCACATCTATGTGGCCAACTGGTTCTATCTCGCGTTCATCGTGACGATTGCGATGCTGCACATCGTCAACAACCTGGCGCTCCCCGTCTCCTTCATGGGGACGAAGAGCTACTCGCTGTTCGCGGGGGTGCAGGACGCGCTGACGCAATGGTGGTACGGGCATAACGCGGTGGGCTTCTTCCTCACCGCTGGCTTTCTGGCCATGATGTATTACTTCGTCCCCAAGCAGGCGGAGAGGCCGGTCTACTCCTATCGGCTGTCGATCATTCACTTCTGGGCCCTGATCTTTCTCTACATCTGGGCCGGGCCGCACCATCTCCACTACACCGCGCTGCCCGACTGGGCGCAGGTGCTCGGCATGACCTTCTCGATCATGCTGTGGATGCCGTCCTGGGGTGGCATGATCAACGGCCTGATGACGCTCTCCGGCGCTTGGGACAAGCTGCGCACCGACCCGGTGTTACGCTTCCTCGTCGTCTCGGTGGCATTCTACGGGATGAGCACCTTCGAGGGGCCGCTGATGTCGATCCGCCAGGTCAATGCGCTCTCGCACTACACCGACTGGACCGTCGGGCACGTGCACTCGGGTGCCCTGGGCTGGGTCGCCTTCGTGACCTTCGGTGCCGTCTACTACTTGGTGCCGCGCCTGTGGGGGGCGCAGCGGCTCTACTCGCTGCGCCTGGTCGAGTGGCATTTCTGGGTCGCGACCCTGGGCATCGTGCTCTACATCACCGCGATGTGGGTCAGTGGGATCATGCAGGGCTTGATGTGGCGCTCGTTCGACCATCTCGGCTTCCTGCAGTTCTCGTTCATCGAGACCGTCGAGGCGATGCATCCCTACTATGTGATCCGGGCCTTCGGCGGGGTGCTGTTCCTGCTCGGCGCGCTGATCATGGTCTACAACCTGATCCGCACCATGCGCGGCGAGATCCGCGAGGAGGAGGCGATGGTCGTGACCCTGCCCGCGGGCGCGCGGGCGGCGCCGGCCGAGTGAGGGAGCGCGCGCCATGACGCTCGACCACGGTTTCGTCGAGAAGCGCGGGTTCCTCCTGCTTCTCCTGATCCTCGTCACGGTCTCGATCGGCGGCATCGTGCAGATCGCACCGCTGTTCTCGATCGAGAGCACGATCGAGCGGGTCCAGGGGATGCGTCCCTACTCCCCGCTCGAGCTGGTCGGCCGCAACATCTACATCCGCGAGGGCTGCTACAATTGCCACTCGCAGATGATCCGGCCGTTCCGCGACGAGGTCGAGCGCTACGGCCATTTCAGCCTCGCCGCTGAGAGCATGTACGATCATCCTTTCCAGTGGGGCAGCAAGCGCACCGGCCCCGACCTCGCGCGCGTCGGCGGCAAGTACTCGAACGACTGGCAGACCGTGCACCTCGTCAATCCGCGCAGCGTGGTGCCGGAGAGCATCATGCCGGGCTACCCCTTCCTGCTCGAGCGTGACCTCCGGGCGGCCGACATCGCCGCTCATCTGCGGACGCTGCGCGCGGTCGGGGTGCCCTACACGGAGGAGATGATTGAGCAGGCCGTCGCCGACCTGCACGCCCAGGCGGCGCCCGAGGGCGACCATGACAGCGTCCTGGAGCGCTATCCGAAGGCGTCGGTCGGCGATCATGACGGCCAGCCCGAGCGGCTGACCGAGATGGACGCGCTGGTGGCGTATCTGCAGATCCTCGGTCGCATGGTCGATTTCACCGCGATCCGGGCTGAGGACCTGCGCCAGTAGCGATGGAGGGGCTCGTCGAGTTCGCGCGCTCGATCTGGGGTCTGTGGCTCATGATCCTGTTCGTCGGGATCGTCGCCTGGACGTTCTGGCCGAGCCGCCGCCAGAAGCTCGAGGAGCATGGCAAGATCCCGTTCAAGAACGATCCGGACTGAGGCGAGCCGATGCCGACCAAGATCGAGAAGGACAGCGTCACCGGCGTTGATACCACCGGCCACGAGTGGGACGGCATCAAGGAGCTCAACAACCCGCTGCCGAAATGGTGGCTCTACACGTTCTACGTGACGATCGCCTTCGCCGTGCTGTGGTGGATCCTCTACCCGTCCTGGCCGACGCGTACCGGGTACTTCCCCGGGGTCCTCGGCTCGCTCGCGCGCGAGGAGCTTGAGCCGCGAATGGCCGCCGCGCGCGCCGCCCAGGCCGTCTGGCTCGACCGAATCGCCGCCGCCGACACGGCCGCGATCGTCGCCGACCCGGACCTCCTGGCTTTCGCCAACGTCGGCGGCCAGGCGGCGTTCAACACCAACTGCGCCCCCTGCCACGGGCTCGGCGGTGCCGGCCAGGGCTATTTCCCGGCGCTCGGCGACGACGACTGGATCTGGGGCGGCACGCTGGAGGCGATCGAGACCACGATCCGCCACGGCATCCGCAACAACGATGATCCGGACGCGCGCGCGAGCGAGATGCCGCGCTTCGGTGTCGACGGGCTCCTGACCCGCGACGAGATCGACGAGGTCGTGGCCCATGTGCTGACGTTGAGCGGCCGCGAGGCCGACCCCGCGAAGGCCGAGGCCGGCGCTGCGCTCTACGCCGACAATTGCGCCGTCTGCCACGGCGAACAGGGGGAGGGCGTCCAGGAGCTCGGCGCGCCGAGCCTCGCCAACTCGATCTGGCTCTACGGCAGCGAGCCGGAGCAGATCGCGCAGCAGATCTGGAACCCGCGGCTCGGCGTGATGCCACCCTGGCAGGGCCGGCTCGACGACGCGACGGTCAAGATGCTCACCGTCTACGTCCACAGCCTCGGCGGCGGCGAGTAGCGGGGCGGGCGACCGCTGGCATCGCCTGGGACATTGCCGCCGTTCCGCTAACCGGCTGTCGTCGGACGTTCGCAAAAGGGTCCTAGACAGGCCGCCAAGGTCCCGCTGACGCTGCGGATTCGCGGCGCGGCTGCGTGGGCTTCGGGTGCGGAGATGGACTGCCCAGCCCTTTCAGGTCTGAGGCCGGCGCCGTTGCTCGCCGGGCGGGCGCCGTGGACCCGCTTCCAGGAGCCTGGCGATGTCGTGCTGACTGCGGGCCAGGGTCTCCTCGACCTCGGCAACCGGATCGTCCAGACGCTCTACGAGCGGACGGCGGCGCGGGCGACGCATGCCATGCTGGTGGCCGCGCCGGGCCTCTACCTCGATGCCACGCCGCGGCTCGGGGTCACGCTGATCCCGGCCGAGGCCTACGCCTTCGACCAGCCTTGGCCGGAGGCCCCGCTGCGTCGGCGGCTGGTCGCGGTCTACCGCCACCCCCAGCTTTCGGCCTGCCGGGTCGGCCGCGCCGAGCTGCAGCGGGCGATGCTCGGCTTTCACGGGCAAGGCTACAATTTCCGCTTCTTCTTGAAGCCCGAGCAGGTCCCCGACCGGACCGCGTTCTGCTGTGAGCTGGTGGTCAAGGTGTTCCGGCGCATGGGCCTCGAGCTGGTCCCGGGGCGCCGCTCGGCGGCCGTCCTGCCCGAGACCCTGCGCCGGGCGCTGCCCGCCAGCGGCTGGCGCGAGGTCAGCGAACTCTACCGCCGCGGGATGGTCGCGCCCGTCCCCGCCCGCTAGGTCATGGCCCGACCCACGACCGTGGCGGAGGTGTCGGTGAGCGAGGAGAGGGTCGCGTTCTCGCGGCTGCTCGGCGAGTTCGCGGTCGAGGGTGGGACGCCCGAGGTCACCATCGGCGAGCTGATCGACGCCACCCGCGACCGCGCCTTCGGCGCCGTGCTGCTGGTCTTCGCCGCGCCGAACATGCTGCCCGTCACCCCGCCCGGGTTCTCCATCGTCACCAGCCTGCCGATCATGATGGTGGCGATCCAGCTCATGCTCGGCTGGCACGAGCTGCACGTCCCGCGCTGGCTCGCGGGGCGCCGGCTGCCGCGCGACAAGCTGCGGACGGTGGTCGAGCGGCTGACACCCTTGCTCCGACGCGTCGAGCGCCTGACCCGGCCACGTCTGCCGGCTCTGGTCGCTCCGCTCGGCGAACGTCTCGCCGGAGCCGTCTGCCTCGTCGTCGGTATCGTCCTGTTCATCCCGATCCCGTTCGGCAACACCCTGCCGGGGATCAGCATCGGTCTGCTCGGCCTCGGCCTGATGGAACGGGACGGCGGCCTGGTCGCGTTGTTCTTCGTCGGCGCCGTACTGAGCGTCGTGGTCGCTTGCGCGGTGCTCATGGGCCTGTTCGGCGTCGGCGCCGCGGCGATCCGCGCCACGATCGGCGGCTGAGCCCGCGGCTCAGATGTGGATCGGTTTGAAGAAGGCGGCGAGGGCGGCCTCCTTGACCGCCTCCGATAGCGTCGGATGCGGGTGGCTGGTGCGCGCGACGTCCTCGGCCGACGCGCCGAACTCCATGGCGAGAGCCAGCTCGGCGATCATCGTTCCGGCCTCCGGCCCGATGATATGGGCACCCAACAGGCGATCGGTCGTGGCGTCGGTGAGCAGCTTGACGAAGCCGTCGCTCTCGCCCACGGCGCGGGCCCGGCTGTTGGCCATGAACGGGAACTTGCCGACCTTGTAGGCGACACCGGCCTCCTTGAGCTGTTCCTCGGTCTTGCCGACGCTGGCGATCTCCGGGTCCGTGTAGACCACCCCGGGGATCGCGTCGTAGTCGAGGTGCGGCTTCTGCCCGGCCAGCAGCTCGGCAAGCGCCGCACCCTCCTCCTCGGCCTTGTGTGCCAGCATGGCGCCACGGACCACGTCGCCGATGGCGTAGATGCCGGGCACGCTGGTGGCGAAGTCGTCGCCGATCACCACCCGCCCGCGCTCGTCCAAGGCGACGCCGGCCTCGGCGAGCCCGAGGCCCTCGGTGTACGGGCGTCGTCCGATGGCGACCAGGACGACGTCGGCCTCGAGCACCCTGGTCTCGCCGCCCGCCGCCGGCTGGACCGACACGTTGAGCCGCTTGCCCTTGGCATCGACCGCGGTGACCTTGGTCGAGAGGTGGAACACGAGGCCCTGCTTCTTCAGGATCCGCTCGAACTGCCTGCTGACCTCGCCGTCCATGCCGGGCGTCACCCGATCGAGGAACTCGACCACGGTGACCTTGCTGCCCAGCCGGCGCCAGACGGTGCCCATCTCCAGCCCGATATAGCCGGCGCCGATGACCAGCAGGTCGTGCGGCACCTCTTCCAGATCCAGGGCCCCCGTCGAGCTGACGATCCGCTGCTCGTCGATGGTGACGCCGGGCAGCGGCATCACGTCCGAGCCGGTGGCGATGACGATGTTCCGGGCGTTGAGCTCCTGCGTGCCGCCCTTCGTCAGCGTCACCTCGACCCGGCCCGGGGCCGCGATCCGGCCGCTGCCAATGATGTAGGTGACCTTGTTCTTCTTGAAGAGCCCCTCGATACCCTTGGTCAGGCCCTCGACCACCTTGTCCTTGTTGTCGAGCATGGCACCGAGATCGAGGGCCACACCCTGGATCTTGACGCCATGGTGGCGCAGGCCGGCCGCCGCCTGCTCGTAGAGATGGGAGGAGTGGAGCAACGCCTTGGACGGGATACAGCCGACATTGAGGCAGGTGCCGCCGAGCGTGCCGCGCTTCTCGACGCAGGCGACCTTCATGCCGAGCTGGGCCGCCTTGATGGCACAGACGTAACCGCCCGGGCCGCCGCCGATGACGACCACATCGAAGCTCGGCTCGGCCATCACCATTCCCCCTGGCTCGCGGCGGGCCGATGCGGCCAGCGCCACCGTCACGTCCGTCTTGCTGAACTCGTCGCCCTCGAACAAGAGGGGCGCGTCGAGGTGGCGCGCCAGCGCCTAGGCGAGCAGGTCGCCGAAGCTGAGCATGGCGGGCGGCCGGCGGCTGCCCCGCGCGACCTCGATGTGGCCTTGCTCACGAGATAGGGTCGCCGTTACGCGCCGCGGGGGAGCCTTGCCGGTGAAGCCCAGCGCCCGACCAACCCCTCACGCGTCCAGCAGCATCCGCTCCGGGGCCTCGATGCACTCCTTGACGCGGACCAGGAAGCTCACCGCCTCGCGGCCGTCGATGATGCGGTGGTCGTAGCTGAGCGCCAGGTACATCATCGGCCGGATCTCGACCTTGCCGGCCACCGCCATCGGCCGGTCCTGGATCTTGTGCATGCCGAGGATGCCCGACTGCGGCGGGTTGAGGATCGGCGTGCTCATCAGCGAGCCGAAGATCCCGCCATTGGTGATGCTGAACGTGCCGCCGGTCAGCTCGTCCATGGCGAGCTTGCCCTCGCGCGCACGCTTGCCGAGATCGCCGATCCGTTTCTCGATCTCGGCGAGGCTCAGCGCGTCGGCGTCGCGCAGCACCGGCACGACGAGGCCGTGGTCGGTGCTGACCGCCACCCCGATGTCGTAGAAATGCTTGTAGACGATCTCATCGCCGTCGATCTCCGCGTTGACCGCCGGGAAGGCCTTGAGCGCCTCGATGCAGGCCTTCACGAAGAACGACATGAAGCCGAGCTTGACGCCGTGCCTCTTGGTGAAGCCGTCCTGGTAGGCGGTCCGCAGGGCCATCACGGTGCTCATGTCCACCTCGTTGAAGGTGGTCAGCATCGCCGCGGTGTTCTGCGCCTCCTTGAGCCGCTCGGCGATGCGCTTCCTGAGCCGCGTCATGCGCACCCGCTCCTCGCGGCCCGGGGCCGAGGGGCGGGCGGCAGCGGGCGGAGCCGGGATCGGTGAGGCCGGGGCGGCCGCGGCCGCCGGCTTGGCCTCGGCCGCCAGCACGTCGCCCTTGGTGACGTTGCCCTTGGGGCCGGTCGGCGGCACGGCGGCGAGGTCGAGACCCTTCTCGGCAGCGATCTTGCGCGCCGCCGGCCCGGCCTTGGCCGCTCCGTCGCCGGCGGCCGGTGCGGGCGCCACCGCCTTCGTGGCCGCCGGCTCGGCCTTGCGCTCGGCGGGCTTGGCCTTCGGCGCCGCGCCCGTGCCCTCCTCGATGCGGCCGAGCAGCGTCCCGACCGCGACGTCGCTGCCTTCGGCGACCAGCACTTCGGCCAGAACACCGGCCGCCGGCGCCGGCACCTCGAGCGAGACCTTGTCGGTCTCCAGCTCGACCAGCGGCTCGTCGGCGGCGACCGCCTCACCGGCGGCCTTGAGCCAACGCGCCACCGTCGCCTCGGTGACGGACTCACCGAGCGTCGGCACCTTGATCTCGATCGCCATCTCCAGCCCTTTCCCGGATCCGCCGCGCCCGCTCACTCAGCCGACCAGCGCGTCCTCGACCAACTGCCGCTGCTCGCGCTCGTGCTGGGCGTGGAAGCCGGTCGCGACCGAGGCCGAGGGCTTGCGCCCGGCATAGACGAGGCGACGCTGCTCGACGCCGATCGCCTCCATGAGGTTCTCCAGCCGCGGCGCGACGAAGAACCAGGCGCCCATGTTGCGCGGCTCCTCCTGGCACCAGACGTAGCGTGCCGTGCGCGGATAGCGCTGCAGCTCCTCGGTCATCACATTCTCGGGGAAGGGCGCCAGCTGCTCCATTCGGACGAGTGCCACCTTGCCCTTCAGTCCACGCTCGTCGCGTGCCTGTTCGAGGTCGTAGAAGACCTTGCCGCTGCACAGGATCACCCGCTCGATGCCGGCGTCGGCCGGGCTCGGCGGCTGCTCCCACATCACCCGGTGGAAACTCGTGCCCGGGCCCATCTCCGCGAGCGTGCTGACGCAGCCCTTGTGGCGCAGCAGCGATTTCGGGGTCATGACGAGCAGCGGCTTGCGGAAGTCGCGGTGCAGCTGCCGGCGCAGGACGTGGAAGAAATTCGCCGGCGTGGTGCAGTTGACGACCTGGATGTTGTCCTCGGCGTAGAGCTGCAGCCAGCGCTCCGGCCGTGCCGAGCTGTGCTCCGGGCCCTGGCCCTCGTAGCCGTGCGGCAGCAGGCAGACGAGGCCCGACATACGCAGCCACTTACTCTCGCCGGCGGCGATGAACTGGTCGAAATAGACCTGCGCCCCGTTGGCGAAGTCGCCGAACTGGGCCTCCCAGATCGTGAGGCAGTTGGGATCGGCGAGGCTGTAGCCGTACTCGAAGCCGAGCACGCCCTCCTCCGACAGCATGCTGTCGATGACCTCGAAGCTGGCCTGACCCGGGCGCAGATGCGACAGCGGGACGTAGCGCTCCTCGGTGGTCTGGTCGTAGATCGCGGCGTGGCGCTGGCTGAAGGTGCCGCGCCCGCAGTCCTCGCCCGACAGCCGCACCGGAAAGCCCTCGACCAGCAGGCTCGCGAAGGCGAGGTGCTCGGCGGTCGCCCAATCGATGCCCACGCCGGACTCGATCGCCGCGCGGCGGGCCGCGATGACGCGCTTGAGCCGCGGATGGACCTGCAGCGTGTCCGGCAGAGTGGTCATCCGCAGGCCCAGGTCCTGCAGCGTCTCGAGCGGCACCGCAGTGCTGCCGCGCTCGTACTCCAGCGGCGCCGCGCGCAGCCCGCGCCATGCGCCCTCGAGCCAGTCGATCCGGTTGGGCTTGTAGCCGCGCGAGGCCTCGAACGCGGCTTCGAGCTGCCGCTGGAACGTGTCGAGCATCTCCTGCGCCTCGCCGGGACGCAGCACGCCCGAGCCCTCCAGCGCCTTGGCATAGATCTGTCGGGTCGTCGGATGCTGGGCGATCTTCTTGTACATCAGCGGCTGCGTGAAGCCCGGCTCGTCGCCCTCGTTGTGCCCGTGGCGCCGGTAGCACCACAGGTCGATCACCACGTCCTTCTTGAACTGCTGCCGGAACTGCGTGGCGAGGCGGGCGACGTGGGTGACCGCCACCGGGTCGTCGCCATTGACGTGGAACACCGGGCACTGCACGCCGCGGGCGATGTCGGAGGGGTAGGGCGAGCTGCGCGAATAGGCCGGGCTGGTCGTGAAGCCGATCTGATTGTTGATGATCAGATGGATCACCCCGCCGATGCGGAAGCCCTTCAGGTCCATCATTTCCAGGCACTCGTGCACGACGCCGAGGCCGATGAAGGCGGCGTCGCCGTGCAGCAGCACGCCCATCACCCGCGATCGCTCGGTGTCGCCCTTCTGGCGCTGCTTGGCGCGCACCTTGCCCATCACGACCGGATTGACCGCCTCGAGGTGCGACGGGTTGGCGGTCAACGAGAGATGGATCTGGCGTCCGTCCGGGAGCACGCGATCGGTGGAGGTGCCGAGATGGTACTTGACGTCGCCGGAGCCGAGCACCTCGTCGTCGGCGACGCCGCCCTGGAACTCGTTGAGGATCGCGGCGTAGGGCTTGCCCATCACGTTGGCGAGCACGTTCAAGCGGCCGCGATGCGGCATGCCGAGCACGATCTCGTCGACGCCGAGTTCGGCCGCGGTGCGAATCATCGTCTCGAGGGCGGGAATGGCGCTCTCCCCGCCGTCGAGGCCGAAGCGTTTGGTGCCCGGGAACTTCACGTGCAGGAATTGCTCGAAGCCCTCGGTCTCGGTGAGCTGTTCGAGGATCTCGCGCTTCTCCTCGGCCGAGGTGTCGAACAGCCCGGCGGTGCCCTCGATGCGCGCCTGGATCCAGGATTTCTGCTCCGGATCCTGGATATGCATGAACTCGATGCCGACGGTGCTGCTGTAGGTGCGTCGCAGCACCGCCATGATCTGGCGCAGCGTCGCCGTCTCGAGGCCCAGCACATAGTCGAGATAGAACTCGCGATCGAGGTCGGCGTCGGTGAAGCCGTAGGTCTTGTAGTCGAGCTCGGGGTGATGCGCGTTGCCGGTCAGGCCCAACGGATCGAGCTCGGCGATCAGGTGCCCGCGCACGCGGTAGGCGCGGATCAGCATGATGACCCGCAGGTGGTCACGGATGACGGCCCGGGCGCTGGCATCTTCGGCGCCCGGTGCGAACGGGACGTTACGGTTGGCGGCGACCAGCCCGCCGGCGACGGGCGGGCGGCTCAAGGCGGCGCGGGCGCGCACGAACAGGTCGCGGTTCTCCGGCTCGAGCGCGTCGAAATAGGCGCGCCAGCTGGCGTCGACGCTGCCCGGATCGGCGATGTAGCGGCCATACAGGTCCTCGATGAACCGGCCGTTGCCGCCGTAAAGGAAGGAGGTCTGCTCGAGCTCGCGTCGCGTCGCCATGGCTCTACCTCGCTCCTGCCCGAGACGCCCCGTTGCCGGAGCGCGTCAGCCCCCCAAGGCCCTCGACATGGCGGTGCCGATGCCCGCCGGACTCTCGACCACGTGGATGCCCGCCCGGCGCATCGCCTCGAGTTTCTCCTCGGCACCGCCCTTGCCGCCGGAGATGATGGCGCCGGCATGGCCCATCCGCCGTCCAGGCGGTGCGGTGCGCCCGGCGATGAACCCGACCACCGGCTTGCGCGTTCCCGAGTCCTTCAGGAACTCGGCGGCTTCCTCCTCGGCGGTGCCGCCGATCTCGCCGATCATCACGATCGCCTCGGTCTGCGGGTCGCCCAGGAACAGCTCGAGCACGTCGATGAACTCCATGCCCTTGACGGGATCGCCGCCGATCCCGACGCAGGTCGACTGGCCGAGGCCGACCGCGGTGGTCTGCGCCACCGCCTCGTAGGTCAGCGTGCCGGAGCGTGAGACGATCCCGACCTTGCCGGGACGATGGATGTGGCCGGGCATGATCCCGATCTTGCACGCCCCGGGCGTGATCACCCCCGGGCAGTTCGGGCCGACCAAGCGGCTCCGCGATCCGGCCAGCGCGCGCTTGACGGCGACCATGTCGAGGACCGGGATGCCCTCGGTGATGCACACGATCAGCGGCACCTCGGCATCGACGGCCTCGAGGATCGCGTCCGCGGCGAACGGCGCCGGCACATAGATCACGGTCGCGTCGCAGCCGGTCGCGGCGCGCGCTTCGCGCACCGTGTCGAACACCGGCAGACCGAGATGGGTCTCGCCGCCCTTGCCGGGGGTCACGCCACCCACCATCCGCGTGCCGTAAGCGATCGCCTGCTCGGAATGAAAGGTGCCCTGCGCGCCGGTGAAGCCCTGGCAGATGACCTTGGTCGCGGCGTCGATGAGGATCGCCATCAGGCGGCCCCCTCGACGGCGCCGACGATCTTCGCCGCGGCGTCGGCGAGATCGTCGGCCGGAATGATCGGCAGGCCAGAATCGGCCATGATCTTCTTCCCGAGATCGACGTTGGTGCCCTCGAGGCGGACGACCAGGGGAACGGTCAGGTTGACCTCCCGCGCGGCGGCCACCACGCCCTCGGCGATCACGTCGCAGCGCATGATGCCGCCGAAGATGTTGATCAGCACGCCCTCGACGTTGGGATCGGAGAGCAGGAGCTTGAAGGCCGCGGTGACCCGCTCCTTGGTCGCCCCGCCGCCGACGTCGAGGAAGTTGGCCGGCGAGCCGCCGGCGAGCTTGATGATGTCCATCGTCGCCATGGCCAGCCCGGCGCCGTTGACCATGCAGGCGATGTTCCCGTCGAGCTTGATGTAGTTGAGCTCATGCCGGCTGGCCTCGATCTCGCGCGGATCCTCCTCGTCGAGATCGCGCAGCTCGGTCACCTTGGGCTGCCGGTAGAGCGCGTTGCTGTCGAAGTTCATCTTGGCGTCGAGAGCGACCAGGTCGCCGTCGGCGGTCACCACGAGCGGGTTGATCTCGACCAGGCTGGCGTCACGCTGCACGAAGCAGTCGTAGAGTCCCTTCATGAAGGTGACCGCCTTCTTGACCTCGGCGCCCTTCAGCCCGAGCCCATAGGCGAGGTGGCGGCCATGGAACGGCTGGAAGCCGGTCGCCGGGTCGATCGCCACCTTGAGGATCTTCTCCGGGTGCTGCGCGGCGACCTCCTCGATCTCCACCCCGCCCTCGGTCGACGCCATCAGCGTGATACGCGAGGTCGCCCGGTCGATGACGGCACCGAGATAGAGTTCGCGAGCAATCTTGCAGCCGCTCTCGACATAGACCCGCTTGACCAGCCGGCCCTGCGGTCCGGTCTGGTGGGTGACGAGCTGCATGCCGAGCATGTCGTTGGCGAGCTGGCGGACCTCCTCGACCGAGCGGGCGAGCTTGACCCCGCCGCCCTTGCCGCGCCCGCCGGCGTGGATCTGCGCCTTGACGACCCAGACGTCGCCGCCGAGGCCGCGCGCCGCCTGCTCGGCCTCCTCCGGCGTGTAGGCGACCCGACCGGCGAGCACCTTGACGCCGTACTCGGCGAGCAGGGCCTTGGCCTGATATTCGTGGATGTTCACCGTCGGGCGCTCCCTCGCTCGGCCGCGCCGCTCACAGCTTCACGGCCGCGCACAATGACCGGACCGCGGCCACCGACTTGTCGAACGCCGCGCGTTCGGCGTCGTCGAGGGCGATCTCGACGATCCGCTCGACGCCGCCCGCGCCGATCACCACCGGCACGCCGACATAGAGGTCGTCGACACCGTATTGGCCGGTCAGGTGCGCCGCGCACGGCAGGACCCGCTTCTGGTCCTTGAGGTAGGACTCGGCCATCGCGATCGCGGCCGCGGCCGGCGCGTAGAACGCCGAGCCGGTCTTGAGCAGGTTGACGATCTCGGCACCGCCGTCGCGGGTCCGCTGGACGATCGCGTCGAGCCGCTCCTGCGTGGTCCAGCCCATCTTGACGAGATCCGGCAGGGGGATGCCGGCGACCGTCGAGTAGCGCACCAGCGGGACCATGGTATCGCCGTGCCCGCCGAGCACGAAGGCCGTGACATCCTCGACGGAGACGCCGAACTCCTGGGCGAGGAACAGGCGGAAGCGCGCGCTGTCGAGAACGCCCGCCATGCCGACCACCCGGGCCGGCGGCAGCCCCGACAGGCGCTGCATCACCCAGACCATCGCATCGAGCGGGTTGGTGATGACGATCACGAATGCCGCAGGGCAGTAGCGCTTGATGTTCTCCGCCACGGTGCGGATCACGCCGGCATTGATGGCGATCAGGTCGTCGCGGCTCATGCCCGGCTTGCGTGGCACGCCGGCCGTCACGATCACGACGTCCGCGCCCTCGATCGCGGCGTAGTCGCCGGTACCGGTGATCGTGGCGTTGAAGCCTTCGACCGGCGAGCTCTGGACGAGGTCGAGCGCCTTGCCCGCCGGCATCCCCTCGACGACGTCGAACAGGACGATGTCCCCGAGCTCCTTCTGGCCGGCAAGAAGCGCCAGCGTCCCGCCGATCTGACCCGCGCCGATCAGAGCGATCTTCCTGCGTGCCATGGTCGAGAGCCCCCTCGTGAGACGGATCGCGACGCGTCGGGCGTCGGGAAGGCGGGCCGTTTCTATAGCGGGGTCCCCAGCGCCACAAGGCGACAGCAACGCCGCACCTCGGGCCGCCGCCCCGAGGCGTGACGCCGCAGGCCAGCCGGCCTCTAGGTGGTGGCCCCGTCCGAGGGTGGCTGGGTGCTGATGAAGCTGTCCGGCGAGGTCGTCGTCGTGACGCCGGTCGGCTGGGTCAAGAGCGCGACCGACTGGAAGGTGAAGTCGCGGCCGCTGCCGTCGAGATCGACCTCGACCCGGATGTCGTCGGCGGCGCCGTCGCCGTCCGCATCGACGGCGGTGAGCCGGAAATACTGCGCCGCATCGGAGACGCCCGGGCGGTAGTCGCTCGTCGCGAACATGTCGGAGAGATCGAGGCGGTCGCCCGCCAGGCGGTCGAAGTCGGTGATCCGCTCGGTACCGAAGATCAGCGACCCGATCACGAACCGGTCGGCACCGCTCCCGCCGGTGAGGATGTCGCTGCCGGTGCCACCGAAGATGATGTCGTCGCCGGCCCCGCCGTCGATCACGTCGTTGCCGGCCCCGCCGTCGATGATGTCGTCCCCGCCGCGGCCGCTGATCCGGTCGTCACCGCGGCCACCCTTGATCCCCTCGGCGCGGTCCGTGCCGGTCAGCAGGTCGGCGCCGTCCCCGCCGAGGATCAGGAGGTCCTCGAGGCGGATCACGACCTGCGCGGGGTCGCTGGCGGCGCCTCGATCGTCCGTCACCGTCACGGTGACGGTGCGGTTGGTCAACGCCGTGTTGCTGTCGTTGTCGAAGACCAAGCTGCGCAGCACCGCCTCGTAGCGGTCGACCGTGTCCAGCCCCGCGAGCTGGACCGTCGCGTCGTCGACCTGGCGGAACGCGATGTTGGTGCCGTCGAGGAGGCCGTCGCCGTCGCCGTCGGTGAACCCGGTAAGGTCGAGACGGTCGCCGGCGAGCCGGCCGGTCGTGACGGCGACGCGCGCGCCGCTCATCAGGCTGCTGTCGGGATCGGTGATGTCCACGGCGAGGGTCGTGGCCAGGTCCGGCCTGATCGCGACCTCGACCGGCACCTCGCCATATTGCAGCGTGAACACCACGTCGTTGAAGTCGCGGTCGCTGCGGCCCCGCGCCGACTGGTCGTCGAAGCCGAAGATGATCGTGCCCGTCGACGAATCGAGGCCCGAGATGACGTGCCCGACCCCGTCCGGATTGAGCGGATTGTCGTTCGGCGTCTCCGGCGTCGCGTCGGCGCTGGTGTAGATCAGGCCACGTACGGTCACCTCGCTGCCGTCCGGGTTGATCTTGACCAGGGTCAGGCCGCCGCGGTCACCGAGCGATGCCGGCTCCCCTGCGGCGTTGCGCAGTTCGAAGCGCCCGGGCCCGCTGAGCAGGTCCGGCGCATTGAGCTCGAAGCCCCGCGCCACGATGAAGAAGCCGAGCGTCGCGCCCGCCGGCACGGTGCCGAGAGAGTAGGTCTGATCGGGCACGCCGTCGGTGTCGTTGGCGAGGAGCAGCCGCACGTCACCGAAGCTGCCGTCCGGACCCACCACGAAGCTGCCGAAGGAGTTCTTGAAGGTCGATTGCTGGCTGTGGAAGGCGATGACGATCTCGCGGCCGTCGCCGGTGACCAGCCGCGGGTCGAGGCCGTTGACGTCGCGGTCGGGCACCCGGTCGCCTTCGCCGATCAGCGGGAACGCTGGCGCCACCGGGAGCTGGTACGGGTCGCTCGTCACCGACAGCGCGCCCTCGGTGTCCGCGGCGACGCGCAGCGACGGCGGTTCGTTCTCCAGCGGTGGCGGCGGCGGCGGCGGTGGCGGTGGTGGCGGTGGCGGCGGTGGTGGCGGCGGTGGTGGCGGGGGCGGTGGCGGTGGTGGCGGTGCCGCTGCGAGTCCGTCGCCCTCGCTGAGGCGTCCAGTCTCCAGCTCGGCGAACTCGACCCCGAAGCCGAGTGCCGTCGGATCGAGCGGGCCGAGCGGATCCAGCCCCGGGCCGATGTCGCCGGGATCGTAGGGCGAGAAGGTCGCGCCGCCGCTGGCCGGCCGACCGGCGCCGGGTCCGGCGGCCGGCTCGACCGCGCCGTCGCCGATCTGCAGCACGTCCAAGCCGTCGATGGTGGCGACCTGCTGCAGCAGCACCGTGCTCGGGCGGGGCGCCTGTGCGCCGATCTGCAAGGTCGCGGGCTCGCCCGGGAAGGCGAAGAAGTCGACCAGCACCAGCACACCGCCATTGGCGAGCGTGACGACGAGGTCGTCGCCCGCCAGCGCATAGCGCGCCTGGTCCGGACCGAAGGCCTCGTCGGGCAGCACGATCGCCACGCCAGGCGCGGTCTGTAGGACCACCCGCTCGCCGGGGCCGGGAGCGCGCACCCGCGACAAGGAGGTCGCCTCGCCGGCCGGAACCGTCGTCTCGCTGGCCGCCATCGTCACTCTCGCCTCGGCCCCGCCGGCGGCAGGGTGAATTCCGGTTAGCGTTAACCCTTGGTGAACCTATCGGTCCGCATGATGCATCTCAATCGGCATCGGGACCGTACGCGGGTATCATGGTGCGCGGCGGCGTTTTTGCACAGGCGGGGGATCCTTGATGATCCGCAAGACGATGCGTGTCGGCGAGGTGCGCACCTCGATCAAGCTCGAGCCCGAGTTCTGGAGCTATCTCAAGGAGCTGGCCGACGAGCGGCGGACCCGTGTGTCGGCGGTGGTGAACGACGTCGCGCGCTCGACGCCCGAGCGCACCAACCTTGCCTCGACCCTGCGGACCTATGCGCTCTCGCACGCCCGGCTGCAGGCGCAGACGCTGCGCGGGCAGCTCGAGCGCCTGGCGCTCGCCGGCAATACCCAGGATCTCGCGCGCGTGCTCGAGGCCTGCCCGCTGCCCTGCCTGCTCCTCGACGGCGAGCGGGCCATCCGTCAGCTGAACCGCGCCTTCGCCCTGTGGCTCAATGTCGACGCCACCGCGACGCTCGGGCTGCGCCTGGACAACATCATGATCCTGCGCGGCACGTCGATGCGCGAGATGTGGGCGGCGCTGGCCGAAGGCCGACTCGCCCGGGCGAGCTTCAACGCCACCTATGTCTCGCCGGGCAAGGTGCGCACCTCGCAGGCCGTGGCGCTGGGCCTCGCCGGGAATGTCGCGCCCGGCCAGCCGCGTCCGACCCTGGTGATCTTCGAGACCCTCGCCGGCCGCGCCTGAGCCGCGCCGGGGAGCCCGCCAGCGGCGGGGCGATCATGGACGAATCCTGCGTGCCCCGCCGCCTCGGGCCTCGGACCGCCGAGCGAGCTCAAGGGTGACAACGAGGCGTTGGTCACGCACCTCCCCGACGGGGTCGGCGGGGGTGATGCCCGTTCGCGGCAAGTCGCGGCGAGTTTGGCGAAAAGCCCCGCGGTTGACCGGTGGCGGCGGTCTGGGCGATAAGCTCGTAGGTTGATCGTCCTATGAGAGGACCGCCATGCCGGTGGCCGTCACGCCCCTGCCGTCGCCCGCCGCGGGCCACGACGGCGCCCCCGCGGCGC